>NZ_JBFANB010000008.1:0-378018 GCF_040659625.1 Nonomuraea sp. NPDC049750
CTGGCTCATAGACCAGATGATAATGTGTTCGAGTCGGTGAGACGTGAGCATCCCGTGGAAGAGGGGGTGTTGCGCATGCTTGCGGGCCGGAAGTACCGCTTGGAGTTCGACTCCGGGCAGGCCGCGTTCGCCGAAAGGCTGGGCGGGATCTGCCGGGCGGTGTGGAACACCGGTCTCGAACAGCGGCGGGAGTACCGGCGGCGCGGAGGGTGGATCACCTATGCCGAGCAGTGCGGGCAGCTCGCCGAGGCGAAGAAGGACCCGTACTGCGGCTGGCTCGCTGATGCGCCCGCCCAGGTGATCCAGCAGACCCTCAAGGACCTGGACCAGGCGTGCCGCAAGCATGGCACATGGAAGGTGCGCTGGAAGTCGAAGGCGAAGTGGCGGCCCTCGTTTCGCTTCCCCACCGCCGGACACCTGCCCGTGGAGCCGATCGGCCGCAAGTGGGGGCGAGTCTTCCTGCCCAAGTTCGGGTGGGCGCGGTTTCGGATGTCGCGCCCGCTCGGGGGAGCGTCAAGTCCGCGACCGTGTCCCGGGACGGCAAGCACTGGTTCATCAGTTTCCTGGTCGACGATGGGATCGCCGAGCGGCAGGAACACGCCCGCCCTGGATGGGTGGGCGTGGACCGGGGGGTGGTCACGGCCGCCGTGACCTCGGACGGGGAGTTCTTCGACCGCCGCCACGCCGGAAGCGGCGGTGTCTCCTCCAGGCGGCTGCCGCGGGAGACGAAACAGGACCGCAAGGACGACCTGGGGTATGTGACGGTCGGCGAAGCGGAACGGTATCTACGGCTGCAACGCCGGCTCGCCCGCACGCAGAAGGGATCGAGGCGGCGTCAGAGGGTCGTGGCCGCGATGGGTGAGGTCATGCGGCGGGTCCGGTGGCGGCGCGCTGACTTCAACGCCCAAGCCGCGCATCGGCTCACCGGTGTGTACGGGCATGTGGTCATCGAAGACCTGAACACGAAGGGGATGAGCGCGGCCGTCAAGCCGAAGCCCGACCCCGACCGGTCGGGCAGGTTCCTGCGCAACGGCGCGGCGGCGAAATCCGGGCTCAACACGGCGATTGTCGACAAGGGCTGGTACGGCCTGGGAGTCGCCCTTCGCTCGAAGGCGCGCTATACCGGCTGCGTCATCCATAAGATCAATCCTGTGTACACGTCCCAGACGTGCCCGGAACCTGTGTGCGGGAAGGTGGAGGAGAAGAGCCGCAAGAGCCAAGCGATCTTCTCCTGCACTTCCTGCGGGCACAGCGAGCACGCCGACATCGTCGGGGCGAGGAACATCAAGAGCAAAGGACAGGCGGCCGGGCTGGTCGTCTCAGGGCGTGGAGACCCACCCGGGTCCGCGAAACGTCAAGCACCCCGTTCCACAGCACAGGCCGCGCAAGCGGCACGAGCTGCCGCATAGCGGCACGGGAATCCCCGCCCCTTCAGGACGGGGAGCAGGTCAACTTGTACGATATGGCGCGGAGGTTGATCTAGGTGGCCACGCGGAATGGACCAAGGACCGAGCCCCGCACCCCGTTGAGCAGAGATCGGGTGCTCCGGGCCGCGATCAAGGTCGCCGACGAAAGCGGCATCGAGTCGCTCACGATGCGTCGTCTCGCGGAAGAGCTCGGCGCCGAGGCGATGTCGCTCTACTACCACGTGGCCAAGAAGGAAGACGTCCTCGACGGCATCGTCGGCGTCATCGCCGGCGAGATCAACGAGGCGGTCGGCCGGATCGACATGCCCTCCAAGGGAGCCGCCTGGAAGACGGCCGTGCGGCAGCGGATCCTGACCGCCCGCCAGGTCTTCCTGCGCCACCCCTGGGCGCCGCGCGTCTTCGAGACCCGTACCGACGTGAGTCCGGCGGTCGTGCGGTACTTCGATGCCCTGATCGGGCTCATGCGAGACGGTGGCTTCTCCAACGACCTGGCCCATCACGCGCTGCACGCCCTGGGGAGCCGGGCTCTGGGGTTCACCCAGGAGATGTTCGATCCGGGTGACGGGGCCGGTGACGATTCCGCGGCCATGCTCGACGCCATGGCCGAGCAGCTGCCCCACCTCGTCGGCATGCTGCGGGAGATCGCTCACGACGACCCCGACTCCACGCTGGGCTGGTGCGACGACCAGACCGAGTTCGAGTTCGGGCTGGATCTGATCCTCGATGGTCTCGACAGGATGCGCGAGAGCGCCTGACCCCCTTCGTGCTCGCCGGTCGCCTCCGGCGGCCCCTTGACCACCTTACGCCGTACGAGTACCTTACGGCGTACGACTTACGTTGTACGAATCGGAGGCACCCGCGATGAAGGCGATCGTCTTACGCACGTACGGCTCACCCGACGACCTGGCCGTCACCGAGATCGACAAGCCCGTGCCCGGCGCCGACGAGGTACTGGTCCGGGTCCGTGCCACCTCCATCCAGCCCTACGACTGGCACCACATGAGAGGCGAGCCGTACATCGCGCGCCTGATGCCCGGCAGCCTCGGGCTGCGCGGGCCGAAGATCCACATCCTGGGCGCCGATCTGGCGGGGCAGGTCGAGGCGGTCGGCAAGGACGTGACGGGGTTCAGCCCCGGCGACGAGGTCTTCGCGCAGTCCAACCAGGGCGGCTTCGCCGAATACGCGTGCGTCCGGGCGAGCGACCTGGCGCCGAAACCGAAGAACCTGTCCTTCGAGCAGGCGGCGGCGGTGCCGATGGCGGCCAACACCGCCCTGATGGGCCTGTGCGACCAGGGCCGCCTCCAGTCCGGGCACAAGGTCCTCGTCAACGGGGCGTCGGGCGGGGTGGGGACGTTCGCCGTGCAGATCGCCCGAGCGCTCGGCGCGGAGGTCACCGCCGTCTGTGGCGCGCGGAACGTGGACCTGGTCAAGTCGCTCGGCGCCACCGAGGTCATCGACTACACGACGGAGGACTTCACCCGGACCGGACAGCGTTACGACCTGCTGCTGGACATCGCGGGAAGCCGTTCAGGAGGGGCCTGCCGCCGGGTGCTGACCCCCAAGGGCACCTACGTCGCCATCGGCGGACCGCCCGGCCGATGGTTCCAGCCCGCCGCTCACGTGTTCGCGGCGGTGGCGTTCTCGCCGTTCGTGTCCCAGAGAATGGTCATGACGGACGTGGTCACCTGCCGGCAGAAGCGGCAGAATCTGCTCACGCTGACCCGGCTCATCGAGGACGGCGAGATCGCTCCGGTCATCGACCGCGGTTACCCGTTCGAGGAGATCCCGGCGGCCGTCCGCTACCAGGAAGAGGGTCACGTGGTGGGGAAGGTCGTCATCACGGTCTGAACGAAAGGGCCGAGGGTCGCCGACTACGGTCGCGCCGGCGACCCCCGCTGCGAAAGCAGGCCTCAGGCGCTCCGTGCCTTGGCGTACTCCGCGGCGCCGCCCGCGAAGTCGTACACCTCTACCTGCTCGTTCCCGACCACCCAGGCGTCGTGTCCGGGCGGGGCGACGAAGACCTCTCCCGGGCCGATCTCGGCCTCGGTGCCGTCGTCCATCCGGATGCGGAGCCGGCCTCGGACGACGAACCCGTTGTGATGGACCTGGCACGAATCGGTGCCGACGATCGGCTTGATGGACGCCGACCAGCGCCATCCGGGTTCGAACGTGGCCACACCGAAGCTCAGGCCCGTCAGGTTGCACACCTCGAAGTGGCCCATCGGGAAGTCCCGGCGCTCGTCGGGCTTGTCGATGCTCTTGACCTCGATCATGACGTCCCCCTTCGTCACCTTTCAGTCTCCCACCGGGTATTTCTCCGAACAAAGCCGACCAAGGGAACGAGGACGACGTGGGGTTGAGCCGTGGGCGCACCGGGTAGGCGAGCGCCATGGAGATCAGCCTGCAGGTCAACGGTTCGCGGCGGACCGTGGAGGTGGACCCGCGCGTCTCGCTGCTGGATCTGCTGCGCGAGCGGCTCGGACTGACCGGCTCGAAGAAGGGTTGCGATCACGGCCAGTGCGGCGCGTGCACCGTGCTGATCGACGGCCGGCGGGCCAACGCCTGCCTGGCGCTGGCCGTGGCGCAGGACGGATCGGACATCACCACCGTCGAGGGCCTGGCGGACGGCGACCGGCCGCACCCGCTCCAAGCCGCCTTCATCGAGCACGTCGCCTTCCAATGCGGCTACTGCACCCCCGGCCAGCTCTGCTCGGCCGCCGGAATGCTGGCCGAGGGCGGTCCGAGCGCCGTCACCGAGGACATGGCCGCCGACCCGGCGCTGACGGCCGAGGAGATCCGCGAGCGGATGAGTGGCAACCTGTGCCGGTGCGGCGCCTACCCGAACATCGTCACCGCGATCGCGGAGGTGGCGCGATGAGACCCTTCGAGTACGCGCGGGCCGGCGACCCCGCCGACGCCGTGGCCAGGTTCCGGCCCGGCGCGATGTACCTGGGCGGCGGCACCAACCTCGTCGACCTCATGCGTCTGGGCGTGGCCGAGCCCGAGTTCCTGGTGGACGTGAGCCGGCTGCCGCTCGACCGGATCGAGCCCGACGGCGACGGGCTGCGCGTCGGCGCCGCCGTGCGCAACAGCGACCTCGGCGCCCATCCGCTGGTCCGCGAGCGCTACCCGATGCTGGCGCGGGCGGTGCTGGCCGGGGCGTCCGGGCAGATCCGCAACATGGCGACCGTGGGCGGCAACCTGCTGCAACGCACCCGCTGCTCGTACTTCCAGGACGTCTCCAAGCCGTGCAACAAGCGGCGGCCCGGATCCGGCTGCCCGGCGATCGGCGGCGACCACAGCAACCTCGCCATCCTCGGACATTCCCCCGCATGCGTGGCCACCCACCCGTCCGACATGGCGGTGGCGCTGGCCGCGCTCGACGCCCGCGTGCACGTCACCGGGCCCGGCGGCGACCGGGTGATCCCGATGCCGGGGCTGCACCGGCTGCCCGGGGACGAGCCCGAGCACGACACCGTGCTGGCGCCCGGCGAGCTGGTCACCGCCGTGCACCTGCCCGCCCCGCCACCGGGCGCCTCCCGTTATCGCAAGGTCCGCGAGCGCGCCTCGTTCGCGTTCGCACTGGTGTCGATCGCCGCCGCCCTCGACGTCGCGGAGGACGGGACCGTACGCGACTGCCGGATCGCGCTCGGCGCGGTGGCGCACGTGCCGTGGCGGTGCGAGCGCGCCGAGCGGGCGCTGCGCGGCGCCCGGGCGGACGAGGAGAGCTTCACCCGGGCCGCCGAGGCCGAGCTGGAGCGGGCCCGCCCGCTGCCGCGCAACGCGCACAAGGTGCCGCTGGCTCGCAACCTCATCGTCCGCACCCTGCTGGAGCTGGCACCATGACCCGGATCGAGGGGCACGACAAGGTCACCGGCCGCGCGACCTACTCGGCCGAATACCCGATCGAGGGCGTCACCTACGCCTACCCGGTCCAGGCCGGGATCGTCAGGGGCCGCATCACCTCGATCGACGCGGCGGAGGCGCTCGTCCTGCCGGGCGTGCTGGCCGTACTGTCCAGCGAGGACCCGCCCGAGCTGGCCCCCGACGCGGACCCGGAGCTGGCGCTGTTCCAGCGCCGCGAGGTCGCCTACCGGGGGCAGTTCGTCGCCGCCGTCGTCGCCGACACCTACGAGAACGCCCGCGCGGCCGCGCGGGAGGTGCGGGTCACCTACGAGGAGGACCCGCACGACGTACGGCTGCGCGGCGACCACCCCGGGCTCTACCGGCCGGAGAAGGTGAACCCGTTCTACCCGGCCGACACCGAGAAGGGCGACCTGGCGGCCGGGCTGGCCGCGGCGGCCGTCACCGTGGACGTGACGTACACGACCCCGGCCGTGCACAACAACCCGATGGAGCCGCACGCCACGCTCGCCGTCTGGAGCGGTGACGGCGACCTGACCGTCTACGACTCGACGCAGGGCGTGTCCACAGCTCGCGTCATGATCGCCAAGACGCTCGGCCTGCCCGCCGAGCGGGTGCGCGTGGTCTGCCGCCACATCGGCGGCGGCTTCGGGTCCAAGGGCACCATCCGCCCCGGCACCATGCTCGCCGTCCTGGCGGCACGGGCCGTCGGGCGGCCGGTGAAGGTGGCGCTGACCCGGCAGCAGCTGTTCGACGTCACCGGCTACCGGACGCCGACGATCCAGCGGGTCCGGCTCGGCGCCGACGCCGACGGCCGCCTCACCGCCGTCGAGCACGAGGTCGCCGAGCAGAGCTCGACGCTGGTCGAGTTCGCCGAGCAGACCGCCACCCCGGCCCGCACCATGTACGAGACGCCCGCGCTGCGCACGGCCCACCGGCTGGTCCGGCTGGACGTGGCCACCCCGTCGTGGATGCGCGCTCCGGGCGAATGCCCCGGCATGTACGCGCTGGAGTCGGCCATGGACGAGCTGGCCATCGCCACCGGCCTGGACCCCGTCGAGCTGCGCGTGCTCAACGACGCGGAGACCGAGCCGGAGAGCGGCCTGCCGTTCAGCTCCCGCAACCTGGTGGCCTGCCTGCTGGAGGGCGCCCGCCGGTTCGGCTGGGAGGGGCGCGACCCGACGCCGGGCGTCCGCCGCCAGGGGCGCTGGCTGATCGGCACCGGCGTCGCCTCCTCCACCTTCCCGGCCTTCCGGCGCCCGTCCCAGGCCACCGCCACTGTCGAGAACGGCGGCTATGTCGTGCGCGTGGCCGCCGTCGACCTCGGCACCGGCGCCCGCACCGCGCTGACCAAGATCGCCGCGACCGCGCTCGGCGTCCCGCCCGACCAGGTGCGGATCGAGCTGGGCGACAGCGATCTGCCCCCCGCCCCGGTGGCCGGCGGCTCCATGGGCACCGCCTCCTGGGGCTCGGCCGTGGTGGCCGCCTGCGAGGAGGCGCTGCGCGACGGCAAGCACGGCGCAGCCGACACCACCGACGCCATCAAGGCGCAGCAGGACCTGGCCAGACACGCCTTCGGCGCCCAGTTCGCCCGGGTACGCGTGGACATGGACACCGGCGAGATCCGCGTGTCGCACCTGCTGGGCATCTTCGCCGCCGGGCGGATCATCGACGAGCAGCTGGCAATGTCGCAGTTCGTCGGTGGCATGACGATGGGTGTGGGCATGGCGTTGATGGAGGAGAGCGTCGTCGACGACGAGTTCGGCGGGTTCAGCAACCACGACCTGGCTCAATACCACGTGCCGGTGTGCGCGGACATCGAGCGGATCGACGCGGCCTGGATCGAGGAGGACGACCGGCACCTCAACCCGATGGGCACCAAGGGCATCGGCGAGATCGGCATCGTCGGCACCGCGGCCGCCATCGGCAACGCGGTCTATCACGCGACGGGCATCCGCGTCCGCGACCTGCCGATCACCCCCGCCCGCCTGCTCTCTTGAAGCTGGCCCTGCGCGAATAGATCGCACTTTCGCATGAAATTCCCTGATCTAGGTAGATGAAGGCACATGGAACCGGACAGGGAAACGCAGAAGGAGCGGGCCGATCGCAACTTCGTGGAGCTGCTGCAGAGCGCACGGGTGGCGGTGACCGGAGTCCAGGTGCTGTTCGCGTTCCTGCTGACGGTCCCGTTCTCGCAGGGGTTCGACAAGCTGAGCCTGGCCGACCGGCGGCTGTTCTACGTGGCACTGGTCAGCGCCGCCATCGCGTCGATCTGCTACATCGCCCCGGCCGCCCAGCACCGGGTGCTCTTCCGCCAGGGCCTGAAGGAGATGCTGGTCCGCCGCTCCAACTTGTACGGCATCGCCGGGGCGCTGGCCCTGGCCGTCTCGATGACCGCGGCCACCATGCTGGTGGTCGACTACCTGTTCCACAGCACGGTGGCGGTGATCACGGCCGTCGTCGTCGCCGCGCTGGCCGTGTGGACCTGGTTCGTGCAACCGGCGATGGACCGCTCGGCCAAGGGCGACGACGACACGAGCTGACCCCGGTCGCGCACGACCGGGGCCGGGTCAGATCTTCGGGCACATCTTCCCGTCGCGCGGCGGCACCCGGGTGATCAGATAGCGGTCGACGGAGGTGTTCACGCAGGCCGAGCCGGTGCCGTAGGCGGTGTGGCCGTCGCCGTCGAAGCTCAGCAGCACGCCCGAGGACAGCTGAGAGGCCAGCGCCTTGGCCCACTTGTACGGCGTGGCCGGGTCGCGCAGGGTGCCGACCACCAGGATGGGCGGCGCGCCCTTGGCGTGGATGGCCCGGTTGACCGTCTTGCTCCTGACCGGCCAGAAGTCGCACGCACTGGCCACGGCCTTGCCGGAGCTGATCGCCTTGGCCTGGCGCACCGCTCGCCGCCAGGTCGGGTGGTCGAGGCAGTCGATGGCCGCGTGCGCCTCCATCATGTTGGCGTAGGTCGCGTCGGGGCCGCGCTCGTTGTACTGGTCGGCGTACTGCAGCAGGAGCGTGCCGTCGCCCTTGAACGCCGTGCCGAGCGCCTGCCGCAGGGCCGGCCACGACCGCTGGTCGTACAGGAGGCTGTTGAGGCCGGTGTACACGATCGCCTGCGTGGCCTGCCTGCCGTCGTAGGTGTTGACCAGCGGCGCCTTCTCGGTCCGGTCGTGCAGGGCGCGCATCTGCTTGGTGATCGCGGTGACCGTGTGTTTCTTGAAGGGGCAGTCCTTGTGCTTGAAGCAGTCACGCGCGAAGGACTCGAAGGCCACGCCGAAGCCGTCCTGCTGGCCCGCGCCGAACTCCGTCGCCGTCGTCGTGGGGTCCTCGGCGCCGTCGAGCACCATCGCGCGCACCCTGGCCGGGAACAGGTTCGCGTAGGTGGCGCCGAGCAGGGTGCCGTACGAGAAACCGAGGTAGGTCATCCGCGACTCGCCGAGACCGGCGCGCAGCACGTCCATGTCACGGGCGGCGTTCGGCGTGCCCACGAAGGGCAGGAGCGCGCCGGAGTTGGCCTGGCACGCCTGCGCGAGCCGCAGCTGCGCGTAGTTGTACATCTTCACCTCGGCCTTCGAGTCCGGGGTGTCGTCGACGGAGTGGTACCAGTCGGCCACCTGGGTGGGCATGCAGCGCACGGGGCTGGAGGCGCCCACACCGCGCGGATCGAAGCTGACCAGGTCGAAGCGCGAGCGGAGGGCGGCGGTGAACTTCACCTTCGCGGTGCCTCTCAGCAGGTCGACGCCCGACCCGCCGGGGCCGCCGAAGTTGATCACCACGGAGCCCAGGCGCTTGCCGCCCTTCGCCGGCAGTTTGATCACGGCGATCTCGATCCGTTTGCCCGACGGCTTGGTGTAGTCGAGCGGCACCTTGAGCTTCGCGCACTGGAAACCCCCCTTGCAGGGGGTCCAGGCGAGCCGCTGCCCGTAGTAGGCGCTCAGGCCGGGCGGTGTGTCGGCCGTCCGCGCGGGCTGTGCCGTCGCGGGCTCGGCGGTGACCAGACCCGCGGAGAGCAGGCCGATGACTAACGGGGTGATGACCCCGAGAAGGCGTCGCATATCTCTGTCCTCGTCTGGCGGCCGAGTGGATATCGCTCAGTGACTCTCCGATGGTTGGGCGCGGTGGTTGCGAGGCTCTTGAAGGCCGCTGGCCGAGCGCGTGCAAGCGTTATTTGGAAAGTTTCTTTACTAGCGCGGATCACGTCCGTATGGTGAGGCCATGAGCCTGCGCACAGTGCTGATCCTGGTGGCGGCGCTCGTCGCCACGTCGGTCTCCGCCTCCCCGAGCGCGCGCGCCGCCGCGCCCCTGAGCTTCGGCGGGGTGGTTCCCGCCCCGGTCAGCGCGACGCCCGCCGCCGGAGTCACCTACCGGATCACCTCGGCCACCAGCCTCTACAGCGACGTCCCCGCCGTCGGCGAGCAGCTCGCCCGGCAACTGCGGCGCTCGACCGGCTTCCCCGTGCCGATCGTGGTCGCGCCGCCCGCCGGCGGCATCTCGCTGCGGCTGGGCAGCGTGAGCGGCGGCGAGGAGGCCTACCGCCTCGACGTGACCGCCACCGGGATCACCGTGCTGGCCAACGGGGCCGCCGGGCTGTTCAACGGGGTGCAGACGCTGCGGCAGCTGCTGCCGTACGCGGCCGACAGCGCGAGCGTCCAGCCGGGGCCGTGGCCCGTGCAGGGCGGGCGGATCACCGACGCGCCGCGCTACGCCTACCGCGGCGCCATGCTCGACGTCGCCCGCCACTTCTTCCCCCTGGCCGCCGTCCAGCGGTACATCGACCAGATCGCCCTCTACAAGATCAACTACCTGCACCTGCACCTGTCCGACGACCAGGGCTGGCGGATCGTCATCGACTCCTGGCCCCGGCTGGCCACCTACGGCGGCAGCACCGCCGTCGGCGGCGATCCGGGCGGCTACTACACCAAGGCCCAGTACCAGGAGCTCGTGGCCTACGCCGCGGCCCGCAACATCACGGTCGTGCCCGAGATCGACCTGCCCGGCCACACGAACGCCGCCCTGGCCTCCTACGCCGAGCTGAACTGCGACGGCGTCGCGCCGCCCCTGTACACCGGCACCGACGTCGGCTTCAGCTCGCTGTGCACGTCGAAGGAGCTCACCTACACCTTCCTCGACCAGGTGCTCGGCGAGCTGGCCGCACTCACCCCCGGCCCCTACCTGCACCTCGGCGGCGACGAGGCCAGCTCCACCAAGCCGGCCGACTACGCCGCGTTCATGAACCGGGCGCAGGCCATCGCCGCCGCGCACGGCAAGACCGTCATCGGCTGGCACGACATCGTCAAGGCGACGCCGCTGCCCTCCACGGTCGCTCAATACTGGGGCACCACGCCGGACGACAGCGCCGTCGCGGGCGCCGGGCGGAAGGTCATCATGTCCCCGGCCAGCCGCGCCTACCTCGACATGAAGTACAACCGGCGCACCCCGCTCGGCCAGGACTGGGCCGGGCTGATCGAGGTCAAGGACGCCTACGGCTGGAACCCGGGCGCCTACCTGACCGGCCTGCCGGCGCAGCAGGTCCTGGGCGTGGAGGCGCCGCTGTGGACCGAGACGATCAGGACGTCGGCCGACATCGAGTACATGGCCTTCCCGCGCCTGCCCGCCATCGCCGAGCTGGGCTGGTCCCCGTACGCCAAGCACGACTGGACCGCATTCAAGCAGCGGCTCGGCGCGCAGGGGCCGCGCTGGCGCGTCCAGGGTGTGAACTACTACCACTCCGGGCAGATCACCTGGCCCGCCGGTTCCTGAACCGACTCTTGTACGGCGTCACCGCCCGGCGGTCTCGTTGAGCTGGTGCGCCCACGGCGGGTTGGCCCCCGCGACCGAGCACGTCAGCGCCGCCACCCGGGCCGCGAAGGCGGCGGCGTCGGCGGCCGTCTCCAGGTCCAGCCCGTCCAGCCGGCCGCCGAGCAGCCCCCGCACGCCCAGCCGGTGCAGCAGCCCGGCGGTGAAGGAGTCACCGGCCCCCACGGTGTCGACGACCTCGACCCGGGGCGCCCGTACCGTCGCGCGCTCCCCGTCCAGCGACACCAGCGCGCCGTCCGCGCCCCGGGTGATCACGATGAGCCTGGCACCGGCCGCGTGCCAGGTGTCGCAGGCACGTTCCAACGGCTGATCCGGCATCAGGAAGGACAGGTCGTCGTCGCTGAGCTTGAGGATGTCGGCCACCGCGCACCACCGCTCCACCGGGTAGGCGTCCCGGCCGGCCAGGCTGGGCCGTACGTTCGGATCGATCGAGACCGTCGCGTGCGCGCGGGCATCCGCCGCGAACGACTCCACCGCGGCGCTGCCCGGCCGCCTGACCAGCGCGAGCGACCCCGTGTGCAGGCAGGACCACCCGCTCGGGTCGACGGCGGCCAGCTCTTCGGCCGTCCACTGCCAGTCGGCGGTGCCCTCGGCGTGGAAGCTGTAGGCCGCCTGGCCCCGCTCGTCGAGTGAGGCCACCGCCAGCGTGCTCGGCTCGGCGGCCGGTACACAGGCCGACAGGTCCACCCCGGAGGAGGCGAGGTGCTCGCGGAACAGCTCGCCGAACACATCCGCCGACACGCGCCCCAGGAACCGCGTCGAGGTGCCGAGCCGGGCCAGAGCCACCGCCGTGTTGGCGGGTCCGCCGCCCGGCAGAACCCGGAGCTCCAGCTCGCCGGGGCGCCGGTCGGCGAAGGCGTCCGCGACGCATTCGCCCAGGACAGCGATCATCAGGGCCAACCTTTCAGCCATGTTTGCAGATTTGTTACACCCAGGGGGCATTGACGTTTCTAGAAAGGGAGTCCATCATCGCAGCACGGCGAATGTCAACGTTGACATATGTCAACGATGACATTGAATCATCCCTGATAGGAAGCCACCATGATTGCTAGGCTCTCGGCCGGACTTCTGGCCGCCGCGCTCCTCGTCACCGGCTGTGGCGGCAACGAGCAGAAGGCATCCACCAGCACCAACAAGGTCGGGCTGATCACGAAGACGGAGACCAACCCGTTCTTCGTCAAGATGAAGGAAGGCGCGCAGCAGGCCGCCAAGTCGTCGGGTCTGGAGCTGATGACCGCGGCGGGCAAGTTCGACGGGGACAACGCCTCCCAGCTCACTGCCATTGAGAACATGGTCGCGGCCGGGGTGAAGGGCATCCTCATCACGCCCAACGACACCAAGGCGATCGTGCCCGCGATCAAGAAGGCCAGGGACGCCGGCGTCGTGGTGATCGCGCTGGACACGCCGACGGACCCGCAGGACGCCACCGACGCGCTGTTCGCCACCGACAACCTCAAGGCGGGCGAGCTGATCGGCCAGTACGCCAAGGGCGCCATGGCCGGCAAGACCGCCAAGATCGCCACGCTGGACCTGGCGCCCGGCATCACGGTCGGCCAGCTGCGTCACGACGGCTTCCTGAAGGGCTTCGGCATCGCCAACGGCGACCCGTCCATCGCCTGCTCCCAGGACACCCGCGGTGACCAGTCCAAGGGCCAGGAGGCGATGGAGAACTGCCTGCAGAAGGCGCCCGACATCAACCTCGTCTACACCATCAACGAGCCCGCCGCGCTCGGCGCCTACACCGCGCTCAAGGCCAAGGGCCGCGAGAAGGATGTGCTGATCGTCTCGGTGGACGGCGGCTGCACCGGCGTCAAGGCCGTCAAGAGCGGGCAGATCGCCGCGACCTCGCAGCAGTACCCGCTGAAGATGGCCGAGGACGGCGTCAAAGCCGTTGCCGACTTCGCCAAGGGCGGGGCCAAGCCCAAGGGCTACATCGACACCGGCGTCACGCTGATCACCGACAAGGCCGTCCCGGGAGTGGAGTCCAAGGACACCACCTTCGGCCTGGCCAACTGCTGGGGCTGACATGGCCGTCATGGAAGCGACGCTGCCGCGCCGCATCATCACCACACCGACGGCGGGACCGCTGGCCGCGCTCGTGCTGGCCTGCGTGTTCTTCGCGGTCAACAGCGACCAGTTCCTCACCGGCGGCAACTTCTCGCTGATCATCCAGCAGGTGATGGTCGTCGGCACGCTGGCCATCGGCCAGACGCTCATCATCCTGACCGCCGGCATCGACCTGTCCAACGGCGCGATCATGGCGTTCGGCGGCATCGTGATGACCAAGCTGGCCGTCGGCAGCGGGCTGCCCCCGCTGCTCGCGGTCGCCGCCGGACTCGCCGTCTGCGCCGCGTTCGGGCTGGCCAACGGGCTGCTGGTGACGCGGATCTCGCTGCCGCCGTTCATCGTCACGCTGGGCATGCTGAACGTGGTGTTCGCGCTGACCCACATCTACTCCGAGGACCAGACGGTCACCGATCTCCCGAACGCGCTGACCTTCCTGGGGCAGACCTTCAAGGTCGGCGGCACGAACGTCACCTACGGGTCGCTGCTCACGATCCTGCTGTTCCTGCTCTTCGCCTACCTGCTGGGGTACACCGCGTGGGGCCGTCACGTGTACGCGCTCGGCAACAGCCAGGAGGTCGCGCGGCTGACCGGCATCCGCACACAGCGGCTGACGATCGGCGTCTACACAGTCGCGGGCCTGGTGTACGGCATCGCCGCCCTGCTGCTCGTCTCCAGGACCGGCGTGGGCGACCCGCAGGCCGGTCAGACGGACAACCTCGACAGCATCACCGCGGTCGTACTCGGCGGGACCAGCCTGTTCGGCGGCCGGGGCCTGGTGATCGGCACGCTGATCGGCGCCCTCATCGTGGGGGTCTTCCGTAACGGCCTGCAGCTCATGGGCGTACCGTCGATTTACCAGACGCTCATCACCGGCATCCTGGTGATCCTCGCCGTCGCCGTCGACCAGCTCTCCCGCAGGAGGACCCGATGACCCCCGTGCTCCAGGCCCGCGGCCTGGTCAAGCGATACGGCCACGTGGTCGCGCTCGACGGCGCCGACTTCGACCTGATGCCCGGCGAGGTGCTCGCCGTCATCGGCGACAACGGCGCCGGCAAGACCAGCCTGATCAAGGCGCTGACCGGCGCGCTGCAGCCCGACGAGGGCGAGATCCTGCTCGACGGCAAGCCCGTCCGCATCCGCGACCCCCTGGAGGCGCGCCGGCTCGGCATCGAGACCGTCTACCAGGAGCTCGCCGTCGCGGCCTCGCTCGACATCGCGACGAACATGTTCCTCGGCCGCGAGCTGCGCAAGCCCGGAC
This sequence comes from Nonomuraea sp. NPDC049750, assembly GCF_040659625.1. Classification (NCBI taxonomy): domain Bacteria; kingdom Bacillati; phylum Actinomycetota; class Actinomycetes; order Streptosporangiales; family Streptosporangiaceae; genus Nonomuraea; species Nonomuraea sp. NPDC049750. The sequence goes on from NZ_JBFANB010000008.1 coordinate 14,434, forward strand.
CACTCGGCGCGATCTTCCGGATGCTCGACAAGAAGCGGATGCGCGAGGAGTCGGCCAAGCACATGGCCGACCTGAAGATCGGCCTGCGCTCGCTCACCCAGTCCGTCGAGTCGCTGTCCGGCGGCCAGCGGCAGGGCGTGGCCGTGGCCAGGGCCGTGGCGTGGGCCTCCCACGTCGTGGTCATGGACGAGCCGACCGCCGCGCTCGGCGTCAAGGAGTCTGGGCAGGTGCTGGACATGATCAAGCGGGTCCGCGACCGCGGCATGCCCGTCGTCCTGATCAGCCACAACATGCCGCACGTCTTCGAGATCGCCGACCGCATCCACGTCCAGCGGCTCGGCCGCCGCGTCGCCCAGATCAAGCCGGGCGACCACAGCATGGCCGAGGTCGTGGCCATCATGACCGGGGCACTCCAGGTGTCGGAGGGCAAGTCGGTCGTGACGGACAAGGACGCGGCGGAGGCGATCGGCCTCTAGCATGGGCGAAATGCGGCGTCCCACCATGACAGACGTGGCCCGTGAGGTGGGCGTCACCGCCAAGACCGTCTCACGGGTGCTCAACGACGACGGACCCGTGGCCATCGAGACGCGCGAACGCGTCATGGCCGCGGTCCGCAAGCTGGGCTACCAGCCCAACCTGATGGCGCGCAACATGCGGGTCGGCGCCAGGGACGCCGCGATCGGGCTGGTCATCCCCGAGATGGGCAACCCGTTCTTCGGCACGGTGGCGGGCGGCATCGAGAACGCCGTCCGGGCCCGCGGCCTGACCCTCATCGTCGGCTCCTCCAGCGAGACCGCCGAGCTGGAGCAGTCCCTGATCGCCACCTTCCTGGCCCGGCGGGTCAGCGCCCTCATCGTGGTCCCCTCGGCCGGCAGCGACCACCGCTACCTGCGTACGGAGCGGGTCGCCGGCCTGCCCATCATCTTCCTCGACCGCCCGGCCGTCGGCCTGACGGCCGACAGCGTGGTCAGCGGCAACCGGGCCGGCGCGCAGGCCGGCATCGAGCACCTGATCGGGTACGGTCACCGCCGGATCGGCTTCATCGGTGACCTGCCCGCCACCCTCTACACCCGCCGCGAACGCTTCCAGGGCTACCGCGACGCCCTGGAGCAGGCGGGCCTGCCGTTCGACCGCACCCTGGTGGAGACGGGCCACGACCAGGAGGCGGCCCGCGCGGCCACCCTGCGCCTGCTCGCCCTCGACCGCCCGCCCACGGCTCTGTTCGCGGCCAACAACCTGGCCTCCATGGGGGCGGTGGTCGCACTGGCCCGAGCAGGGCGGCGGGACGTGGCGCTGGTGGGGTTCGACGACCTGCCGCTGGCGGAGGTCCTGGACCCGCCGCTCACCGTCGTGGCCCAGGATCCGGCGGCCATCGGGGAGGTGGCGGCGGAGCTGGTGCTGTCGCGCCTGGACGGCGACCGCTCCCGCGCCCGGCGACCACTGGTGCCCACCCGGCTGATCGTCCGGGGGTCGGGTGAACTGCCGGCGCCCTCCTGAGCCGATTATCGGCAGTCGCCGACGAACTCAACGGCCGCCTACGCGAAACGCTCGACCGGGATACCCCGGCCGAGCGTTTCGCTGAGCTCCTGGCCGCAGCCGGCTGACAAGCGGCGTTGAACCCGCCCATCGGCGGGTTTCAGGTCAGCGCAGCCCCGCGAACAGGTCGTCCTCCTGGTCCGGTGCCGCCGTCACGCGATTGACGATCCGGGTGAACGCCTCGCTGGAGAACGCCGCCTGCTGGGCCTCTTCGGGCATCTGGAACAGGAAGATGTTGTCGCCCTGGCTCGCGTGCGCTCGCAGTGCCTTGAGCTTGCGTTCGACGTAGGGGGCGACGTCGACGACGGCGGTCACGAGCTCGTCGGGGGTGCCGAAGTCGTCGGAGGGCTCGAAGTCGCCCAGGTCGATGCCGCTGCTGCGGACGAGCTCGAACATGCGCTTCATCGCCGAGCGGGGGAGGGCCGTGTAGTAGAGCTTGTCGGCGACGCCGGTCGCCTCGACGGCCGCGACCGTGATGCGATGGGCCTGGACGTGGTCGGGGTGGTTGTAGCCACTGCCGCCGGTCTCGTCATAGGTGACCACGACCTGCGGGCGATACTGCTTTATCAGCTCGCCGAGCCGGCCGGCGGCCAGGTCGACGGGCACGTTGGCGAAGGCGTCGGGGTGAGCGTTGGTGTCCCAGCCGTCCATGCCGGAGTCGCGGTAGCCGAGCAGCTCCAGGTGGTCGATGCCCAGGTGACCCACCGACTCGCGCAGCTCCGCCAGTCGCCGCTCGGCCACCTCTTCGGCGACGTGGCCGGGGTCGCCGGGCTTGACGCCGCCGGGCCCGTCGCCCTGCTCGCCGTTGGTGCAGGTGACCAGGACCGTGCGGATGCCCTCGTCGGCATAACGAGCGAAGACGCCGCCAGTGCTCAGGCATTCGTCGTCGGGGTGGGCGTGCACGGCCATCAGGGTGAGTTGCCGATCCATGGTGGAGACCCTACTGCGCGGAGCCGACAGTTCCGCACAAGGCGGACAGCGGTGCTCGGTCAGGTGCGGTGGGTCAGTTCGTCGGCTCGGAGGCGGGCCGTCGCGGCCGCCGCGCGGTCGCCGAGCGCATCGGCGAGGGCACCCTGCTTGAGCCAGTTGAACGGGCTGCACGGCCGCACGCTGATCCGCTCGCTGACCAGGACCCGCGCCAGATCCCGGCGCCCGCCGCGCAGTGCCGCCTCCAGGAGCGTCTTCTGTACGGCGTCCCGCTGCGCGTGGCTGCCGCCGAACTCGTTGACCCGATGCCTGATCGGATAGAGCAGGTCCACGACCGCGTCGTGGTCGCCCCGGCCGAAGGCGACCAGCGACCGGCAGACCGGCAGGCCGACGTGGGCGGTCATGGCGTGGTTGGTGATGTTCGGGTGGGATTCGGACAGGTAGGTCTCCCGGCTCGCGATGAGCCTCTCGGCCTCCGCGACCCGGCCCGCGCCCACGTACGACATGACGGCGTGCATGTCGTTGAAGGCGTAGAACGGCTCGGCCACCTTGGCGGGCCACGCGTCGGCCAGCGCCCGCCAGCGTTCGTGCTGGCCGGAGCCCTCCAGGAGCAGCCGCCACAGCAGCGCGGCGGCGTCGAGCAGTTCCATCGAGCCCTGACCGCCCGCCAGCGCCGCGTCGTAGATGGCCAGAGCCCGGCCGGTGTCGCCGGCCTCCAGCGCGTAGAGGGCGTAGTGCCACCAGGTGTGCACGTTGAAGAACGTGCCGGTCGACCAGTCGCCGAGCCGGGCGTCGAGATAGCGGATGCCGTCGCCGAACCGGCCCTGCATCTCGTAGGTGTGCACGACCGCGTGGATGCCCCAGACGTCGCGCGCGTTCAGCTCGACCGCCCGCAGCCCCACATCCTCCGACCGGTCGTAGTGCCCCGCCTCCTCCAGGCCGAACGCGTACATCCCGAGCACATGACCGTAGTGCCGGTCGTCCTCGTGCCAGGCGTTGAGCGCGCCGCCGATCCTGTCGCGCAGCGAGCGGGCGTCGCCGGTGAAGAAGTCGACCTGGTGCCCCGCCGCCAGCGCCAGGGCGTCGCGGGGGTACTGCTCGGTGATCGCGCCGAGGAGCCTGCCGCAGGTCAGGAAGTCGCCGTCGAGCAGCGCCTGGACGGCCTCGACGTGCGCGCGTTCGCGGGGCAGGAGCGCGGCGGCGTCGCCGCGGCCGCGCCAGGCGGCGAAGCGCTGCCTGGCGGTACGCGCGTCCTCCACCTCCGTGGTCAGCAGCCCGAGGTACGCGGTCAGGACCTGCCCCATCGGGAAGTCGGGCGCCTCGGCCAGGGCGGCGGCGGCCTCGATGTCGACCTCGGCGCGGAAGTGCAGCAGCTCGTCGATCGCCCGGTCGTAGTGGCGGGCGGCGGCACCGCCCGCGCCGCTCATCGCCAGCCCGTGCTGGTCGTCGGTCACCCGGCCACTATAAAAGGCGGCCGGTCGGCAGGAGCTGGGCGGCGCGCGGCGCGGTCTTGCAGTACGGCCGGTCGGCAGGAGCTTGGTGGCGCGCGGCGCGGTCCTGCTGTACGGCCGGTCGGCAGAAGCCGGAGCGACGCGGCACGGCCCTGCGTGTTGGGCCGGTTGGCAGAAGTCGGCGCGGCGCGGCGCGGCCCTGTGCCAGTCTGGTCAGCAGGAGGCGCGGCCCCTGTGTCAGCGGCCGGTCGGCAGGAGCCGGGGCGGCGTGCGCCTCCGATCCGTCAGTGGCCTCGTCGGCGCCGCCCCTCGGCGCGTGTCGGCGGCGAGCCGGTGCCGCGCTCGGCGCGCGTCGGGACCGTTGGCGGCCCCTCCGGCTGCGGGCGTGTAAGCCGTTTTGTCGGGGGAAGCGCCTGGTCGTGGAAGCTCCATTACCAATGGCCGCGGACCCCGGTCATCAGGGCGGTTAGAAAAGGTTTTTCGGCCGGTCCGCTAAATGGCCGGCGGGGTCGGGATTCAAGATTGTAACGAGGGCCTGGAGCGATATGTCGGGCAATGGCGGGGGCGTTAGGGTGCAATCCCTGTCTATTTCGTGGTGAGGTGGAGGAGGGCCGGTGGTGTACCGCGCGCGTGGCCGCCATGCGTCATCCGGCCAGGCCAAAGCCGCCTCACCCGCGTCGCCGGAGGGGCCGTGGCTGCCCGCCGGCAGCGCCATCCATCTCGCCGGCCTGAACATCATCGGCGGCCTGCTCTACGTGGGCTCCGAGCTGCCGTCCGCGTCCGGAATGTCGGTGGAGCCGTCGCTGATCGACCCTGAACTGCCGGTGGACATGACGCAGCCGGACTGGGACGGTCAGGGGCTCGACCGCTGGCCCAGCTACGCCGCCCTCCCGCCGCCCTCCCGGGCCGCCTATCTGAGCTGGCTCGCCGACGGGCGATGCTATTCGCGGACACCCCTCGGCTACGTTTTCCTCTATTTCTACGGCCTCGAACGTCGCGTGCTACACGACCTGCATCTGGACCGCTCCACGGCCCAGGAGGAGCTGCCGGTCATCCACGAGGAGGTGCGCCGCCTTCTCGGCGTCTATTCCCGGCACGACGCCTTCCAGCGGCACGCGGGGCCGTTCGCGGAGCTGCTGGCCGCTCTGTGCGAGCCCGAGGTGACCGGCGCCGCGTTCGCGATGCGGGCCCGGCTGGGGGAGCTGGCCGCGCGGGGCGAACCGGTGCCCGCCGACTGGGCGCTGGCCTGGCTGCGCGGCCACCCGGCCTACCGGCCGGGCGCGCCGGCGACGCGATGTCCGGCGGAGTTCGGGGCGCTGTTCCAGCGGCGGTACGCGGCACGTCACGGTGAAGGGCTCGTCGTCCGGCCCGGATCCAAAGAGCTGGCCTTCGAGTATCGGCCCGCGAGCTCCGGGTTCGCCGGGGCCCCGCCGGTGCTGCCCGGCGTACCCGATGTGCTGACGCTCGCCGCGCCCACCCGGCAGCTGTTCGCGCTGGCCGAGGAGTGCTGCTCCGAGCTGGAGGCGTACAGCCGCTTCCTGGGCCGGCTGCCCGGCGCGAAGCAGAGCGTACGGGCCCAGGCGCTGCTGCCCGCGGAGCTGCTCGACCTGGGCTCCGGCGGTGCCGGGCGGGCGGTGCGGTGGGCGCTGGGCGGGCTCGCGGGGCAGGAGACCGCGCTCGTGCCCGCCGAGGAGTTCGTCGCCCTGCTGTCCACGCCCGAGCCCGCCAGGAAGGACGTCATCGCGCTGGCCCAGATCCTCGGGCGGGCCGGGGTGGGGATCGAGCCGGACCCGCGTCTGGGCGGTCCGGTGCCGGGCGCTGGGGTGATGGCCTTGTTCGCGGCGCCGGGCGGGCCGACGGCGGCGGCGTCCGAGGTGTACCGGGCGGCCACCGTACTGCTGCACCTGGCCGCCGTCGCGAGAGCTCCGGGCGAGGACGCGCTGAATCCGCCGGATCACGCGAGGGACCAGGCACGTCAGGTCGCGTACCGTCGGCTGAGCGAGCATCTCGAGCGGGTGCTGAGCCTCACGTCCGGTGAGCGGGCCCGGCTGCGTGCGCATATGGAGTGGGTGCTCGCGGCGGATGTGCCGCTGGCTGGTCTGGCCGCTCGCGTCCAGGAGATCGACCGGTCCGAGCGTGGCTATGTGGCGGAGTTCCTGAGGGACGTGACCAGCGCCAACGGGCACTTCACACCGGCCGAGGCCGAACTGCTCACCAGGATCCACTGGCTGCTGGGGCTGGATCGGGATCCCGAGCCCGCCGGGCGTGCGGGGGGCTCCCCATATGTCGCGGTGCGGCATGCGCCGATCCAGCTGGCGTACTTCCCGCACGCGCCCGCCCAGCAGGTGCCCCCGCCACGCGGCGACATGCCCTATCTGTCCGGCCCCGACATGCCTTACCCGTCCGGTTTCCACATGCCCGTACGGCAGGTCGTTCCGGGAGCGCCCGTCTTCGGGGTGCCCGTCCTCAGCGCCCCGACGGTGTCCAACGGGCGCGCCGTCGCCCGGCTCGTCGAGACGGCCAGAGTGGGCACGCTGCTCGATTCACTGCTCGCCGGTGATGAGCCGCCCCCCACAGCCGCCCCGCCTCCTCCGGTGCCCCCGGTCGCGGGGCTGGACAGCCGCCACTCCGGCCTGGTCCGCGCCCTGGCCGCCGTCGATCAGTCGCAACTCACCCGGGGTCAGTTCGAGATGCTCGCCGACGCCTGGAAACTGCTGCCGGAGGGCGCGATGGACCGCGTCAACGAGGCCGCCTACGAGAGCGCGGGCGATCCGCTGCTCGACGGAGACGACCCGATCCTGATCGACCGGCTACTGCTGGGGGAGATGCTGAAGTGACCGTTCGGGCCCGCGAACGCGACGCCCTCCTCAAGGCGCTGCGGGCAGGGGTGGTCCCGCTGATCGGGCAGCGCCACATCCAGGCCGGTCGTACCGCCGAGCTGGCGGTTCTGACCGGCGACATCGAACGGGTCGTGGTCGGCGGCTCGGCCGTCCGGCTCGTCATCGGCGAGCACGGGGCGGGCAAGACGTTCCTGCTGCACCTGGCGCGCTCGGTGGCGTTGGACAAGCGGTTGGTCACCCTGCACGCCGACATCACCGCCGACCATCGGCTGCACTCGGAGGAGGGCCAGGCCCGCGCCCTCTACACCGAGCTGGCCCGCAGCATGGCCACCCGCGCCCGACCCACCGGCGGCGCGCTGGCCGCCGTCGTCGAACGCTTCCTGTCCACCGTGCTCGACGAGGCCCGCCAGGCGGGCACCGACCCCGGCGAGGCGATCAGGGAACGCCTGGCCCATCTGGAGGCGCGTCCGGGCGGCCACGACTTCGCCCAGGTCGTCGGGGCGTACTGGCGCGGCCACGACACGGGCGACGAGCACCTCAAGTCGGCCGCGCTGCGCTGGCTGCGCGCGGAGTACCCGACCGCGGCGGAGGCCAGGTCGGCGCTCGGCGTGCGGTCGATCATCGGCGACTCGACCGTGCTCGACCATCTCGCGCTGATGAGCCGGTTCGTCCGGCTGGCCGGGTACGGCGGGGTGATGGTCTTCCTGGATGAGCTGGTCAACCTGTTCAGGCTCGCCTCTCCGCAGGCCCGCGACGCCAACTACGAGCAGATTCTGAGCATCGTCATCGGGGGAGTGCCGCATCTGGGGTTCGTGTTCGGGGGCACTCCCGAGTTCCTCATGGACGGGCACAGCGGGCTTTTCAGCCACGTGCCGCTGCGCCGGCGGCTGGGCGCGCGCGCCTTCGCCGAGCCCGGGCTGATGGATCACGCCGGGCCGGTGAACAGCGGTGGGCCGGTGCTCCGGCTGGCGGCGCTGACGGCCGAGGAGCTGTACGTGGCGCTGGCCAAGATCCGGTTCGTCTACGCCTCCGGCGAGGACGGGCGGTACCTCGTGGACGACGACGCGCTGGTGGCCTTCATGCACCACTGCTTCGGGCGGGTGGGGGAGTGGTACTGCCGGATGCCCCGGGCGACGTTCAAGGCGTTCTGCGATCTGCTGGCCGTACTGGAGCAGGATTCCGGCGCGAGCTGGCGGCGGCTCCTGCCGGGGGTGGACCTGTCGGCCGAGGAGGAGGACGACCGCCCGGTGTGACGGCGGCTCGGTGTTCTCGTCGGTGGGTTCTGTCAGGGGGATCGGGCAGACTCGTCGTCCATGACGAGGAATGACGACGGGGCGGCGCACGATGGCGACGCGGGTGTGCCGGGGTCGCTGGCCGGGGTGCTCGGCGACGTGGCGGCCGAGCGGGCGGCGCAGGACGCCAAGTGGGGCATGCAGGCCGTACCCGACGGCACCGGGGCCGAGGGCGCGGTGGCCGAGGCCGACCGGGCGCGGCGGGAGACGGAGGAGGCGGCCCGGCGCGGGGAGCTGACCTGGCGGCACATCCTGCGCGAGGAAGTTCTGGAGGTGTTCGCCGAATCGGACCCCGAGGCGCTGCGCACCGAGCTGATCCAGGTGGCCGCGGTCGCCGTCAAATGGGCCCAGGCACTCGACCGACGCCCCGAGGACACCGGCAAGCCACCGTCAGGCCCCGGCGAGACGGTCCCGAAGGGCGTTGAGGAGGCGGTCGGGGAGGCGCGTCCTGAGCGGTTCCGGGCCATCGTCGACGTGCACGTGATGCTCGTCCGTGACGGCACGGTGCTCCTCGGCAAACGGGCCGGCACCGGCTACGGCGACGGCCAATGGCACCTGCCCTCGGGGCACCTGGAGCCCGGTGAGTCAGTGGTCGGCGCGGCCGTCAGGGAGGCCCGCGAGGAGGTCGGCGTCACCATCCGGCCGGAGGACCTGGAGTTCGCCCACGTCATGCACCGCGCCCCCGACCGCGTCGGCCTGTTCTTCGTCGCCAGGAAGTGGACCGGCGAGCCCTACAACGCCGAGCCGCACAAGTGCTCCGCGCTCGCTTGGCGGCCACTCGGTCAGCTGCCCGACGACACGATCGGCTACCCGGCCGAGGCCATCGCCAGGGTGCTGGAGGAGGAGCCGTTCGCGCTGTACGGATGGCCCGCGGAGCAGCGTTTGACATCATCGTGACGCCCCGCAAGGGAGGTGTCACATGTTCCGCAGTTCGTCCCACTGCCGCCGCGCGCCCGCCAGCCAGGTGCCGTGCAGGTCGTTGAAGACGTTGGCCGCGCGCACCCCGATCCAGTTCGGCGGCGACAGCTCCAGGGGCAGGCGCGGGTCGAGCATCGGGAAGCGCCGCCACTCGTGTACGAGCCGGACCTGCGCCAGCAGCACCGGATCGCCCGGCTCGGGCCGCATGCCGGCGAATTCCTGGATGAACCCCTGATAGTGCGCCGCCAGCTCCCCCAGATGCCAGGCCTGCTCCACCAGCGTCCGTTCGGAGCCGATCCCCGCGTAGGGCCCGTTGAAGGAGAACACCGCCACCTCCAGCCCCAGCCCCTCGACGACCTGCTTGGCCTCGGCCTCGCGGGTGGTGTGCGGGCTGACCCACACCCCGGGCACGGGACTGCCGAAGCCCGCCCACGTCAGACCGGTACGCAGCCGGTGGCGTAGCTCGCGCCTGGACTCCGGCACGCTCGCGATCAGCACCACCCAGCGGCCGTCCCACGGCTCGCGGTCGCGGCCGAACGCGTAGATCCGCTCGGCCCCCTCCGTCAGCAGTTCGCGGCCGCGCCGCGTCAGCGACCATCGCACCCGCCGCCCGGACCGCGCCGATACGATCCACCCGTCGGCGGCCATCCGCGCCAGTGCCTGCCTGGCCGACTTCTCCTCCACCCCGAGCCCGCCCATCACGTGCAGCAGCGCCGACGTCCACGCCGGCTCATCGGAGGGCAGCACATGCTCGCCCAGCACCGTCAGCAGCATCGATCTCGCGCTCGACTGATGGTGGCGGGGCAGCCTGGCCATTTATCCTCCTTTGGAGGCGGGAGTCTGATTCAATGCTACAAGTAGTTGACGATGCATCAATTCTGTATAGAAGATTCTCGTACGGCGTGTCTCCCTCCCTGTAAGGACGACCATGTCATCGGAGTCGTTCAACGCCAGTCTCTATCTCGTGGATCGTCAGGTCGAAGCCGGTCGCGGTGCGCACACCGCGGTCGCGGGCTCGGCCGGCACACTCACATACTCCCAGCTCGCGGCCCGTGTCGGTGAGCTCTCCTCCGGGCTGCGGGTGGTCGGCGTCCGGCCCGAGGAACGCGTGGCGCTCGTCATGTCCGACCGCCCCGAGACGCTCGTCACCATCCTGGCCGTCATGCGCATGGGCGGCGTCGCGGTGCCGCTGTCCACCATGTACAACGGCGTGGAGCTCGGCGCCCTGATCCGCGACTCGCGGGCCCGCGTGGTGGTGGCGACGCCCGAGTACGAGCCGGCGGTCAGGGTGGCGCTGGCCAACGCGCCCGAGGTCGCCCTGCTCGTCCTGACCGGCAACGTGGGCCAGCGGGCGGCCGACGTCGTCCCGGCTTCCGACGCGGACGTCGGCGTCCCGGTGTGCTCGCTGGCGGACGTGGTGGACGCCGGCCGTTCGGTGGGCGAGCCGTACCAGACCTGGACGGACTCGCCGGCGCTGTGGCTCTACACCTCGGGTACGACCGGCGCGCCGAAGGCGGCCATGCACCGGCACGGCGCCATCAGGGACGTCTGCGAGACCTACGGCCGGCAGGTCCTGGGCATCACGCCGGAGGACCGGTGCTTCTCGGTCGCCCGGCTGTTCTTCGCCTATGGCATCGGCAACTCGCTGTTCTTCCCGCTGTCGGTGGGCGCGACGACGGTGCTCGACCCCTTCAGGCCCACGCCGCCGGGGGTGGTGGCGCGGGTGGTGGCCGAGCGGCCGACGCTGTTCTTCGCCGGGCCGACGTTCTACGCGGGCCTGCTCGCCTCCGACGCGCCTGACGACACCTTCTCCTCGGTACGACTGGCGGCCTCGGCGGGAGAGGCGCTGCCGGCGGAGATCTACCGGCGTTTCACCGAGAGGTTCGGCGTCGACATCATCGACGGCATCGGCTCGACCGAGGCCCTGCACATCTTCATCTCCAACCGTCCAGGCCAGGTCAAGCCAGGCACCTCGGGCACCGTCGTACCCGGCTATGAGTGCAAGCTGCTCGACGACGCCGGCAGTCCAGTGGCCGACGGACAGCCGGGCCACCTGTACGTACGCGGCGACTCCATCGCCACCGGCTACTGGTGCCGGACCGACACCACCCGGCAGGTGTTCCAAGGGGAGTGGTTACGCACCGGCGACACCTACGTACGCGACGCCGACGGCGTCTACCAGTGCCTCGGCCGCTCGAACGACATGATCAAGGCGAGTGGCATCTGGGTGTCGCCGATGGAGGTCGAGTCCCGGTTGCTGCAGCACGAGTCGGTCGGCGAGGCCGCGGTCGTCGCCGTCACCGACGCGAACGGGCTGGAGAAGCCGGTCGCCTGCGTGGTGGCCGCCGCCGGGAAGACGGTGGACGCGGCGGAGCTCATCGCCTTCTGCCGCGACGGCCTGGCCTCCTTCAAACGGCCGCGCGAGGTGCTGGTGCTGGAGGAACTCCCCAAGACCGCCACCGGCAAGATCCAGCGCGTGGTCATCCGGCAGATCGCCGCCGACCGGCTCGGCAAATAGGCAAATAGCCGCTCCGGCCTGGGACAGCGCCGCTCAGACCGGGCTCCGTAGCCGGTCACGCCCGTGCCGGCCCCGGATGTCAGAACGCGTCACGCAGCTCCCTCTTCAGCACCTTGCCGCTGGCGTTCTTGGGCAGCGACTCCACGAACACCACCGTCTTCGGCGTCTTGAAGGCCGCCAGCCGTACCCGCAGGAAGGAGATCAGCTCGTCGGCGGTCAGGCCGGCGCCCTCGCGCAGCACGACGGCGGCCGTCACCGCCTCGATCCACCGAGGGTCGGCCACCCCGAACACCGCCGCCTCCGCGACGGCCGGGTGCTGGTAGATCGCCTCCTCGACCTCCCGGCTGGCCACGTTCTCGCCGCCGGACTTGATCATGTCCTTCTTGCGGTCCACGACCGACAGGTAGCCGTCGGCGTCCAGTACGCCCAGGTCGCCGCTGTGGAACCAGCCGCCGCGGAACGCCTCGGCGGTCTTGTCCGGGTCGTTCCAGTAGCCGAGCATGGCGTGCGGGCCGCGGTGCACGATCTCGCCGACCACACCGGGCGGCACCGGCTCGTCGTTGTCGTCGACGATCCTGGTCTCGACGTTCAGCGCGGGACGGCCCGCCGAGCCGAGCCTGGTCAGCTGCTCGTCCGGGCCCAGGATGGTGGCCACGGGCGCCATCTCGGTCTGGCCGTAGAAGTTGAACAGCCGCACCCCCGGCAGCCGCGCGGCGATCTCCTTCAGCACCTCGACCGGCATGATCGACGCGCCGTAGTAGCCCTTGCGCAGTGACGACAGGTCGCGGCGGTCGAAGTCGGGGTGGCGCAGCAGGCCGATCCAGACGGTCGGCGGGCAGAACAGCTTGGTGGCGCCCTCCGCCTCGATCGCCGCCAGGATGGCCGCAGGATCGGCGCCGGGCAGGATCACGTTGGTGGCGCCGAGATAGAGGCCGGGCGTGAGAAAGCAGTGCAGCTGCGCGCAGTGGTAGAGCGGCAGCGCGTGCACCTCCACGTCGGCGGGGCTCATCTCGCCGTCGATCACGCACGAGGTGTACTGGGCGATCAGGCCGAGGCTGGACAGAGTGGCGCCCTTGGGCCTGGACTCGGTGCCGCTGGTGTACATGAGCTGGATCGGGTCGTCGTCGGCGATCTCCACCAGGGGCTCGGTGTCGTCGTCGTGCGCCAGCCAGTTCGTGACCGGCTCCCACCCTTCGGCGTGCCCGATCACCCCGCGCACCGCGACGCCGTCGGAGACGGCCCGCTCGGCCACGGGCAGCAGCGCCTCCTCCACCAGCAGGCCCGTCGCCCCCGCGTGCCGCAGGATGTAGGAGACCTCATCGGCGCCCAGCATGAAGTTGATCGGCACGGAGATCGCGCCCAGCCGGGCCAGCGCGAAGTACGCCACCACGAAGACGTCGTTGTTATGGCTGAACAGGGCGAACCTGTCGCCCTTGCTCACGCCCCGGGCGGCCAGCGCGTTGGCCATGCGGTTCACCGCCCGGTCCAGCTCGGCGTAGGTCCACCGCGCCTGGCCGTACACGATCGCGGTCTTGGCGGGGAACCGCGCGGCCGAGCGCCGCAGCAGGTCGCCGATGGCATGCTGGCGAGTCGTCATGAGCACATCCTCATCTCCACCGGACCAAGAACCGAACCATGTTCGGCGATCCTAACCCGCGGTGGGAACACGAAAGCGCCCGCCGCGAGACGCGGCGGGCGCTCTCAGGTCATACCCTCACTTTCCGCCGGGCTGGACGACGCCGTTGACCTTGAGCGTGTACGGCGCGTACTGGCCCACCTGCTCCGTCGAGTCGTCGTAGGCCACGACCGCGACCACCGTCGGGAACGGCAGCATCGTGGCCAGCTGCAGCCGGTTGAGGCTGACGCTGTTCTTGCCGTTGGACTCCAGCTGCAGCGCCACCGAGTGCTTCTCGTCGAGGCCGATCAGCCGGACGTTCCAGTTCTCGACCGGAGTCGGGAAGACCTCGGTCGGCGAGTCGAACGGGTCGAGCGACGAGCCGTCGCTGACCGCCGTGGCGCCGACCGTGATGTCGTCGATCTTCCAGCCGCCCTCGTTGACCCCGCCGTCGCTGACGTAGCGGAAGCCGAGGAGGATCTCCTTGCCGGAGTAGGCCGACAGGCTGTAGGTGTGCGGCTCGAAACCGGTCGTGGTGCCGTTGACGCCGGGGCCGAGCGGGCCCGTGACCGTCTTGTCACCGGGGATCGAGGTGTAGGTCTTGCCGCCGTCGGTGGAGACGATCACGTAACCGTAGTCGAATCCCTGCTCCGCCCCGTACTTGGCGAGGAAGCGCAGTGTCGGGTCGGCGGCCGGGACGGTCACCTTGGTGACGGCGGCGGCGTTGGTGTTGCTGGCGTTGCCGGAGAACAGCACCGGGTTGCCCGCGCGGTCCGGGTCGTCGGAGACGACGGTCCAGGTCAGCGGCTGGGCGGGCAGGTTCTTGGCGCCCTCGAACGACAGCGAGCGCAGGTCCGCCCCACGCAGGAACTTGCCGTCCGCCTTCTGCAGCGGCACGTAGTCGGCGCCGTTGGGGGCGGCGCCGGCGGTCTTGTAGGTGGCCGGGTTCGCCAGGTTGACGGTGGCGTTCAGGCTGGCGGTCGTCACGCGCTTCTTGGGCACGCCGAGCATGACGCCCTTGGTGCCGCCGACGATCCGGTCCACCAGGGTGGAGGTCTGGAAGTCGTGGATCACCTGGTACATGTTCTTGGCGCCCGCCGCCGCCAGGTTCGCCTTCAGGCTCGCCAGGCCCTGCAGCGTGCCGTCACGGTGCAGCCCCGACATGAACGCCGTGCCGTATCTGTCGTACAGGAACACCATCAACGAGTAGGCGTTGCCGTAGTCGGCCAGCACGCCGTTGGCGTTGGCGCCCTCACCCCAGATGTTGAGCGAGTTCTCCGGGCCGCCGCAGTCGCGCGGGTTGGTGTTGTACGGCGTCTGGACGATGCCGAAGCCCTGGAAGCAGTAGATGTGGGTGTCGGTGCCGCGCTCGTTGACGGTCGCCTTGGGGTTGGAGTAACCGACCAGCGACATCGCGAAGTCCGACAGGCCCTCGTTCATCCAGGTGGTTTCGAGCGGGTCGGTGTAGTAGTGCGCCAGGTGCTGCCACTCGTGCGCGAACGTGCCCTCGTACTGGCGTGGCCGGGCCGGGCGTGAGGTGCACAGGTCGGCGGTCGGCTCGTCGGGCGGGTTCGCGCCGGTGCGGTGCGCCCAGTCGAAGGCGTCGATCGTCATCACGTTGCGGTCCAGCAGCTCGTTGAACTGGCTGGAGAAGAAGCCCGCGATGTACGTCGGAGCGGCGGGGAAGCTGTAGTAGTTGTCGTCCCTGACGTTGTCGACCAGGGTGACGGTCTTGTTGCCGCCGCCGGTGTAGACGCCACCGTTGCCGTTGGCGTCGGGGCCGAGGACGGCGTTGGTGCCGTCGCGGTCCGGCGGCGTGCTGAAGGTGGCGGTCTCCTTCGGGTACATGTTGGTGTCGAACTGGGTGACCAGGTCCGCCACCTGCGCGTCGGTGACCTGCGTGGAGTTGGCGATCTGCGCCCGGCAGTCACCGGCGGGGAAGGACAGGTCGTTGGCGACCCAGACCTCGATGTTGTTGCCGACCCCGCGCAGCGTGTAGTCCTTGCGGTAGAGCGTGCCGTTGAAGTCGTCCAGTCCGAGCCACTGCCGGACCGTGCCGACCGGCGGGGTGTCGGCGGCGGCCTTCGTCTTGGCCCGCGCCTTGGCCTCGTACTTGGCGGGCACGTCCACGGGCTTGCCGTCGAGCTT
The DNA here is from genome assembly GCF_040659625.1 of Nonomuraea sp. NPDC049750. NCBI lineage: Bacteria > Bacillati > Actinomycetota > Actinomycetes > Streptosporangiales > Streptosporangiaceae > Nonomuraea > Nonomuraea sp. NPDC049750. The sequence continues at coordinate 29,679 of NZ_JBFANB010000008.1, forward strand.
GAAGTCCTTACGGGAGAGCTCTCGGATGTCGCTGGCCGGCGGAGCCTTCGGGTCGGCCTGCGCCGGTATGGCGGACAAAAACGGTAATGCCATGATTAAGGCCGCGATTCCGATGAATCGGGTGCGCCCCATGAAGCCCCCTTGGAGTGGTCAGCGAGGGTGACAAAATGTGACTATCTGACCAAGGGATGGGCGCGCAAGTAAGTCAATTGCCAAAAAGCTTTATCGAATTCGTACTCGCTCGGCTATCCGAGCCAGCCGCTGGTAGGAATCGAGCCTCCGGTCCAGGTCAAAGCTGTTCATGGTCACCAGGACCTCGTCCGCGCCGGTCAGCTCGACCAGCGCGCCGAGTTCGATCTCGACCTCGTGCGCGGTGCCGTGGATCTGCCCCTTGCGGGACTCCTCGAACAGCGCCCGCTCCCGCTCGGTCATCTCCGCCGCCAGCACCCGCTCGGCCGGGGACAGCGGAGGGAAGGCGCCACTCGTGCGCGAGCGCGCGGTCGCCCACGCCTCCGGCACCTGCAGCAGCTCCGCCTCGCGGCCCGTCTCACCGACCGCGACGTTCGCCGCCACGATGACATACGGCCTGGCCGCCCAGGCCGAGGGGCGGAACCCGGTGCGGTAGCGCGAGGTCGCCTCCCGCAGCCGGGCCCCGCCGCCGCCGATCACCATCGGCAGCCCATGTTCGGCGGCGATGTCCGCCCCTGAGCCCATGGCCAGTACGAACACCTGCGGCCGCAGCCCTTCGGCGGGCAGCGCGTGCACACCGGGATGCCCCCGCTGGTCCCCGGTGAAATAGCCGAGCAGTTCTTCCAGCTGCCCGCCGAAGTCGTCGGCGTCCTCCTTGCCATGGCCGAGCGCCCGGCGAATGCCGCCGGTGAAGCCCACCGAGCGGCCGAGCCCCATGTCGACGCGGCCCGGGTTCAGCGCCTCCAGCACCCCGAACTGCTCGGCCACCACCAGCGGCCGGTGGTTGGGCAGCATCACGCCACCCGTGCCCACCCGGATCCGGTCGGTGGCCGCGGCGACGGCGGCGGCCAGCACGGTCGGCGCCGAGCCGGCCACCCCCGGCACGCTGTGGTGCTCCGAGACCCAGAACCGGTGGTAGCCGAGCTCCTCCGCCTGCCGGGCGAACCTGACGGTGTCGCGCAGCGCCGTCGCCGGGTCGTGCCCCTCGCGGACGAGGGAGCGATCGAGGATCGAAAGCTTCATCACGTATGTCGGTAACAGAACCGGGGCGTGACTACTTCCGGTAGACGCCGAACGACCAGCGGACCGGGCGGTTGGTGCCGCTGCCCAGCATCGTCCAGGTGACCTTGACGGTGGTCGTCCGGTCCGTGGGGTTGGCGAAGTCGCTCACCGCCGAGGGGAATGCGCTGCCCTCCCACGAGCAGGAGCGACTGCCGAATTGCTGCCGGCCGTCCACCTCGAAGCTGAACAGCAGGCGCCCGGCCAGGTCTCCGGTACACACGGCGGCGAAGCCGGCCTTGCCTCGCACCTTGAACGTGGCGGAGCTCTCCTGCGGCCAGACGCCGGTCTTCCTCTCCGCGAGCTGTGCCTTCCCCACGTGGTCCGGCAGCTCTTTGAACGGCGGTGGCTCAACCGGCCGCGCGGGTGGCGTCCACTCGTACACGGCCAGCGACCAGGCGCCGGGGACGGTCTTCGGCTGCACACACTTGCCGTTTCGCGACGTACAGTCCCAGTCGATCGCATCGAACGTGACCGTGAGCTTCGTGCCGCTCGTGGAGCCGGGCACCGGTAGCGGCTGCAGTTCCATGCGCTTCGAGCACCTGGTGAAGATTGCGGATGCGGGCCCGTGGGCACTCGTTGACACCCTGACCCCGCCCTTGTTCGGCCCCGCGCAGACCGCTGCGACGTCGAGCGGCTTGCCGGAGACCGGGATCGTCACCGAGACCTTGGTCGGCCCGGTCCTCTTGATCGACGTGATGGCGATCCGCCGGTACTTCGTGCCGTCCGAGGCGGTGAACTGCTCCGGCAGCAAGCCCGTCAGCCCCGTGGGGGTGGCGGTGGCCTCGGCGGCGGGCCCGCGCCGCGTCTCCGCCGACCCGGGGAGAAGCCCGGGGAGAAGGGAGACGCCCAGCGCGACGGCCGCCGCCACCGCGACCACCCCGCCGCCGCCCAGCATCCGCCTGCGCAGGCGGATCCGCCGGATGCGGGCCGCTATCTCTTCGTGCCGGGCCAGGTTGGCGGGGGATGGACCGTCACCGTGCTCGCGCAGGACGTCCCGCAGGTCATGAACGGTCATCGGTGCAGCTCCTTCACGATCGTCTCGTCCACTCGCAATTTGGCCAGCGCCTTGGCACTCTGGCTCTTGACCGTGCCGGGCTCGCAGCCCAGCAGCCGGGCCACCTCCGTCACCGGCAGGTCCTCGTAGAAGCGCAGCACCACCACCGCCCGCTGCCTGGCGGGAAGCCGGCCGACGGCCTGCCACAGCGCGTCGCGGTCGTCGGAGACCGGATCGCTTGCCGGGGTGTCCGGCAGATCGTCGCTCGGCAGCTCACGTCGCCATCTCCTGCGCCACCACGAGGTGTAGGTGGTCACCAGGACCTTGCGCACGTACGCCTCTGGCTCCTCCACACGGGCCCAGGCGAACCACGCCTTGGCCAGCGACTCCTGGAGCAGGTCTTCCGCGCTCGCCCAGTCGTGGGTCAGCAGGTACGCCGTGCGTAACAGCCGATCCGATCGAGTGACCACGAAGTCCTGATATATCCCCCGGTCCGCCACGTACCGCCTCCTGTCGTCGCCTGTCGTCGCCTGTCGTCGCCTGTCGACGCCTGTCGACGGTAGGGACGCATCGAGTGCGGACCTAGGTTGCCCCGTCCACTTGGCGGCTGAGCGTGAAGGGGACCAGCTCGCCCAGCCCTCGTACGGACAGGCGTCTGACCGGGCGCAGCTCGAAGGCCCGGTCGCCCTCCAGCTCCTCGGCCATCTCTGGGCCCGCCAGGATCGTGTCCGGATAGGCCAGCGCGGTCAGCCTGCTGGCCAGGTTGACGGGGGTGCCGAACACGTCGCCCATCCGGCCGAGCACCGGCCCCACGGCCAGCCCCACGCGCAGCTGCGGCATGCCCTTGTCCTTGGCGTGGGTCTCGATCAGGCGCAGGCCGATCTCCGCCGCCTCGTGCGCCTTCCCGGACACGAACAGCACCGAGTCGCCCAGCGTCTTGACGATGCGCCCGCCGCCCGAGGTCACCACGTCGGCCGAGCGGCCCTCGAACCTGTCGACCAGCCCGGCCAGCTCCGTCTCGGTGATCTGCCTGCTCAGCCTGGTGAACCCGACCAGGTCGGCGAACCCCACCGTCAGCCGGGCCGCGCTCGTCTCCTGCTCGGCCAGCCGGTGGGCGGAGGCGGCCAGGTTGCGCCGCCACGCGTAGACCAGCAGCCGGGCCAGGTCGGGCATCACCCGATCCGCCCGCCTGCGCCACGCCCGCGGCCGCTCGCTCAGCGGCACGCCCGCCTGGTCGAGCGCGTCGGCGCCCAGCTCGGCCTGCGACTCGGCCAGCCGCGCCGTCGCCCGGCCCAGGGACCTGGCCATCAGGAGTACGTGCTCCTCGTCGTAGACCCCGTCGCTCACCATGCCGAGCAGCGTCCGCAGGGCCGCCACGTCGGAGTCGGTGAACTCGACGGCGTCGTCGGCGACGTTCGCGAAACCCAAGGCGCGCCAGAACCTGCGGGCGCGATAGACCGGGACACCGGCCATGTCGGCGACCTGGTGGCTGGTGTAACGACGGGGCTCGCGAAGGAACGCCTCCGTCAGTCCGTCGGGATCCTCGCGCGCCACGACCGCAACATAACACCTGGCTACTCCAGTAGCGCCGGGCGGAGCACCCATGAAGGCCCCTTGACCCGAGCCGCCGCGGACTGGCAATCTGCGTAGCCTACTGGTCCGACCAGTGCACTAGCCGACAGGTAGAGCGTCGCGGTCATGAACGGCGGCTCGATCGTGCAGACCGGGCCCGTGGAGGAGGTCTGGGCCGCGCCGCCGCACGCTTGCACGCGGACGTTGCCGCAGGCCGTACCGACATTGGAGGGATTGCTGTGATCGAGGTGGATGAGGTCGGGGTCGTGGAGTTCACCCAGGCGCTGGTCCGCATCCCGAGCACCAACGACCCGGCGCGCGGCCGCGACGAGCGGCCCGCCGCCGAGCTGGTCGCCGCCAAGATGCGCGAGTGGGGATGGGAGCCGGTCGTGGACGAGGCCGCGCCCGGCCGGCCCAACGTCGTGGCCGTGGTCGAGGGCGGCGGGGGTGACGGGCCGACGCTGATGTTCGAGGGGCACACCGACGTGGTCACCGAGGGCGACCTGTCGACGTGGACCGTGGACCCGTTCGGCGGGGAGATCCGCGACGGGCGGCTGTGGGGGCGCGGCAGCGCGGACATGAAGTCGGGCCTGGCCGCCACCCTCTACGCCACCCGTGCCCTGCAGCTGGCCGGGCCGTTCCCCGGGCGGATCAAGGTGTGCGCGCTGGCCGACGAGGAGGGCCTGATGCTCGGCGCCCACCACTTCGTCGCCTCCGGCCTGGCGGCCGACGTGGACGGGGCCATCGTGGCCGAACCTGAGGCCGGGGAGATCTGCGCGGTCGCCAAGGGCGCGCTGCGGCTGCGGGTCGACTTCACCGGCAAGATGGCGCACGGCGCGATGCCGCAGCACGGCCGCAACCCCGTCCAGGCGGTCGGGGCGCTGCTGGTGGCGCTGCGCGCGCTGGAGACGGAGCTGCAGGGGCTGCACCCCGCGCACGAGCACCTCGGCGAGGTGTACGTGACGCCGACCGTAGTGCGGGCCGGGACCGAGGAGCAGGTGAACGTCATTCCCGCGACCGCGTCGGTCTTCATCGACGTGCGGACGATCCCCGGCGTGGAGCACAAGCCGGTGGCCGAGCGGGTGGCCGCGCTGGCGGCCTTCGAGGGGATCGCGGCGGAGGTGTCCATCCTGGTGGACCGGCCGCCGGTGGACGTGCCCGTCTCCGACCCCGTGGTGGTCGCTTTGGCCGCCGCGCACCAGCACGTGACGGGTGCCGCGCCCGTTTACGGCGGCGTGCCCGGATCCACGGACGGCACCGTGCTGACGCATTGGGGCGGGATCCCGTCGGTCGTGTACGGGCCGGGCGGCAAGTGGATCGCGCATCAGGCGGACGAGTACGTGGAGGTGGCGGAGATCGTGCGATGCACCCGAGTGTTCGCCGAGGCGGCCTGGCGCTTCCTGACCCGGTCCGCGTCGTGACGGCCGGGGGAGAGCCGGTCCGTGGTGAGACGGGCGGGTCAGGCCCGATTCGCGTGGCTGCCGGAGCTCAGCCGCGCGTTGTCGTGACGGCCGGGGCGACGAACTCGCTGGTGGACGTCGCCGGGCTGCGGGTCGGGCACGCGCAGCGGGTGGGCGATGGTTACCGCACGGGGACCACCGTCGTGCTCGCGCCGCCCGGCGGCATGGTGGCCGGGGTGGACGTGCGGGGAGCCGCGCCGGGCACCCGGGAGACCGAGCTCCTCGACCCGCGCAACCTGGTGGAGCGGGTGCACGCCATCGTCCTGACGGGCGGCAGCGCGTACGGGCTCAGCGCCGCCTGCGGGGTCATGGACCGGCTGGCGGACGCGGGGATCGGCTTCCCGGTGGAGGGCGGAGTGGTGCCGATCGTGCCCGCCGCCGTCATCTACGACCTGGGCCGTGGCGGCGCGTTCCGAGCCGTACCGGACGGCTCGCTGGGCGCCGAGGCGTACGACGCCGCCGCCCACTCCCACGGCCCGGACCCATGGACGTGCGGGTCGGTCGGGGCGGGCACCGGCGCCGTGGCGGGCGGGCTGGCCGGCGGCATCGGTACGGCCAGCGTCGTCCTGCCCTCCGGGGTCACCGTGGCCGCGCTGGCGGTCGTCAACGCCGTCGGGTCCGTGCTGGACCCCACCGGCGGACGGCTGTCCGGGACCCGCTACGGACTGCCTGGCGAGTTCGACCACCTCCGCGAGCCCGGTGAGGACGAGGTGGCGGCCTGGCCGGGCGCCACGGTGACGTCGTTCAACACGACGATCGGCGTGGTGGCCACCGATCTGACGCTCACCAAGGCGCAGTGCGGCAAACTGGCCGGCGTGGCGCACGACGGGCTGGCCCGGGCGATCAGACCCGCCCACACCATGGTCGACGGCGACACCATCTTCGGCCTGTCCACCTGCGCCCTCCCCTTCCCCTTCCTCGGGCCTACGGCGCCGGACAACCCGGAACCCGGCACGGTGGGCCTCGGAGGCGCTGCTGGGAGCACCGTGGGCTTCGAGGGTGCGGCCGGGAGCAGCCGGGGCCTTGAAGGCGCTGCCGGGAGCGCCCAGGGTTTTGACGGCGCCGCCGGGCCGGCGCCTGTTGGTGCCGGGAGGAACGCGCCTGGTGCCGCTGGGCTGCATGACGTGCTCGCCGCCGGGGCCGATGTCTTCAGCCGGGCCGTGGCGCACGCCATGCTCGCCGCCACCGGCCGCGACGGCGCGCCCGCGTATCGAGACGTGTTTCCAAGCGCTTGGGGGAAGTAGCGTGACATTTCAGGACTGGCCGGGGAACTGGCCCGGCGGGTTGCCCGTGGGTGACGGGTGGGTCGAGGTCGAGGACACCGCCGACGTGGTCTTCCCGTACGACGGTTCGGTGGTGACGGCCGCCCCCGTCGGCACCACCGCGCTGGCCCGGCAGGCCGTCGAGGCCGCGCTGGCGGTCGCGCCCGCCATGGCCGCGCTCCCCTCGCACGCCCGCCGCGCCGCGCTCATGGCCGCCCACGACGCCCTGGCCGCACGGCGTGCGGAGTTCGAGCGCCTGCTCGTACTCGAGACCGGGAAACCGCTGGTCGACTGCCAGGTCGAGGTGGCGCGGACGCTGGTCACCCTCCTCACCGCCGCTGAGGAGGTGGCCCGGCTCCACGGCGAGACCGTGCCGCTGGACCTGCTGCCGTCGGGGGAGGGGCTGATCGGGTTCTGGACGCGGCGGCCGATCGGGGTGGTGGTCGGGATCACCGGCTTCAACTACCCGCTGCTGCTGGCCGCGCACAAGATCGCCCCGGCCGTGGCCGCGGGCTGCCCGGTGATCGTCAAGCCCGCGCCCGCGACGCCTTTGGCGACGCTCTGGCTCGTCCATCTTCTTCGCGAGTCGGGCGCGCTGCCGCCCGCCGGGGTACAGCTCGTCACTGGCGACGTCGAGGTGGGCCGGACGCTGGTCGAGGACCGGCGGATCGGGGCCGTGTCGTTCACCGGCTCGGCGGCGGCCGGGCACGCCATCGCGAAGAGCGCGGCGCCCACCAAGGTACTGCTGGAGCTTGGGTCGAACGCGGCCCTCGTGGTGGCGGCCGACGCCGACCTGGAGGCCGCCGCCGCGGCGGTGGTGCGGGGCGGCTACTACGCCTCCGGGCAGGCGTGCATCTCGGTGCAGCGGGTGCTGGTGGAGGAGCCGGCGCGCGAGGAGTTCCTGTCGCTGCTGGCCGGGCGGATGAAGGACGTGGTCGTGGGCGACCCCCGCGACCCGCGGACCCGGGTGGCGCCGCTGATCGACCCTGCCGCGACCGAGCGGGTGCTCGGCTGGGTACGCGACTCGGGCGCGACGCTCGTCACCGGCGGCGGGCTCGACGGGCGGGCCATCGCGCCCACCGTGCTCGCCGACGTGCCCGACGGGGCCGCCGCCTGGGACGAGGAGATCTTCGGCCCGGTGGTGTGCGTACGCTCGGTGCCCGGCCTGGACGCCGCGTTCACCGCCGTCAACGCCTCCAGGTACGGCCTGCACGCCGCCGTGTTCACCCGCTCGCTGGCCACGGCCTTCGCCGCGATCGACCGGATCGAGGCGGGTGGGGTGGTGGTCAACGAGGTGCCGGGGTTCCGGGCGGACAACATGCCGTACGGCGGCGTCAAGGACTCGGGCGCCGGGAGGGAGGGGCCCCGCTTCGCCATCGAGGAGCTCACGGTGACCCGGATGGCGATCATTCGGCCCTGAGGGGATGTGGGGTCCTCGGCGTCGCGAGGTTGGACAGACCGGTTCGGTCGCCTGGTGAGCGTGTCGGGGGCTCCGGCCCTGGTCTCAGGTCCCAGGGCCGGGACCGGGTCCGGGACCGGGGTCAGAGTTCGTCGAGGATCTCGATGTCCTCCGCGGTGACGTCGCGGGCCACCCCGAACGCCGCTGTGGCCGCGGCGGTGCCGGGCAGTGTCTGGCGGGCCGCTCGCAGGCTGGCGGCCGAGTCCCAACGCCAGACGCCGACCCACGTCTCGTCGTCGAGCCGGCCGAGGCGCGCCTCGGTGAGGCCGGGCAGCTTGTCCCTGACCGCGGAGACCAGGGTCGCGTGCCGGGCCCGGACCTGTTCGGCCTCGGCGGGATCGGCCTGGAAACGGGTGACGCTGATGACTGACATGGCTGGACCATTCCTCTAGAGTTGACTTCTAGCGATGTAATCTAGAGATAGACTCTAGCCATGAGCGATGTCAAGCGGCCGAACAAACGGGCGGAGAAGGCGAAGGAGACGCGCCGGCGCATCCGTACTGCGGCGTTGGAGCTGTTCACGCAGGACGGATACGGCGCGACGAATCTGCAGGACGTCGCCGAAAAGGCCGGGGTCGCGGTGCAGACGATCTACTTCGTCTTCGGCAACAAGCGCGCCCTGCTGAAGGAACTGGTCGACGTGACGATCGCGGGTGACGACGAGCCGGTGGCGACGATGGACCGGCCGTGGTACGTCGCGGCGCTGGCCGCCGACACGGCCCAGGACATGCTGCGCGCCTACGTCGCGGGCGCGACCGCGGTCCTGGAGCGGATCGCGCCGATCGGCAAGGTACTGGAGGCGGCGGCCGCGAGCGACCCCGAGGTCGCCGCCCTGTGGCCGCACGACGTCGACCCGCGTTACGTCGTCCAGCGAAGGGCGGCCAAGGCGCTGGCCGGCAAGCCGGGCGCTCGAGCGGACCTGACGGAAGAGGAGGTCGCTGACGTGCTGTACGGGCTGCTCAGCCCGGAGCTGTACCTGCTGTTCGTCCGGGAGCGCGGCTGGTCACGCGAGCGCTGGGAGAGCTGGGTCGGCGAGACCTTGCGCGGCCGACTCTGCCGGCCCTGACCTGGCGACGTCGGTCCTGGCCCGATGCTGCGGGTCCTGGTCTGGCGACGCCGGTCACGCGTCGGCTGCTCAGTTGGGCGGGTCGAAGCGTCCGTCCACGGCGGTCCAGCCGCCGTCCACGTACAGGACGGAGCCGGTGACGAAGCTCGCCGCGTCGCTCGCCAGGTAGACCACGGCGCCCGCCATCTCCTCCGCCCGCGCCCACCGGCCGAGCGCGCTCTTGGCGGCGTACGCGTCGTACCAGGCGGGATCGTCCTTGATCTGCCGGGTCAGTGGCGTCTCGACCACGCCCGGCGCGACCGCGTTGACCCGCACGCCGGACGGGCCGAACTCGGCGGCGGCGGTGCGCAGCAACTGCACCAGCCCGGCCTTGGTGGCGGAGTAGACGCCCTGGCCTGGCTCGGTCACCGATGCCCGGATCGACGCGAACCCGATGATCGACCCGCGCCCGCGCTCCACCATCCCGGCGCCGAACGCGCGGACCACGTCGAACGAGGCTCGCAAGTTCAGGCGTACGACCCGCTCGAACTCCTCGCCGGAGTAGTCCAGCAGCCGCTTGCGCACATTCGTGGCGGCGGTGAACACCAGCACGTCGGCGGGCGCTTCGGCGGCGAGGGCCCGCACGGCGGCCGCGTCGAGGACATCGACCCCGCGCGACGCCGCCCCGCCGCACCGCTTCGCGGTCTCCTCGGCGGCGGCGGGATCCAGGTCCGCGCAGACCACCTCGGCACCGTGCGCGGCCAGTGCCAGCGCTGACTCTCGCCCGATCCCGCTTCCGGACCCGATAACCACTGCGCGCCGCCCATCCAGGCGGAACAACGCGTCGTATGCCGTCATGGCGACCAGCCTAGCAACTGGTCTGACCAGTACACCAGGTCTGCCCTGAGATGGTGTCGGCGATTCCCAGGGACAGGTCAGGGGCGATCACCGATGATGCGGGCCGGGGCGGCGCGGCATCGTGGTGGCATGATCTCCACCGACACCCCTGCGAACAGCCTCGCGAACAGCGTCGCCAGGGCCTCCTTCACCGCCGGCCCCGCCGCCTTCCTTGGCGGCTGGCTGCTCATGCGTCCCATCGGCGGCGATCTCGTGCCCGGTCCGTGGTGGACGGCGGCGCACGCGGTGTGGTTGTTCGGGTTCCTGCTGTTCGGCGTCATGGTGCTGGAGCTGCGGCGGATGGCGGCGCCCACGACTCGCGGGCAGAAGGCGGCCGTGTGGGCGGCGACCGGGGTGGCGCTGTTCAGCGTCCTGGCCAACGTGGCCCAGCTCGTCATCGACCTGGTGGCCGGGTTCACCTCGGCGGACGGGGCGGCGATGCGGGCGATGTTCGACCAGGTGCGGGAGTATCCCGGGGTGGAGCTGGTCGTGTACTCGGTGGGGGCCCAGCTGTTCTTCGTGGCCCTGCTGGTGCTGGCCGGGATCATGGCGGTGCTGCACCGGGCCACCTCGCTCAGCGCCGTGGTCGTCGCGGCCGGGGTCGTGGTGCTGGCCGTGGCGATGCTCGGCGTCGGCCGTGACTCGGCGCTGGTCGCGGTGGGGATGGCCGTGCTGTGGCTGGGGGCGCTGCTGCTCGGCCGCGGACCCGCCGCGCCGGCGCTCAGCGCCTAGCGCTTCGTGCGGGCCGTCCAGTCCGATCTGAGCAGTTCGTACTCCACCTCGCCCTGGTCGGAGCCGTCGATGGGGTCCGGCCAGTCCGGGAAGAACGTCCGTACGAAGCGGAGCCCGCACTTCTCCATCACCCGCCGGGAGCCGCGGTGCACCGACATCGCCAGGGCGAAGACCCGGCGGACGCCCAGCTCGGCGAACGCCTTGTCGATGAGGGCCAGTGAGCCCTCCGTGGCGTAGCCCTTGCCCCAGCACGACTTGCGCAGCCGGTAGCCCAGTTCGAGCTCGTCGTCGGCGCCGTCCTTGGGCGGCCGCAGGAGGAACCAGCCCAGGAACTCGCCCGTCTCCCGCTCGACGACGGCGAAGAAGTGGCCGCCGCTGATGAAGACGGGCAGCGTCTCGCCGACGATCACCTCGCGCGGGGTGGGCTTGCCGCCGTTGAGGTAGCGCATCACGTCGGGGTCGTTGTGCAGCTCGACGAGGTCCTCGGCGTCGGCCTCGGTGAAACGGCGCAGGGTCAGGCGGTCGGTCTCCAGGTAGATGTGCACGCGCACACGCTAGCCACCGGGGCCGCGGTCCCTCGACCGGTTTTCCGGGTGATTGAGGCCCGCCTGCTCGAAGGCGGCACCGCGGACCAGGTCTACATCTCGGCCGCGGCCGGCCGCGACGACGGCTTCCGCGCCGTCCGAGCGGAACTCCTCGAACCGATAGCGTGTGATCACAGTTGCGATACAAGCCGCTACGCGATGGGATGATCACATGGCTCGTGACGGATACGCCTTCGAGAAGGGCGGCTTCGCGAACGCGACGATGAGCCTGGAATCGGCGGCGAAAGGTCTGGGCTCGACATATTACGCGGCATATCGGGTCTCGCTCGGCATGTTCGCCCTGAGCGCGGCGTGCGAGTGGCCTGCCCGGCACGAGTACATGAACACCTGGGAAGACCTCAAGCAGGAGTTCCGCCACGGTGACAACGAGGCCACGACCCTGGCCGGCCTGCTGAAGAAGACCGAGGACGGCTACAGCACGGCTGAGAGCGAGAACGCCCGCACGGTGCTCGCCGCCGTGGTCGAATCGCAGGAGGCGAAGCCCGCCGAGATACCCGAAACCTACTTCGATGATGATCCCTATAGTTTCGAGACGCCCTTTTCGTGGTCGTTCACCGGTGGTGCGGGCGTCGCGGCGACGGGCTTGGCGGCCCGGTTCACCGTGGCGTACGAGAAGGAGGAGGCACTGCTCCGTGCGGGCAATGATCGGGCCGCGGTGTGGAACACCTTCCGGTCCAGTCCTGAGGCTCGTGCAGAGAGGCTGTCGAAGATCGCCGAGCGGAGCCAGGCCACGCTGAGGAACCTGACGTACGCGAAGGCGTTCTCCTATACGGCGGCGGCCGCCGGACTCGCCTGGCTCTCCATGATCGTGCCTTCGGACGAGGACATCGACCGCGCGATCTCGGCCTGGGACAACATCGCCTACGACTTCGGACAGATCTTCGGACACGACACCCGGGCCGTCCGGGAGGCCATCGCCGCGTCCTGGGACGGGCTCGCCAAGGACTCCGCAGACCTGAGGCTGGTCGAGTTCATCGCCGCGGGCAATCACCTGACCGAGAGAACACGCCGGCTGTCCGCCGCGCTGTCCGATACGGTCCGGGACCTCGACCGTATTCACCAGATCGCGCTGGCATTCTCCGCCGTCAGCCTGGCCGCCATCGCGGGCGCCGGAATCGCGGCCCGGTTCAGCCCCGCCCTGCGTCCCGTCACCGAGTTCCTCGGCACGCGGCTGGCCATGGTGATCCTTTCCTGCGCGCAGTTCGCGCCGGCGGTGGCCGCGGGAGCGCTCGCCTGGTACCGGATGGCCGACGCCAGCCGGCCGACCACCATCGGGGGCCGCGAGATCACCGGCTTCAGGCGTCCCTGAACCGCCCGTAACCGGCACCGGCCCGCTCTCAGCACAGCCCGCTCCCCGAACGGCCCGCTCACCGAATAGCGCGTGAGCGGGCCGTCGTCGTCTTGGCCGCCGTTCCTTCCCGCTCGCCCGTTTTCCGGTTGTGCCAGGTCGTGCCAGAACATCTGTCCGGACATTTGCCGAGGTTGGGGTCCCATGTCGGATCCGATTTGACGGTGAGTGATGAAGTGTGGTCGTGTCGTGACTTATGTTTCTGATGGGCTGATTGAGACCGCTTCGGGGGTAACTGTTCCGTGCGGTATCCATGGCACGCCTTGGGGCGCGTGCTCGTTTCCGCTTCCATGATCAGCGCGACCCTGGTGGTCGTGCCCGTCACCGCGCACGCGGCAGCGCCGTCGTACGAACGGCCGTACAACAAAGAACGGCCGCAGAACGCACAGGCGGCCGGGCCCAAGATCCGCCCGGTGCCCGCCGTACGGCAGCCGGCGCCCGCGGCCGTGAACGTGCCGATGGAGGCGTCGCCGGCCCGCAGGGACGCGGGCTCGGAGTCCGTCGGCCCGCAGGCACCGGAGGTGACGACGCCCGCCGGCCCAACGCTCGTCAACGAGATCACCGCCGAGGCGGCCAAGCGCGTCGGCGCCCAGCGGCCCGATCCCAAGCGGCTGCTGCCCGACACCGGCCAGGCGGCCACGCTGGCGGTGAAGAACCCGGTCGCCGGGCTGTTCGACCGGCTCGCTTCCCAGAAGGTCGTCTCCGCGCTGACCTACCGGCTCTGCGTGGAGAGCGAGGCCGTACCGGTCTCCTGCTCGGTCACCCGCCCGGTGGGCGTGCCCGCCGCCGCCGACGTGACCGGGGACAGCATGCCGGACCTGGCCGCCGACCTGGTGCCTACGGCCAGTCCCAAGGACTCCTCCGTCGGGCTCGGCTTCGCGGTCAGGCGGCTGCCCGGCGCCGAGACGAACCTCAAGGCGCAGGTCTGGGCGGAGTACGACGGCCGGGTGTCGGTCGGTTTCGACGGGCTGCACCGGGGCGGTTCGCTGTCCGGCGCCGACTGGGGCACCTTCACCGTCGACCTCACGGGCAAGCGGGTGAAGGCGAGCGTCGACCGTACGGATCCCGGAGCCTCTGCCGCGATCGTGGCCGGGCTGACCGGCCGCAGCGTGGTGAGCCTGCGCCAGACGCCCGCCACCGAGAAGCTCGCGGTCGACGTGGACCTCGACTCGACCACCCTGGACGTCACCAGCTCGGCCGCCGCCAGGCTCGACGCGCTGGCCGTCAGCGGCAGCCGTTACACCCAGGCGACGCTGGACAAGATGCCGACCAAGGCCAAGATCGGGCTGACCCGGGGCAAGGACGGCGCCCGGCTCCGCTTCAGCGGCACGACCTCGATCCGCCACGCCGAGCTGCACAACTACGTCTACGCCGACGGCGCTCTCGCCCGGGCGGCGAGCGTCGAGGTGCGCGGCGCCCCGCCGTCCATGACCGCCGCCTACACCGCCACGAACGGCAAGCAGATCCTGACCGTCGACTCGGGCCATCCGCGGGCCGGGTCGGCCAAGCTGCTCTACTTCGACCGGGCCGCCGCCAAGACCGTCCTGCGGGCCGAGCTCAGCGGGCTGCCCGCCAAGGTGCGCTTGGTGAACGACCTGGCCGAGCATCGCGTGACGCACACCACCAGCTCGAAGATCGGCAGGTTCGCGGTCGTGCTGCAGCGCGACGGAGGCGCCGTCTCCAGCCCGCGCGGCAGCCACGTCACGATGATCAAGAACGGTGACGCCGTCGGTGTGTCCGGGCTGCTGACCGGCCTGTCCGGATTCGACGTCACGTACGGCGCCGCGCCCCACGCCCAGCTGGAGGTCGGCGCCAGCGGCCGGTCCTTCCTCGGCGCCGCCAGCATCGACGGCACCCGCCTGGCCAGGCTGGAGATCTCCAACACGCCCGCCAAGGTCGACGTGACCCTCGACCCGGCCGCGCGCAAGGCCGTCTACCAGGCCAGCGGCGTGATCGACAAGATCAGGGCGGCCTACACCGACACCCGGTCGGGGCCCACGATCGACGGCACCATCCAAGGCGTGCACGATGACGTCAAGGCCGGCTGGGAGCTGGGGGAGCGCTCGACGGTCGACATCGCCTCCTCTTCCACACTGGGCAGGGCGCGCATCTACGCCAACAAGGCGCACGTCACCAAGCCCCAGGGCGAGGACGTCCTGGCCGAGGTGTCGGGGGTGCGCAAGCACGTCCAGCTGGTGGCCGACACCGCCGCCAAGACCCTGACCTGGACCTCGGACGGCCCGGTGCGTTCGGTCTCCGCGCTGGCCCGCGCGAACGTGAAGGGCCGCTACATCACCGCCGCCGCCGAGGTGAGCGGCGTGCCCGCCCGCTTCGACGCCTCCTGGAGCGGCGCGGCCTACCGCTTCCGCGGGCTGTCGGGCCCGGTCGGCTCGGCGGCCGTGGCGTTCGCCAACCACGACGGCGTCAAGGTGCCCGCCGGGCCGCACCTGTCGGCCCACTACGACGAGGCCACCGGCGACCTCGACGCGAGTGTGCGGGTCAAGGGCCTGCGCACGGTCGAGTTCAGTCCGGGGGACCAGGGCTTCACCGCCGACTTCAAGGCGGCCCGGCAGACGCTCGCCCTCGACACCGATGTCACCCGGGGCGACCTGCGCTTCGGCCTGCTCGGCAGGCTCGGCCCGCTGCCCGGCCGCCTGGCGGTCTCGGCGGCCGGGGGCGCGCTCACGTACTCGGGGTCCCGGCTCGACGTGACGGCCCGCGCCTGGCTCGGCAAGGCGGGCGCGCTCAAGAACATGGCGGCCGCCCCGGGCGTGCCCGGCGGCATCTCGCTGGTGGACGGCGGCTGCGTCGCCGGGTCCGCCGGTTGCGGGCAGGGCGCCTTCTGTACGGAGCGCGGCTGCTTCGGCGTCCAGGGCTACCTTGACGTGTCCGGCCTGCCGGACCAGGTCACGGTGGATCTGGCGAAGAAGACGTTCACGTTCGCCGGATTCACGCCCAAGCGCCGCTCGCTGGGCGTCTACCTGGCCAGTACGATCCTGGCGCCGGTGCCGATCAAGGCGCGGGCCACGCTCACCGGACTGCCCTCCAAGATCACCAGCATGTCCGTCGGCCCGTTCGACGTGACGCAGGGTAACGCCATACAAGCGAACTACCGGATCGAGCCCGCCGCGACGCTGGGCTCGCTCGACCTGCTGGCCGAGGCGGGCACCCTGCGCGGTCACGTGGCCATCGACCCGGTCCCGGCCGCCGTCGCCGTACAGGGCAGCTATGGCGCGCAGACCCGCATCCGCGTCACGAACTCCGCGGCCGTCAAGCGCCTCAGCGCGAAGGTCACCGTGGACGGGGCGGGCACCGGCGAGCTGCGCTTCGGCGACGTGCCGGCCCGATTCGGCGTGGACGCGGACGCCTCCGGCGCGAACCTGCGCGTGCCCACGCTCACCTACAAGGCGCTGGGCGGCGTCAACACGCTCGACGGTCACCTCGGCGTGGAGGGCGGGCTGATCGACCGGACGGGGCGGCTCGGCGACGTGTCGCTCGACGTCACCGACCTGGCCGCCGACACCACCGTGCGGCTGAACCCGGACCAGTCGCTCGACCTGGTGTCCCGGCCGGTGCCGACAGGCCGGGTCCAGGTGCGCGGCGGGCTGACCGTCGACCCGGTCGCGCGGCAGCGCATCGCGGTCAGCAAGGAGATCCCGTACACCACCGGCTTCCTCTCCTACCAGGTCGGCGGCGACTTCGGGCTCGGCAAGAGCACGATCAAGGACCTGTCGCTGGACATCCGCCGCATGGCGTGGCTGCGGATCAGGCCGGGCAAGATCCCGTTCGGGATGAAGGCGCCGCCCGCGCTGGGCTACATCACCCCCGGTTTCGAGGGGAACTACGGCCGCCTCGCGCTCGCCGCGAGCGGGGTGAGCCTGCGCCCCGACGTCAACGTGAACGTCAAGCTGAGCCGCAAGCTCGGCAACGACATCTTCCGCGACGCGGTCCGCATCGGCCCGGTGACCTCGCTCGCCCTGCGCCGCTACGACCAGCGGATGCGCCGCATCGGCGCCAAGCAGGCGATCAGCGCGGTGGGCGTGCAGCTGGCCTGCCTGACCGTCGACGCCAAGCCGGGCTTCGCCGCGAACGGCACGAACTCGATCACGCTGCGCGGCGCGGACGGCCCGCAGATGGTGTCACTGCTCGACCCCGGCGGCCAGGTGCCCGACTACGCGGTGGACCTGCTGACGCACTTCATGTCCCCGTTCCCCGGCGCCGAGTGGAAGGTGGCGGGGACCAAGGTCGGGCATTGCGCCACGGGCACCCCCAAAACCTGAGCCGTCAGCGGGGGCCCAGGTAGCCGGGGGGCGGGCCCGCGCCGTCGTAGGTCCGCACCGGTCGGCCCGCCAGGAAGGCGCGCAGGACGTTCAGGTAAGGCTTGCCCCGGTACGAGCCGGTCGCCACGTAGGCGAGCTCGGCCCGGGGGAGGGTGGCGCGGTAGTCGGCGGCGGCCGACCAGGTCCGTCGGTCGTGGACACCCTTGACGATCAGGGCAGGCACGGTCGAGGCCGCCAGGCCCCGGCGCAGGCCGTCCGGGGCGGCGCGCTGGGCCAGGCCGGCGTAGCCGCTGCCGTAGGCGGTCTCGACCTCGCGGTCTCCGGCGAAGGCGTGCGCGGCCTGGGGGTCGGCCCGCAGGAGCGTGTAGACCGCGAGGAGCCGCGGCGACGGCGGGCGGTTGAGGCCGAGCAGAGAGGCCGCCTTCGAAGCCAAAGGGGAGGCCGTTTCCGGGGGGTTGAGGGGCAACGGGGAGGCGGCCTCCTGGCCGTCGAGCGGGGCCGGGGAGGTGAGGACGGCCTTGGCCACCTGGTCCGGGTGCTCCGCCAGGTAGGCGGCGGCCAGCCGGGCGCCGTAGTCGTGGCCGATCAGGATCAGCCGCCGAGCGCCGATCTCCTGCCGTATCGCCTCCAGGTCGGCCACGTCGCGAGTCAGGCCGTACCCTCGCGGGTCCGTCAGCCGCGCGGATCGGCCCGCGCCTAGCTGGTCATAGGCGTACACGGTGTAGCCGTCGGTGCTCAGCCCGGCCAGGAACGCCGAGTCGCCCGCCAGGTCGGCCGTGCCCGGCCCGTCGTGCAGGAACACCACCGGATCCGGCCGCGTGGCCCGCTTGGGCGTCAGCCGTACGTAGGCCAGCTCGGAGCCCGTCGCCAGCCGCCACTCCCGCTGCCCGGCCACGGCGGGCGGCGGCGCGGACGCGCCCGGCGGGGCGTGCAGGGTGGCGGCCGTGACCTGCCAGACCACGGCGGCCTCCACCGACAGGATGGCCAGGGCCCGCAGCCAGCGCCCCCAGATCGGGCGCGGTCTCGGCACGCACAGCAGCAGGCCGAGGAAGAACACCGACGCGAACACCGCGAGCCCCGTGATGGCGAAGACGTCCGGCGGGGCGCCGATCGTCGCCATGCCGGCCAGCGCCGCCAGGCCCGCGATCGGCGAGAGCGCCAGGATCGCGAGCCCGGTCAGCAGCCGACCAGCCCGTCTGGCTAGAGCACGCACAGGGCGAAACTAGCCCAAACCACCCGTAAGGGCGACCGAAACCGCCAATGGTGCCCCATATTGGTGCCTCCGGTATTGGTGCCTCCGGTCAGGTGAGCGAGTCGCCCAGCCGGAGCCGGAGGTGGCCGTCGCGTGGCGCCATCTCCCGCACCGCCCAAAGCCGCTCCTGCACGACGGTCCCCCGGCCGGTCACGTACCCGCCCACCCGGAGCACCGGCCGCCCGGTGTTGTCGGTCAGGAGCCGCGCCCGCGACTCCGCGTCGTCGCCGCCGAACACCAGCAGGAAGTCGACCGGATCGGCCGGCGCGTCGAGGATGAGGCCGGGGGAGAGGTGGGATTCCGGGATCCTGATCACGTGATAGTTCACCCGGACGCCTCTACCCCGGCCGCGCGGTTTCAGTTGTTGTTGAGGAACTGCTGGGCGAGCGTCCTGCCCAGGTTGGTGGCCTGGGTGTGGTTCTCGATGGTCGAGACCTTGGTGCCCGACCCCGTGAACACGATGTACGTCACGCCGCTGTCGGTGCCGCCGTTGCTCGGGTCCGGGTTGATGCCCAGGTCGGCGGCCGTACGGTAGGACGCCTCACCGATGATGCCCGTCGGTCCGGTATCACCCATGACGGCGTACTCCACTTGGCCGTTGTAGACGATCGCCACCACCGTCCCGCAGCCGATGCCCTTGGTCCGGTAGTCCCAGATGCTGCTGGCGCTGGGCACCACCATGTAGGCGAGCTGCGCCGCGTTCAGCGGCCCGCCGGAGCTGGTCTGGCAGAACGTCTCGTTCTGGAAGCAGCAGTCGGTGTCCTCGTTGCACTGCGTCGTGCGTACGCCGTCGCAGTCGATGTCCATGTCTCCCTTCCAGAACACCGCGCCGGTCTTCTCGCACACCGCCACCGTCGCCGTGCTGACGTCGGAGTCGGTCTTGTACTTGCCGTTGGAGATCTGGCTGCACGCCGTGACCTTGGCCAGCAGCTGGTCGGCCGTGGGCCCGGTGGTGCCGCCGGTGGCGGTGCCGGTGACCGTGGCGCTGTGGCCCGACTCGTTGCCCGCCGAGTCGACGGCGGTGACCGTGTAGCTGTGGGTGGAGCCGGAGGTCAGGCCGCTGATCGTGGCGCTGGCCGTCGGCGAGGTGGCCACGACCGTGGTGCCCTCGTAGACCTTGTAGCCGGTCACGCCGACGTTGTCCGTGGAGTCGTTCCAGGCCAGCGAGATGCTGCTGGCCGAGGTGCCGGTCACCCGGGGGCTGGCCGGCACGCTCGGCGCCTGGCCGTCCGGGCCGCCGGAGCCGCTGACCGACAGCCGGTCCACGTTCGGGCCGCCGTTGGCGGAGGTGCCGGTCGCGCGGATGGTGTTGACGCCGGCGTTCAGGGTGACGGTGACCTGGCCGTCGGCCCAGGTGTCCCAGTTGCCGGTGCCGGCGAAGTTGACTCCGGCGGCGGCCACGGAGCCGTTGACCGCGATGTCCATCGGCCGGGTCGCCGTGGTGCCGTTGGCGTAGCGGAAGGTCAGGGTGTGGGTGCCCGCGTCGGCCACGCTGACGCTCCACTCGATGTACCCGCCGACGGCGTTGACGTAGTCGACGAAGCCGGTGCCGGTGTAGCCGGTGTGGTTGGTCGCCACGCTGGCCTCCGACAGGGTGGCCGCCTCCGCCTGGTACTCGCTGGCGGGGGCGTCGGCGACCGTGGCCTCCAGGTAGTCGAGGTTCGGGTTGCCGCCCGCGTTCGTCGAGGTGACGCGGATCGTGTTGTCGCCCGCGTTCAGCGTCGCGGTGAGCGTGGAGGTGGCCCAGGTGTTCCAGTTGGCGGTGGTGCCGAAGGAGCGGCCGGCCGAGACGACGGTGCCGTTCACCGAGACGTCCGCGGTGCGGGCCGAGGTGGTGCCGTTGGCGTAGCGGATGGCCAGTGTCGCGGTGCCGGCCGCGGGGGCGTTGACCGTCCACTCGGTGTACGGGCCCACGACGTTGTCGCCGTTGACGAAGCCGGTGCCGGAGAAGCCGGTGTGGTTGGCCTCGACGACGCCCTGGACGACGGTGGCGTTCTCGGCCTCGTAGCGGACCGTGGCCGCCCGCGCGGGCAGAGCGGTCAGGGTGGCGGCCAGGAGGGTGAGGAGGGGGAGCAGGATCAGCGGGCGTAAGCGTAAGCGAGCCCGAGCTGGAGAGTGCACGGCTGGCCCTTCTGCCGAATTCGTTAGGAAGGCTTCCTAACAACTGGAGATGGGACCACTCCGTCAAAGCCCAGTCAACCCCGTAGAGGGGCCCAAATAGCGCGAAGGCCCGCAGATGCTATGAAATAGCTGCACCTCTACCAAGGCTGGAGACCTACGTGGCCCTGTTCGACCTGCCGCTTGAGCAGCTCCGTTCCTACCTCCCCGACCGCGACGAGCCCGCCGACTTCGACGACTTCTGGACGCGCACGCTCGCGGAGGCACGCGAGTTCGATCCGGCGGCCGAGTTCACTCCCTACGACCTGCCGCTCGCCTCGGTCGACGTGTACGACGTCTCGTTCGCGGGCTGGGGCGGCCATCGGATCAACGGCTGGTTCCTGGTGCCGAACGGGGTGGAGGGGCCGGTGCCGTGCGTGATGCACTACATCGGCTACAGCGGCGGCCGCGGCTTCCCGCACCACCACCTGACCTGGCCCGCCGCGGGCTACGCGGTGTTCGTGATGGAGACCCGGGGCCACGGCGGCGCCAGCCCGGGCAGCCCCGGCGTGACCGGCGACCCGTACGGTGGCGACCATGCCCAGGCCCCCGGCATGATGACCCGCGGCATCCTCGACCCCGACCAGTACTACTACCGGCGGGTCTTCACCGACGCGGTCCGCGCGGTCGACGTGGCCGCCGCGCACCCGGCCGTGGACGCCTCGCAGATCGTCGCCTCAGGCGGCAGCCAGGGTGGCGGCATCGCGCAGGCGACCGCCGCGCTGCATCCGGCGATCAAGGCGGCGCTGATCGACGTGCCGTTCCTGACGCATTTCCGCCGGGCCGTGGAGATCACCGACCGCGACCCGTACCAGGAGATCGTCCGGTTCCTGTCCAGCCGCCGGGAGAGCGCCGAGCAGGTGTTCCGGACGCTGTCGTACTTCGACGGCGTGAACTTCGCCGCCCGTGGGCAGGTGCCCGCGCTCTACTCGGTGGCGCTCATGGACCAGATCTGCCCGCCGTCCACGGTCTTCGCCGCCTACAACCACTGGCGTGGGCCGAAGGAGATCAGCGTCTGGCCGTGGAACGGCCACGAGGGCGGCGGCGGCTTCCAGAACGAGGAGCAGATCCGCTACCTGCACAAGCTGCTCGCCGGCGCCTGAGCGGCCGCCGGTCCGGTACAGCCTGACGAACCACTGGTCCGGTACGGCCTGACAAACGGTACGTACCGGACCGGCGGTGGTCCGTGTTTCAGTCGGCCTGGCCGCTCGCCAGGCCGATAAGGCCCGTTTAGACGGGCTGGTCGGTCACCAGGAAGGACACAGAGCCCTGGTCGTCCGCTCCCGCGTCCAGAGACTTGTCCTCCAGCACGGTCGCGGCCACCGGGTCGAGGTACACCCGCGCGCCCTCCGCCTCGACGACTTCGTCGGCCGGCTCCGGCGCGGTGGCCAGGGACAGGGTCAGCGAGCTCGAGCCCTCGCCCTGGGACGAGATGCGGATGCCGCTCTGCGCAGGCTCGGGCGCGGACGCGGTCAAGTCGCGAATCGCCTGGGCTGCGTTGTTTGTCAGGGTGAGCACTACGGCTCCTCCTCACGATCGACGTACATGAACTGCCTGCCCTTCCCTCATTCGGCGGGTCAAACCTTCTGACTCGAAATCTTTGCCAGGCATTCTTGGCCGCTCGCGGGAATCATGTCGGGTATGGAGTTCGACGAGTACCGCGAGGCCATGGTCGCCCAGCTGCTCGAGCGCGGGGAGGTGAGCGAGCGGGTCGCGGAGGCGTTCCGGCTGGTCCCGAGGCATCGGTTCCTGCCGGACTTCGCCCCGGAGGCCGCCTACCGGGACGAGCCCATCGTCACCAAACGCGACGAGGAGGGCCGTCCGATCAGCTCCTCCTCGCAGCCCGCGATCATGGGCATCATGCTCGACCAGCTCGACGTCCGGCCCGGCCACCGGGTGCTGGAGATCGGCGCGGGCACCGGCTACAACGCCGCCCTGCTCGCGCACCTGGCCGGGCCGGAGGGCCGGGTGGTCAGCGTCGACATCGACGCCGACGTGGTCGCGGCGGCGCGGCTGCATCTCGACGCCGCCGCCTATCCCGAGGTGGCCGTCGAGTGCGCCGACGGCGCGGCCGGCTTCCCCGCGGAGGCGCCGTACGACCGGGTGATCGCCACCGTCGGCGTGTGGGACCTGGCTCCGGCGTGGCTGGAGCAGCTGGTGCCCGGCGGCCGGCTCGTGGTGCCGCTCGACCTGCGCGGTGTGCAGGTGTCCGTGGCCATGGAGCAGGCCGGCGACCACTGGTCCAGCCGGTCGGTGGAGCCCTGCGGTTTCATGCGCATGCGCGGGCCATCCGCCGGGCCCGAGGTCACGCTGATGCTGGACGGCGACGCCGACCTGGTGCTCACGCTGCCCGAGCCGCGCGAGGTGGGCGACGTCCTGGCGATGCTGGAGGAGCCCTTCGCCGAGGTGGCCGCCGACGGTGTGGCGCCGCTGCCCCGCCTGTCGCTGATGGGCGGCGGGGTGGGCCTGTGGCTGGCGCTGCACGAGCCCCGCTGGGCGTCTCTGGCCGGGCGGCTGCGGTGGGCCCCGGTGACCACCCAGGGCTACGGCATGACGGTGGGCATCGTCAGCGGGGACGGTCTGGCCGTACTGGCGGCCGAGGAGGAGCTGCGGGCCCGCGGGTACGGCCCCGGCGGGGCGGCACTGGCGGCGGAGCTGATCGCGCACGTCCAGGCATGGGACGCGGCGGGCCGCCCGGAAGCCTGCGACCTGCGCATCGACGCCTACCCCGGCCCGGCGCCGGAGGGCACGGCCGTCATCGCCAAGCGGAACACCCGCCTCGTGCTAAGCTATGACTGAATATCCATAGTAGTCATAGGGGCATAGATGGCTGTGGCGTTCACGGCGGACGATCGGGCGCGCATCACCGCGCGGCTGCTCGACACCGCCGAAGAGCTCTTCGCCGCCCAGGGGCTGAAGAAGACCTCGCTCGACGAGCTGGTCGCCCCCTCGGGCATCGCGAAAGGCAGTTTCTACGCGTTCTTCGAGTCGAAGGAGGAGCTCTACAAGGAGGTCATGGTCCGCCGGGCGCCGCTGATGGGCAAGCTGCTGGCCGCCGCGCTCGACCGGCCGCCCAGCGTGGAAGCGCTGGCCGGGCTCATGCGGAGCATGATCGAGGCGCTCACCACCGACCCGTTCTACCGGCGGCTGCTCACCCGCCCCGACGAGCTCGAGGCGGTGGCCCGCCGGGTCGGCCCCGAAGAGCTCGCCCGGGTCACCCCGCACCTGATGACGCCGCTGATCGACTACCTCGCCCAGGGGCAGAGCGACGGCGTCATCGTCGCGGACGTCCCGCCGGAGGTGCTGATGGGCGTGCTGCGCACCGCGGGCCTGCTGGTGATCAACCGCGACAGATACGGACCCGACTTCGAGCAGGTGCTCGACGCCACCATCAACGCGCTGGCAAGGGGGCTCATCGCATGAGTGTGCTGAACAGATACGCGCAGGCCGCTGGCATGACCGACGAGGCGTGGAAGCGGCATGCCAACCCGTGGAGCGTCTGGACCAGGTTCGCCGCCATCCCGCTGATGATGCTGGCCATCTGGAGCAGGACGTGGATCGGCTGGTGGTCCCTGGTGCCGGTGGCCCTGGTCGTCGTCTGGCTGATCGTCAACCCGCACGCCTTCCCGGCGATCGAGCAGCCGACGAGCTGGACGGCCAAGGGCATCTACGGCGAGAAGATGTGGTTCCAGAACCGGTCGCTCGTGGTCGGCGATCATCGCAAGGTGCAGCGCCTGCTCATCGCGGTGGGGCTGGCCGGGTTCGCGCTGCTGGCCTGGGGACTGGTCGCGCTGGAGGTGTGGCCCGCCGTCTTCGGCGCGACGCTGGTCGTGCTCGGCCAGCTCTGGCGCATCGACCGCCTCGGCCAGCTGTACGAGCGCCACAGGGCCGCCTAACCGGCTGGCAGCTCCATCGGGGCGCCCAGGGTGCGGGAGACCTCGTGGGCGGTGGTCGCGACCAGCGGCCCGAGCTCCTCGGCGTCCGCCACCGACAGCTCGTGGGTGAGCGTCGAGATGCTCACCCCGGCCACCACGTGCCCCATGTGGTCGAAGACGGCCGCGGCGACGCAGCGGATGCCCGCCTCATTCTCCTCGTCGTCGATCGCGAAGCCGCACTCCCGTATCCGGGCCAGGTGGCGGCGGAGCGCGGCCTGCGTGGTGATCGTGGCGGGCGTGCGCCTGGTCAGCCCGGTGCGGGTGGCGATGCCCGCCACCTCCTCGTCGGACATGGCCGCGAGCATCGCCTTGCCGATCCCGCTGGAGTGCAGCCACAGCGACATGCCGACGCGCGAGGGCATCTGGTAGGGCTTGCGGCCCTCCAGCTTGGCGGCGTAGACGGCCTCGTCGCCGTTGAGCACGGCCAGGTGCACGGTGTAGCCGGTCTGGTCGTGCAGGCGCTGCAGCACCGGCGAGGCCTGGCGTACGGGATCGAAGCGGGCCAGCATCCGGCCGGCCAGCGTGAGGATCTTGGGACCCGGCAGGTAGCCGCCGCCGCCGTCGGGCCGGGCGAAGCCGTGCTCGGCCAGCGACTGCAGGATGCGGTGGGTCGTCGACTTGGGCAGGCCCGTCGCCGTCGCGATCTTGGTGACGCTCTCGTGCTCGGCGAGGGCTTCCAGCACCCAAAGCGCCTTGTCGATGGCGGTGCTCGGCCTGGGTTCCACCCGATCAAGCATACTCAGCGGGCCAGCCAGCCGCCGTCCACGACGAGCACGTGGCCGGTGACGTAGTCGGAGGCGCGCGAGGCGAGGTACACCGCCGCCCCCTCCAGGTCCGCGGGCTCGCCCCAGCGCCCGGCCGGGATCCGCGCCCTGATCTCCGGCTCGCGCCCCGAGTCCTCCCGCAGGGCCGTGGTGACGTCGGTGGCGATGTAGCCGGGGGCGATGGCGTTGACCTGCGCGCCCCGTGGCGCCCACTCGTTGGACAGCGCCTTGGTCAGCCCGGCCACCGCGTGCTTGGCCGCGGCGTAGGACGCCACGTTGATCCCGCCCTGGAACGACAGCAGCGACGCGATCGAGATGATCTTCGTGGCGCCGTGCTCCAGCAGCGCCTGGCTGAGCACGTACACGGCGTCCACGTCGACGGCCATCACCCGCCGCCAGTCGTCCAGGCTGGTCGAGCCCCGGCTGATCGTGCCCGCGTTGTTGACCAGGATGTCCACCTCGCCGCGGGCCAGGACCGGCTCCAGCGCGGGCCTGATCGCGGCCGGGTCGCCCAGATCGAGCACGAGCTTGCGTACGTCCGCGCCGAGCGGCTTCACCTGGCGCTCGGTCTCGTCGAGGTCGTCGCGATGGCCGTGCAGGACGAGGTCGGCCCCGGCCCGCGCGAGGCCGACCGCGATCGCCCGGCCGATCCCCGACCGCGCCCCGGTGACCAGCGCCGTCCGGCCGGTGAGCGAGAACAGCTCCATCCGTCACCGCATCTCCGTGATCGTGACCTGGTCCATGTCGTCGAACGCCTGGTTCTCTCCGGCCATCGCCCACACGAACGCGTAGCTGCGCGTGCCGAACCCGCAGTGCACCGACCAGCTCGGCGAGATCACCGCCTGCTCGTTGGCCACGATCAGGTTGCGGGTCTCGTCGGGGCGGCCCATCAGGTGCACGATCCGCTCCTCGCGCGGCAGGTCGAAGTACAGGTAGACCTCGGTGCGGCGGTCGTGGGTGTGGCACGGCATGGTGTTCCACATGCTGCCGGGCTCCAGCACGGTCACGCCCATGACGAGCTGGCAGCTGCGGATGCCGTCGAGGTGGATGTACTTGTAGATGGTCCGGTCGTTGGAGCCGTCGGCGCCGCCGAGCCGTACCGGATCCACGTCCTTCAGCCGCGCGTGCGTGGTCGGGAACGTCTCGTGCGCGGGGGCTGATACCAGGTAGAACGTGCCGCGCTCGAACGTCACCTCGCGCGCGCCTCTGCCGACGTACAGGCAGTCCTTGAGGTCCAGCTCGTAGGGCACGCCGTCGACCTCCACGGTGCCCGGCTCCCCGATGTTGATCACGCCCAGCTCGCGGCGCTCCAGGAAGTGCTCCGACCGCAGCGGGTCGAACGCCCCCAGCCGGGCCTTCCCGCTCGGCCTGACCCCGGCGACGACCATCCGGTCCTGGTGGGTGTAGACACCGTCCACCTCCGGCCCGAACAGGCCCTCGACGAGGTAACGGGCGCGGAGTTCCGCGGTGCCGAAATGGCGGATCTGGTCGGGAGCGGTGGCATGCCGTATTTCCATCTCTTCCCTCCGGTTGTTCGGCGTCCTACGATCCTAGACACGGAACACTGTTCTATCCAATGGAACGCCTACCCCCGGAGGCGCGCGGTGTACCAGCAGAACTTCAACCCCACCGGCTCCCTATGGTTGTCCGCCCTTCTGGCCGCCCTGCCCCTGCTCGCGGTGCTGGTGCTGCTGGGCGTCTTCAAGTGGAAGGCGCACTGGGCGGGCATCTCCGGCCTGGTCGTCGGCTTCCTGATCGCGATCCTGCCCTTCGCGTACGGCATGCCGGTCACGCAGGCGCTCGACTCCGCCCTGTACGGCGCGGCCAGGGCGGTGCTGCTGATCCTGTGGATCACCTTCAATGCCATCTGGATCTACAAGATGACCGAGCGCAGCGGCCACTTCGCGGTGCTGCGCCGGGCCTTCCAGGGCATCAGCGACGACAAGCGGATCACCGCCATCGTCATCGCGTTCTCCTTCGGCGCGCTCATCGAGGCCCTGGCCGGCGGCGGCTCACCGATCGCCATCTGCGCGGTCATGCTCATCGCCCTCGGCTTCGAGCCGATGCGCGCCGCGGTCATCGCGCTCATCGCCAACACCGCACCCGTCGCCTTCGGCGGCATGGGCAACCCGATCACCATCCTGGGCAGCGTCACCGAGCTGCCGCCCGAGCCGTTCGGCGCGATGGCGGGCCGGCAGACCGCGTTCATCGCGCTGCTCGTGCCGTTCATCCTGATCTTCGTCGCCGACGGGCGGCGCGGCCTGCGCCAGGCGTGGCCCGCCGCGCTCGTCGCCGGGCTCAGCTTCGGCGTCACGCAGATCCTGATGTCCCAGGTCAACTACCTGCTCACCGACATCGCGGCGGCCCTGGTCTCGGCGATCGTGCTGGTCGCGTTCGGCAAGATCTGGAAGCCGGCCGAGACGGTCGGGTTCACGCCGAGCCCGACGCCGATCGCGGGCGGCTCCGTGGACGACCCGGCGTTCGTCCGCACCCACGGCCGCCCCGGCGGCGACACCACCGGCGACAAGATCGCGGCCTTCGCTCCGTACGCGATCATCATCGCGCTGTTCTCCATCGCGCAGATCCCCGCGATCAAGACCTACCTCGCCGGCTTCACCGTCAAGCCCGCCTGGCCCGGGTTCGACATGGTGAACCCGGCGGGCAAGGCCGTGCCCGTGGTCTACGAGCTGCCGTGGGCCGCGCACCCGGGGACGCTGCTGTTCGTCTCCGGGCTGCTCACGCTCCTCGTGCTGCGGATCAGCCCGGCCTCGGCGCTGGCCACCTACGGGGCCACGATCCGGCAGTTCGGCTGGGCCATCGTCACCATCCTGTCGGTCTTCGCCCTGGCCTTCGTCATGCAGTTCTCGGGGCAGATCCAGACGCTCGGGCTGTTCCTGGCGGGCGCGGGCGCGTTCTTCGCCTTCCTGTCACCGCTCGTCGGCTGGTTCGGCGTCGCGATCACCGGCACGGACGCGGGCGCCAACGCCCTGTTCGCCAAGCTCCAGACCACCGCGGCGGGCCAGCTGAACATCCCGCCGGAGCTCTTCGGCGCGGCCAACAGCGCCGGCGGCGTCATGGGCAAGATGATCTCGCCCCAGAACCTGGCCATCGGCACGGCCGCGGTCGGCCTGGTGGGGGAGGAGGGCAACCTGTTCCGCCGGGTGATCGGCTGGAGCGCCGTGCTGCTGCTCATCCTCTGCGTGCTGGTGGTCCTGCAGTCGACGCCGGTGCTGGGGTGGATGGTGCCCTGACACCGGATGGGTCGGCTACGGCCTCGCCGGTACGTCCGGTTGCCCTTGCCCGTACGTCCGCTTGCCCGGCCGGTATGTCTACGGTCCGGCTGGTACGTCCGGTTGCTCCGTCGGCGCGGTCGGCTGACCGTCCGGGCCGACGGGGCTGTCGGGGTCGCTGGGCCCGCTGGGGCCGCTGGTTCGTCTGGACAGCAGCCAGACCGCCAGCCCGGCCACCACCAGCGCGGCGAGTCCGCCCCAGAGCCAGCCCGGGATGCCCCCGCCCTGCGCCGCAGCGGCAGGTCGGGTGCCCTCCGCCGAAGTGGCGGGTGCGGCCGAGGCGGCTTCGGTGGCGGACGCCGTCGCGCCGGCGGCGGCGCCTTTCACGGTGAAGGGGATCTCGCCCTCGATCGGGTGGCCGTCGGACGAGACCACCCGCCAGGCGATGACGTATGAGCCGCCCGCCAGCTGGGTGGGCACGGCGGTCCGCACCTTGGGGCCGTCGGCCTGCGGCTCGCCGAGCTGGATCGTCTTGCCGTCGGCGGTGCGCAGCACCACCAGCGGGAAGCGGACGCGTGACGAGTACTCCAGCTCGATCGTCTGGACACCGGAGACGGTGGCGTTCTTGGCCGGTGAGCTGCTCTTGAGGCTGTCGTGGGCGAGGGCGGCGGGCGCGGTGGCGGCGAGGAACAGCCCGCAGCCGATCACCGCCACCAGGGTTCTGCGAAGGAGCGTTGGGCGAAGGAGCGTTGGGCGAAGGAGCGTTGGGCGAAGAAGCGTTGGGCGGAAAAGCGTTGGGCGAAAAAGGAAAGGCAAGGTGGACTCCATGACGAGGGAAGTGTTGGCGATGCGGTGACTCCCCTCGTGGGAGGTCCTCTGCGTGGCTCCGCGGTCGCGATCTGGACCGTGATCGACGACCTCAGCGGCGCCCGCGCCGGCGCCCGGCGTAGCGGAGCGAGGGCGAGAACCGGGCGAAGCGGGCGCGGCACGGCGAGCCGGGGACGGCCCGCCAGGCGCAGCATGAGCCAGAACGCGCTCTCACCCCGATGCAGCCACCAGCCCGTGAGCACGGCGATCGTCAGGTGCGCCAGCGGCATGCCCACGGTCAGATGCGCGTGCCCGTCGCTGGGCGCGGTCACCCCGAACAGCTGATGCAGCACTGCCTGCGTGCCCACAGTGGCGCCGAACACCACCTCGGGTCCGCGCTCGTGCCCGCCCAGGCCGTACGCCAGGCCGAGCGCGCCCAGCCCGCCCAGGACCATGACGCCGGGCGCGACCGCCGCGCCGCCCGCGAAGGCATGCCCGGCCGCCGTCACGGCGGCACACACCACCGCGAAGACCAGAGCCCGGGCGAAGCGCATGCGCCCATCCTCGCAGCCTTCAGCCACCCACAACCTACTTGCCGGATATATGTACGGCCGGAGGGGCGGTATTTACTGTGAAGGCATGTGCGATCTGAATCAGCAGGAAAGTCGGGACCTAAGCGACACCCTGAGCAAGATCAACAGCCTGGCGGGGCAGGTGGAGACACACCGATCGAGCATCGAGCAGACCGCGTACATGGACCACGAGAACCTGGCCGCCCTCCTCTCTGACCTGGAGCGCCAGGTGGGCTCCGCCCGGGCCTGGGTGGTGGCCAAGCCCCAGGAGCACGCCGGACACTGACGCTCAGGGCGTGCCAGTGGGGGGAATGCGGATGATGCGGTCGTCCTGGGCCACCGGGGCGCCGCGCCCGTCGCGGTTGCTGGTCGTCACCCACAGCCATCCGTCCGGTCCCACCGCGGCCGCGCGCAGCCGCCCGTAGGTGCCCCGCAGCTCGGCGACCGGGGTTCCGGCCCCGCCGGCGCTCGTCAGAGGGACGGTCCACAGCCGGGTCCCGCCCAAGGCGGCGGCGAACAGCGTGCCGTTGGCGTACGCGAGCCCGCTCGGCGACGCCTCGGCCGTCGACCACGTGACGATCGGGTCGCGGAAGGACGGGTTACCACAGACGCCCTCGCAGGTGGGCCAGCCGTAGTTGCCGCCCGCGACGATCCGGTTGATCTCGTCCCGGGTGTTCTGGCCGAACTCGCTGGCGTACATCCTGCCCTGCGCGTCCCAGGCCAGGCCCTGCACGTTGCGGTGGCCGTAGCTGTAGACCCGGGAGCCGCCGAAGGGATTGTCCGCCGGGACGCCGCCGCTCGGCGTCATGCGCAGGATCTTGCCCGCCGGGGTGTTCAGGTTCTGTGCGTTGGCGGTGTTGCCGGCGTCGCCGGTGGACAGGTACAGCTGGCCGTCGGGGCCGAAGGCGATGCGGCCACCGTTGTGGATGGAGGCCCGCGGCACGCCGGAGAACAGGACGTTCTGGGTCTGCGGCGCGTTCAGCCGGAACCGGACCAGCCGGTTGTCGTTGCTCGTGGAGAAATAGGCGTAGACCCACTGGTCCTGGGCGTACGTCGGCGACACGGCGATGCCGAGCAGCCCGCCCTCGCCGGAGGCGGCGACCCCGTTGACGGTCGCCACCCGAACCGGGGTCTGTCCCGGGCGTACCTGGAGAATTCTGGCGGTGCCGCGCTCGGAGACCAGCGCGCTGCCGTCGGGCAGGAAGGCCAGCCCCCACGGCACCTGCAGGCCGGTGGCGGACACCTGCGCCCGGGAGTAGTCGAAGCCGCCGATCGCCTGCGCGGCGTTGGGGCTCGTTACCACGAGCCCCACGGCGGCCAAGAGAATCATGATCAGGGACGGGGTCGTTCGCACGCGCATGGCGGGCTCCTTGACCGATCTGTCGAGATCATCGTCAATGACGGGGACTCGTACGCTACGCAGTTTTCGACGCGTCAACAATGATCTGATCCGTCGCCTGTCGCGGCGCCGGCCCCGCGAGCTGCGCGTTCGGCCGCCTCCTACGATGTAATTTTCAACGCGCAGGCGTAGTCGGATGGCAGGTGGGTGTCGCCGGCCGGGCGACTGGCCTGGAAGCCGAAGGACGTGCTCGCGCCGGGCGCCAGCGTCCCGTTGTGCGCGGCGTTGCCCGCCGTGACGGCCTGGCCGCTCACCGTCAGGGCGGCGTTCCACGACCCGGTGATCTGATGGCCGGACGGCAAGGTGAAGGTGACGCCCCAGCCGTTCGCGGCGCTCGTGCCGGTGTTGGTCACCGCCGCCTGGATGACGTACCCGGTGCTCCACTGGCTCTGCGTCGTCGCGGTGACCGTGCAGCCGCCCGTCCCGCCGTCGGCGCGCGTGGTCACGGTGACCGTCCCCGAGCGCGGCGAGCGGTTGCCGGCGGCGTCCTTGGCGTAGACGGCGAAGGTGTGGGATGTGCTCGCGGCCAGGCCGGTGACGGTGGCCGTGGTGGTCGTGGCCGTGGCCACCGTCGTCTCGCCCGTCGGCTGCACCCGGACCACGTCGTAGCCGGCCACGCCCACGTTGTCGGACGAGGCGGACCACGACAGGCGCGTGGACGAGGAGGTGATCTCGGAGGCGACCGGCGTGCCGGGCGCGGTGGGCGGGCTGGTGTCGTCCTGCGCCTGCCCGTACGTCAGGCCGAAGCCGTACGCGAACAGCGGCGTCTTGCCGTCGCCCGTGTTGATCGGCTGCTGGGAGGCGCTGCTCATCCAGGTCACGGGCAGCTTGCCGGTGGGCTGCACCGCGCCGAACAGCACGTCGGCCACGCCCTGGCCCTCGGTGCCCGGCAGCCAGGCGGCCACGAGGGCATTCCAGTTGGGCAGCTGAGCCGCGATGTCGAGGGGGCGTCCCGAGACCAGCACGACCACGACGGGCACCCCGGCCGCGCGCAGGGTGGCGAGGGTGTTCAGGTCGGTGGTGTCCAGGCCCAGGCCGCCCGGGCGGTCGCCCTGGCCCTCGGCGTACGGCGTTTCGCCGACCACGGCGATCGCCACGCGATAGGAGCCGTCGATGCCGCTGCCGTCGCGGCTGTAGGTGACGGTCGTGGCCGAGCCCGCGCTGTTCCTGATGCCCTGCAAGATGGTGGTGCCGGGGGTGATGGCGCCGGACGAGCCCTGCCAGGAGACCGTCCAGCCGCCGCTCTGGTTGCCGATGTCGTCCGCGCTCTTGCCCGCCACGAAGATCTTGCCGCCCCGGGCGAGCGGCAGGATGTTCCCGCCGTTCTTCAGCACGACCTGCGACTTGGCCACCGCCTCGCGGGCCAGGGCACGGTGCGCCGAGTTGCCGACGGTCGCGGTGTAGGACC
Source organism: Nonomuraea sp. NPDC049750 (assembly GCF_040659625.1). Taxonomy (NCBI): domain Bacteria; kingdom Bacillati; phylum Actinomycetota; class Actinomycetes; order Streptosporangiales; family Streptosporangiaceae; genus Nonomuraea; species Nonomuraea sp. NPDC049750. The sequence continues at coordinate 62,108 of NZ_JBFANB010000008.1, forward strand.
GGTCGGTCAGCGGTTTCTCGAACAGGCCGAGCTCGAACTTCTTCGTCAGAATGCGCCGGACCGCGTCGTCGACCCGGGCCGTGGTCACCCGGCCCGCCTGCACCTCGGCCCGCAGCAGGTCGATGAACCGCCGCCAGGCCGTGGGAACCATCACCATGTCGATGCCGGCGTTCACGGCCGTGCGCACGTCGAGCGCGGAGGTGCCGGCGGCGCCGTCGATCTGGTCGATGCCGTCCCAGTCGGAGACCACGAAGCCGGAGAAGCCCAGCTCACCCTTGAGCACGGTGGTGATCAGGTACTGGTGCCCGTGCAGCTTGGCGCCGTTCCAGCTGCTGAAGGAGATCATCACCGAGCCCACCCCGCGCTCCACCGCGGCCTTGAACGGCGGCAGGTGGATCGCCCGCAGGTCGGCCTCGGACAGCTGGGTGTCGCCCTGGTCCACGCCGCCCGTGGTGCCGCCGTCGCCGAGATAGTGCTTGGCCGTGGCCAGCACGGAGGCGGGGCCGTTCAGCGCGGTGCCCTGCAGGCCGGTCACGATCGTGGCCATCGACGAGGGCAACTCGGGCGTCTCGCCGAAGGACTCGTACGTGCGGCCCCATCGGTCGTTGCGGGCCACGCACAGGCAGGGCGCGAAATCCCAGTCCACGCCGGTGCCGGAGACCTCCTCGGCCACGGCCCGGCCGACCCGCTGCGCCAGCGCGGGGTCGCGGGTCGCGCCGAGCCCGATGTTGTGCGGGAAGATCGTGGCGCCGACGACGTTGTTGTGGCCGTGCACGGCGTCGACGCCGTACAGGATGGGGATGCCCAGCGGCGTGGCCAGGGCGGCGTTCTGGAAATTGTCGTACATGTCCGCCCAAGACGCGGCCGTGTTCGGGGACGGCCCGGAGCCGCCGCCCGACAGCACCGAGCCGAGCCGGTACGTCGTGACGTCGGCGGCGCTGACCGAGCCGCGCTCGCCCTGCGTCATCTGGCCGAGCTTCTCATCCAGCGACATCCGGCCCATCAGGTCGGCCACCCGGGTGGGCACGGGCAGGCTCGGATCCTGGTACGGGTACGCGGCCGACGCGAAAACGGCCTGCCCGGCGGCTGTGCCGGGACCCCCGGGAACGCCCAGCGCAGCGACGACCAGCACGGCGGCGACCAGCAGCGTCACGGCCGCCCGCGCCGTCCATTTCATGCTCGCGTTTCTCATGGCCCGCCATTCTTGGTCGGTGCGTCGCTTGGCCGGTGCGTCGAGGTCGATATTGGGAGCGCTCCCAATATCGACTCTAGGCCACCGCTCCGCCATTCCCTTGGCAGTCCACAGCCCCCACCCGCGCCCGCCCGCGACACCAGCGGAAACAGCCGGGATCGGGTGAAACTTTCACGTGGCACTCCCGGCGACCCGATGCGCGCTCACCTGGGTGTGCCCGCCAGGGTGCGAGGGTGTTCTGGCCTTTCAGGTTTGTCGGCAGCTCACTTTTACTCATGCGGGTTGTTTCTGCTGCTCGATGTGCTGCTTGAGCGCGGTGAGCGGCGCCCCGCCGACCGATCCGGTGTGAAAGAGGAATCAGACCAGAAATGTCCGCCCCAGAGGTAGTTGCGGATGTGTGCGCTGTATTCCTTGCGAAGCATCCGGGCCGAGACCCCCTTCAGCGAATTGACGAATTTGGGCAGGGCGACCTTGGGCGGATAGCGGGCCAGCAGGTGGACGTGGTCGTGCTCGCCGTTGAACTCGCGCAGTTCGGCCTCGAAGTCGGCGCATACCTCGCGCATGAGTTCCTCGCAGCGGATCAGCATCTCGTCGGTGAACACCCCACGCCGATCCTTTGTCACAAACGCTAAATTTGTCACGAAAACCAAATGGACCTGAAGATTATAGACGACATGTTGTCCCCTTCTCACATCGGGATTCGGATTCCATCGCGGTGACATTAACCAAACGATACGATCAGTGCGTGGAGCAGGTGGAGCGGACTCGTGCGCATGTGGCGCGCTTGGCGTTGGACAAGCGGCAGGCAGCCGTCTTGGACGCTCAGGCGCACACCGCGCGTGCCGTGTGGAACCTGCTGCATGAGTTCGCGACCTTCCGTCAGGGCCGCCTTGCGTCGCTGAAGGAGTGCGACGCGGCGATTCGGCAGGCCCGCCACGAGATCGCGTGGATGGGTAGTTGCCCGCTCAGGCCGCGCAGGCCGTGCTGAAGATCTACCGGCAGGCGTGGGCGAACTTCTTCAACCCCGATCACCCGGCCGAGCAGCCGACGTTCAAGGGCCGGTTCGGGTGCCGGATGGCGGTGGACGTCCCCCCAAGCCCGTGACTTGCAGATCACCAGGATCAATCGCAGGTGGGGCGCGGTGAACGTGCCCAAACTCGGGCGGGTGAGGTTCCGGTGGACCAAAGACCTGCCCGGCCTCACCAAGGGCGGGCCAGCAGGGAGAATCACCGGGGCTCGCCTGGTGAAAGACGCTCACGGGTGGAGCATCGCCTTCCGTACCGTACTGCTCGTCTCCGCTCCGGTGCCGCACGCCGGGCCGAAGGTGGGCATGGATCGGGGTATCGCGGTGCCGCTGGCTTTGTCCACCGGGGAGCATCTTCGGCACGGTCCGTGGCTGTCTGGCGGGCAGCGTGAGCGGCTGTTGCGGTTGGAGCGCAAGAGCGCCCGTCAGCGTGCCGCACGCGGCAAAGGCGATCCGGTCTCCAATCGGGAGCGCCGCACCTATGACCAGATCGCCCGGCTTCGCGCGACAGCCAAGCGCCGAGCCGTCGACTGGCAGCAGCAGCGCACGACCGACCTCGCGCGGCGGTTCAGCGCGATCGTGGTGGAAGACCTGAACATCCCCGCCATGATGGCCTCGGCGTCTGGGACGGTGCAGGAGCCGGGGCGGGGCGTCGCTCAGAAGTGGGGCTTGAACCGGTCGATCGCGGGTCAGGCGTGGGGCCGGACGGTGGAGTTGCTGACCTACAAGGCGGCCGACCGTGGCGGCCTGGTCGCCAGGGTCGACCCGTGCGGCACCAGCCAGGAGTGTCACCGCTGCCACACCACCACGAAAGGGTCACGCGAGAGGCAGTCGCGGTTCGCGTGCAAGGACCCGGCGTGCGGATGGATCGGCAACGCTGATACCAACGCCGCCCGAAACCTGCTTCATCGGTACAACTCTGCCGCCGCATGGGCGGTCACAGGACGTGGAGACTCCGCGATGGCGGGGCCGGTGAAGCGTCAAGCATCCTGTCCCACAGTCTCGCCCGCACCCGCGCTGCGAGCTGCTGCGTAAGCAGCACAGGAACCCTCCACAATTTATGTGGAGGAGCACATCAAACGATCTGGAAAGCCTCCCACAACAGCCTGTGGCCTCCCGGTTCATCCGCTTCTAGGAGCCCGAGTTGACGTAGTGGCGAACGAGCGGCGCCAGGTAGTCCACGCACGTGCCCTTCAGGCCTGCCACCTCGGTCGGGGATTGGACGAAAGCGATCTTCTCCAGTTCCGGATCGCGTCCCTGTGCCGTCTCGGCGGACGTCAGAGCGGCGAACCGCTCGCGCAACAGCGACGCCGGCCGATGCGGGGCCAGGAACACCACGCCCACGCTCCCGTTCTCGCCGCGCGTGACCAGCCACAGGGACAGCTCACTCGGCGCTGTGTCGAGGCCGGTCTCCTCGGCCAGTTCCCGAGCGGCGTGCCAGCGTAGGGCGGCCGTATCGAGGCCCACACCCTCGGCGGGCGGTTCGACCGCTCCACCAGGTAGCTGCCAGCGACCAGGAGTGGCCGTCGACGCCGACATCCGCCCCACCAGCAGCCTCCCATCATCAGTCGCCGGTTGCGCGACGGCGACGAAAAGGGACGGCAGCCACGAGGTGGCCCCCGGAACCCGCCCCAGAGCGCGGTGCCGGTAGGTCGTCCTCGCCCAGGTGAGCACCAAGCTGTGCGGCCCATCCCGATCCAGCTGCGCGCACGCTACCACCGGCCCATCGAAGAGACAGGGGTTGGCCTGGACCGCCTCCTCCCACAGGCGATCCATGGCCACTCGCTCAGCGGGCGGCACCCGCGGCGCGGCGTCCTCGATCAAGCGGAGCCGGCCGACTTCCAGAAGGCTGACCTCGCGAGGCTCCGGCAATGGCTCGTTCACCGACTCATGCTGGCACATCACGGCCGACAGCCGTGTTTGGCTACGCGGCTGGCGCGGCGGATTCTGTCGGTGGCGCGTGGGAGGCTCGCGGGGACACAGAAGGAGGGCTTACGTGGAAGCCCGCGCAGACGGTCCGATTGGCTGGATGGCCGAGCAGACCGAGGGAGGTCGGCGGCGGCCGCCTTTCGGGGCGGTCCAGAGACGTGTGGAGTTGCCCGTGGTCGTCGTCGAGCCGACGGGGGCCGCCGGATGACGGCCGACCGCAAGCACGGTCGGTCAGCGCCCCCGACCACCACGACGGTCCGCTCGGCCGACTGGGACGGTCGCGAGCTGACCCAGGAGACCTACCATCAGGTCTTGTTCGTCGACGTGGACATGACGGAGCTGACCAGCACCGGGTGCGTTTTCGAGGAGTGCACGTTCAGCGACGTCCGTTTCAACGTGTCCGTGCACGAGGACGCGATGTTCCTCAACTGCACGTTCTCGCGGTGCTCGTTCTTCGACACGACGTTCAAGGGTTGCAAGCTGACGGGCAGCATGTTCGACGGCTGCTCCTACGGGCTGTTGAAGGTCGAGGGCGGTGACTGGTCCTTCACCGGCCTGCCCGGCGCCGACCTGCGGGGGAGTGCCTTTCATGGGGTGCGGCTGCGTGAGGCCGACCTGTCGGGCGCCCGGCTGGAGAAGGCCGAGGTGTTACGGAGTGATCTTTCCGGGGCTTGGCTCAACGGGGCGGACCTGACGGGCTGCGATCTGCGGGGCAGCGACCTGTCCGACCTGGACCCGTCGACGGTCACACTGAAGAAGGCGATCATCGACGCCTTCCAGGCGACCGTCGTGGCCACCGCGCTGGGCTTCGACGTCCGCGCTTGACGCGCTCCTGGGATGCGTCCTGAGGTTTCTCGCCCCTGCCGCAGGGACTGCCTCGCGCACTGTCACCGACGCGGCGCTGCGCCGCGCCCACGGGCTGCTCACCAACCGCGACGACCTGCGCGAGGGATCGCATCCTGATCAACGCCACCCTCGCCGTGTGCGACACCGGGTGGTGTGGCCGGGCATGACATGGAATGTCGCTCAGGTTAAGCGGCAGTTGTCCCCGGACAGGTCCCCGTTCCACGAGAAGACGCTGGGGCAGGAGTAGGTGCCCTGGGCTTCGCCGAACCTGATGAGGACGGTGACCTGGTAGAAGCCGGAGCCGCTGCACACCCAGCCGCTCAACTTGTAGGAGTCGCCGTTCGAAGTCCGGGCGCCGGAAAAGCACTCGTGTGATCCGTCCGCGCGGGCCGGGGCAGCGAACAGGCCCACGACCAGCAGGGCGGCGCTGGCTGTGGCGGCAAGGCGTTTGAAGGGCATGCTCCGAACGTAGAAGCCACCTGCGCAGGTGGCCTAGATGCGGTTTGCCATCGTGAGGCGTGGATTCTTCACAGCGCGAGCCGTGCGGTCGCCCGACTGCTCGACCGCCGCGTTCCGGCCGTCGCACGACTGCTCGACCGCCGGAATACGGCGGTCGAGCACGGCGGCCGGACCTCGCCCAAGAGCTTCGTCGGCTGGCGCGAGCGCCGTACGCATCCTGACGACCGGCGGCCTCTCCGATTTGACGGGTGAGTGGGCGTTCACTCACTATGAGCGGGAGCTGAGGAGGCCCCATGAAGCTGACGATCTTCGGAGCTACCGGAGGTACGGGAACCGAACTGCTTCGCCAGGCGCTCGCCGCCGGGCATGAGGTGACCGCGGTGGTCCGCGATCCTCGGCGGCTGCCGGCCGATCTGCCGTCCGGCCTCGACATCGTCCAGGCCGACCTGATGAACCCGGACGCCATCGCGCCCGCCGTCAGGGATCGCGACGCCGTACTGTCCGCGATGGGTGCCGGCAGTCGGGGGCCCACCACGGTGTGCTCCGACAGCATCAGCGCCATCGCCACGGCCATGGCGCGAGGCCGTACACGGCGCGTGCTCATGACCAGCGCCAGCGGCCTGGTGGCCGACGCGGGCGACGGGGTGTTCACCCGCTATGTGCTCAAGCCGCTCCTCGTGCAGCGGCTCCTGAAGCACGCCTACGCCGACCTTCGGGAGGCCGAGCGGCGGCTACGTGCGACGGACCTCGACTGGACCATCGTGCGGCCGAGCCGCCTGACCGATCGCGGGCTGACGGGCCGTTACCGCACGGCGTGGGACACCAACATCAAGGGCGGCCTCAGTACGACCCGCGCCGACACGGCCCACTGCCTGCTCGCGCTGGCCGCGGATCCCATGTCCGTGCGCCACGCCGTTTCGGTAGCCTCTTGACGACGCATACTCTTGATGAAATCAAGAGTTGTTGGTACAAAGAGTAGAGGTAATCGCTCTTCCAGCGGGGACGGGGGCGCCGACAGCAGAGAGATCGCGTGTGGAGACTCCCGAAGACAGGTTCTTCCGCGAGCTGGGCGGTGCCTGCGGTGAGACGCGTCAGGCGTTCGCGCGGCATGTGGGCATGAGCTCATCCAGACTTCAGCTGCTGATGCGGCTGTGGAGGAACGGAGAGACCAGCCACAGCGACCTGCGTCAGGGCCTGTCCCTCGACGGGGCGAGCGTCACCCGGCTGATCAAGGAGTTCGAGGCCGAGGGACTGGTCAGCCGTCGCATCGATCCGGCGGACAACCGCTACACCCTGGCCAGCCTGACATCCACCGGCGAACGAGCGGCCGCCGACCTTGAGCGGTCTCATCAGGCATACCAGGTGCGGCTGCTCGACGGGATCAGCACGCAGGAGCGGGAGATCGTGCTGCGCGCTCTGGAGCGCCTGCGCGCCAATATGGCACGCATCGATCCGGTCGGCTGACGGCCCGTGATATCCCCAGACACCCGTGATAGCCCAGGAAAGAGCAGACAGATGACCGATGACGTGCGAGCTGTCGGGCAGCGCATGTACGAGGCGTTCAACGCCCATGACTTCGGGGCAGCCGAGACGATCTTCGCTCCGGATTTCGTCAGCCACCCGTTGGGCACGACTGGAGCCGAGAGCGTCATCTGGGCGTGGACGCGGTTCCACGAGAGGTTCCCCGATGTTCGGGTGATCATCGAGGACATGCTCGTCGACGGGGACAAGGTCGCCGTCCGCACGACCCTGCACGGGCTCCCGGCCGATGTCGTCGAGCAGCAGTCGCCGCCGACGATGCTGGAGATCTTCCGGGTGCGGGACGGCCGCATCGCCGAACTGTGGGGTCTGTCCGCGCTGAGGTGATCCCCCGCACGACGGGATACCCGCATGAGCGGGCGGTGTCGGGGCAGCAGGATGAGGTGAACCCCGCACGGTACGACCCCGCCAACCTGGAACATCTCATCCGTCAAGAGTTAACCAACGCGGGGTTCACCGTCGAACCCCCGAAGCCGCCCAGGTCGAACGGGCCGTACGGGCCATCCGGGTCGTCGGGTGAAGGTGGTCTCAGCCTCCGGCGCGAGCCCGGCCGCGGTGTGGTCGTCTCGTGGGAGGCATCTCCCGACCTCGCCAAGGCCGACATGGTGAAGTACGAGACCATCCGCACCGCCGTACAGCTCGCCCTGCGCACGATCCTGGCGCAGGCCGGATTCCAGGTGGTCGGCGACTTCGGCGACAACGAGATGCTCGTCATCGCCGACCCACTCGGTACGACGCCCGAGGACCACTGGCCGCCCGGACCGGTACCCGAGCGAAACCGGCCGAGCAAGCCGGTGCCGGGACAGAACTGACACAGCGCGCCCGGGGCCCCGCGACGGTACGAAACGGCAGCCACCAGCCGGTCACCCCGGACAGCGCCCACGCAGAGCCCCAACGGCCAGTCTCCCAAGTACCGGCCATCTCCACCCAAGGGCGCTCTGCCCGGACAGACGGGGGAAACCGTCGGTCAGTGTCTCCCCTTGGCGAGGGGGAAGGGGACCGGTGGGAGACTGCTGGTGAGAGCCGCAGTCGCGGGGCGAGCGTTACGGGAGAGGTTGGCATGACCGACGAGTTCGACGTCATAGTGATCGGCGCCGGCCCCGCCGGCGAGAACGCCGCGGCCAGAGCCGTGCGCGGTGGTCTGACCGCCGCCATCGTGGAGGACCGCCTGGCCGGTGGCGAATGCTCCTACTGGGCCTGCATCCCGAGCAAGGCGCTGCTGCGCCCGATAGACCTGGCGGCCGAGGTGGGCCGGGTGCCCGGTATGTCGCTCGGCCCGCTCGAGGTGAGCAAGGTGCTCGCCCGGCGTGACGAGGCCGTGTCGCACTACAACGACTCGGGGCAGGTCGAGTGGATCAAGAACGTGCCCATCGAGTTCGTCCGGGGCCGGGGGCGGCTCGACGGGGTCAAGCGGGTGCTGGTGACCACGCGAGACGGGCAGCAGACCACCGAACGCGTGCTGACCGCGCGGCACGCCGTCGTGCTGGCCACCGGGAGCACCGCCCTGGTCCCGCCGGTGCCGGGGCTGGCCGAGGCGAAGCCCTGGACGAGTCACGAGGTCACGGCCGCCCAGGCGGTGCCGGAACGGCTGGCCGTGATCGGTGGCGGAGTGGTCGCCTGTGAGATGGCGCAGGCCATGCACGGGCTTGGCGCACGGCAGACCACCCTCCTGGTACGCGGCGGGTCGCTGCTCCCCAAGATGGAGCCGTTCGCCGGTCAGCTGCTGGCCGAGTCGTTCGCCGATGCCGGGATCGAGGTGCGGACCCGCACGGGCGTCGCTCGCGTCGAACGTCCGGAGCCCGGCGGCAAGGTGACCGTGCACCTGCCCGAGGGGCCGCCCGTGGAGGCCGACGAACTCCTGGTGGCCACCGGCCGGGTGCCCGCCACCTCTGGGCTCGGGCTCGAGTCGGTCGGTCTGCCGGGCGGCCGCTCGATCGAGGTGGACGACAGCATGCGGGCCACGGGCGTCGAGGGCGGCTGGCTGTACGTGGTCGGCGACATCAACGGCCGCGCCCTGCTCACCCACATGGGCAAGTACCAGGCGCGGGTCTGCGGCGACGTCATCGCGGCGCGGGCCAAGGGCGGCGACGACACTCTCCCCGCGATGCGCGACATAGCGGACGGGTACGGGGCGCCGCAGGTGGTGTTCACGGACCCGCAGATCTGCGCGGTCGGTCTCACTGAGGCCGCGGCTCGCGAGGCCGGGTTCGCGGTGCGCGCGGTCGAGTACGACCTGGGCAACGTCACGGGGGCCTACCTGCTCGGCGACGGATATCACGGCCGGGCCAAGGCGGTCGTGGACGAGGAGCGGCGGGTGCTGCTGGGCGTCACGTTCGCCGGTCCCGGCTCGGCCGAGCTGCTGCACGCGGCGACCATCGCGGTCACCGGCGAGGTGCCGCTCGACCGGCTCTGGCACGCCGTCCCGTCCTTCCCCACGGTCAGCGAGATCTGGCTGCGCCTCCTGGAGGAGTACGGCCTCTGACACGCGCGGACCGCCGGGCGGCCGCGACCGAGCGGCCCGCCGGGCGGTGCGAGCGAGCACCCGGACCGCTGGCCGGGTGCGATCGAACGCCCGGCTCAGAAGGACACGTCAGGCTGGCGCGATGGTTTCGGCCGTGTGCCACAGGTCGGGTAGCGCGTCCAGTACGCGCTGCCCGCGCCGCCGCCGGTCCGCGAACGTCTCGGCATCGAGGTCCGCCAGCAACGCGCGGAACCCCTCCTCGTAGGGCCCGGTGGGCGCCCCGGCCAGCGACAGCTTCTTCAGGCACCGCGCGTACGTCGCCACCAGCCAGAACACCGCCTCCCGGTGCAGGCCGCGCGCGATGAGCTCCCGGCTGCCGTCGATCGACAGCGGCCGGGCCGCCTGGCTGATGTCCGACGAGAACGGGTACGACGCCACCTGGACGTTCTTGGCCGCGTCGAACACCCGCTCCAGCACCTCCAGGTGCCCCGCCACACGCGCCGCCCCCAGCCCGCCGCAGCCGAGCAGCTCCAGCAGCGCCTCGTGCCGGTCCAGCATCCCGTGTACGGCCAGCAGTTCCCGTACGGCCTCGTAGCGGCGGCGGACGGTGGGGTTGCGCAGCCCGGCGACGAGCAGCACATGAGTCGTGACCCCGGTGCCGAACAGCCACGACATCACCTGGTCGACCGGCGGCGCCGCCTCGTCCATACCGGCGATCCCGCGGCGCACCACGTCCATCGCCGCGCCGCATCGCCGCAGCACCCGCCGCCGGTCGGCGAACTCGCGGGCCACCACCTCGTGCAGCGCGGTCAGCCGCCCGCCCGGATCGGCCAGCACCCCGGGCAGGTGGAAGCTGCCCGCCAGGTGGTAGTCGCCCAGGACGTCCTCCGCCGACGCCAACCGCTCGCCCGACATATACGAAATTTCCAGCAAAACGCCGTCGTACCGCAGCTTGCCGGGCTTGACGGGCGGTTCCGGGACGTCCAGCACCACCATCACGTCCACATCGGAGCTGGTGGCCAGGACCGCGTCCGCCGGCGACCACAACGCCGAGCCGGTCAGGAACGCCCCGCCGAACCCGGGCAGCCCGGAGCCCACCTCGGCCACCCACCGCCGCGCGATCTCCCTGGCCTCCCGGACCCGCGTCACCACGTCACCCGGCACACCGCTCGCGTCGAGTCCTACCGGCGGGCGCGCAGCGGCGCGCCCACCTCGTGGAGGTGCTTCATCGCCTGGCCCCAGGAGGCCAGCAGCCCGCACTCCACGTACGCCACCCCCAGCGACTCACAGTGCTCCCGCACCAGCGGTTGCACCTTGCGCAGGTTGGGGGTCGGCATGCCGGGGAACAGGTGGTGCTCGATCTGGTAGTTGAGGCCGCCCAGCGCCGTGTTGACCACGTGCCCGCCGCGTACGTTCCGGGAAGTGAGCACCTGGCGGCGCAGGAAGTCCAGCTCGTCCTCGGCGGTGAGGACCGGCATGCCCTTGTGGTTGGGGGCGAACGTGCACCCGAGGTAGACACCGAAGCACGCCTGGTGCACCAGCAGGAAGACCACGGCCTTGCCCACCGGCAGGACCGCGAACACGCCACCCAGGTAGATGACGAAGTGCGCGAGCAGCAGCAGCCCTTCGGCCATCCGGCTCTTGAGAGAGTCGCGGCGCAGCGCCCGGACGCTGGAGATGTGCAGGTTGAGGCCCTCCAGCGTCAGCAGCGGGAAGAACAGGAACGCCTGATAGCGGCCGATGAGCCTGGGCAGTCCCCGGCTGGCCTCGGCCTGCTTGACCGACCAGAGCAGGACGTCGGGCGCGACGTCGGGGTCGTGGTCCTCGTGGTTGGGGTTGGCGTGGTGGCGCGTGTGCTTGTCCTGCCACCACCCGTAGCTGAGCCCGATGCCGAGGTTGCCGACGAGCAGGCCCGCGATCGCGCTGTTGCGCCGGGACGGGAACACCTGCCCGTGGGCCAGGTCGTGGGCGAGCAGGGCCACCTGGCCGAATGTCGCCGCCTGGAACACCGCGACCAGAATCTGCCGCCACGAGTCGCCGACCAGGGCGAACGCCACCCAGCCCGCCGCGAAGAGGCCCGTCACCACGCTGATCCGCGTGGCGTAGTAGACGGGTCGCCGTTCCATGAGGCCTGCCTGGGCCACCCGGCGTGACAGGCGGGCGAAGTCGCTCCCCCTCTCTTCCGATGCCGGTGCCGATGCCGAGGCCGTGGCGGCGCGAGTAGTGCTCACGTCAGTCACAGATTCTCCGATGCTCCAGACTCGATTCCCGATCGTTCACCATCAGCATTTCGGGATAACCGTGATCGCGAAGTCCTGCTGTCACCCGTCTTCGAGGTAGGGCTGTCCCTACCTCTGGGACCGGTCGAGGTCAGAGGATACGCTCCGCGGCCCTGACAGGTTCGACTCCGCGGGAGTTCGGCGAGCGTGTCGAGCCGCACCGGCGGGAATCGCGGCCGACTCAGACCGTGCACCGCCGGGAATCGCAGCCACCCCAGAGCGTGCTCCGGCGGAAGTCGCGGTCACGCGCGGATCAGCGCGAGTGCCTGACGGGCGATCTCCCATTCCTCGTCGGTGGGCACGACCAGCACCGTCACCTCCGACTCCGGCGTGGACACCCGCCGGTCGCCCGTCTCGTCGGCCTCGTTGCGCGCGGGGTCGAGGGCGATGCCGAGGCGCTCCAGCCCGGTCAGCGCGGCGGCCCGGGTGGCCGGGTCGTGCTCGCCGACGCCGCCCGTGAAGACGATCGCGTCCACCCGGCCGAGCAGCGCGTAGTAGGCCCCGACGTACTTCCTGATCCGGCGGCCGTAGATGTCCAGTGCGAGCCGCGCCCGCTCGTCGCCGTCGCGGGCCCGTCGCCGTACCTCCCGCATGTCGCCGGTGCCGGCGAGGGCGAGCAGGCCGCTGCGGTACGTCAGCTCCTTCTCCGTCCGCACGATGTCCATGCCGCCCGCGCGGGCCAGGTAGCCGGTCAGCGCCGGGTCCACGTCCCCTGAACGGGTGCCCATGACCAGTCCCTCCAGCGGCGTGAGCCCCATGGAGGTGTCGACGCTGCGGCCGCCCTCGATCGCCGTCGCGCTCGCGCCGTTGCCGAGGTGCAGCACGATCAGGTTCGTCCGCGCCGGATCGCGGTCCAGCAGCTCGGCCGCCCGCGCCGACACGTACGCGCAGGAGGTGCCGTGGAAGCCGTAGCGCCGCACGCCCAGCCGGTCGTGCCAGTCGCGGGGCACGGCGTAGGTGTACGCCTCGGGCGGCAGCGTCCGATGGAAGGCGGTGTCGAACACGGCCACCTGCGGCACACCGGGAAAGGCCTCGCGGGCCACCCGGATACCGGTGATGTTCACCGGGTTGTGCAGGGGTGCGAGCGCCGAGAGGTCCCCGATGGCGCTGATCACGTCTTCGTCCACCAGCACCGCCTCCTGGAAGCGGGTCCCGCCGTGCACCACCCGATGCCCCACCGCCACCGGCTTCAGCGCGGGCCCCGCCTCGTCGAAGGCGGCCAGCATGGCGGTCAGCCCCGCCGCGTGGTCGCCGAACCGCTCCTTCCGCTCGTACGGCGGGTCGTCCCCGGCGCGGTGGGTCAACCGCCCCTCCTTGTCGCCGATCCGCTCCACCAGCCCTCTGGCCGGCCGCTCGCGTGACTCCACGTCCACCAGTTCGTACTTGATGGAGGAGGAGCCGGTGTTCAGGACGAGAATCTGTCCGGCCATGTCCACTCTCGGATCTCGGGCGCGTCCTCGCCGTGCTCACGGGTGTGGGCGCGGGCGCGCAGGCGGGCGTCGGTCATCCGCTGACGCAGGTGAGCCTGGGAGGAACCGAGGCCCGGTGTACGGTCGATGACATCCATGACCAGGTGGTAGCGATCGATGTCGTTGAGCATGACCATATCGAAGGGCGTGGTGGTGGTGCCTTCCTCCTTGTAGCCGCGGACGTGCATGTGGGCGTGGCCGTGGCGGCGGTAGGTGAGCCGGTGGATGAGGGCGGGGTAGCCGTGGAAGTTGAAGATGACCGGTTTGTCGGTGGTGAACAGGGCGTCGTACTCGTTGTCCGGCAGGCCGTGCGGGTGCTCCGAGGGCGGTTGCAGGCGCATCAGGTCGACCACGTTGATCACGCGTACGCGTAGCTCGGGCAGGTGCTCGCGGAGCAGCGCGGTGGCCGCCAGAGTCTCCAGAGTGGGGATGTCGCCGGCGCAGGCCAGCACGACGTCGGGATCGCTTCCCTCGTCGGTGGAGGCCCACGGCAGAATGCCCAGTCCGCGGGTGCAGTGCGCGATGGCCTGGTCCATGGTGAACAGGTCGAGGATCGGCTGCTTGCCGGCCACGATGACGTTGACGTAGTCGCGCGAGCGCAGGCAGTGGTCGCCGACCGACAGCAGCGTGTTGGCGTCCGGCGGCAGGTAGACCCGCACGACGCTGGCCTTCTTGTTGACCACGACGTCCAGGAAGCCCGGATCCTGGTGGGAGAAGCCGTTGTGGTCCTGCCGCCAGACGTGCGAGGACAGCAGGTACGTGAGCGAGGCGACGGGCCGCCGCCAGGAGATCTTCTGGGAGGACTCCAGCCACTTGGCGTGCTGGTTGAACATGGCGTCGATGATGTGGATGAACGCCTCATAGCAGTTGAACAGCCCATGCCGCCCGGTCAGCAGGTAGCCCTCCAGCCAGCCCTGGCACAGGTGCTCGCTCAGCACCTCCATCACCCGGCCGCCGGGGGCCAGGTTCATGTCGGTGGGTTCGAGGCGGGCGTTCCAGGCCCGGTCGGTGACCTCGAACACGGCCGACAGCCGGTTGGAGTCGGTCTCGTCCGGGCCCATCAGCCGGAAGGCGCGCGGGTTGGCGGCGATCACGTCGCGCAGCAGGGTGCCGAGCACCCGGGTCGGCTCGCTGGACTGGGTGGCGGGCGTCTTGACCTCGACGGCGTGCTGGCGGAAGTCGGGCAGTCGCAGGGGCTGGAGCAGTTCGCCGCCGTTGGTGTGCGGGTTGGCGCTCATCCTGCGGTCGCCCGGCGGCACCGTCTCCCGGATCGAGTCCACCGGCCGGCCGTCGTCGTCGAACAGCTCCTCGGGCCGGTAGGAGCGCATCCACTCCTCCAGCATCGCCAGGTGCTCGGGGTTCTCCCGTACCTTGGCCAGCGGCACCTGATGGGCCCGCCAGGTGCCCTCCACCGGCACCCCGTCGACCTCGCGCGGCCCGGTCCAGCCCTTCGGCGTGCGCAGGATGATCATGGGGAGCCGGTCGGATCGGCGCTGTTTGTACTCGGCGATCTGGTCGAAGACGGTGTCGAGGGTGTCGGCCATCTCCTGGTGGTCGGGGCCGACGATGTGCGGCCGGTAGCCGTAGCCCTCCATGAGCGCGATCAGCGTCTCCGGGGGGATGCGGGCCAGCACGGTCGGGTTGGCGATCTTGTAGCCGTTCAGGTGGAGGATCGGCAGCACCACGCCGTCATGGGCCGGGTCGAGGAACTTGTTGGAATGCCAGCTCCCGGCCAGCGGTCCGGTCTCGGCCTCGCCGTCGCCGATGACGCAGGCCACGACCAGTTCGGGGTTGTCGAAGGCGGCGCCGTAGGCGTGCGCGAGCGAGTAGCCCAGCTCGCCGCCCTCGTGGATGGAGCCGGGCGTCTCCGGCGCGGCGTGGCTCGGGATGCCGCCGGGGAAGGAGAACTGGCGGAACAGCCGCTGCATCCCGGCCGCGTCCTGGGAGACGTTCGGATAGCGCTCGGAGTAGGTGCCCTCCAGCCAGGCGTGCGCGACCGTCGCGGGACCGCCGTGGCCGGGGCCGGCGATGTAGATCATGTCCTGGTCGCGTTCGCGGATCACCCGGTTGAGGTGGGCGAAGCAGAAGTTCAGTCCCGGTGTGGTGCCCCAATGGCCGAGTAGGCGGGGTTTGATGTGCTCTGGGGTCAATGGTGTCTTTAGTAGTGGATTGTCCAGTAGGTATATCTGGCCCACCGACAGATAGTTCGCCGCGCGCCAGTACGCATCGATTCGCTCCATGTCTCTGCTGATTCCTCCAGAAACGCCGCTCAACCTCAGGCGGCGGTCAACGTGCGCCGCGGCGTAGATTCATCTGATCCAATTTGATGCACTCTGATCCGTCCTAGCTGAACCTCATTCGGTTAGCATCCGTCATATCGGTGGGGGGCCGCAGTCACTGGAAGTGCGCACGAACGCGCATTGCCAAAAACGGGGTGCGGAGGACGCCGGTGGGTGGATCGCGGGGATTGGCCGTACACGACGACATAGAGATGTCGTTGCTGTCGGGAGAGCACGCACTGTATGGGGAAGGCAGCCTGCGGGCGGCGCGGCGCTGGTTCGAGACCGCCCATCGGGAGGCCGAACGACACGGCGACGTGGACGGGATGGCGCGGGCGGCGCTCGGGCTGGGTGGGCTGTGGGTGCACGAGCACCGCACGGCCGCCGAGGCGGCCGCGGTGCGCGCGCGCCAGCGCCAGGCTCTGGCGCTGGTCGAGCCGCGCTCCTCACTGGGGTTACGGCTGCGGGTACGGCTGGCCGGCGAGGACGACTACCGCTCTGGAGGGTACGAGGCGATCCTGGCCATGGTCGATGAGGCCAGGCAGGCCGGTGACCCCGTCACGCTGGCCGAGGCGCTGAGCCTGGCCCACCACTGCGTTCTGGGACCCGAGCACGGCGCCCTGCGCCTGGCGCTGGCCGAGGAGCTGATCGAGCAGGCGCCGCGGACCGGGCGGCGCGGCGATCTGCTGATGGGGCTGCTCTGGCGGACCGTCGACCTGGTGCTGGCCGCCGACCCCCACGCCGAGCGGGCGCTGGTGGAGCTGCGCGGCCTGCTGTCCAGGGAGGACCACCTGGCGGTCGGGTTCGTCGTGGACGCGATGGAGGTCATGCTCGGCATCAGGAGCGGCCGGCTGGCGGAGGCCGAGGCGATGGCCGGAGCCTGCGCCGACCGGGGCGCGGCGGCCGGCGACATCGACAGCGCGGGCTGGTACGCCGGCCAGCTCGCGACCCTCCGTTGGTACCAGGGACGCGCCGCCGAACTCGTCCCCATGCTGGCGGATCTGGTCAACTCGCCGGATCTCAGCGCGGTGGACAGCTCGTTGTGGGCGGTGCTCGCGGTGTCGGCGGCCACCGCGGGGGACCGGCGGCTGGCGGAGGGGGCGCTGGCCCGGCTACGCGTCCGGGACCTGGCGGCGCTGCCCCGCTCCAGCACCTGGCTCATCTCGATGTACGGCGCGGCCGAGGCGGCGTACCTGCTCGGCGACGCCGACACGGCGGCCGAGGTCCATGCCGTGCTCTCCCCGTTCGAGCGGCTGCCCGTCGTCGTCAGCCTGGGTGTCACCTGCCTCGGCTCGGTCCGCCACTCTCTCGGCGTGGCCATGCTGACCTGCGGCGAGACGGACAAGGCGATCGCCTATCTGCGGGCCGCCGTGCACGACAACCTCGCCCTGGGGCACTGGCCCGCCGTCGCGCTCTCCCGCCTGCGGCTCGGCCAGGCCCTGCGCGGGACCGAGGAGTCGCGCAGGGTCCTGGCGCTGGCCCGGCAGGAGGCCGCGTCGCTGGGCATGACGCTGCCCGACGACGGCCCGGCGGCCCCGGCGGAGGTCGTATGCGCGCGCCAGGGCCGCAAGTGGCGGATCGAGCTGGCCGGCCGGACCGTGCTCGTCGACCACATCGTGGGCATGGCCCACCTGGCGACCCTGCTGGCCAACCCCGGCCGCGAGATCCCGGCCGTGGACCTGGCCGCGGGGGCGGCGGCGAGCGAGGCGGCGGAGTCGGCCCAGCCGGTGCTGGACGAGCAGGCCAGGCAGACCTACAAGCGGCGGCTGTCCGGGCTGCAGGCCGAGATCGACGAGCTGGAGACGATGCACGACCTGCAGCGGGCCGCCACGCTGCGGGCCGAGCGCGACTGGCTGATCGACGAGCTGGCCGCCGCCACCGGGCTGGCCGGGCGGGCGCGCCAGTTCGCCGGCAGCGAGGAACGGGCCAGGATCGCCGTGGGCAAGGCCATCAGGCGGGCCCTGGTGCGCATCGGCGAGGCCGACCCGGTCATCGCGGAGCGGCTGCGGTCGGCCGTACAGATGGGGGTGCGATGCAGCTATCACCCAGTGTGACGTGGAACAGCATGGAACTGGATGGAACGCCTAAAAGGTGTATCCACCCTGGACCGTGATCTCACGCTTAGGCGGCCAGTGAGATCACGCCCCCCGGCGGCCCGTGTCCCTGTGCGGGCCGCCGGTTTCATCCCCAAAATGGCGGGATGTCAGGATGAGGGCATGCCGCTCCGCAGCTCCCGCTGGTACTCAGGTCAAGACCGCAACTCCTACATCCATCGCGCCTGGATGCGCCGCGGCCTGCCGGAGGCCGCGTTCGACGGGGACCGGCCGCACATCGCGATCGCCAACACCGCCTCCGACCTCACCCCGTGCAACTCCCATCTCGACGAGGTGGCCGACAGCGTCAAGCAGGGCGTGTGGGCGGCCGGCGGCGTCCCGCTCAACCTGCCCGTCGTCTCCCTCGGCGAGACGAACGTCCGGCCGACCGCGATGCTCTGGCGCAACCTGGCCGCCATGGCCACCGAGGAGATGCTGCGCGCCAACCCGATCGACGGCGTGGTGCTGCTCGGCGGCTGCGACAAGACCATCCCGTCGCTGCTGATGGCCGCCGCATCGGTGGACCTGCCCGCCCTGGTGGTGCCCGGCGGCCCGATGCTGACCGGCCACTTCCGCGGTGTCCCGCTCGGCTGCGGCACCGACGTGTGGCGGCTGAGCGAGGAGGTACGCGCGGGGACGCTCTCCCGCGAGGCGTTCCTCCGCTCCGAGTCGTCCATGATCCGCAGTCGTGGCCACTGCAACACGATGGGCACCGCCTCGACCATGGCCTGCATGGCCGAGGCCCTCGGCATGACCCTCCCCGGCACGGCGGGCACCCCCGCACCCGACAGCAGGCTGCTCGAACGCTCCCACGAGAGCGGCCGGCTCGCCGTCGAGCTGGTACGGCGCGAACTGCGGCCGAGCCAGGTGATGACCAGGGGATCGTTCCTCAACGCGATCGTGACGCTGGCCGCGATCGGCGGCTCCACCAACGCCGTCGTCCACCTGCTGGCCATCGCCGGGCGCCTCGGCGTGGAGCTGGGGCTGGACGACTTCGACCGGACCGGCAGGGGAGTGCCGCTGCTGGTCGACCTGCAGCCCGCGGGCCGGCACCTGATGGACGACCTGTTCAGGGCGGGCGGGCTGACGGCCGTACTGAAGGAGGTCGAGGACCTGCTCGACCCGGCGGCGGTCACCGTCAGCGGCCGGCCGCTCGTGGAACACCTCGCCGAGGCGGAGATCTGGGACGAGAGCGTCATCCGCCGGCGCGCCGACCCGCTGCTGCCCGAGGCCGGGATCGCGGTGCTGCGCGGCAACCTCGCGCCGGACGGCGCGGTGATCAAGCCCGCCGCCGCCTCACCCGAGCTGCTGAACCACCGCGGCCGGGCCGTCGTGTTCGACAGCGTCGAGGATCTCAACGCCCGGCTCGACTCGCCGGACCTGGACGTCGACGAGACCTCGGTCCTGGTGCTGCGCGGCTGCGGGCCCAAGGGCTACCCCGGCATGCCCGAGCTGGGCAACCTGCCGCTGCCCGCGAAACTGCTGGCCAAGGGCGTACGCGACATGGTCCGCATCAGCGACGCCCGGATGAGCGGCACCGCGTACGGCACGGTCGTCCTGCACACCGCGCCCGAGGCGGCGGCCGGCGGGCCGCTCGCGCGGGTGCGGACCGGCGACCCCATCGTGCTGGACGTCGCGGCCAGGCGGCTCTACGTCGACATCCCCGACGCCGAACTGGCCGCCAGGGAACCGGTCGTCAACGGGCACGCCGCCCCGCCCCGCGGCTGGGAGCGCCTGTACGTCGACCACGTCATGCAGGCCGACAAGGGGGCGGACCTGGACTTCCTCACAGGTTCGAGCGGCGATGCCGTGGGCAGGGAATCCCACTGACCTGGAGACCCGCGCGATATCTTGCCTGATACGGGACTAGTGTGATCGTTTGACGGCACGAGGAGGACGAGTGGGCGGCGACATCACCCAGAGCCAAGAGTGGGCGGCACTGGACAAGCACCACGGGGAGCTGGCGGGCAAGCAGCTGCGCGAGCTGTTCGCGGAGGATCCCGGCCGCGCCGAGCGGATGACGCTGACCGCCGGTGACCTCTACCTCGACTACGCCAAGCACCGCGCCACGGACGAGACGATCGACCTGCTCGCCCAGCTGGCCGAGCGAGCCGGGCTGCGCGACCGGATCGCCGCGATGTTCCGGGGCGAGCACATCAACGTCAGCGAGGACCGGGCCGTCCTGCACGTCGCGCTGCGTATGAGCCGGGAGGCCAAGCTGGAGGTCGACGGCCAGGACGTCATCGCCGACGTGCACGCCGTACTCGACAAGATGAGCGCCTTCGCCGACCGGGTCCGCTCCCGTGACTGGACGGGCGCCACCGGGCAGCCGATCACCACCGTGGTCAACATCGGCATCGGCGGCTCCGACCTCGGCCCGGCCATGGCCTACGAGGCGCTGCGCGACTACGCCGACGCCGGCATCGCGGCCAGGTTCGTCTCCAACATCGACCCGGCCGACATCACCGGCAACCTGGCCGGCCTGGACCCGGCGAGCACGCTGGTCGTGGTCAGCTCCAAGACGTTCACCACCTTGGAGACGCTGACCAACGCCAAGGTCGCCCGGCAGTGGCTCGTCGACGCGCTCGGCGAGGACGCCGTGTCGCAGCACTTCGTGGCCGTCTCGACCAACGCCGAGAAGGTCGCCGAGTTCGGCATCGACACCGCCAACATGTTCGGCTTCTGGGACTGGGTCGGCGGCCGCTACTCCTACGACGGCGCCATCGGCCTGTCCCTGATGATCGCGATCGGGCCCGAGCGGTTCCGCGAGATGCTGGCCGGGTTCCGCGCCATGGACCAGCACTTCCGCACCGCGCCGTTCAAGGCCAACATGCCGGTGCTGCTCGGCCTGCTCGGCGTCTGGTACAACGACTTCTTCGGCGCCCAGACCCGGGCCGTCCTGCCCTACAGCCAGCGGCTGCACCGCTTCCCCGCCTACCTGCAGCAGCTCACCATGGAGTCCAACGGCAAGTCCGTACGCGCCGACGGCACGCCCGTCACGACCGACACGGGCGAGATCTTCTGGGGCGAGCCGGGCACCAACGGCCAGCACGCCTTCTACCAGCTGCTGCACCAGGGCACCCGGCTGGTGCCCGCCGACTTCATAGGGTTCGCCGAGCCGTTCGAGGACCGCGAGGGCATGCACGACCTGCTCAACGCGAACCTGTTCGCGCAGACCTCCGCGCTGGCCTTCGGCAAGACGGCCGAGGAGATCGCCGGCGAGGGCACGCCGCCCGACATCGTGCCGCACAAGGTGATGCCCGGCAACCGGCCCACCTCCACGATCCTGGCCACCAAGCTCACCCCGTCCACGCTCGGCCAGCTCGTGGCCCTGTACGAGCACGCGACGTTCGTCGAGGGCACCATCTGGGGCATCGACTCCTTCGACCAGTGGGGCGTCGAGCTGGGCAAGAAGATGGCGCTCGACCTCGCGCCCGCGCTCACCTCGGAGGAGCCACCGACGCACTTCCCGGACGCCTCCACCGAAGGGCTCGTCCGGCGCTACCGCGAGCTGCGCGGAAGGCGGGTCTGAGGTGGGGGCGACCAAGGCCGCGGGCGCGCTCGTCCTGTTCGGCATCACCGGCGACCTCGCGCGCAAGATGGTCCTGCCCGCCCTCTACCAGCTCACCGCCAAGGGCGAGCTCGATCTGCCGATCATCGGCGTGGCCAAGACCGACCTGGACCTCGACGGGCTGCGCGAGCACGCCCGCGCGGCCTGCGGCGGGGCGCGCGACGCGGCGTTCGAGAAGCTGGCGGGCAACCTGCGGCTGGTGGCGGGCGACTACCGCGACCCCACCACCTACACCCGGCTCCGCGAGGAGCTGGAGGGCAAGGGCTTCCTGGTCCATTACCTGGCCGTGCCGCCCGCGCTGTTCTCGGTCGTGGCCGAGGGGCTGGCCGGGGAGGGCCTCAACAGGGACGCCAGGCTCGTCGTGGAGAAGCCGTTCGGCAGCGACCTGGACTCGGCCCGGGGGCTCAACGCCGAGCTGCTGAAGTATTTCGACGAGGACCACCTGCGCCGGGTCGACCACTTCCTGGGCAAGGAGCCGGTCGAGGACCTCATGGTGTTCCGGTTCGCCAACATGCTGGTCGAGCCCATCTGGAACCGCAACTACGTCCGCAGCGTGCAGATCACCATGGCCGAGGACTTCGACGTGGCCGACCGGGGCGCCTTCTACGACGCCAACGGCGCCATCCGCGACGTCGTCCAGAACCACCTGCTGCAACTCCTCGCCATCCTGGCCATGGACCCGCCGCCGTCCAAGGACGCCCGCGCCCAGCTGGACGAGAAGTGGCGGGTGCTGCGCGCCGTCGAGGCCATCAAGCCCGTCGACGTGGTCCGCGGCCAGTACGAGGGCTACCTCGACACCGAGGGCGTCAAGAAGGGTTCGACCACCGAGACGTTCGTCGCGCTGCGCGCCTACATCGAGAACTGGCGATGGGCCGGGGTGCCGTTCTGCATCCGGGCCGGCAAGGCGCTGCCGGTGACCGACCTGGAGATCGTCGCCGAGCTGCGCAAGCCGCCGATCTCGCTGTTCCCGCACGACCCGCACCTGAACCCCAACCTGATCAGGTTCCGGCTGCAGCCCGACGCCGGGGTGACCTTCGACGTGCTGGCCAAGGAGCCCGGCAAGCAACGCACCCGGCAGGTGCCGGTGAGCGTCGACTTCACCAAGGTGCTCGGGCCGATGGAGGCCGCCTACGAGCGGATCCTGGCCGATGCGGTGAGCGGCGATCCGCTGCGGTTCGCCAGGTTCGACCTGGTGGACGAGTCGTGGCGGATCGTCCAGCCGATCCTCGACCTGCCGGACCCGCCGCTGCCGTACGCGAAGGGCACCTGGGGGCCCAAGGCGGCCGAGAAGATCGCGCCCGGCGGGTGGCACGAGATCTCGACCACCTTCGACTGATCCCGCGCGGGCGGGCGGCGATGAGTGGCATTGACGGCGGGGCCGATAGGTCCGACGATCGCAGGCATGCCCCTCATCCCTGTTCCCGCCCACGCGCACACATGGGCGGCAGTCACCCGCGATACCTCCTATGTCTTCGGGGTGGAAACCGGCGACGACACTCGGATTGCGCAGTGGTACTGGGGGCCCCGGTTACCCGCCGGGGCCCTCGGCCAGGTCGCCGAGCACGACCCCGGCTGGATCGTCACCGGCTTCCTCGACCCCGACGACGCGACGGAGATGCTGCCCGTCGACGGCGGCCGCCGCTGGGGCGTGCCCTCGCTCCAGGCCGTCTACGAGGGCGGGGTCCGCTCCGTCGAACTCGGCTTCGAGGACGCCGTCCTCGGTGAGAACGAGGTGGAGGTGGTCCTGCGCGACCACGCCTACGGCCTCCGGGTGGGCCTGCATGTACGGGTCTTCGACGATTGCGACGTCATCGAGCGCTGGGTGGACGTCACCAACGAGTCGGCCGCGCCCCTGCGGCTGCGGCGGCTCGACTCGGGCAGTTGGGTGATCCCCGAACAGGCCGGTTTCCGCTACACCGGCGCCGCCGGAGGCTGGGGCCGCGAGACTCGGCTCCAAAGCGGCGAGCTGCCGGCGGGGGAGACCACCTTCGGCAGCAGGACCGGCACCACCTCGCACAAGGCCAACCCGTGGATCATGCTCGGCGACGCCACCGAGGACACCGGCGACCTCTGGACCGTCGCGCTCGCCTGGAGCGGCTCGTGGCGGATCACCACGCAGCGCCGCCCCGAGGGCGACGTCGCGGTGAGCGCCGGATTCGGCCACGAGGGCCTGACCTGGCCACTCGGTCCCGGCCAGTCGCTGCGCACCCCCTCCGCGCTCGGCCTGCACACCTCCGGCGGCTACGGCGCGGCCAGCCGGGCCTGGCACGACTACGCCCGCAAGCACGTCCTGCCCAGACCCGAAGAGGAACGGCCGGTCCTGTACAACTCGTGGGAGGCCACCGGGTTCGACGTCACCGAGGCCGGCCAGCTGGACCTGGCCCGCCGGGCGGCCGACCTCGGCGTGGAGCTGTTCGTGGTGGACGATGGCTGGTTCGGCGCCCGCACCGATGACACGCGCGGGCTCGGCGACTGGTGGCCCAACCCCGAGCGCTTTCCGCACGGCCTGCGGTCGCTCTTCCAGGGCGTACGCGACCTGGGCCTGCTCGCCGGGCTCTGGGTCGAGCCCGAGATGGTCAACCCCGACAGCGACCTGTACCGCAAGAACCCCGACTGGGTGCTGCACTACCCGGAACGCCGCCGCGACACCATGCGCAACCAGCTCGTGCTCAACTACGCCCGCGACGACGTGCGCGAGTGGGCGCTCGGCTGGCTCGACCAGCTCGTCCGCGAGTACGGCCTGGACTACCTCAAATGGGACATGAACCGCAGCTTCAGCCAGGCAGGTTGGGCCGAGGGCGGCGACCTGCTCTGGATCGAGCACACCAGGGGCGTCTACGCGATCATGGACGAGCTGCGCGGGTGCCATCCGGGGCTCCGCATCGAGTCGTGCTCGGGCGGTGGCGGCCGGGCCGATTTCGGCATGCTCCGCCGTACGGACCAGGTGTGGACCTCCGACAACACCGACGCCCGCGACCGGCAGGTGATCCAGCGGGGCTTCTCCTTCCTCTACCCGGCCGGCGCCATGTCGTGCTGGGTGACCGACAGCCCCAACCTTCTCACCAACCGGGAGGTGCCGCTGCGCTACCGCTTCCACGTGGCCATGGCGGGCACGCTCGGCGTCGGCGGCGACCTCACCCGTTGGAGCGCCGCGGAGCTCGACGAGGCCAGGCGGCTCATCGCCGACTACAAGGCGGTCCGCCCAGTGATCCAGCACGGCGCGCTGCACCGGCTGGCCGGTAGGCCCGGTGAGACCGCCTCCGCCGCCCAGTACACGCTCGGCGACCAGGTGGTCGTGCTCGCCTACAACCCGTTCGCGCTGGACAAGCAGCCGCCCCGGCGGCTCCGGCTGGCCGGGCTCGACCCGTCGGCCGTCTACGAGGGGCCCGGCGGCTCCTGGTACGGCGCCACGCTGATGCACCACGGCCTCACCCTGCCCACGTGGTTCCACTCCGGCGCCGACTACCGCAGCGAGATGGTGGTGTTGCGGCGGGTCTAGGGCCAGCATGTGGGGATGGACATCATGGAATTAGTCGAACGCGCGAAGGACTCCGCGACCGTCAAGCGGGTCTTCGGCGACCCGATCCAGCAGGACGGCGTCACGGTCATCCCCGTCGCCCGGGTCGTCCAGGGCGGCGGCGGAGGAATGGGCAGGCAGGAAGTCTCCGTGGATCCGGACGCCGCGCCCGGCGGCGAAGGCAGCGGCGGCGGATTCGGTCTCAGCGCCACTCCCGCCGGGGTGTTCGTGGTCAAGGACGGCGACGTCCGCTGGCAGCCGGCGGTCGACGTCAACCGCATCGTCATCGGCGGCCAGATCGTGGCCGTCGTGCTGCTGCTGACCATCCGATCGATCCTCAAGAAAAGCCGCAAGAGCTGATTTTTGCCTGTTTTTAGTAGCGTGAGCGTCATGACCTCTGTGACGCAAGTGCTGGCTTTCGGCGGTGTGGTGATGCTCGGGGCCATGTCCCCAGGGCCCGACTTCGCCGTCGTCGTACGGCGCTCGGCGATCTCCGGTCGCCTGTACGGCATGGCGGCGGCCCTGGGCATCTCGATCGGCGTGTTCGCCTGGGTGGTGGCCGCGGCGACCGGCGTCGCCGCGCTGCTGGCGGCCTCGGCGATGGCGTTCACCGTGGTCAAGGTCCTCGGGGCCGCCTACCTGCTGTTCCTGGGCGTCAAGGCATGGCGCGCCGCCCTGCGCAAGGGCGGCGGGCTGGAGCTGGAGTCGCTGGACCCGGGGAAGCGGAGCGCGTGGGCGGCCTTCGTCGAGGGACTGCTGACGAACGCGCTCAACCCCAAGGCGGCGCTGTTCTTCGTGGCGCTCGTGCCGCAGTTCGTCAGCGAGGGCGCGTCCCTGGGCGACACGCTAACGCTGTCGGTCATCGCGCTGGCGCTGACCGTGCTGTGGTTCCTCCTGGTGGCCAACATCGTGGGAGCGCTGCGCAAGGTCTTCGCCAGGCCGGCGGTACGGAAGGCGGTCGACGGGCTGACGGGCGCGGCCCTCATCGCCCTCGGCGTCAACCTGGCCGCCGCCAGCCGCCCATAGCCCTTCGAGACAGCCGGTCTATGGGACGGCGGCTTTATGAGGCTTTATGAGACGGTGACGCCCAGTAGGTGGCCCAGGCCGAACGTCACGGCGGCGGCCCCAGCGCCCAGCGCGAGCTGGCGCAGGCCGCCCAGCCACCACGGGCGGGCCGTCATCCGCGCCACCGCCGCACCGAACACGAACAGCGCCACCAGGCTCAGCACCAGCGCCACCGCCAGCCCCGACGCCCCGAACAGGAACGGCGCCAGCGGCACCACCGCCCCGGCCGCGAACGCGCAGAACGACGACCCGGCCGCGAGGTACGGCGACGGCAGATCGGCGGGATCGACGCCCAGCTCCTCACGCACATGCACCCGCAACGCCTGCTCGGGATCCGCCGACAGCCCGGCCGCCACCCGCGCCGCCAGGTCGGCGTCCAGGCCGCGGGCCCGGTAGATCGCGGTCAGCTCGGCCAGCTCGCCTTCGGGGTCGCGGGCCAGCTCGCGGCGCTCCACGGCGATCTCGGCCCGCATCAGCTCCGTCTGCGACTTCACGGAGGTGTACTCACCCGCCGCCATCGAGCACGCGCCTGCGATCAACCCCGCGAACCCGGCGAGCACCGCCCCACGGCCCGCCCCCGCCGCCCCGACGACTCCGGCGATCAATGCGAAATTGGACACCAGTCCATCCATCGCCCCGAACACCGCCGGCCGCAACCAGCCACCGGTCACGTCGCGATGGCTGTGGTGCCTCTCGGGAGAGTACGGTCGGTCGAGCTCGATGGTCATGAAAAATCCTCCGCCTCAATAACGCCTTAGTACGAAATTTAGGCAGATGTCACGATGATCCGCAACGAAGGGGAGGCTTCCCTGACCTGCGACGAAGCAGCAGGCTGCGAACAAGTGTGCGGGTGTCGCGGAGGGCCGGGCGGGCGTGCGAGACTCGGCCCTATGACCCGTGGGTCGAGGTGCTGGAGCTGGGAGCGGGCGGCTACGAGGTGACCGCTCGGGCTGGGGCGGGGGAGAAGGTGGCGATCTCCGATCCGTTCGCCGCGTCCTTCGACCCGGCATGCCTGCTCGACTCCTGATTCGATCCGCTGGGGAAGCGTGGCGCATCCCCAGGGGCCGGGTCAGACAGAGGTCAGATGCGGACAGGGGTGGCTGGCTCCGGGGCGGTGTGGGTGTCGATGCCGCGGATCAGGGCCTCGCAGTCCGCGATGGCGCCTGTCAGCAGGTCCCGCAGCAGGGTGTCCGGGTCCGGGATGCAGGCCTGGACGATGCCCACCACCGAGAGCTGCACCGCGTTCGGCGCCGCGTACCGGCGGAAGCCCTTCTCCGTGATCCGGGCCGCCCGGCTGAAGCGCCTGGCCTGCTCCGCCGCGTGCGGGACCAGCGCCATCGCCAGCTGGCTCTCCTCGCTCAGCGGGACCGTGCTGAACCGGCCGGACGGGACGCCGTCGAGCCTGGCCAGCATCTCCTCGGCCGCCAGCACCGACACCGCGAGTGCCAGCTGACGCTCGGCCGCCGAGACCGGCAGCGCCGTCGTCGCGCACCGCAGCGCGATCCGGGCGTCCACCCGGAGGTCGTCGGCGTTCAGGTCGATGATCGAGGGAACGAGACCCACGAGGCGGGCCCGGTTCGCGTCGCTGGTGTTGTCGTTGACCAAGCGGGCGAGCGCGGCCAGCAGTGGGTGCGTGCAGGCCGGGTGGTCGCTCCACCGCTCTCCGGCTAGGTAGGACGCCAGTTCCATGAAGCAGGCGCCGCGCTTCGGGTTGCGATGCCTGCCGCGTGACAGAACCGGCATGTGATCAAGCTGATTGTCCACGGGGTGCTCCACTGCTCCACGGGATGCTGCTCTACGGGATCGCCGTCTTTCCAGTCTGCGCTGATAACAGCAACAACGCCAGTGATGGGGGATTTTGCCTCCCCTGGAGCCTGCCCGGCGGGCGCGGGCGCACACCTGAGGTAACAGGGATGCCACCTTTGTGGATCAGTTCGACCGCCCGAAGGCTCTGAAATTATTCTTTAGTTCATCGTCAAGTCTTGAAAGTTATAACCGCGAACGATTGAGTTCGGTCGTGCAGACCCTCCGCTACGCGGCCGTCGCGGCCGCGCTCGTCTTAGGGATCGCCGCCCCCGCGCAGGCCGATCCCCAACCCCCTGTCGAAGACGCGCTGAAGGCGTCGTCCTATCCGCCGCCCTCCACGCTGCTGACCCAGGCCGTCACCGGCAAGCAGCTGGAGACGGCCAAGAAGACCCGGCCGGTGGCTCCCGGCATCTCGCTGACCTCGTTCGATCGCTACGACGAGCTCGGCTGGCTGCGGGCCGACGCCGTCACCGCCGACCTGGGCGCCGCGAAGGCCGACTACGTCTACTCCGGCGAGGTGTCCAAGACCGAGCCGCTGTCCGGGCCCGCCAAGCGCGCCCACGCCGTCGCGGCCGTCAACGGCGACTTCTTCGACATCAACAGCTCGGGCGCCGCCCTGGGCATCGGTATCCAGAACGGCTCACTCATCCAGTCGCCCGCCTCCGGCCATGACAAGGCCGTCGCGGTCAGTGGCGACGGCCTTGGGCGGGTGCTGAGGATGTACTTCGAGGGCACCGCCACCCCCGCGGGCGGCGCGCCGATCACCCTGACCCAGTTCAACCAGATCGTCCAGGCGGGCGGGGTCGGCCTGTTCACGCCGCTGTGGGGCTCCTACAACCGGGCCCGCGCCGTCGAGGGCGCCACCGCCGTGACCGAGATCGAGCTGGTCGACGGCGTGGTCTCGGCGGTACGCCAGGCGCCGGGCACCGGCCCGATCCCGGCGGGCACCACGATCCTGCTCGGCCGCGACGCCGCGGCCGCCACGCTGGCCGGGCTCAAGCAAGGCGACAAGGTCGATGTGAAGTACCAGCCGAAGTCGTCGGACGGCAACGCCGTCAAGGCGGCGGTCGGCGGCAACTACGTCCTGGTCAAGGACGGCGCCGTGCAGAGCTCCACCGACCCGGCCGCGCACCCGCGCACCGCGGTCGGCTTCTCGGCCGACGGCAGGAAGATGTACCTGCTCACCGTCGACGGCCGCCAGGCCGACAGCCGCGGCGTCACGCTCAACGAGCTGGCCGCCATGATGGTCGACCTCGGCGCCGCGAACGCGCTCAACCTCGACGGCGGCGGCTCCTCCACGATGCTCGCCCGAGAGCCGGGCTCCGCCGACGTCCAGGTCGAGAACAGCCCGTCAGACGGCGGCGAGCGTCACGTGCCGAACGGCCTGGCCCTGTTCGCCCCCGAGGGCAGCGGCAAGCTCAAGGGCTTCTGGCTGGAGACGGCCGGCGACCCCGACAAGGCGCCCGGCGCCGCACCCATCGCCGGTGGCCGCCCCGACCGGGTCTTCCCCGGCCTCACACGGCGGCTGACCGCCGCCGGATACGACGAGACGTACGGCCCGGCGGCCGGTACCCCGTCCTGGCGCGCCGAGCCGATGGTGCACGGCGTCGTCCGCGACGGCAAGTTCCACGCCCTGGTCCCCGGCCAGACGACGGTTACCGCCTCCCGTGGCGCCGCCAAGGGCACGCTCCAGCTCACCGTGCTCCAGCCGCTGAAGCGGCTCGGCGCCACCGTGGACCGGGTCGGCCTGGCCGGCGCGGACGCCACGGCCACCTTCGGCGTCGTCGGCTACGACCACAACGGCAACACCGCGCCCATCGAACCGGCCGACCTCACGCTCGACTACGACCACGACGCATTCGAGGTGACGCCCGCCGACCAGGGCTACTTCACCGTCAAGTCCAAGAAGGCGACCACGTCCGGCCTGATCACCGCCAAGGTAGGCAAGATCAGCACCGCCGTGCCCGTCACCGTGGGCTTCGAGGACAAGCCGGTCGCCGACTTCGAGAATGCGGCCCAGTGGAGCTTCGCCGCCGCCCGGGCCACCGGCTCGCTGTCGGCCGCGCCTGGCCAGAGCGGGGGCGGGCTCAAGCTGTCGTACGACTTCACCCAGTCCACCGCGACCCGCGCCGCCTACGCCAGCCCGCCGCAGCAGATCGAGGTGGCGGGGCAGCCGCAGGCGTTCGGCCTGTGGATCAACTCCACCGGCAAGGGCGAGTGGCCCAGCCTGGAGTTCTACGACGGCCAGGGGCAGTCGCAGATCCTGCGCGGCCCGTACATGACCTGGACCGGCTGGAAGTACGTCGAGTTCGCCGTGCCGCCCGGCGTCACCTACCCGCTCAAGCTGCGGCGCTTCTACGTGGCCGAGACCAAGACCGACGCGAAGTACACCAACGACATCCTCATCGACGGCCTGGTGGCCAAGGTGCCGCCGTCGGTGACGGCGCCGACCGCCCAGAAGGTCGCCGACCCGGTCGTCAAGCCCGAAGTGGCCAAGATGCCGTGGCGGTTCGCCGTCATGTCGGACGCCCAGTTCGTGGCCCGCGACCCGGACAGCGACATCGTCAAGAACGCCCGCCGCACGCTCCAGGAGATCAAGGCCGCCAAGCCCGACTTCCTGCTGATCAACGGTGACCTGGTGGACGAGGCGTCGCCCGAGGACTTCGCGCTGGCCAAGAAGATCCTCGACGAGGAGCTCGGCGGGACGCTGCCGTACCACTACATCCCCGGTAACCACGAGGTGATGGGCGGCAAGATCGACAACTTCAAGGCCGTCTTCGGCGACACGTACCAGACCTTCGACCACAAGGGCACGCGGTTCGTCACGCTGGACACCTCGCGGCTGAACCTGCGGGGCGGCGGCTTCGACCAGGTCGCGCTGCTCCGGGCCCAGCTCGACGCGGCGGCTCGGGACGCGTCCGTCGGCTCGGTGGCGGTGCTGTTCCACGTGCCGCCGCGCGACCCCACGCCCGGCAAGGGAAGTCAGCTCGGCGACCGCAAGGAGGCCGCGCTTGTCGAGGGCTGGCTGGCGGACTTCCAGCGGACCACCGGCAAGGGCGCCGCCTACATCGGGGGCCACGTCGGCACCTTCAACGCCTCGCACGTCGACGCGGTGCCGTACTTCATCAACGGCAACTCCGGCAAGAACCCGGCCACTGCGGCCGACGACGGCGGCTTCACCGGCTGGTCGCTGTGGGGCGTGGACCCGGTCACCGCGCAGGAGGCGGAGCACGTCAAGCGCAACTGGTTCGCCGACGCGCCCAGCTGGCTCGGCGCCCAGGTACGGCCGCACGTGGACGACCTCGCGCTCGCGGCCCCCGCCGCCGTGCAGGTCGGCAAGGCGGTGGCCGTGACGGCGACGGTCAAGCAGGGCACCCGGGTGGTGCCCGCCGCCTACCCGGTGTCCGTGGCGTGGTCGGGCTCGCCGAACCTGCACATCGGATCGCGGCAGAGCGCCAAGCCCTGGGACGTCGCCGTGCTCGACCCCGCGACGGGGACGTTCACCGCGCTGCGTAAGGGCCAGGTGACCGTCGCGCTGACGGTCAGCGGCGTCACCCGCCAGGCGACGATCGCGCTGACGGCCAACGCGGCCGCCTGACACAACAGGCGACTGACACACGGCGGTGGGGGTCACCACACCCGGCCCCCGCCGCCGGACACAATGGAGGTCATGACGGACCTCGTCGAGACCATCGAACGGCTCGAACTGGTCGACCACCACGTCCACGGAGCCACCGCGCACGACCTGACGCGCACCGCGTTCGAGGAGCTGATCACCGAGTCGGACCGGCCGGTGCCGCACTGGATGACCCAGTTCGACTCCCAGGTCGGCCACGCGATCCTGCGCCACTGCGCGCCCGTGCTCGGCCTCGACCCGCACCCCACGCCCGAGGAATACCTGGCCAGGAGGGCCAGGCTGGGCGCGGCCGAGGTCAACGGGCGGCTGCTGGCGGCCTCCGGCGTGGGGCACTTCCTAGTCGAGACCGGCTACCGGGGCGAGGAGATCCTCAGCCCGGCGGGCATGGCCGAGGTCAGCGGCCGGCCCGCCGACGAGATCGTCCGCCTGGAGTCGGTGGCCGAGCAGGTCGCCGAGGGTGAGGCGGCCGGGTTCGCCGACCGGTTCGGCGAGGCGCTTCATGAGCGCACCCGTACGGCCCGCGGCCTGAAGACCATCGCCGCCTACCGCCACGGCCTCGACTTCGACCCCGCGCGGCCCGGCCCGGCCGAGGTCGCCGAGGCGGCCGGCCGGTGGCAGGAGGAGGGCGGGCGGCTCCGTGACCCGGTGCTGCTGCGCCACGTCATCTGGGCCGGCATCGAGCGCGGGCTGCCCCTGCAGTTCCACACCGGGTTCGGCGACCCCGACCTCGACCTGCGCCGATGCGACCCGCTGCTGCTGCGCGGGCTGATCGAGCTGGCCGAGCCGACGGGGGTGCCGCTGCTGTTGCTGCACTGCTACCCGTACCAGCGCCATGCCGGGTTCCTCGCCCACGCCTATCCGAACGTCTACTTCGACGTGGGCCTGGGCGTCACCTACACGGGGGCGCGCGGCGCCGAAGTGGTCGCGGAGAGCCTGGAGCTGGCGCCGTTCGCCAAGATCCTCTTCTCGTCGGACGCATGGGGGCCTGCTGAGCTGCACCATCTCGGGGCCGAGCTGTGGCGGCGGGCGATGGCGCGGGTGCTCGGCGGCCTGGTGGCCGACGGCGAGTGGTCGGCCGCCCAGGCGGTGCGCGTGGCGACCATGGTCGGGGCCGAGAACGCCCGCCGCGTGTACGACCTGGGCCCGGCCGGGTGAGGACGGCGGCTAATTGGGCACCGGGGAAAGGAGGTTGACGAGAATGGAGTGACGAGAGGAGTACATGAGTGAGCCCGGGGGAACTGCTGCGCGAGGCGCTACTCGACGAACTGCCCGCCGCCGTGAAGCTCAGGCGGGAGCTGCACGCGCAGCCGTGCGTGTCCGGGGAGGAGGGGCCGACGCTCAAACGCGTGCTCGACGCGCTGTCGGGCGGCCTCGTGGAGTACGTGGCGGGCACCGGCGCCGTGATCAGGATCGGCTCTCCCGGCCCCGCGGTCGGCGTGCGCGGCGAGCTCGACGCGCTGCCGATCGCCGAGCGCACCAGCGTTCCGTGGGCCGCCACCAGCGGCGCCATGCACGCCTGCGGTCACGACGTGCATCTGGCCGCCGTCGTCGCGCTGGCCCGCGCGGTGGCCAAGGTCCGCGCCGTCGTGGACGCCGGGGTGGAGGAGGCCGGGGATCCGGGCTCGACGGGGCTGTCCGCCTGGAGCTGGGACGAGATCGCGCCGCTGGTCGTGGTGCTGCAGCCGCGCGAGGAGACCTACCCCTCCGGCGCCTTCGACGTGGTCGAGTCCGGCGTGCTCGACCGGCACCAGGTGCGCGCCATGATCGGCGCGCACGTCCAGCCCGTGCTCGCCGCCGGCGTGGTGTCCTGCACGCCGGGGGCGGTCAACGCCTCGGCCGACGAGTTCGAGCTGACCGTCAGGGGCGCCGAGGGCCACGCCGCCTACCCGCACCTGGCCCGCGACCCCGTCGTGGCCATGTCCCAGATCATCGTGGCCGCCCAGCAGATGGTCAGCCGCGCCGCCGACCCCATGGTGCCCACGGTGGTCACGTTCGGCATGGTCAACGCGGGTACGGCGCCGAACGCCATCCCCGGCGAGGCCGTGGCCAGGGGGACGCTGCGGACCATGTCCGAGTCGTGGCGCCGCGGCCTGCACGACCGGTTCACCCAGCTGGTCGAGGACGTGGCCAGGGCGCACGGTTGCCACGGCGAGGTGCGGGTCCTGCCGGGGGAGCCGGTGCTGGCCAACGACCCGGCGCTGGCCGTACAGACCGGGGAACTGCTGCGGCACCAGGGATGGACGGTCACCGAGGAGCTGCGCTCGTGCGGCGCGGACGACTTCGCGGCCTACGCGTCGGTGATGCCGTCGCTGATGATGTTCGTGGGCGTCGACACGGCCGCCGGGCTGCACAGCCCGGAGTTCCTGCCGGGGGACGACGGCGTGGCGGCCACAGCGGAGGCGCTGCTGGCCGGATATCTCACGGCGGGGGGCCGGCCGGCCCGCGCGAGATGACGCCGCTGTCCGACTGCCCCGGGACGGACAAGACGTCGGCCGACTGCACCAGGACGGACAAGACACCGGCTGGTTGCACCAGGACGGACAAGAAACTCACCAATACTCACCAATACTCATCAATGACGAAACCGCCCAGAACCTTTAGGCTCGGCGGCGATGGATCTCGAAAACTTCGCACCCGGTTCGGGCCGCCTCGAACCCAGGGCCGCACTACGTTCTGACGCCCCTTCCCTCGACCTGAACGGCGACTGGCGCTTCCGCCTCTCTCCGTCCGCTGTCCTGCCGGACGACTTCGCCGATCCCGGCTACGACGACTCCGCCTGGGACACCCTGCCGGTGCCGTCGCACTGGCAGCTGCACGGGCACGGCTCGCCCGCGTACACCAACGACCTCTACCCCTTCCCCGTCGACCCGCCGCACGTACCGAACGAGAACCCGACCGGTGACCACCGCCGCCTGTTCGACCTGCCCGAGGGCTGGACCGGCGGGCGGCTGCGGTTCGAGGGCGTGGAGTCCTTCGCCCGGGTCTGGCTGAACGGCCACGAGCTCGGCTACTCGACCGGCAGCCGCCTGCCCGTCGAGTTCGACGCCGGACCGTGGCTGGTGCCGGGCCGCAACGTGCTCGCCGTCCGCGTCCACCAGTGGTCGGCCGCCAGCTACCTGGAAGACCAGGACATGTGGTGGCTGCCCGGCATCTTCCGGGAGGTGTCACTGACCCGCTCGGCCGCCGACGTCTTCGTCCACGCCGCCTATGCCGACGGCCGTGGCACGCTGAGCTTTGACGGCCCCGGACGGCTGGCCATCGCCGAGCTAGGCATCGCCGACCTCGCGCCCGGTACGGAGATCACCGTCGACGCCGAGCCGTGGACCGCCGAGACGCCCCGCCTGTACGAGGCCGTGGTCACGCTGCCCGAGGAGACCGTACGGGTGCGTGTCGGGTTCCGCACGATCTCCATCGAGGACGGGGTGCTCCTGGCCAACGGCCGTCCGCTGCTGCTCAAGGGCGTGAACCGGCACGAGTTCCACCCCGAGCACGGCCGCGCCGTACCGTACGAGACCATGCGCGCCGACGTGCTGCTGATGAAGCGCCACAACGTCAACGCCGTCCGGACCAGCCACTACCCGCCGCACCCCGACTTCCTCGACCTCTGCGACGAGCTGGGCCTCTGGGTGATCGACGAGTGCGACCTGGAGACGCACGGCTTCGGCCATGTCGGCTGGCGCGGCAATCCCACGGACGACCCGCGCTGGGCCGAGGCGTGCCTGGACCGGATGCGCCGCACGGTCGAACGGGACAAGAACCACCCGAGCGTGATCATGTGGTCCCTCGGCAACGAGGCCGGAGTCGGCCAGAACCTGAGCCTCATGGCCGACTGGACCCGGCAGCGCGACCCGTCACGGCCGATCCACTACGAGGGCGACCGCTCGTGCGCCGACACCGACGTGTACTCGCGGATGTACGCCTCGCACGCCGAGGTGGAGGCCATCGGGCAGGGGGTGGAGGACCCGCTGGCCGACCCCGAGCTCGACGCGCGGCGCCGGGCGATGCCGTTCGTGCAGTGCGAGTACGCCCACGCGATGGGCAACGGGCCCGGCGGCCTGGCCGACTACCAGGAGCTGTTCGAGCGCTATCCACGGCTGGCCGGCGGGTTCATCTGGGAGTGGATCGATCACGGGCTGGCACACCCGGAGTTCGAGTACGCCTACGGCGGCGACTACGACGAGCCGGTGCACGACGGGAACTTCGTGATCGACGGGCTGGTCTTCCCCGACCGGACGCCCTCGCCGGGGCTGCTGGACCTGAAGAAGGTGTTCGAGCCGGTGCGGTTCGCCTTCGACGACCAGGCCCAGGTCGTGCGGGTGGCCAACCACCACGGCTATCGCGACCTGTCGCATCTGGGGTTCGTCGCGGTGGTCGAGGAGGAGGGGGTGCCGGTCGCCGAGTTCCCGCTCGACGTACCCGCGACGGGTGGCGAGGTCAAGCTGCCCGACCTGCCCGTTGGGGAGGGTGAGCGGTGGCTGACGATACGGGCGGTGCTCGCCGCCGACCAGCCGTGGGCCGCCGCCGGTCATGAGGTGGCCTGGGGCCAGACCCGCCTGTCATCCGGTGCTCAGGACGGCTTGACGTCTGGAGCTCAGGACGAGGCTCGTCCGGCGTCTGGTGGCGGGGGCGTCGGTTCTGGGGCGGACCTGGAGTTCGACCCCGGTACCGGGCGGCTCACCCGCCTGTTCGGGATCGAGGTCGAGGGGCCGCGGCTGGAGCTGTGGCGGGCGCCGATCGACAACGACACCTACGGCGGGCTGGCGGATCGCTGGCGGCAGCTCGGCCTGCACAGGCTCACCCACCGAGTGGACGCCGTGGAGACCGGCGACGTGCTGACCGTACGCGCCAGGGTCGCACCGGCGGCCACCGACCTGGGCCTGCACGTGGTCTACCGGTGGACCGCCACGGACGGCGGGCTGGAACTGACCGTGGACGTCGAGCCGGACGGGGAGTGGAGCCTGCCCCTGCCGAGGCTCGGCCTCGTCATGGCGCTGCCCGCGGCGTTCGGCGACGTCACCTGGTTCGGCAGGGGTCCGGGGGAGGCGTACCCCGACACCGGCATGGCCGCCAGGGTCGGCCGCTGGTCCGCCACCGTCGAGGACCTGCAGACGCCGTACGTCTACCCGCAGGAGAACGGGCACCGAGCGGATGTCCGCTGGGCCGAACTGACCGGCCCGTCCGGGGGTCTCCGGGTGACGGGTGGTCCGGTCTTCGGCCTCACCGCTCGTCGCTGGACCACCGCTGAGCTGGAGGCGGCTCGTCACAGGCCGGACCTGAAGCCGGGCGACCGCGTGCACGTCAACCTGGACTTCGCTCAGCACGGCGTCGGCACCGCGTCATGCGGTCCGGCCACGCTGCCGCAGTACGAACTCCACGCTCGGCCTGCCACCTTCCGTCTCCGCTTCACCCCGGCGGAAGGCGCCTGACGCCCTGCTGTTCTGACGGCCCGGGGCCTCAAGGCCTCGGGCCTGACGGCCTGATGCCGGGCGCCCAGTGCCCGCCGTGATTGCCTTTTCTCACCGCAACTCCACCCTCTCCTCCCCCCTCTGTCGCAAAGGAGTCGTCATGGATGCCAAGCAGTACATGGCCGGTGTGTTCGACCGCGCGTCCGGCACCTACGAACAGGTCGGCGTGCCGTTCTTCGGCCCGGTGGCCGCCGAGCTGGTACGGCAGGCCGCGCCGGAGCCGGGCGACCGGGTGCTGGACGTGGGATGCGGGACCGGCGCCTCACTGGTCCCGGCGGCAGGGGCGGTGGGTCCGACGGGCCGGGTGGTCGGGCTGGACCTCGCGCCGGGGATGGTCGCCGCCACCACGGCCGAGATCGAGCGGCATGGCTTGACGCACGCGACGGTCCTCCAGGGTGACGCGGAACGGGCCGAGGAGTTGCTGCCCGGAGAGCGGTTCGACGTCGTGCTGGCCGGGATGATGCTGTACTTCCTGCCTGACCCGCTGGCCGCCGTACGGTCGATGACCGGCCTTCTCCGGCCCGGCGGGCGGCTGGCGGCCAGTCTGCTTGCCCAGGCGAGCCCGGCCGAGGCCGAGCTGCTCGGCCTCGTGGCGCGGGCCCTGGCCCCGTACACCGCCGACGCGGGCACCGCCCCCTTCCACCGCACCCTCAACACGGCCGAGGAGCTGACCGAGCTGCTCGTGGCGGGTGGCCTGGAGGGGGTCCGCTGCGAGGACGTGGTGTTCGAGGTGGTCGTCGAGGCCGGACAGGTATGGGACTGGCTGTGGTCGGCCGCCCGCCGCGCCTCCCTGGAGACGATCCCCGACGCCCTGCACCCGGAGGCCAGGGCAGCCCTGGAAGACGCCCTGGCCTACGGGAGATTCGTCCTACCCCGCACGGTCCGCTTCGCGACCGGGACCCGCCCCTGACGGGACCCGGCCGCGCGACATACCGGGGCGGGCACGTCGACCGTGCCCGCCCCGGCCGCCTGGACCGTGCTCGCGACGGACGTCAAGCAGGCACGTCGTCCAGCACGTCCAGCACCGTGCCCGCGCCGACCGTCAGGCCGCCCTCGCGGATCGCGAAGCCGAGCCCCGGCTCCAGGGCGACGGCCTTGCCCAGCTCGACCCGTACCTCGATGGTGTCACCCGGCTGGGCGGGGTCGTCCAGGAGGAGCTGCCCGGGTACGTCGGTCGTGCGCAGGTAGAACTGCGGCCGGTAGCCGGACGCGATCGGCCGGCGCCGCCCGCCCTCCTCCGGCGTGAGGAGGTAGATCCGGGCGGTGAAGGACCGGCGGGCCCGCTGGCTGCCGGGCGCGGCCAGGACCATGCCCCGCCGCACCTGGTCGCGGCGGACACCGCGCAGCAGCACGGCGGCGTTGTCACCCGCCTCACCCCGCTCCATCGTCTTCCCGAACGTCTCCACCCCTGTCACTACGGCGGTGAAGCCGGACTCGAAGCCGACAATGCTCACCGAGTCGCCCACCCGGACCGCGCCACGCTCGATGGCGCCCGTGACGACCGTGCCCCGGCCGGTGACCGTGAGCACGTTCTCCACCGGCATCAGGAACGGCGCGTCCACGTACCGGACTGGCACCGGGATGTGGTCGTCGACCGCCTGGAGCAGCGCGCCGATGGACGCCGTCCACTCGGGGTCGCCCTCCAGCGCCCGAAGCCCGGAGACCCGGACCATCGGGACGTCCCGGTAGCCGTGCTCGGCGAGCAGGTCGTGCAGCTCGAGTTCGACCAGGTCGGTCAGCTCCGGGTCGGCGCCGTCGGCCTTGTTGACCGCGACGACCAGGTGCTCGACGCCGACCCGCCGGGCGAGCAGCACGTGCTCCCTGGTCTGCGGCATGATGCCGTCCTGCGCGGACACGACGAGGATCGCGCCGTCGAGCTGCGCCGCCCCCGTGATCATGTTCTTCACGTAGTCGGCGTGGCCCGGCATGTCCACGTGGGCGTAGTGCCTGGTGTCGGTCTCGTACTCGACGTGCGAGATGTTGATCGTGATGCCGCGCACGGCCTCCTCGGGCGTGCGGTCGATCCGCTCGAACGGCGTGTACGTCGCCTGGCCCCGCTGCGCGAGCACCTTGGTGATCGCGGCGGTCAGCGTGGTCTTGCCGTGGTCGACGTGGCCCATGGTGCCGATGTTGAGATGCGGCTTGTTACGGATATAGGCCTGCTTGGCCATGATTCTTTCCTCTTGAGTCCTGGATGTGCTGTGACCCGCACGGGCCGACTACCTCCCCCCGCCGGGTCACTTTCAGGACTTACGGGAAGAGGTCAGCGCTCCAGGCCGTCGCAGGCACGCTCGAACGCGCCCGCGTTGGCGGGCGTCGCGAGGTGATCGTGCCTGAACATGAGGACCATAGTGAGGCGCTCAGCGCCGCCACGCAACGCAATATTCCCGGGAGGCGGCAGGGCGGTATGCCGTAAGGCGGCATCACCTATGGTGACCAGGCAAAACACCTCATAGAGTGGGTGGGGTGAGCAGGCTGACCAGCTCTCGCCGGCCGGGCACGCGAAGGCCGACCACACCGCGGGTCGACTACGCGGCGCTGTTCGCCGTGACGCCCGCCCCATGCCTGGTGCTGGACCCGGATCTGATGATCGTCGATGTGAACTGGGCTTACCTGCGCGCGACCGGCCGCACCGCCGAGGACCTGATCGGGCAGCACATCTTCGCCGCTTTCCCCGACAACCCCGAGGATCCGCACGCCAGCGGCGTGAAGAACCTGAGCGCCTCGCTGCACCGGGTGCTGGCCTCCCGAGTGCCGGACACGATGGCGCTGCAGAAGTACGACATCCCCCTCGCCGGCTGTCCTGGCGCGTTCGAGGAGCGCTGGTGGTCCCCGATCAACACCCCCGTCCTGGCACCGGACGGGACGCTGGCGTGGATCATCCACCGGGTCGAGGACGTGACGGAGTTCGTCCGCTCCTTCGGCCCGCGACGGCCCACCACCCGCCGCTCACCGGGGCGTGCGGAGATGGAGGCCGAACTGTACGGCAGAGCACAGGAACTGCAGCGGCTGAACGAGGAACTCCGCCTGGCCCATACCCGTGAACACCATGTCGCGCTCGCCTTGCAGGAGGCCATGCTGCGCTGCCCCGACCTCGACCTGCACCCCGAGATCGAGGTGCGTTACCTGCCCGCGGTGGAGACGCTGAACGTCTGCGGCGACTGGTACGACGTCGTCGACCTGCCGGACGGCTGCTTC
Source organism: Nonomuraea sp. NPDC049750 (assembly GCF_040659625.1). Lineage (NCBI taxonomy): Bacteria > Bacillati > Actinomycetota > Actinomycetes > Streptosporangiales > Streptosporangiaceae > Nonomuraea > Nonomuraea sp. NPDC049750. The sequence goes on from NZ_JBFANB010000008.1 coordinate 101,937, forward strand.
GCCGTCGCGGTCGGTGACGTCGTGGGGCACGGCCTGGAAGCGGCGACGTCCATGGGGATGCTGCGCAGCGCGCTCAGCGCCGCGATCCGCGCTCTGAAAGAGCCGGCCCCGGCACTGGAAGTGCTCGGCTTGTACGCCCGTTCGCTCGAAGGGGCGCTGGCCACTACGGCGGTCAAGGCCGTGATCGACACCAGGAGGCGGCGCATCGCCTACAGCAGCGCCGGCCACCCGCCACCCGTCCTGTGCCATCTGGGCAGCGCCTGCACACTCCTGGACCAGGCCACCGACCCGCCGCTCGGCGCTCGCCCCGAACATATCACCCGCCCCCAGGCCGAGCTGTCCTACGCACCCGGTGACACCCTCGTCCTGTACACCGACGGTCTCATCGAACGCCGCGACCGGGACATCGACGTCGGCTTGGCCCGGCTGACCGACGTACTCGCCCGATCCGGTGGGCTCGACCCCGGACTCCTCGCCGACGCCCTCCTGGCGGGCATGGACGTCAGCAGCGGCGCCCGCGACGACATCGCCCTGCTCGTCGTCCGCCTGTAAATGGTGCATCCCGGAAGATCTGGTTTACCCGACTGGCTCACTTGATCTGACATTTCCCGCTATGGTGCCGAAGATCCCTATCCTTGTCACAGGAGCTCCATGGCGCACGTCGAACCCCTCCGGGAGGGCGACCCCACTGCCATGGGTCCCTACCAGCTGTTCGGGCGTCTGGGCGCGGGCGGCCAAGGGGTGGTCTATCTGGGCCAGGGGCCCGACGGCAGGCCGGTCGCGGTCAAAGTGCTGCGCGAGGGACTCGCCAATGAGCGCTTCGCCAAGGAGATCGACGCGGCGCGCCGGGTGGAGCCGTTCTGCATCGCCCAGGTGCTCGACGCCTCGCTGGGCACCCGGCCGTACATCGTGACCGAGTACGTCGAGGGGCCTTCGCTCCAGCAGGCGGGCCGCCACGTCGGCGCCGATCTGCAGCGGCTCGCCGTGGCGACCGCGACCGCGCTGGCGGCCATTCATCAGGCGGGCATCGTTCATCGCGACTTCAAGCCCGCCAACGTGCTGCTCGGCCAGGGCGGCCCACGGGTGATCGACTTCGGGATCGCCCGGTCCGTCGAATCGGGGCTGACGGCTACCAGCAGCATCGTGGGGACGCCCGCGTACATGGCGCCCGAGCAGCTCGCCGGCGAGGGGATCGGGCCGGCGGTCGACGTGTTCGCGTGGGCGTCGGTGATCGTGTTCGCCGCCACCGGGGCGCCTCCGTTCGGTGAGGATTCACTGCCCGCGGTCATCAACCGGATCCTGCACAACGAGCCGCAGCTCGGCGACCTTCCGCAACCGTTGCGCGCGATCGTGCTGGGGTGCCTGGCCAAGGATCCGGCGCGTCGGCCGGCCATGCGGGACGTGCTGCTGCAGCTCCTGGGCGGGCAGGCCCCGGGGCGTCTGGACCTGGCCGACGGCCGCGGGTACGCCCCCGGGCGTCCGGACGGTGCCGACGGCGGCTGGCATGCACCCGGGCGTCCGGACGGTGCCGACGGCCGCGGTCCGGCCACGGTGCCCGGACGGCGGCACGGGACCAGGACGGTGCTCGTCGCGGGCGTCTCGGGCGTGGGGGCGCTGGTTGTCGCGGGCGCCGTCGCCTGGGGCGCCACGAGCGTCTGGGATCTCCGGGAATCGCGGCCGAGTACGCGGTCACTGGCGTTCACCGCTACCGGGACGCCCACCTCGACGAAGACGAAAACGCGTCAGCACCCGAAGACCAAGAGCCCGACGACCACGGCGAAGCCGACCGTGAAACAGACCCCGAAGCCGACGCGGACCGTGAAACCGACACAGACCGTGAAACCAACAAAGACCGCGCCCAAACCCACGACCTCGTCGTCGAAATCGTCATCGGGCAGCGGTTCCTTCCGGATCGTGTGGGTGCGAGTCATCGGTCCCAGGCACGCCGACTCCCCGGACTGCGTGTACAACCATGGCAACATCTCCGGCCTGGTCGAGGGGACCAAACTCTCCACCGACTTCCGCTACGAATGGGTCCTGAACGGGCGGGTGGTGTCGCGCTCTGAGAGCGTCATCGCCGAATCCCACACCCAGCAGGTCATCGGCCCGCTCGTGCAGACGGACGGCACTCACCGGGTCACCCTCCGCCTCACCTCCCCCCAAGCGGTGTCGAAGGCCTTCTCCTTCACCATCTGCCCGAGCGACGATTGATGACCCCGCTCCTGCCAGAAGACCCCCAGGTCGTGGGGCCGTACCGGCTGTCCGGGCGTCTGGGCGCGGGCGGTCAGGGGGTGGTCTACCTCGGCCAGGGTCCCGACGGGCGGCCGGTGGCGGTCAAGTTGCTGGCGGACGGCCTGGCCGGTGATCACCGCTTCGCCAAGGAGATCGACGCGGCGCGCCGGGTGGAGCCGTTCTGCGTCGCCCAGGTGCTCGATGCCTCGCTGGGCGGCCGGCCGTACATCGTGACCGAGTATGTCGAGGGCCCTTCGCTGCAGGAGGCCGGCCGCCACGTCGGCGCAGACCTGCAGCGGCTCGCGGTGGCGACCGCGACCGCGCTGGCGGCGATCCACCGGGCCGGGGTGGTGCATCGCGATTTCAAGCCCGCCAACGTGCTGCTCGGCAGGGACGGGCCGCGGGTCATCGACTTCGGCATCGCCCGCGCGGCCGGCCATTCGCTGACGGTGACGAGCAGCATCGTCGGCACGCCCGCCTACATGGCGCCCGAGCAGCTCGCGGGCGCCTCGCTCGGTCCCGCGGTGGACGTCTTCGCGTGGGCGTCGGTGATCGTGTTCGCCGCGACGGGAAGCCCGCCGTTCGGCAACGACTCGCTGCCCGCGGTGTTCCGCCGCATCCTCCACGACGAGCCGTATCTGGGGGACCTGCCGGGTCCGCTGCGGCCGATCGTAGTGTCCTGCCTGGCCAAGGACCCCGCCGCCCGGCCCGCCATGCAGGACGTCCTGCTCCGGCTCATCGGCGCCCCGCCCACCGGCACGGCAGGCGACCTAACAGGCCATCGAGGCGGTACGGCGGGCGACTTGACGGGCCGTCGAGGCGGTACGGCGGGCGACCTGACGGGCCATCGAACTGGTACGGCCGGTCCTCCCGTGAGCAGCCCGCGCTGGAAGGCGCTGCTGGCGGGCGCCGGGGCACTGGCGGTGTCCGGCACCTTGGTGGCCGGGGCGATCATGTTGCTGCCCGACACGACGACGCCGACGGCCGCGCCCCTCCAGTCGGCCACGGAACAGCAGGCCACCACGACCCCCAGCCCGCCGGCCAAGAAACAGGGCACCGACAAGACACCCAGCGCGCCGACCAAGAAGCCGCGCCCCACCCGGACCGGCGGCTCGAACCCCACCAGCTCCGTCTCGAGGCAGCCGACGCCCAAACCCACGGCCTCCCCGCGGAAAACCACGACCACGGCTGCGGCTGGGGGGACCGTACGCCTGGCGTCGCTGACCCTGGACGGGCAGCAGACCGGACCGAACTGCTACTCGCCCAGCCTCTTCCCCGTCGCCTTGCTCAAAGGCCCGTCGGGCAAGCAGATCGAGTACGGCTACCGCTGGGTCGTGGACGGCCAGGACGAGGGATGGAAGACGGACTGGGTGACAGGCACGACCCAGAACCGGCGCAACCCCTTCGGCGCCTTCGACCCGGGCCGGCATACGATCGTCTTCCACTTGCTGACACCTTCGAAGGCCACCAGGAGCGTGTCGTTCACGGTGTGCGAGCGGTTGTCCTAGGCGAGAGTCCCTGGGCTGGTGGTTCGTGTTACGCGGTCGTTGGTGTTTCGCACAACGGGAGCGGTGGCCTTCGTCGGATGTGCCGAAGATGCCGTGACCCGGCCGGGCCTACCGTACGGTCATGCCACGCCTCGTCCTCGACGACCTCTACCGCATCGCGGTCCCATCCGACCCGAGGCTGCGCCCCGATGGCGACGCCGTCGCGTATACGCTCACCACCGCCGACCGCGACTCCGACCAGAACCAGGCCGAGATCTGGCTCGCCGCCCCCGGATCCGCGCCGCGCCGGCTCGCCTCCGGGAGCGCGGCGCGCTGGTCGCCCGACGGCCGGCTGCTCGCCTTCCTGCGTCCTGTCGATGGGCGCGCGCAGATCCACCTGCTGCCGATGGAGGGCGGCGAGCCGCGCCCGCTCACCTCGGCGCCGCTCGGTGCCGGTGCGCCCGTGTGGTCGCCGGACGGCAGCCGGATCGCCTACAGCGGACCGTACGGAGACCTCGACCCCCACGCGCCGGTCGTGGCCGACATCCTGGAGTACAAGGCCGACGGCGCCGGGCTGCTGCGCGGCCTGACCACGCAGCTGTTCGTGGTGGACGTGGCGACGGGCGACACCATCCAGGTGACCGAGGGCGGGTTCCACGCGGGCGAGCCGTCGTGGTCGCCGGACGGACGGCGGCTGGCGTTCGCGGCGAGCATGGCGCCCGACCGTGACCTGGTGGTGGAGAGCGCGGTGTACGAGGTGGACGCCACCGGGCCGACGCCGGGCAAACCGGAGCGGCTCACCGGGCCGGACATCATCTGCACCGGCGCCTGGTGGCTCGCCGCGCCCGACCGCGACGGCACCCCCGACCCCGACCCCGGCTCCGACCGCGCTCCCGACCCCGGCTCCGACCGCGACGGCGACGGCCAGGGCCGGGGTGACCGGCTGGTGGTGGCTGGGCTGCGCGAGGTCATCGGCCACACCCGCCTGTACACGCTCGGCTCCGGCACCCTCGACGAGGTGGAGACCGGGCTCGACCGGAACGTCATGACCGGCGCCCCCGGCTACCCGGGCGCCGTCCCCGCGCTACTGGGCGACGACCTGCTGTTCTGCGCCCGCGACCAAGGCCGCACGCACCTGTACCGCCTGGCGGGCGCGCCGCCGGTCGGGGAGGCCGGGACGGAAGGGGAGGCTGGGACGGCTGGGGCCGGGACGGAAGGGGAGGCCGGGCGAACCAGGCAAGCCGTGAAGACAGGGGAGACCGGGCAAGCCGGGAAGGCCGTGAAGATCGTCGGCAACGACTTCACGGTGTCCGGCGTGTCCGTGGCCGCGGGCCGGATCGCCTGGGTCGCCTCCTCCCCGCTCAGCGCCGGTGACGTCTACCTCGACGGCGAGCCCCTCACCCACCACGCCCTCCCGGACGTCGACCTGTTCACCCCGCGCCCCCGTACCTTCACCGCCCCCGACGGCGCCACCATCGAGGGCTTCGTGCTGCGCGACGAGACCCGTACCACCCCCGGCCCGCTGCTGCTCGACGTGCACGGCGGCCCGCACAACGCGTGGTCGCCCGCCTTCGACGGCGCCCACCTCTACCACCAGCGGCTCGCCGCCGACGGCTGGACCGTCCTGCTGGTCAACCCGCGGGCCAGCGACGGGTACGGCGAGGACTTCTTCACCGCCACGGTCGGCGCCTGGGGGCTGGCCGACGAGCAGGACTTCCTCGCGGCCGTGGACGACCTGGTGGCGGAGGGCGTCGCCGATCCTGATCGGCTGGCCGTCGCCGGTTACAGCTACGGTGGCTACATGGCGTGCTGGCTGTCGACCAGGACCGACAGGTTCAAGGCGGCCATCCCCGGCGGCTGCGTCAGCGACCTCGCCAGCATGGCGGGCACGTCCGACCTCGGGTCTCTCATCAAGGCGTACGAGTGCCGGGGCGACCTCCAGGCCCAGTCACCGATCGCCCAGGTGGCCCGCGTCACCACCCCCACCCTGCTCCTGCACGGCGACAGCGACGACCGCTGTCCGGTCGGCCAGGCCGAGCAGTGGTTCGCCGCGCTGCGCGAGCAGGGGGTGCCGGTCCGGCTGGTCCGCTATCCGGACGCCTCGCACCTGTTCATTCTCAACGGGCGCCCCTCACACCGGTACGACTTCAACGAGAGGATCATCACGTGGCTGGAGCAATGGGTCACCGGCTCGCCGAGCTGATCGCCGAGCACGAGGTTCCGGGGGCCGCGCTGGCCTACCTGCACCGGGGCGAGGTACACGAGTTCGCGGCGGGGACGCTCAACAAGGACACCGGCGTCGAGGCGACCCCCGACTCGCTGTTCCAGATCGGCTCCGTCACCAAGGTGTGGACCGCGACCCTGCTCATGCGGCAGATCGAGCGCGGCCGGCTGACGCTCGACACGCCGGTGGCCGAGGTGCTGCCCGAGTTCAGGGTGGCGGACCCGGAGGTCTCCAAGACCGTCACGGTCAGGCACCTGCTCTCCCACACCAGCGGCATCGACGGCGACCTCTTCCTCGACACCGGGCGCGGCGACGACTGCGTGGAGAAGTACGTCGCGGCCTGCGCCGACCTGGCCCAGAACCACCCGCTCGGCGCCACCCAGTCCTACTGCAACTCCGGCTTCACCGTCGCCGGCCGGATCCTGGAGAAGCTCGAGGGCAAGCGCTGGGACGACGTGCTGCGTGAGCAGATCGTCGAACCGCTCGGCCTCACCCACACCTGGACCCTGCCGGAGGACGTGCTGCGCTTCCGCGCCGCCATGGGCCACGTCGACGGCGCGACCGCCCCCGTGTGGGGCCTCATGCGCTCGGCCGGGCCCGCCGGGCTCATCTGCGCCCGGCCCGCCGACGTGGTCGCGTTCGCCCGCGCCCACCTCGAAGGCGGCCTCCTGGACGACCCGCGCGCCATGTGGGAGCCGCAGGTCGACATCCCCAACCCGTACGCGCTGGGCAGGCAGTGGGGCATCGGCTGGATCCTCGACGAATGGGACGGTCACCAGGTCATCTCCCACGGCGGCAACACCATCGGCCAGCACGCCATGCTCTGGGCCGTACCGGACACCGGCACCATCGTGTGCGTCACCGCCAACGGCGGGCACAGCGGCGCGTTCACGCACGCCGTGGCCACCGAGCTGTTCGCCGAGCTGGACGGCCTGACCGTGCCGCCCAGGCTCGGGCCGCCCGAGACGCCCGTCCAGGTCGACGTCGACGGCTACGTGGGCGTCTACGAGCGGGCCGGGTTCCGCGCCACGCTGAGCGTCCGCGCCGGCGAACTGTGGATCCTCGGCGAGGCCACCGGCGCACTGGCCGCGCTCCAGCCGCCGATGGAGATGAAGCTCGTCCCCGTGGACGAGGTCACCTTCGTCTGCCGCCGGGAGGAGGACCCGGACTGGATGTCCGCCGTGTTCTACCGGCTCGAGGACGGTTCGCCGTACATCCACCTGGGAGCGCGCGCCACTCCGAAGATCAGCTGAACTGCCGGACCACGGTGAGCGGGCGGACGGCCGCCCGCTCACCCCCTCCGGACCGAACTACGGCTTCGGGCCGGACTACGGTGAGTGGATGAACGACCGCCCGCGCGCCAGCCTAGGACGGATCCTGAACGACCTCGGCAGCACCGTGATCGACGTGGCCGCCTCGCCGGGCGACCTCGACGCCGAGGTGACCGGGGTGCACATCTTCGATCCGCTCGACGAGCTGATCGTCCCGCCGGGCGGCATCCTGCTGGCGGTCGGCGTGCAGGGCCCGGCGGAGATCTGCTCGCTGCTCACGCGGGCCCCGGCGGCGGCCGGCGTGGTGGTCAAGCTGCCCGTGGACGCCGACGAGCAGGTACGCGCGACCGTGCTGGAGACCGGCGTGGCCGTGCTCGGACTCACCAGGGCCGCCTCCTGGGCCCAGGTCGCCGCCCTGCTGCGCTCCCTGCTGGCGGAGGGGGACCTGACCGAGCCGGGGGAGGAGCCGCAGGGCGACCTGTTCTCGCTGGCCAACGCGGTCTGCGCGCTGCTCGACGCGCCCGTCACGATCGAGGACAGGTCCGCGCGGGTGCTGGCCTACTCCGAACGGCAGGACGAGGCCGACCAGGGCCGGATCGCCACCGTGCTCGGCCGCCAGGTGCCCGAGCGCTACCAGCGGATGCTCGACGAGAACGGCTTCTTCAAGCTGCTCTACCAGAGCCAGGAGCCCGTCTACCTCGAACTCGACGACGGCAGCATCAAGCGGGCGGCCGTCGCCGTGCGGACGGGTGATGAGATCCTCGGCTCCATCTGGGCCGCCGTCCGCGAGCCGCTCACGCCCCAGCGGCAGCGCGCGCTCGCCGACGCGGCCAAGATCGTCGCTCTGCAGTTGCTGCGCGAGCGGGCCGGCGCCGACACCCAGCGGCGGCTCCGTAGCGACCTGCTGTCCACCGTGCTCGCGGGCGGCGCCGACGCGCCCGAGGCCGCCGCGCGGCTCGGCATCGCCACCGCCCGGCTGTGCGTGCTCGCCGCGCAGCTCGCGCACCCCGCCGCCGACGACCCGGCGCGCGCCGAGAGCGACCGGCAGCGCTTCGCCGACGCGCTCGCGCTGCACGTCGGCGCCATCCACCCCAAGGCAGCCGCCGCGCTCGTCGGCTCGGTGGCCTACGCCGTGCTGCCGCTGCAGGCGGGTGGTGAGGAGGAGGCGCGGGCCGTACGCGTGGCGGAGAGCTTCCTGGCCAGGGTCGGGCCGCGGCACTCGGCCAGCATCGGCGTCGGCCGCCTGGCCGCCAGCCTCGCCCACGTCGCCAGGTCCCGCGCGGACGCCGACCGGGCGCTGCGCGTGCTGCTCGCCCGTGGCGCGACGGGCCAGGTCGCCGGCTACACCGCCGTGCACTTCGAGTCGCTGCTGCTCCAGGTCGCCGACGTGGCGGCGGCGGAGGACCAGGCGCCGACCGGCCCCTACCAGCGGCTGCTCGACCACGACGCCGAGCACGGCAGCGACCTGGTCGCCACGCTGCGGGCCTACCTCGACGCGTTCGGCGACGTCAACGCCGCCTCGGCCAGGGTCCACGTACACGCCAACACCTTCCGGTACCGGCTCAAGCGGCTCACCGAGATCAGCGGGCTGGACCTGTCCGACGCCGACGCCCGGCTCACCGTCATGCTCCAGATGCGCATTTTCGGGCGATAGCACCACGCCTGCCGCGCTTTTCGTTACAGCGCACGAAGAACGATCTACGGTCAGCGACCAGGGTGGTGCCTCAGATCCCACTCCCCAGGAGCGCCCCACATGAGAAAACCAGCCGCGCTCGTCGCGCTGGCCCTGCTCGCCGCGGCCTGCGGCGGCACCGCGGGCACAGAAACAGGCACCGGCTCGGGGACGGGCGCGCCGGTCACCGGCGGCACGTTCTCCTTCGCCATCAGCGCCGACCCCGGCGTGCTCGACCCCGCCATGGGCGTGCTGTCGGTCACCAACCAGGTGCTCGCGTTCGCGTACGACACCCTCGTCGGCGTCGGCGCCGACGGCCGGATCGTCCCGGGACTCGCCGAGAAGTGGCAGGTCAAGCCCGACTCGGTGACCTTCACCCTGCGCAAGGACGCGACCTGTTCCGACGGCGCCAAGCTCACCCCCTCCGACGTGGCCGAGAACGTCAACCACATCGCCGACCCCGCCACCAAGTCGCCCATCTACGGCGTTCTCGTGCCCACCGGGATGAAGGCCAAGGCGGACGACGCGGCGGGCACCGTGACCCTGTCCACGCCCGAGCCCTTCAGCTTCATCCTGGAGAGCACCCAGCAGATGTTCATCGTGTGCGGCAAGGGCGTCAAGGACCGCTCGGCGCTCGCCCACGGCACCTCCGGCTCCGGCCCCTACCGGCTCACCGAGTCGGTCTCGGGCGACCACTACACCTTCAAGGTCCGCAGGGAGTACGTCTGGGGTCCCGGCGGGACCACGGCCAAGGACCTGCCCGAGACGGTCACGCTGAAGGTCGTGCCCAACGAGCAGACCGCCGCCAACCTGCTCCTCGCCGGCACGCTCAACGGGGCCACCTTCTACGGCCCCGACCGCGCCCGCGTGGCGGCCACCCCGGGAGTCGTCAAGAACGTCCTGCCCTTCGGGAACGGCCAGTTCTTCTACCACCAGGGCGACGACCGGCCCGCCCACGACCCGGCCGTACGCAAGGCGCTCACCCAGGCCGTCAACCTCAAGGAGCTGTCCGGGATCGCCGCCAGCGGCACCGGCCGGCCCGCCACCGGACTCGTCCTCGAGCCGCGGCCCTGCCAGGGCGACACGGTCACCGGGCACGTGCCCGCCAACGACCCGGCCGCGGCCGCCGCCGCCCTGGACGCGGCGGGATGGCGAGCGGGTGCCGATGGCGTCAGGGTCAAGGACGGCAAGCGGCTGACGCTGCGCTTCGTCTACCCCACCACCAGGGGATCCGGGGTACAGGCGGCGGCCGAGTACCTGGGCGCCGCCTGGAAGAAGGCCGGCGTCGAAGTGAAGCTGAACGGCATCATCGACGCCAAGCTGGCCGAGTCGCTCAACGTCACCCAGGACTGGGACGCCATCTGGCTGCCGATCGCCGTCACCCTGCCGAGCCAGCTCGTCGGCTTCCTGTCGGGACCGGCCGCGCCCAAGGGCGCCAACTTCGCCCACCTGACCAACTCCCGCTACACCTCGCTCATCACGAAAGCCTCGGGAAAGCCGGCGGCCGAAGGCTGCAAGCTGTGGCTGGAGGCCGAGTCGGCGCTGTTCGAGAACGCCGACCTGGTCCCCGTCGTGGAGAACACCGTCCTGGCCGCCGGCAAGGGCGGCACGTTCCGCATCATGGCCGGGGACCTCGTGCCGACCTCGATCCGCCTCACGCGGGGAGGGTAAGAACTGTTGTCGGCGCTTCCTATGCCAGCCGGTGGTTGCCAGAAGAACTGTGATTGGGTTTTCGGATCGACCGCGACTGAAGGTAATCAGATGGTAATGTTCAGTCACAGCCGGGTGCCTGACTGGCGCCCGGTCCCCGCCCCCATTGGTGTCCGCACCAACGGGACAGCGTCCGGCGGGGCGGCGGCCCAAGAGCCGCACTCCCTCCAGGAATGCGGAGTCAGGCCCCGACAACGCGGCTCTCAACGGTCCGTCCGGCTCGCCGGACGGACGCGGCATCGGCTTCCACCAGATCGCCTCCCGGCCTCGGCCAGCAGGCGACGAGGCTACGCTGATGTCCGTTTTACTCACGTAAACACAGAGAGCGGAAGACGCTGAGTGCGCGAGCTCCACACAACCGGGCCCGGCTCGCGTCGGGTGCGGTCACGCGGGTCGCGGTGGGTGGTGCGGCAGGTCGTGCGGTTCGCCGTCTCGCTCGCCGCGCTGCTCGTCGCGTCCTTCGCGATGATCCACCTCATTCCGGGTGATCCGGTACGGGCGTCGCTGGGGCCGGCCGCGCCGATCGAGCTCGTCCGGGCGCGTACGGCGGCGCTGGGGCTCGACCGGTCGATCCCCGAGCAGTTCCTCACGTACACAGGCCACGTGTTGACCGGAAATTTCGGGACCTCGTTCCTGTCGGGCGAGCCGGTCGTCGAGATCGTCGCCGCCCGGCTCCCCAACACCCTGGCCCTGGCCCTGCTGGCGACCGTGGTGGCGCTGCTGGTGGCGGTGCCGCTCGGCATGTGGGCGGCCGTCCGCACCGAGAACGGCCGCAATCGTGGCACCGAGTACGCTTTCACCACCGTGACGGGCACCGCCGTCGCCGTGCCCGAGTTCCTGTACTCGATCGCGCTGGTGACCGTCTTCGCCATCGGCCTCGGCGCGTTCCCGCCCGCGGGCAAGGCGGGCGCCGCCTCGTACGTGCTGCCGGTCCTCGCCCTGGCGATCGGCCCGATCGCGATGATCGCCCGCATCTCCCGCGCGGAGACGCTGCGCGAGCTGGGCACTGACTACGTGCGGCTGGCGCGCGCCAAACGCCTGCCCGCCGCCCGCCTCTACCTCAGGCACGTGCTGCCCAACACGCTCACCGCCACCCTCACCCTGGGCGGCCTGCTGCTCTCGGCGCTGATCGCGGGCAGCGTGCTGGTCGAGTACGTCTTCGCCTGGCCCGGGCTCGGCCTGAAGATCGTCGAGTCGATCACGCAGAAGGACTATCCGGTCGCCCAGGGCGTCATCCTCGTCTACGGCGCGATCGTGCTCGTCGTGAACCTCGCCGTCGACCTGGCCCTGGCCGCGCTCGACCCCACCTCCAAGATCAGGGAGGCATGAGTGAAGCCTCGCCTGCCGCGCACGCCCGCGGCGGTCGCCGGAGCCGTGCTGGTCGCGGCCATGATCGTGCTGGCCGTCGTCGGGCCGCCCATCTGGGGCGCGAGCGCCGAGCGCATCGACGCGGCGGCCATCCTCCAGGGCGCGTCCGCCGCCCATCCGCTCGGCACCGACAGCCTGGGCCGCGACCTGCTCGCCAGGGTGCTCGTGGCCGGCCGGTTCTCCCTGGCGCTGGCGCTGGCCGCCACGCTCATCGGCGGTCTGGCCGGGATCGTGCTCGGCGCCCTCCCGTCCGTGCTGCCGGGCCGGCCCGCCCGGCTGATCACCGGATTGGTCAACGCCCTGGTCGCCTTCCCCGGGTTGTTGCTGGCCATGTTCACGGCGGTCGTCTCCGGGCTGGGCGCCCGCGGCGCGGTCCTGGGCATCGGGGTGGCCATCGCGCCCGGATTCGCCCGGCTCACCCAGACGCTGGCCGCGACCGTCGCCGGGTCCGACTACGTGTCGGCCGCCCGCATGCTCGGCGTGTCCCGCCGCCGGATCCTGACCGGGCACGTGCTGCCGAACATCGCCGAGCCGCTCATCCTGCAGCTCGCCCAGGCGCTCGGTGGCGCCCTGCTCGGCCTGGCCGGGATGTCGTTCCTCGGCCTGGGGGTGCAGCCGCCGTCGTTCGACTGGGGCAGGCTGCTGTTCGACGGGTTCGCCCGCATCTATGTCACGCCCGAGGTCGCCCTCGGCCCGGCGGCGGCCATCGCGCTGGCCGGCATCGGGTTCAACCTACTGGGCGACGCCATGGCCAAGGCCGCCGCCCGTACCGCCGCGGCTGGGAAGGCGTCGGACGCGGCCGTACAGGCCGATCCCGGCGAGCCGGACCCCGGCGCGGTGCTGGAGGTCAGGGACCTGACCGTCGCGTTCCCCGGCGGTGTGACACCCGTGCGCGGGCTGTCGCTGACCATCGCCCCTGGCGAGATCGTCGGTCTGGTGGGGGAGTCGGGCAGCGGCAAGAGCTTGACCGCCGCCGCGATCGGCGGGCTCGTCCCCTACCCGGGCAGGGTCGCCTACGGGCGGCTGCTGCTCGGCGGCTGGGACATCGCCACGCTGTCGGGCAAGGAGCTCGGCACGACGCTGGCCATGGTGTTCCAGGACCCGATGGCCTCGCTCAACCCGGCGCTGCGGGTGGGCGGGCAGCTGGCCGAGGTGGCGAGGGTGCACCAGGGCGCCGGGCGGGCCGAGGCGAACCGGCGGGCCGTGGACCGGCTCGGGCACGTCCACCTGCCCGACCCGGCCGCGCGCGCCCGGCAGCACCCGCACGAGCTGTCCGGCGGCATGCGGCAGCGCGTGGTGATCGCGATGGGCCTCATGGCCACGCCGCGGCTGATCATCGCCGACGAGCCGACCACGGCGCTCGACGTGACCGTGCAACGGCAGATCCTGCGGCTGCTGCGCGAGGTCACCGAGGAGAGCGGCGCGGCCGCGCTGTTCATCACGCACGACATCGCCGTGGTGGGCGAGCTGTGCGACCGGGTCATGGTCATGTACGCGGGCCGGGTCGTCGAGGAGCTGCCCGTCCGCCGGCTGGCCGTCGAGGCCGCGCACCCGTACACGCGGGCGCTCATCGCCTCCCTGCCCGACATGGCCACCGACCGGGACAAACCGCTCGCGAGCATCCCCGGCCGCCAGCCCGCCCCCTCGGACGTGGGCCCCGGCTGCGCCTTCGCGGACCGGTGCGCCCTGGCGACCGCCCGCTGCGCCGCCGAACGTCCCCCGCTCATCCCGTACGGCGAGGCGGGCCGCGTGGCCTGCTGGGAGGTCAAATGATCATCGAAGACCTGACCGTGCGCTTCGGCGCGTTCACCGCGGTCGACCGGGTCACGCTGGAGATCCCCCCTGGCCGGATCGTCGGGCTCGTCGGCGAGTCGGGGTCGGGCAAGTCGTCGCTGGCCAGGGCGGTGAGCGGCCTGGTGCCGTACACGGGCCGGATCGACGGGGCGCGCAACGTCCAGATGGTCTTCCAGGACCCGTACGCCTCCCTGGACCCGCGCATGACGGTCGGCGAGTCGGTGGGGGAGGGGGTACGGGCGGACCGCGCTCGCCGGGCGGGGGCCGTCGCCGACGGCCGCCAGGCGGGAGCCGTCGGTGACGGATCCGACCGTGTGAGGCGGCGTGCGGGGATCTTCGCCCACGGACGCGACCGGGCGGGGCGGCGGGCCGAGGTGGAGCGGCTGCTGGGGCTCGTCTCGCTCCCCGCCGACCTGGCCGGGCGCTACCCGCGTGAGCTGTCCGGCGGCCAGCGGCAGCGGGTCGCCGTCGCCAGGGCGCTCGGCGCGGCGCCCGACCTGCTGGTCGCCGACGAGATCACCAGCGCGCTCGACGTGTCCGTCCAGGGCGCGGTGCTCAACCTGGTGCGCTCGCTCCGCGACGAGCTGGGCCTGTCGATGCTGTTCATCTCGCACAACCTGGCGGTCGTCCGGTACGTCTCCGACGTCGTCGCGGTCATGCACCAGGGCCGCGTCGTCGAGTCCGGGCCCACGGAGCGGGTGGTCGGCGAGCCCGCCCACGACTACACGCGCGCCCTCCTGGAGGCAGTGCCCCGGCTCGCTTGAGAGCTCGCCTGAGTGAGCTCATCCGAGAGCTCACTCGACAGCTCGCCTGAGAGCTCACCCGAGGGCTGACCGGAGGGCTCAGAGAGTGATCCACTCGGTGGCGGTGGTGACCTCGTCGAGCACGGCCGGAATGGGCGTGACGCCCAGCCCCGGCCCGGTCGGCACCGCCAGGTGGCCGTCGCTCAGTTCGAACGGCTCGGTGATGTCGGTGGCGAAGTAGCGGCGCGAGGCCGAGGTGTCGCCCGGCAGCGTGAACCCGGGCAGCGCGGCCAGCGCCACGTTCGCGGCCCGGCCGAGCCCGGTCTCCAGCATGCCGCCGCACCACACCGCGATCCCGTTCGCCCGGCACAGGTCGTGGATGCGGCGGGCCTCCAGGTAGCCGCCGATGCGGCCGGGCTTGACGTTGACGATCGAGCAGGAGCCCAGGGCGATCGCGGCGGCGGCGTGCTCGACCGACTCGATCGACTCGTCCAGGCAGATCGGCGTCCGCAACTGCTTGGCGAGCTTGGCGTGCTGGACGAAGTCGTCGTTGGCCAGGGGCTGCTCGATGAGCAGCAGGCCGAAGTCGTCCAGCTTGGCCAGCTGGCGGGCGTCCACGAGGGTGTAGGCGGCGTTCGCGTCGACCTGGAGGAGAACGTCGTCGCCGAACCGCTCGCGCACCGCCCTGACCGGCTCCACGTCCCAGCCGGGCTCGATCTTCAGCTTGATCCGCACGTATCCCTCGTCGAGGTAGCCCTCGACGGCGTCGAGCAGTTGCGGAATCGAGTCCATGATGCCGACGGAGACCCCGCACGGCACCCGGTCACGGGCCGCGCCGAGGAACCGGCCGAACGACTCGCCCGATGCCCTGAGCTGGGCGTCCAGTACGGCCGTCTCCAGGGCGGCCTTGGCCATCCGGTGGCCCTTGATCGGCTCCAGGGCGCGGCCGACGGCGTTCGCCTCGAGGGTGCGGGGCAGGGCGGGCAGCAGGAAGCGCCGGATCACCTCGGCGGCGCCGTCGACGTACTCGGGAGAGTAGAGCGGCTCCGACATGGCCACGCACTCGCCCCAGCCCTCGGCGTCGGGCGTCACGACCCGCACCAGCAGCACGTCACGGGCCGTCTCGGTGCCGAACGAGGTGCGGAACGGCGCCACCAGCGGCATCGCGATCCGCCGCAGCTCAACTCCGGTGATCTTCACGCTTTCTCCACTACGTAAAAGGACTTCTGATGGAACCCGGTGACGACGCGGCCTTCGGCGATCAGGCCGCCCAGGACGTCCCGCATGGCATGACGCCATGCCTTGGCCGTTCCCGGGTCGGCTCGGCGCAACCCCTCGATGTCCGCAGGCGCGGCCACCAGCACCACCGCGGCGTCCGTACGGCCCGGCACCGGCCGGCCCCCGTCGTCGGCCAGGCCCACCACCGCGTCGCCCGGCACGTGGACCGGCCACGGCTCGCGCCTGGCCAGGGCCTCGACATGCGGCGCGGACAGCTCCCAGACGGCCAGTATCCGGTCGGACTCGTCGCCCTGGTTGATCTCGTCGTCCATGATGCCGTAGAAGCCGGGCAGGTATTCGCGCGGCCGGGCGCCCAGCTTGGCCAGGTTGAAATGGGCGTTGCGGCGTACCAGCGGATCGTAGGTCCAGGTGACCCGGCCCAGCTCGCGCTCCAGCGCCCACCGGCGCTGGTGCAGCTTGATCTCGAACCCGATCCCGCGCCCGGCGGAGGCGCCGGTGATGTGGGAGTGCAGCGCGTTGCCCGCCGCGAGGAACCCGACGGACCCGCCGGCCATCCGGTCGCCGTCGAAGGCGCCCGCGACGTAGCCGCCCGCGTGCGACAGCGCCCGCATCAGCTCGACAGTGATCGGCTGCCCGCCCTGGTCGAACCGCCAGATGCCGTCGAACAGCGCGAACAGTTCCTCGAACTCCGCGATCTCGTGTAATTCCCTGACCGCGATCAACCTGCCGGTCCTCCGAGTAGTCGATGTCACCCGCGACCGTACGCCACAGTGAGGGCGGCCGATTCGTGCCGGTTCACCAAGACGGGAGGGTTCTTCGTCGCCGAGCCCTACGGCCCGGCTCGGCAGCGCGAGCCCTCCGGTGGGACTTCGCGCTGTCGGCGGCTTGAGGACGGCGGGGTGTCAGCCGCGCGATCACGACGCGTCGTAGCGCAGGCGGGAGCCGGCTACGTATGCACGGTGCTGCTCGGCCCATGCGATGAGCCCGGAGACCTGGGCCGAGAGCGTCTGCCCGACGGGGGTGAGGGCGTAGTCCACCCGGGGCGGCGAGGTGGGGGTGACGGTGCGCTCGACCAGGCCGTCGCGCTCCAGGCTGCGCAGGGTGAGGGTGAGCATCCGTTGGGAGATGCCTTCGATGGCCCGCTGCAGTTCGGAGTAGCGCTTGGGTCCGCTGCCGAGCAGGTTCATCACCAGGACGCTCCATTTGTCTCCGACGCGGTCGAGGATGTCGCGCAGCTGGCAGGTCGGGTGGTCCTCGCCGATCGTTTCGCGCACATCGGTGTGCCTTGCGGGGGTCAAAGTGCCTTCTTCCGTCATGGCGGCATTGTGGACCAGACTCGGGAAGCGCACAAGAAGTAACCAGCGCACAGAAAGTGCTGTTGTGATGAGCATCGACTTGACCGATCCCCCACCCCGATCCGGCCCTCGCCCGCAGACCACGGGCCGGGAGATCCCGCATGACCAGCTCGACCAGTTCTCCCCGCCGCGCATCAGGGCCGCTCTGGTGGCGGACGCGCAGGCGCTGGCGGGCGTGTTCACCGGCCCCAGCCAGGTGTCCGAGCCCGCCTCGCTGGCGCTGCGGCTGCATGAGCCCGCCGGGCCATGGGCGGCGTTCCTGCACCCCAGCCCCGACGAGTTCGGGCACATTCACCGCTCGGGCTTCCTCCATCTCACCGTGCCCGTGCCGCTCATCGAGCCGCTGCAGCGGGCCGGGTGGATCGAGCCGCATCCGATCAGCCGTCGTCCTGAGTGGCCGGACACGATCGTGATGCTGTACGCCCCCCGCGACGAGGCCGAACTGGCTGTCGCCCGCGCCGTCCTGCGCGCTTCCTGGCGGCAGGCCACCGCATCATCTGCTACAGAAACGGAGTGATCATTATGCGTGCCATGGCTTTCACCGACTTCGGCGCCGACCTGGCGGCCACCGACCTTCCCGTACCCGAGCCCGGTCCCGGGGAAGTGCTGGTCCGGGTGCTGGCCTCCTCGGTCAACGGCTTCGACCTGGGCGTGCTGGGCGGCTATCTCAAGGGCGTCTACGACTACGACTTCCCCGTCGTGCTCGGTAAGGACTTCGCCGGCACCGTGGCGGCCGTCGGCGACGGCGTGACCGGCCTGGCGCCGGGTGAGGACGTGTTCGGCGTGGTCATGCGTCCGACCCTGGGACAGGGCGGCTACGCCGAGTACGTGGTGGTGAGCCGGCAGTACGGCCTGGCCAAGATCCCCGACGGGCTGGACCACACCCGCGCGGGCGTGCTGGGACTGGCCGGCACCGCCGCACTCAACGCCATCGACGCCGTCGCCCCGGTACCGGGGGAAACCGTCCTGATCTCAGGTGCGACCGGCGGCGTCGGCGCGTTCGCCGTCCAACTGGCCGCCGCCCGCGGCGCCCGGGTGATCGCCACCGCCCGGCCCGGAGCCGAAGCCGCCTTCGTCACCGGCCTGGGTGCCACCTGGGCCGTCGACCACACCGACCTGCCGGCACAGGTACGCGCGATCACACCGGACGGGGTGGATGTCGCGCTGCACCTGGCGGGCGACGGCCCGGCCGTCGCCGCCCTGCTGGCCAACGGTGGGCGGCTGGCCTCCACCCTTCACTATCTGCCCGACGAGCCAGGCCGGGACATCAAGGCCACGGCGGTGATGGCCGACCCCAGCCCGGCCACCCTCGCCCGGCTCGCCGCCGACGCGGCCGAAGGACGCCTTCGGGTGCCGGTCGCCCGCACCTATCCGCTGGCCGAGACGCCGCGCGCGATCGCCGACTTCACCACCGGAACCGTCGGCAAACTCGCCGTCACCATCTGACGGAGACGCCGCCATGCGGCAGCGGACCGGGTCGGCGGGGAACTGCTCCAGCAGTGCCGGGCCGAACGGATCGAGCCGCCCTCTCCGGGGCGGGTCACTCGGATCGTACGGTCGGCACTGCACAACGCGGAGCAAACCTGGTTTCGGTTAACGGCACCCCAGGTCGCCGGCGCGCTTGGGCTCGCAGCCAGCCCCTGGTTCAAGCCGCTCGCCATCGTGGCCGCGACCGGTCTCACACTGCTGCTGATCGGCGTGGCCCTCCTGGCTGGGGTCGAGGGCGGGGGTGATCGTCTCCCACGCGGAGAGAAGATGCGCCACGCTCGGATCCGGCGGGCGCAGCAGCGAAACCAGCATCCCCGTGAATTGCGTCACCGACCAGGGCAGCCGGCGGCCCAGAGCGGTCTGCACCTGCGCCTCCCGCTGGCGGAACACCGGGTGGTCGAGCCGTACGTAGGAGACCCCTTCGGTCGGCACGTCCCGGTGCAGGTCGCCGAGATCTCCCACGAGGGCGATGCCGCCCGAGCAGCGGACGAACTCGTGCAGCGGGCCGAGCCAGTCACAGACCAGCACCGGGCGGACCGTCAGGCCCTCGATCTGCGTACCGATGTCGAAGAGCTCGCGCTGGCTGGTCCCGGGGGAGGCGAGGGCGAGGGGATACTCGCACAACTCCGCCAGCCCGACCCGATCCCGCCCGGCGAGCTCGTGCCCGAGCGGGACGACCGCGACCAGCGGGATCACGACGGCGCACTCCACCCGCACATCGTGCTGTGGTCCCATCGCGTAGGTGACGGCGACGTCGGCGATCCCCTCGGCCACCCGGCGGGTCGCCTCCTGGCGAGGGACGACGTCGAGCCGGAACGTCATGTCGGGGTGGTCGCGCCGGAAGGCCGCCATCGCCCGCGGGACGATCCGGCGTCCGAACCCCTCCGAACAGGCCACGGTGACGTTGCGGGCATCGGCTCCGCGTCCCGTCCGCAACTCGGTCACCAAAGCGGAGGACTCGGCCTCGCTGCGGCGGGCATGGGCGAGGAGCCGGGACCCGGCCTCGGTCAGGGTCATCCCACGCGGATGCCGGACGAACAGGGACACCCCGCACCCTGACTCCAGCTTGGTGATCTGCCTGCTGATCGCCGACGGCGCGACGGTCAGCGAACGGGCCGCCTCGGTCACCGACCCTGTCCGCGCGACCTCGAGGAAGTACGAGAGGCCCACGGGCAAGAGTTGCATCGGATCTCCCAGTGACGGCATGGCGGCGCAGGTTTGCCAATAATAGAACGCTGGATGCCGCAACCGGCAATGGTCGCAGCCTGGGAAACCGCCCTACGCTGCTGACAGCACGGCGCCCCCGATTGCCAGGAGAAACTGGTTGTGATCCCTGCGAACCTCATCGAACAGGCGGAGGAGTACGTCGACTCAGGCGCCTTCTTCGCCGACCTAGCCGCGATGGTCGCCTATCCCACCGTGAGCACCAAACCCGAGAGTCGTGTTGCTGTTAGGGCATACCTCGACGAGATCCTTACACCCGCGCTGGCCGACCTCGGGTGCTCCGTGACCGAGTACCCCAACCCCTGCGCCGACGACGGCCCGTTCCTGGTAGGCACCCGGGTCGAGTCTCCTTCGCTGCCGACGCTCCTCTGCTACGGCCACGCCGATGTGGTGGACGGCCACGCTGGCCGGTGGAGCGGCGGCCGTGACCCGTGGACGCTGACCGCCGACGGCGACCGCTGGTTCGGCCGCGGGTCGGCCGACAACAAGGGGCAGCACCTGATCAACCTCGCGGCGCTGCGGCTGCTGCTCGCCCAGCAGGGGTCGCTCGGGTTCAACCTGATCTTTCTGTTCGAGACCGGCGAGGAGATCGGCTCGCCCGGGCTGGCCGAGTTCGCCGCCACGCACCGCGAGGCGCTGCGGGCGGATGTGCTGATCGCCTCGGACGGCCCGCGCCTGGACGCGGCGACGCCGACGCTGTTTCTCGGGTCGCGCGGGGGTGTCCAAATCCTCTTCGACGTCGACCTGCGTCCCGGCTCGTATCACTCCGGCAACTGGGGCGGCGTCATCCGCAACCCCGCCACCACCCTCGCCGGCGCGATCGCGAGTTGCGTCAACGGGCACGGGCGCATCCAAGTGCCCGCTCTGCTGCCGCCGGAGCTCCCGGACGCGGTCCGCGAGGCGCTGGCCGGCGTCACCGTCGCGAACAGCCCCGGCGACCCGCCTCCCGACGAAGGCTGGGGTGACACCGGACTGACCGCCGCCGAGCGGCTGTACGGCTGGAACACAGTGGAGGTCCTGTCGCTCGGGTCGGCCGACATCGACAACCCCGTCAACGCGATCCCCGGCCGGGCCCGCGCGATCCTGCAGCTGCGGTACGTGGCCGGGACCGATGTGAGCGGGGTGGAGAAGGCCATCACCGAGCATCTCGCCGCCCACGGTTACCCGATGGTCGACGTCAGCATCCTGGGCGACTTCCCCGCCAGCCGTACGGCACTCGACGACCCGTGGGTGCGGTGGGCCAAGAGATCGCTGGAGCAGGCCGGCGGCAAGCCCGTCGCCGTGCTGCCGAACATCGGCGGCTCCCTGCCCAACTTCGTCTTCACCAACGCCCTCGGCCTGCCGACCCTGTGGCTGCCGCACTCGTACCCGGGCTGCCTGCAGCACGCGCCCGACGAGCACATGCTGGCCGCGATCGCCCGTGAGGGCGTCGTACTGGCCGCCACGCTGTTCCACGCTCTCGGCAACCCCACGGCCGACCACCCTCTCCCAGCCCGCCGCCAGGCCTGACGAGCGTCAGCCCGCGCACCCACCGGAAGGACCCCGATGGCCGTCGCCTCGACCGATTCACCTCAACCCGCGAACCGCCCGGCGGCACCCGCGAGGCGTGGATCATCCCCCAGACGAGCGATCGCCGCGGCGACCGTCGGTAACGCGCTCGAGTGGTTCGACCTCGCCGTCTACGCGATGATGGCGGCCTACATCGGGAAGGTGTTCTTCCCCGACGACGCCCCGGGCGTCCAGCTGGTGCAGGCCTATGCGGTGTTCGGCGTGACGTACCTGATCCGTCCCCTCGGAGGGCTGTTCATCGGCGCGTACGCCGACCGGCACGGGCGCAAGAAGGCCCTGATGCTGACCATCTGGATGATGGTCCTCGGCACTCTCCTGATCGCGGTCTTGCCCGGCTACGCGACGCTCGGGTTCGTCGCGCCACTGGGGATCGTGGTCGCGCGACTGATCCAGGGATTCGCGGCCGGCGGCGAGTTCGGTGCCGCCACCTCGTTCCTGGTCGAGCAGGACGACAGCCGCAAGGGCTTCCTCGGCAGCTTCCAGTTCGCCAGCCAGGGGCTCTCGACCTTGATGGCCGCCGGGTTCGCCGCGGGTCTGACCGCGGTGCTGTCCAATGAGCAGATGACAGCCTGGGGCTGGCGGGTGCCGTTCGTATTCGGCCTGCTGGTCGGCCCGGTCGGTCTCTACATCCGCAGGTACATCGAGGAGTCACCCGCGATCACGCTGCCGGAGAGGGCGGAGAAGAGACCTTCGCCGATCCGGTCGGTGTTCCGCCATCACTGGGGCGGCCTGCTGATCGCCGGTGGCGCGCTGGTGATCTCGACCGCGCTCAATTTCATCCTGCAGTACATGCCGACTTTCGGAATCGAAGAGCTGGGCCTGAACGATTCGCTGTCGTTCGTCTCGCTGCTCATCACCGGTGTCATCCTGACCGTCGCGACTCCGGTCGTCGGCCTGCTGGCCGACCGGTTCGGCCGGTTGAAGATCATGATCCCGGCCGCGGTGCTGATCGGCGCGAGCGTCGTCCCGCTGTTCGTCTGGCTCACCGCGGCGCCGTCGTTCCTCACCCTGACGCTCTGCATGACAATCCTCGGCCTGCTGAAGGCCGCCTACTTCGGCGCGCTGCCGTCGGTGATGGCCGACGCGTTCCCGGTGGACGCCCGCGCGACCGGCCTGTCCTTCAGCTACAACACGGCGGTCGCGGCGTTCGGTGGCTTCACTCCCACGATCGCCGCGGCGCTGATCTCGGGAACCGGGTCGCAGGTGTCGCCCGGGTACTACCTCCTGGCCGTCTCCTTCCTGAGTATCGCTGCACTGGCGTGCGGGTACCGGACCCGCGGTATCCGCTGAGGCGGGTCTCCTGCCACGGGTCGCGGCTTTCGCAGACCTACGACCGCGGCTCGCGGCCATGGCTTGGCGCGGTGCTCGGCGACGAAGCGGTTCGCCGCACTCGGGTCTGTGGTGGTCTCCGACCGGCTCAAGCCGGTGGACATTCCTTCCGACCGGCCGTGGCGTCGGACACCCCTGGGGCGCCCTCAACGCGGAAGGGACCCGACCGATGATGTCTCAACTCACGGTGGCTGGCCTCGCCATCGCCGCCGTGCTCACCGTCCTGGTCGGAGTCTACCTCTTC
Organism: Nonomuraea sp. NPDC049750; assembly: GCF_040659625.1. Classification (NCBI taxonomy): domain Bacteria; kingdom Bacillati; phylum Actinomycetota; class Actinomycetes; order Streptosporangiales; family Streptosporangiaceae; genus Nonomuraea; species Nonomuraea sp. NPDC049750. Next base: position 124,886 of record NZ_JBFANB010000008.1, read on the forward strand.
GCCACCGACCAGGCCCGCCGCTCCCGCGCCTGGCGCCTGCTGTTGCCTCTCGAGCCGCGCAACAGCCCGCACCTTCACATCTCAGCGACCATTCTCAGCGATCATGAGGCCCCCTGCATCCTGTTGGAGGGTATCCGGGGGCCGTAGGCCCTGGCCCGCTGGCAGCAAGCTCGCGACCCCGCCGCCCGCAGGCGCTGACGCCCGGCTGGCCGACGGTGCGGCCAGCTCACCGAGATCGCGAGAAGGGTGAGCAGGCGCCAGGAGCAGTCGTGCCGGTCGAACCGCACTGCGGGCCCTGGGGCTACGTGGTGATCCATCCATTGCCTCTCAGGCACGCTGCTCGGGCCCGTACGAGCCGCTCAGGGGCGGGGAGTGCTGTCGCCGGCCGCCGGTGGCGACTGGGCGAGGCCCGCCAGCGCCAGGAGGGCGGCGGCCGCCATGGCGGGCCTCTTCCATCGTCTGGAAGAAGTTCGCCGAGGTCTCCCGCCAAGGCGGAGAGAAACGTCTTTATCTTCCGTTCAGCGGTTAGAGCGCTTCCCCGGCCGTAGATCGCCGCATATGGTCCAGACGCGCCGCATCAGCTCGCCATTCATCGCGATGGATGTGCTCCAAGAACAGCCCCACCCCCGGCTCCGCTCAGAGCCGCGTTCCTTTCCTGCCTCGTGTCCTGTCCTCGTGGCGGCGGAGCCATGCCCGCTGCCTTCGTTCCGGAGAGGTAAGACCATGAGATTCCCCCTCAATCCAGCCGGCGGGCGACCGCTGGGCCGCGCCTCCTGGTCGGCGGCGTGCGTCGCGGTGATCGTCGCCCTGGCGACCGCGCTCGCTGGTGGCGCCGTCACGGCCCGGGCCGCCGCCACCGCTCAGGTCGCCGCCGCCGAGCTGCTGTCGCAGGGCAAACCGGCTACCGCGTCATCCACCGAGAAGGCCACCACGCCGGCCTCGGCGGCAGTGGACGGCAATGCCGCCACCCGCTGGGCCAGCGCCTTCAGCGACCCCCAAGGGTTACGGGTCGACCTCGGTGCCACCGCCACCATCACCCAGGTCGTGCTGAACTGGGAGGCCGCCTACGGCCGGGCCTTCCAGATCCAGACCTCCGCCGACGGTTCGGCCTGGACCACCGTCTACACGACCACCAGCGGCACGGGCGGGGTGCAATCTCTCACTGTGGCCGGTAGCGGCCGGTACGTACGGCTGCTCGGAACGGCGCGGGGGACCGCCTATGGCTACTCCCTGTGGGAGTTCCAGGTCTACGGCACATCGGGCGGCACCACGCCGCCGGGGGGTGGCATCCCCGATCCGACGATCCAGTCGCTGGAGGCGACCAACGGACCGTTGGCCACCGCGACGTACACGGTTCCGAACCCCAGCGGCTACAAGGCCGGCACCGTCACGTACCCGACGGCCAGTGGCTCGTATCCGGGCATCGTCCTGATGCCGGGCTACCAGGGCACGCAGGCGAACCTGAGCTGGCTCGGCCCTCGCCTGGCGTCCTGGGGCTTCGTGGTCATCAACGTCGACACCAACACCCTGAGCGACACCCCCGACCAGCGCGGCACGGAGATCAGGGCCGCCGGCACCCAGCTGCTCAACCTCGGCAACGCCACGGGCAACCCCCTTACGGGCAAGCTGAACGGCACCCTCGGCGTGTCCGGCCACTCCATGGGCGGAGGCGGCACGATGGTGGCGCTGCGTGACGACAGCCGGTTCAAGGCGGGCGTACCCCTCGCCCCCTTCCACCAGAGCCCCAACTTCGCCGCCGTCAACAAGCCGACGTTCTTCCTGACCTGCGCGAGCGATGTGGCCGCGCCCGGCAACACCTACGCCAAGCCCTGGTACAACAGCATGACCCAGGCCGAGAAGCTGTACATCGAGGTTCCCGGCGACCACCTCTGCCCGATGACCGGCAACGGCAACAAGGCCAAGCAGGGCAAGTGGATCGTGTCGTTCTTCAGCCGCTGGCTGCGTAGCGACACCCGCTTCACGCCGTTCCTGTGCGGCACCCAGCGTGACGCCGACCGGACCAACACCTCACTGGTGACCCAGTGGATGGACACCTGCCCCTTCTGACCAGCTAGCTTTCCACGGCCGGGCATGGCGACATCGGCCGCTATGCCCGGCTGTCAGGCTCTTTGCCCAGTGGTGTGGAGGTAGCCCACGGTGGCGCAGAGCAGGAACACGCCCCAGACCAGGAAGATCGGATAGGTCCCTGCGAACCCCCAGCTCCCGTCGAGGACCATGGCACCGCCGTCGGGCGCGCACGTGCGGGTGATGCCGAACGCCAGGCATTTGGTCATCATCGCCCCGTACTGACCGACCAGCAGACCCACCACCGCCGCTGGAACGACCGCCAGGCCACGCGGTACCCGGCGCCGCCCCGCGAACGGCACCCACCCCGGGACGACTTGGCCCCATCGGCTGATCAGACCCCATGTGAGCAGGGCCCCGGCGGCCGGTCCGGCGACGAGCAAACCCCAGAACACCGCCGAACTGCCCAGCTCTGTCAAGCCGGAGCGGGAGTTCGCCGCTACACCAAACGGTATGCCCAGCCCCCACAGCAGGTGCGGAACCGAGAAGCCCAGCACCGGCACGCCGGCCGCCACCCAGGTCACCACCTTGGCCCAGAGCGCGGGACGGATCGTCCCATCGGCCCGGCGCACGGGTGGGCGTGGGGCGGTACGCATGCCGTAGCGGGTGGTGGTCAGCGCGAGCAGCAGCCCCAGCGCGGCAAGCAGTACTTGCCAGACGAGCGCGGGATCGCCGAGCTTGCCGAACGCCAGCCGCATGATCAGATTTCCCGGCGCCACCAGCGTGAGCGCGGCCGCTCCTGCCCAGCCCGCGCCCAGCAGCGCCGGCCGCGTATGTGATCTCATGGCCGCCCACGGTATGGCCCACCATCCTCTGGTGATCTCCCCCTCCTGGGCGAAAAACCTCCCCCGTGCGGGGGAATTCAGGCTGGGATCCGTCAGCGGCCGGCCGCGCGGCCGTGACCTGCGGGCGTGACAGGCGTGTTTCTAGATTGTTATGAAAGGCAACAAATTAGCCCGGAAATAGGGCTAGACCCGTCTCGCCTCCCGGGATTACGTTGCCGCAGACAACATTCAACGAAATGGTGAGGCCGGGACCCGGCGTACTCGAAGCTCGATCGACGGTCGGAGGCGCTGCCCATGACCATGACCACAGCAACGATGGCAAGCCCGTCCAGGCAACCGGATCCCGCACGGTCGGTGGCCAGCCGGGTCCTCAGTGTTCTGGACGCGTTCTCCGGCGAACGCCGCCGGCTGACCCTGTCCGACATCAGCCGGCGGACCAGGATGCCGCTGACGACGGCGCACCGCCTGGTCGGCGAGCTGGTCGCGTGGGGCGCGCTCGAACGCGACCGTAACGGCCGCTACCAGATCGGCCTGCACCTGTGGGAGGTCGCGGCATTGGCACCTCGCGGCCTGGGGCTGCGCGAGGTGGCCATGCCCTACCTCGAGGACCTCTTCGTGGCGACCCGTCAGCACGTCCAGCTCGCCGTCCTCGACGGGCTGGACGTCGTGTACATCGAGCGGATCTCCAGCCACGACGCCGTCGGCGTGCACAGCCGGGTCGGCGGACGATGGCCCGCGCACGCCACCGGTGTCGGGCTGGTGCTGCTCGCGTACGCGCCCCGGGCCTTCCAGGAGCGCTACCTGGGCAGGCCACTGGCGGCCTTCACCAACAAGACCATCGTGGACCCGGACGCCCTGCGGCGCGTACTGGCGGAGGTGCGGCGCACCGGCTTCGCCGTCAGCGACCGGCAGGTCACCCTCGACGCGGTGTCGGTGGCCGCGCCCGTGAGCGACGCGGCCGACGAGGTGGTGGCCGCGCTCTCCGTCGTCGTCCGCGCCGACGATCCGCTGCCGGGCTTGCCCATGCCCGGCGTGGTACCCCCGGTGCTGGCCGCCGCCCGCGGCATCAGCCTGCAACTCCTCCGGCATCCCGAAACACGGTAGCGGCGGAAAGTCCCCCTAGTCGTTCTTGGTCACGGTGCCGGTCTTGGCGTCGATCTTGAGCCCCTGCCAGGTGCCGTTCGGGCTGACGACATCGACATCCCAGACGAGAAGGTCGTTGTTGTACTTGTCCAGGCTCATGTGGGTGATCTTGCCGTGCGACACCGAGGACGACACCTTCTCCAGCGCGTCCTTGAAGGTCACCTTGGCGTCCTTGATCAGCCCCATGACCCTGGCCTTCTCATATTTGCCGGTGTCCTTGGACCTGGCCTCCGAGACCACCTTTCCCGAGGCGTCCACTTCCAGCAGCCGCTCGGTGCCGTCGGGTCCGGCCAGTTGGACCTCCCAGATCTTGCCGTCGTTCTCTGACTGGACCGAGAGGACATGGGAGCCCTCGGCGGAGCTCGTGGCCGCGGTGGCCGCCTTCTCGAGGCTCGCCATGTCGCCGGGTTCCAGCTGGGGACCGCCCGGCGTCGACATGGGCAGGGGGATGACGCCGCGCGCGGGCTCCGCCTTGATGGTGCCGGACTGAGTGTGGGCGCCTGCGCAGGCCCCGGCCGCGAGCAGGGCCGAGCCGGCGAAGATGGTGCCTATGATGGTCTTTGACCGGTTTCTCCCATTCATGCTGAAGACGCTGCCCGGAACTCCATAAAGGCACGCCCAGGCGCTGGGCAACACGCTCCAGCGCTAGATCACTTCGCGGAGCACGTCGTCGACCGGGGTGGCACTCACGCCGAGGATCTTCTCGGTTTCGGCGTAGTCGACGACGAACGGGTGGCCGGGCTTGGTGAGCACTTCGTGCATTTCCCCCCAGAATGGTTCGGTGTACGCGAGCAGGGTCAGGTCGCGTTCGGTCATCTCCTCCATCCGTGGTTCCGGTGCCCCCGCGAGTTCGGCGAGCCGCCCGGCCAGTTCTCGTACCGACAGGGTCGAGGTGGGCGCGTGCCACGCCCTGCCGTACGCCTGATCGTCGCGGCTCGCGGCGACCAGCGTGCGCGCGGCGTCGCCGATCGCCGTGTAACTGTGCGGCACGTCGAGCTCCTGCGGCACCAGGACGAGCCTGCCCTCCAGTACGTGCCGCTGCACCATGAGGCTGAACACCGAGAAGGCTCCGGCGCCGTAGAACTGGCCGGCCCGCACCTCGGTGACCTTCACCCCTGAGGAGGCGGCCTCCTCCCATACCCGCGCCCTGGCCCGCCCCTTGGGCCCGGCCGCGGCCAGCGGGAAGTCCGGGGTGATCGGCCCGTCCACCGGGCCGTAGGCGTAGAGATTGCCGAGCATGACGTAGGCGGGCCCGGTCCGCTGCACCGCGGTGAGCAGCGACGCCGACAGGATCGGGAACTGCTCGGGCCAGGTGTGGTACGGCGGCGCGGCGGTGGTGAACAGCGTGTCCGCCCCCTCGGTCAGCTCGGTGAGCCGATCGGTGTCGGTCGCGTCCGCGGCGACCCTGTCGATGAGCGGGTGCTCGGGCCCGCCGCCGGTGCGGCTGATCATCCGTACCCGCTCGCCGTCCCCGGCCAGCAGCAGAGCGGTCTTCGACGCGGTAGCCCCACGACCCACGATCACATGAAATGTCATGACCACTACGGTGCCGACCCGCGGCCTCCTGGCATAGTGGCCGGAATGCCAACTATCCGGAGGATCTGGCCATGCACCGCGTCGCCGCAGTCGTCGTGCCTCCCGTGCTGAGTTTCGACATCTCGATCCCTTTCATGGTCTTCAACAGCGTCCCGCACTATGACGTGCGCGTCTGTACGGCGCGGCCCGGCCCGCTGCCGACCGTTGGGGGTCCCGATGTCGTAGTGGCGGACGGTCTGGACGCGCTGGACGGCGCGGACACGGTGCTCGCCGTCGGCAGCGGCGGCGAGCAGGCACCCCCGGAGGTTCTCGACGCCTTGAGGAGAGCCGCGGCCGGCGGCGCCCGGATCGCCTCGCTGTGCACGGGCGCGTTCGTGCTGGCCCAGGCCGGCCTGCTGGATGGGCGCCGCGCCACCACGCACTGGGGGCTGGCCGACGACCTCGCCACCCGCTTCCCGTCGATCGAGGTACGGCCCGACGTCCTCTTCGTCGAGGACGGCGGCATCTTCACCTCGGCGGGCGCCGCGGCCGCCATCGACCTGTGCCTGCATCTGGTCAGGCTCGACTATGGCGCGGCGGTGGCCAACGCGGCCGCGCGGCTCGCGGTCGTCTCTCCCGTACGGCCAGGCGGCCAGTCCCAGTTCATCGAGACACCGCTGCCTCCCGAGCGCGGCACCTCGCTCGCTCCCACCCGGGCCTGGGCGCTGGAGCACCTCGATCGCCCGCTCACCCTGGCCGACCTGGCCGGACACGCCAAGATCAGCGTGCGTACGCTGACCAGGCGCTTCCACGCGGAGACCGGGCTGAGCCCACTCCAGTGGCTGCTGCACCGGCGCGTCGACCGGGCCAGGGAGCTTCTGGAGACCACCGAACTGCCCATGGATCAGGTGGCCGGGAAGAGCGGTCTGGGCAGCGCGGACTCCCTCCGCAAGCACCTGTCGAACCGGGCCGGGCTCACTCCCACGGCCTATCGCGCGAGCTTCACCCGAAGAGGGTGAAACCGCACCAAACGGCCGGATGGTCGAAGCGGGTGTCGGAGCGGAGTACGGTGCGGGCCGTGGCGAAGGCGCGTCCGGGTGGGACGCCGCGGCTCAGCTCGGCGAGGTAGCGGGAGGTGAGCAGGGCGCCTGCTTCCAGGGTCACCGGCCACAGGGAGGCGACGACCGCCTCGACACCGGAGGCCAGCAGCGAGACGGCCAAGCCCTCGACCTCCATGTGGGAGAGGTCCTGGTCGATGTGGGCCGACCAGCAGCCCAGCAGGACGACCGTGCGCGGTTGCGTGGTGAAATCGTGCAGCGCGTGGGTGAGGCCGCGGCCGCGGCGGCCGTGACCCAGGAGCACGAGGGCGTCGGCCGAGCTCACCCGGTGGAGATCCGCCTGGAGGCAGATCCCGACGTCGGCTTCGTCCGAGGGCTGTTCCGAGTAGATCAGCTCGGCCAGGTCGCCGCCCGCCTCCAGCAGTTGCGCGTTCGCGCGCTCCGACCGGTCGTCCTGAACGGCGACGACGATCGCCGGAGTCGGCTCGGCCGGCCGCTGAGGCCGTCCGACCAGCGCTGTGGTCGCCACGACCCGCACCACGGTCGCTTCTCCCGCCGAAAGCAGAGCGGCCGCCGACCACGGTAGCTGGAGCGCGTAACCCTCGGTGCTGAGGTGCAGTTCGCCGAAGCGTCCGGCACCTGCCCCCAGTGCCTGCCAGAGCGTGGCGAGGCGCTCGTGGACGTCGGCGGCCGGGACGAGCCGTTCGAGGATGCCGGCGTACTCCTCCATGGTGGCGATCCGTGCCTCGCGTACCGCCTGTGCCGCCTCCTGCATCCGGTCGGAGAACCAGAGGTGGGCCTCGAAGAGCAGCTCGGGCGGGATGGCCTCCTCCGCCCACCCGCCGGCTTCGTCGGCGGTCAGGCTCCCCGCCGACGAAGCCGGCGGGTCGGCGGGGAGCCCGACCGCCATCCACCGGCCCTCGACGCGAACCGTGTGGGGATGCAGGCCGACGCAGATGACAGCGTGCCCGTCCGGCAGCGTGGCAGCGGCCGACGTGAGCGGCGAGACCAGCCACTGGGTAGGCTCCGTCCCGGTCAGGACGATGCCCCGCTGCCGGAGCTCCCGCGCGCGATGCCGTTCGAGCGCGTCGCCCGCTAGGAGGGCGTCCTGGAAGTCTCCACCGGCCAGGTAGCGGGCGAAAAGGCAGCGCGAGAGCCGGGTGTAGGGCGGGGTCATCGTGGCCTGGGCCCAGAGCGTGAGCATCCGGTTGAGGAAGACCGAACGCCGCTTCTCGGCGCGGGGTATCAGCTCCTGGTAGAGGTCGATGGCCTGGTCGAGCTCTTCCGCGGTCTCCAGGGCCAGCGCGTAGCCGGTGAGGACCGCCTCGGTCAACCATCCGTGTGCGGTCATGGTGTTGCGGCGCCGTTCGTCCAGGATGCGGTCGAGCGCGTAGGCCACCTTGCCGGTGAGCAGCGCCGACCCCCACAGCCGGACCGACAGGTCGCCTGTCGGGCCGCCACGGGCGAAGATCTCATCCGCCCGCAGCGCCTCGATGACCGCCACCTGACAGGCCAGCGCGAAGGCGAGGGCGATGTCCGTCACCAGGCTCTGCGGCGGATCGTCTCCCGCGGCCTGGAGCGCCAATACCCCGAGCTGGTGCACGCTCCGGATCAGGCTGCCGTTGACCGTTTCCCGTGGCGCGCGGCCGCCGGCCAGGAAGCCGGCCTCCGCCTGAAGGATCGCCAGGAGCAGCCGTAGCCGGTCAGCGGGATCCTCCGCGTCGACCAGCGCCCGGACCAGCTCGTTCAGGCAGTGATTCCCGACGATCAGCGTGCCGGCCTCGGCGGGAGCGTCGGGGCTGCGGAACTCCACCACGGCCATCGACTTGGCCCCGCCCAGGTCGATGGCGCCGATCTCCCCGGTGCCCAGATCACAGACGATCTCCAGTCCGGGGTTCACAGCGGAGGCCAGGGCGCCGAACATCTCCGCGAGCAGCGCGCGGGGCATCCTGTGCCCGATCTCCTCCGTGTCCAGCAGGTCGGCGATCTCGAACGCCTCGCCTTGGCGGCCGAACGCCACCAGGGAGACGACGAGGGCAGGGCCGACTTCGGACAGCCAGCCCCAGTCCTCGAGACTCAGATAGAGGTCGAACGCGCTGAGCTGATGGTTGAGGGCCCACTGGAACTCCCCGATCGACCTCTCCACCTCGCCGACCACGCGCTGGACATGCGCCAGCCCGGTCAGCTCGTTCAGCTCCACCCGGCCGGTGCGCTGGATGTCGGTGATCGTCGCCTCGATCGCGTCCCAGGCCATGCCGCGTCCATAGGGCCGGCCGCACTCCAAGGTCAACATCGCGGTGTAGAGCGCGCACAGCCGCCTCTGGTCGGGCCGGCAGGAACGCTCCACCAGCAGCGTCCGCTCCAATGCCTCCTCGTACCGTCCGGCCTCGTACGCGGCGACGGCCTCTTCAAGCCCGTCGGGCGGGTCGATGACGTCGGTGTCGGTCCAGGCGAAGGGCTGCCACTCTCCTCCGCCGAGGGTGCGCATGACCTGGCGTACCCCGCGGTTCTCAGGGGCGGCCGGAGACTCTTCTGCCGGCTCCCCGGCGAGCTGTTCGAGCAGGTCCGGCAGCCCGTTCAGGAGCGCGTCCCACCCGATCGCGGCCTCGCCGAAGCGCTCGGCCTCCACGGGGGTCAGAGAGATGTCCCTGTCCAGGAGGACGCCGACGGCCCGCTCCGCCCCGATGAGCTCGCCGATATCGTCGATCTCGCCCGTGATGACCTGCCTGGCCTCGGCGAGCGCGGTGTGGAACCACTCCAGCGCGGACGGCGGCAGTCTCTTCACCTTCGACCCGGGGGACAACGTCTCATCGTCCGGGTCGAGCGCGCCGTCGAGCACCTCACGGACGCTCCGCGCCTCGTCCCCGCACCAGAGCTCGGCGCGTCCGAGCAGCTCGGCGGAGCGTTCGTAGTCGCTGATGAAGAAGATCGGGGAGGTTCGGATGTCCCGGCAGATCGCCTCGACCCTGGCCTGTCCGAAGATGCCCATCCGAGCCTCGCGCAGCCGGATCCCCTCCAGCGCGAGGGCGAACCACTCGTCGTCGAGCTCCCGGAAGTCGTTCAGCTCACGGAAGTTGCGTACGGACAGAGAGTTGACGCGCAGCGCGCCCACGTCGAACCCGCCCTGCTCCTCCAGCAGCGCGAAGATCTCCGCCCGGACCGCCGACTCCTCGCGGGAGGCGGTGAAGGTGTCGTAGACGAGAATGCTCCGGTCATCGTCGGCCCACAGCACAGGGGCGCTGAGGTCGCCCAGGTCGCCGCAGACGGCGCACTCCACCAGGTTCAGGCGGCCCTCGTCGACCAGTTCGAGCAGTTCGGGGGCGCTGTCCGGGGTCAGCACCATCCAGTAGACGACCTCGGGCAGGAGCTCTCCACAACGCGGGCAGACCAGGTCCCCGAAGGCTCCCGGCGCGTAGGGGATGGCCACCGTCGTCAGACCTGGGTGCCCGAGGCGAGGTAGACGGCCAGGGTCGTCTTCTTCTGTTCCTCGTCGAAGCCGGGATCCTGGAGGACCGTGAGGAGCCAGGCGAGCCGGGTCTTCCTCTCCTCCGGCGTGAGCAACGCGTCCAGATTGATGTCCAGCCGGACCTTGTTGCCCAGCGCCTTCAGGTCGTTGTCGTCGATCAGCCGCTGCGCCCGCTGTGCCCGGTTGGCCTTGATCTCCTCGTTGATCCTCTTGAAGACGAACTGCCGTCCCGACTCATAGAAGGTGTCCAGCCCGATGGGGATCTCGGAGTTCTGGTAGGACACGGTGGCGAACTTCAACCGGACGAAGGCCAGGTAGGTCACACCGATGCCGGCGGCGAACAGCCAGGAGTTCCAGCCCTGGAAGGCCGTCAGCGCGCGCAACCCGAAGAAGACCGCCACGGCCGTCACACTGTTGACGACGATGAACCCCCACCACCATACGGATCGGTAGACCCGGTAGCCCGACACGTCGCCGGCGATGAACGTCTGGTCCATGTCGAAGAGCGTCACCCCGCCGGCGATGGCCGCCGACAGCACGGAGAACCACGCGGAATGCTGCATCGTCTGCCGCCCTACTGGTCGGGTACGTCGTCGCCGGCGCCCAGCGCGTCGTCCAGCGCGCTGTTGAGCTCGTCCTCCGAGGTGCCGCTCGCCGCTTCCTCGGCCTCGTCGTCAAGGAGGAAGACGCCGCTCACCCGGTCGCGTGGGCTGCCTGGGGTGGCGTTCAGGCTGGTCTTGACCCCGTAGTCGGTCAGCGCGTACCGGCCCGGACCGCTCTCGACGACCAGACCCCGGCGCTGCAATGCGGGGAGCGCGTTGCGCACGTCCTCGGGCGACAGCCCTGAGTAGGCCACCAGCGCTTCGACCGAGCTGTCGCCATGGTCCCGCAGGGCCGGCAACAGCAACGACTCCACCGGCCGGACAAAGAATGGCATGGACACCTCCTGCCGTCGATTATGGCGACGCGTCTGGAGAAAATCGCTAGGGATGTGCCGTCTTCAGACGTCTTGGGCGTCTCGCGCGACGACGGCATAGGTGACGTTGTGGAAGACGTCCAGGAAGTCGTGAATCGTCAGCCTGAACCGCCCGGTGTCCTGCTCGAAGGTGAGCGCCTTGTCCAGGTCAGGCGAGTTTCGATGGTGTGGATTGCGCAGGGTGATGGTGGACGCCTGGGTGTCGAGGGTTGCCAGCACCGCGGACAGCGACGCCATGTCCCTCGGCGGGGCGCCGTGTTTCGCGTCGTAGTCAGGCTCGGGCCGATCTGCGGTGAACCGCAGATCGGCGCCGCAGATCGCGTACGCGTGGCTGGCGAAGACGTGGTGCCGTTGCCCGGGCGAGGACACCGGCGGAGCCAGTACCGCGATCAGCTTGACGACCCTGTCAGCCCAGGGAAGCTCATTCCTCAGGGGCCAGAGGGTGTCAATCACCTCCTCACAGGGGGTCCTGAATTCGTTGGCGTACTCCAAGGCCGCGCGCCTCGCCATTCGCTTGTCCTTCTGATCGTCCGTCTCGCTTCCCGGCGGGTCCGGCGGCAGCACGGACGCCAGCAGCGCGCTTATCCTGCCGCCCTGGTCGGGGAGACCGGCCTTCACCAGATCAGCCTGGTGCTCCTTGAGCTTCGGCAGCAGCTCCTGGCCGGAGTCCACCCAGGACACACCGGCGGTGGGTACGACGATGTACGGTGACTGGCCCGCGGCCTGCTTCTCCAGCATGATCAGTACGTTCAGCAGTAGAGCGGCGTGCGTGGAGGGCGCCTCGCTGGTCTGGGCCGCTCGGCGCAGCTGCTGCACGCTCACCGAGTACGCGTGGCGCAGCTGATGGCCGTACAGGCAGTCGAACAGCGACACCGAGGAGAACAGGCCCTGGCCGATCTGCTTGTAGCCGTCGTCGGGCGTCGTGTCCGGGGAGGGGGAGGCCGTCCCGTACTCGCCGTACGATGCCGCGAAGGCGGCGAACGCCCGTTCCATCAGCGGGACCCACATGACCGCCGTCACCGGGATCGCCGTCTCCGCGTAGACCTTGCCGTCGGCGGTCATGCGGCGTCTGACCACCCTCTGCCCGCAGATGGCCCTTGGCCGGGCGGATATCAGGGTGAGCGTGCCGTCTGGCTGCGCGAGGTGCGGGAAACGCGGCTCGACCACGATCCGCTGCGGCATGCGGCAGGTCCGCTCCTGGACGGTGGCCGTCCGGAAGAAGGTGACGTCGAAGGAGCTTCCGTCGGTGCTCGGCTTGACCATCCGCCTGATCTGGGCGGGATCGTGGTCGGCGATCGAGGCGAGCGTGGACAGCAGGACGCAGGTGCCCAGCTCGCCCTGGGCCACGTCGTCACCGCTCGGACCGTCCAGGGAGAACACGGTCTGGTGCTCCAGCATCAGTCGTTTCACCGGGGGGTCGGCGGGTTGGGTCGCCCCGTCGAGGTAACGGTCGCCGGCGGGATCGATGATCGTGCCGGGGACGAACGGGGTCGACAGGGAGACCATCGACTGGTCGTGGGTGGAGAACAGGTTCTGAGCGTGCGGATAGATCGGCGCGTACGTCACCGGGTACTCCTGAGAGGACCTTTCGTTCGCCGCGAGAATGCCGTCACATGCCTGCAGGGATTGGCGGACGATCGACGACAAACGGGCGCCGTCGTACGGTTCGTTGAGCATCTGGTCGAACGCGGTGGTGACCAGCTTCGGCAGGAAGTTGTACGGCCCCTTGCGGGTGTTCGCCGGCTTAAAGGCGCAGAGGCGCAAAATCGCCGGCCATGGCCCTGGCTCCTGCTCGACGGCCCAATACATGACGGCTTTCTCGGTCACCGACCGCAGGGCCAGAGGCCGCCACAGGTTGACCCGGAAATCGGTGAGGTGCGTCTCCAGTTGCTTCTTCACCATCGAGTGGTTGTCGATGGTCTCGGGCAGTCCGTCGATGGCGGCCCGCACGCGCTCGCAGTGGGCGACGAACCCGGATACGCTGGCGACCTGCTGGATCTCCTCCCGCTTTCCGGCGATGAACAACCCCGTCTCGCCGTTCTCGGCGATCACCGCCGTGGTGTCCGCCCAGCCCGGCTGCCCATCGATCTCGATCCGGACCCTTTCGCCGACGATCAGCGGCGGATCGTCGGTGAAGGCGAAGTCGGTGCCTCCGGGAAGCTCTCTGGGATTGCCCCCTTCTGGGTGGAAATGGGATTTGATCAGGAATTTGCCGCGCATGTGCCCTCTCCCCCTCCTGTGCCACCCCCGAGCCAGCGAATTGTTACACCTTCCGAAAAGCGGGTCAATAACGGCGAACGCGCGAGAGTGGGCTCTATCAGATCGCCGACCGGAGCACAATTGCCGCATAAGCCAGAGAAAAACAATTTCAGCCGCTCACTCGCGGAGACCGGCGGGGGCCCATCAGTTGGCGCGGCTCGCCGGCGGTAACGCAGCCGGGGCTGGAAGCCCGACGACCAGTTCGCCGGTGTCCTATTTTCCGCACGGTATTCCGCTGGACGCTCGCCGGAGGTGTCGCCCCTGACTACGCTGTCGGCACGTGGACCCGATCTTCCAGCTTCCGACCGATTCCCCGCTGGCCGCGGCTGTCTCCGAGGACTGGGGTCTGCTCCCGCTGCGCGTCCCAGCCGGTTGGAACGTCATCTACAACGCCCTGGAGGCTCGACGCCTGCCGGACGGAAGGGTCGAGACCAACGACTCCGAGGACCTGTATTGGGCCCGTACCGCACCATCGCCGTGGCTGACCGCGCAGGAGGTGGCCGAGAAGGGTGGCCTGCGGGCTCGGGAGATCAACATAGACGCCGGCTGGTACGGCGGCTGCGGCTTCCGCGTCGTCGTCCTCGACCCCGACTGGGACCATGAGCGGGCCTCCTACACCACTTCCGACCTCGGTGAGTTCGTCGCCAGCCTGGAGGGATGGATGCGGATGATCGCCCAGCGAGGGGAACTCCCCAAGCCGTGAGGCTCTCCGGGTTATCACGCCGACCTGAGCGGGGCCGGGGGCGCGGGCACAGCGGAGGCCGCTCATCGTCCAGGGATCTCTCTTCGCAAGATCTCCTCAAGTACGGGTAGCGCGCCGCTGAGCACCTCGCGTTCCTCGGCCGTGAGCTTGCCCATTGCGGCAGCGAGAGGTGCGGTGCGGCGTGCGTGGCCGTCGTGGATGGTGGCGCGTCCGATGGGGGTGGCCGACAGGATGGCGCTGCGGCCGTCTTGAGTCGACGCGATGCGCTGAATCATGGACAGCTTCTCGAGTTGTGACACGTTGCGCGCCATCGTCGGCCGCGCCACCTCCTCCAAGGCGGCCAGCTGGGACGGCGTGATCTCTCCCGCGTGCACGATGACCGCCAAGGCGGAGGCTTGAGCCCCGGTGAGCACCGGATTCGGATCCGCCGCCCGCAACCAGCGGACCAGTGTGGCAGCAGCCATCGTCCAGCGTTGAGCCTCGTCATGGACCTTGTGACCACTCATTTGATTAGCATAGGCTAACTATATGCCCGACGCAGCCTTAACCACCGGACCAGCCGTCCCGCGTCTCGCCGCGGCCGCCGCCCCAGCAGCGGCGGCCATGTTCCTGGGCAGTCTCGCGGTGTTCGCCTCGTTGCGCGATGACGGCTATTCGCACGCCCACAAGGCGGTCAGCGAATTGGGCGCCTCAGGGGCACCGCACGCGTTCGCGTTCAACGCACTGGGCTTCGTCGCCCCCGGATTGCTGGTGATCGCGTTCGCGACGGGGTTCGCCCCGCTGATCCGGGCCGGCGGCTCCGCGGTCGGGCCGGCGCTGCTGGCGCTGTCCGGGGCGTCTCTGGTGATCGCCGGTGTCTTTCCCGTGGACATGGCGGCACGCGACTCCGGCACGTCCCTCGCGCATCTGGCCGGCGCCACCGCCTCGGGGATCTTCTGGGCCGCCTCCCTGTTCTGGATGGGCCGGCTGTTGACGCGCCTGCCCTCCGTCGCGCGCTTGGCGCGGATCACGCCGTGGTTTGTGCTGTTCCTGGTGGCGAATCTGGCCTGGCAGGCGATGTGGCAGGCCACGGGGTGGCCGCCGCCCGGATGGGGCCAACGCATCGCCTTCGTCGGCTACTTCCTCTGGATCGCACTTACCGGCGTGATGCTGTTGCGCGGGTCAAGCCCGGCCAATGGTCGGCCGGTGCGTGGCGCAGGTCCTCCGTCTTCCCCTCACAACGGTGTCATCGGTCCGTGATCCACGTACGGATCAGGCCGCCTGGGGAAAGCGGCGCTGGTCGGCCTCGGCCTGGTCGCGGTGGTCTCCGCCATCGCCCTGCGGGTCACCGAGCACCGCCGAACGCGGCGAAAAGCGGCGAAGAGCCGTTGAACGCAGAAGCCCCGCTCGCCCGGCTGAGGTTCCTGATCTTAGGGTGCCGCCGAGGAACCCCTGCAGCCCCGACGCGGCGGGTCGGTGAAAGCCGGATGCGGTGCGCGAGCGGCAGGCTGGCCAGCAACCTGCTGTGCTGAAAAAGGGGCGTACCTTCATGTCTGCTTTCGTGATCGCCGTGGTGGCGATCTTCTTCCTCGGGATGGGCGTCTACGGACTTGTCGCGCCTGCCGCGCTGATCAGGCCGTTCCGGATCGTGGCCGACTCGGCCGAGGCGCGGACCGAGATCCGCGCTGTGTACGGCGGTTTCGGCGTGGCAGTCGGGGGCCTGTTGCTGGCAGCGGCGGCCGACGCGGGCGGGATGCGGACGGGCATGGCCGTTACCGTCGCGGTGTCCCTGCTGGGCATGGCCGTTGGACGGCTGGTGGCGCGGCTGGTCGAGCGGCCGTCGGCGTTCTATCCCTCCTGGCTGTACTTCTGGGTGGAGGCCGTTGGCGGTGGCACGCTGCTGGCCGCCATCACCTGGTGAACCGTCCCGTCACACGACGGGATCCAGGCACCGGATCGTGAGATGCCCGGAGAGCAGCGCGCTCGGGGGAAGGCCGAACATCGCGTGAAACGCGGTGCTGAAGTGGGACGGACTGGCGAAGTAGCCGTCGGCCGCGGCACGGGTGAGGTTCGCGCCCGCGGCCAGCGCACGGCCGGCCCGGTGCATCTGCGCCCACAGCCGGAACCTCCGGTACGAGGTGCCCGTACGTTCCCGGAACAGCCGCAGGAAGCGTGACTCCGACAGCCCGAGCTCGGCGGCCAGCAGCGCGGCGGGCAACGGCTCGTCCGCGCTGATCAGACGGCGCAGGGCGGCGGCGATCCGGGGGTCGGTCAACGATGCCGCCTCATGGCCGGTGACCTCGTCCGCCCAGGCGGCGATCTGCCGGTCCGGGCTGTGCGCGCGGATGGCCGCCGCCCGGACCAGAAGGTCGGCCTCGGCTTCGTGCCCGGTCATGACGCCGTGCTCACCGGCGGTGAACCTGGCCCGGCATGCCCGGTCCTCGGCCGACCCGGGGTCGAGGTAGAGGAAGACCATGCGGTCGCCGCCCGCCGTGAGCTGGTGCCTGACCCGCGGCGGGATGAGAGCGGTCCGCGCCCGCAGCTCGCCGCCGGGTGCGCTCCGTACGGTGAAGGGCGCGTCCACGCCGACGGCCACGCACGCCACCGAGCCGGAGTGCGGGCCTAGCCGCAGGGACGGCCCGGCGTACAAAGCGCGGCCCGGCCACAGCCACACAGCCGCTTCCCCGCCCGTGGCTTCCCGCGCCTGGGGTGAGGCTATACCGCGACGGGTCCGTGAAAGCGCTGACATCGACGTCTCCCGCAGGCTTACCGGAGTCGGAACGTTCCTTGGGACGATGAGGATACGGTGCGCTCGTCCACCCGTGGCCGCCGTCTTCATTCGCTACGCGAGGCGACCTGCGCCGAGACGATCGACGATTACCGACGTAAGCAAGGAAAGGCCGCCATGCCTCGCGGTTTCGCTGGCTAATGCTCCGCCCGCCATGGCCACGGACAGCCCACATGTCCGACAAGAAGTCAAACCGTGCTCGCGCCTCTCTCTAGCTCCCTGGAGCCGCGATGAACGCCACGGACGTGCAGAACTTGGAGAGACCGCTGCACTGCGGCTACCCGACGAACGAACCTGGATCTCGGCGGCGGTGCCGGTCATCAGTGCATGCTCCGGGCGTCGAGTTGTCGTAGTACCCGGGTGACCACCTCGGGGTCGGCGGTTGAGTCGCGGCGTGCGTCGATTACTGCCTGGCGGGCGGCGGACATCATTTCCGATTCGACGCGTCGGACCGTCCGTATCCGCTCGGCCCGTTTCTCGTAGGCCGCGCGCCGTTCCTCGTCGGCGGCCTCAGCGCTGATGCGCATGCCGATGTCCGTCATTCGTTTGGCGAGTAGTTCGACCACCTCTTCGGGTAGGTCCTCGGCTTCGTCGATTTCCTTGAGCCGCTTCCTGGCGGCCTTGGCGGCGCTGATGGCCAGGCGGCGTTCCAGGTCTCGTTCGGCTGCGGTGTCGGTTTTGACGCCCAGCTTGGTCACCAGCCAGGGCAGGGTCAGGCCTTGGAGGACCAGCGTGACCAGGATGACGGCGAACGCGATGAACACCAGCACGGCCCGTTCCGGGAACGGCGACCCGTCCTCCGTCTTCAGCGGGAGGGCCAGGGCGAGTGCCACCGAGGCGACGCCGCGCATGCCCGCCCACCACATCACGACCGTCTCGCGCCAGGTCAGCGGTACCTCGGAGTCGTCGTCGCCGGCCCGGCGGGTCTTCCTGGCCAACCAGGCGGCAGGTAGCAGCCAGACCAGCCGTACCACTACCACGACGGCCACCACGGCGGCGCTCCAGCCGAGCACCTCGGTCAGCCGGCCGCCGACCGTACCGAACAGGCTGTGCAGCTCCAGCCCGATCAGGCCGAACGCCACGCCCGTCACGACGATCTGCCAGAACGTCGCGGACGCGAACCTGCCGTGTACGTCGTCGGCGTCCGACATACGGTCGCTCAGGTAGAACGCGCTGGTCAGTACGGCCAGCACCCCCGAGCCGTGCCACTTGTCGGCCACCGCGTAGCTGACGAACGGCACCAGCAGCGACAGCCCCACCTGCAGCGTGGCATCGCCCAGCAGGGCCATCAACCGGCCGGCGAGCCAGCCGAGCCCGAGTCCCACCGCGACCGCCACCACCGCCGACAGCACGAACTCGCCCAGCGCGCCCGGCCACCAGAAGACGCCGGTGACCGCCGCCGTGATCGCCACCTTGTACAGCACGATCGCGGTGACGTCGTTGAACAGGCCCTCGCCCTCCAGCAGCGACACCAGCCGCCTGGGCAGCCCCAGCCGGCCCGCCACCGCCGTGGCCGCCACCGGGTCGGGCGGCGCCACCAGCGCGCCGAGCGCCGCCGCGGCCGCGATCGGCAGGCCGGGGATGAGCGCGTGCGCCGTCACCGCGACGGCCGCCGTCGTCACGAACACCAGCGCCACGGCGAGCAGGAAGATCGGTCGCCAGTTCGCCGCGAACTGGCGCCATGACGTGCGGCGTACCGCCGCGTACAGCAGGGGAGGGAGGAGGAGCGGTAGGACGATATCGGGGGGTACGTCCACGTTTGGTACGAACGGCAGCAGGGCCAGGACGATGCCGAGCAGGGTCATCAGGACGGGTGGCGGAAGCCCGAGCCGGTCGCCGAGCGGCACCGTGATCAGGGCGCCCAGCAGGATGAGCATGAGCAGCACGAACTGGTCCAAGACGCCCTCCGATGATCGTCTCAATCAGCCTAGACGGGTCGTTTGCCGACGCCACGGAGGGGCGACCCTTGGAGATGCGATCCGGGGTTACGGAGGGGCGGCCCCGGAGGTGTGATCCGGGGTTACGGAGGGGCGGCCCCGGAGGTGTGATCCGGGGTTACGGAGGGGCGGCCCCGGAGGTGTGATCCGGGGCCGCGGGGGCGGGCCTGGGCTCCGGAGGTGCATCCGTGTGGTGTGCGGCGTCAGTGGTCGAGGACCTGCAGGGTGTGGTGGGCGGAGCCGAGGGGGGTCGGGCCCGACGCCGTGATGGCGACCACGTCGGCCACCCGGGCGCCGAACAGGTCCGGCACGTAGATCGCGGGCTCCAGGCACAGGGTCATCCCCGGTTCCAGTGGCGTGCCGTCGCCGGGCTGTACGCGCGGGCCCTCGTCGTGGCCCAGCCCGACGCCCCGGCCGAAGTGGGCGGCGGCGTAACGGCCGTACCCGCTGCCGTCGATCACGTCCCCGACCGCCTTGGCCACGCTCTCGGCGTCGGCCGACGGCCGGGCCGCCGAGTGGAGGGCGGCGGCCCGTGCGGCGAGTACGACCGAGTACATGGCCTCGAAGTCCTCCGGCGGCTCGGCGACGGCGAACACCCGTGCCACCTCCGCGCAGTAGCCGTCCCACCGGCCGCAGAGCGACACCAGCAGCGCGTCGCCTGGGTTGATCACCCGGCTGCCGGGGAGGTGCGCGGGTCGTGC
This sequence comes from Nonomuraea sp. NPDC049750, assembly GCF_040659625.1. NCBI lineage: Bacteria > Bacillati > Actinomycetota > Actinomycetes > Streptosporangiales > Streptosporangiaceae > Nonomuraea > Nonomuraea sp. NPDC049750. The sequence continues at coordinate 144,281 of NZ_JBFANB010000008.1, forward strand.
GGTGTGCTCGCCCGCGGCGACCCGCAGCGACAGGACCTCCTCGCAGCCGGTCTCCAGCAGCAGTAACCGCAGCCGGGCCGCCATCGCGCGCTCGGTGGCGCCGAACCAGGACAGCTCGCGGGCCTGGCCGAGCACCGATTCCGCGGCCACGACGGCGCGCTGGACCGCCTCGATCTCGTGCGGCCGCTTGCGCAGCCGCAGCGGCGCCAGCACGGCCGTGGCGGGCACCAGCTCGGCCTCGATCGCGAGGCCGAACAGCTCGCGGACCCGCATCTCCGGGTCCACGCCGACGCGCCGCGCGGCCCGGGGTACGAGCGGGACCGGGTCGGCGGTCTCGGCAGCCGTGTCCAGGGTGACGACGAGAAACCCGTCGCCCTGCCCGCCCAGGAACCTGAAGTCGGGCGATGGCCGTAACACCAGGGCGTCGACCTCTGCCTCGGCCATCGCCCCCCGCACGGCCGTCAGGATGGACTCCGGGCTGGGCTGCTCCAGGATGGGAACTGCGATGGGATCCGTGGTGGGCTCCAGGGCAGGGTCCGTGGTGGGTTTCAGGGTCGGTTCCGGGGTGGGTTCCAGGACCGGTCCCTGGGTGGGTTCCGTTACGTCGGGGTCCGTCACGTCGGGTCCGTCACTTGGGCTCGTGCAGCCAGCAGGCGACCGGTCCGAAATCGGGCTCCTTGTCCCGGCACACGTCCATGACCTGCGGGCAGCGCGGATTGAACCGGCACCCCGCCGGCGGGTCGGCCGGGTCAGGCACGTCGCCGGGCAGTTCGGCGGGCAGCACGCCCATCCCGTCGGGCTTGGGAATCGCGCGCAGGAGCGCCTGCGTGTACGGGTGCCGGGGGTTGGCCCACACCTCGGCCGTGTTCCCGACCTCGACGATCCGGCCGAGGTACATGACCGCGATCCGGTCGGCGATCAGCCGCACCACCGACAGGTCGTGGCTGATGAACAGTAGCCCCGCCCCCGAGTCCACGGCCAGGTCGCGCATCAGGGTGGCGACCTGCGACTGGGCCGAGGCGTCCAGCGCCGAGATGGGCTCGTCGCCGATCAGCAGCCGGGGCCGGGCCGCCAGCGCCCTGGCGATCGCGATGCGCTGCCGCTGGCCGCCCGAGAACTCGTGCGGGTGTCGGCTGACGAAGTCGCGCGGTAGCCCGACGCGTTCCAGCAGGTCGGCGGGCGCGGTGGCGGTGTCGCCGGAGGTACGGAGTCCGTCGGCGATCTGGTCGCCCACGCGGCGGCGCGGGTTCAGCGACGCGTACGGGTCCTGGAACACCATCTGGATGCCCGTCAGCTTGCGCCGCCGCAGCCCGAGCGGCGTGACCGGCTGCCCGTCGAACGTGATCGAGCCCTCGGTGACGGGGTTCAGCCCGCAGACGGCGCGGGCCAGCGTCGACTTGCCGCAGCCGGACTCGCCGACCAGGCCGACGACCTCGCCGGGCCCGACGGACAGGCTCGCCCCGGCGACCGCCCTGACGATCGGGCGCCCGGGCGAGCGGTGCTCGACGACCAGGTCGTCGATCGCCAGCAGGGTCATGAATCCTCCGAACGGGGAGCGGGGTCGGACCCGGCGTCGGGTAGCGAGTCGAGCAGGGAGCGGGTGTACGGGTGGGCAGGTTCGCGCAGCACCTGGCCGCGCGGCCCCGTCTCCACCACCAGGCCGTCCTTCATCACGCTCACCTCGTCCGCCACCGCCGACATGACGCCCAGGTCGTGGGTGACGAGCAGCACGGCCAGCCCCAGCTCGTCGCAGAGCCCCCGCAACAGCCGCAGGACCCCCGCCTGCACGGTCACGTCCAGCGCGGTCGTCGGCTCGTCGGCGATCAGCACCTTGGGGGAGCAGGCCAGCGCGATGGCGATCGCGACGCGCTGCCGCATGCCGCCCGAGAACTGGTGCGGGAAGCGCCCGTACGCCTCCTCGGCGCCGGGGATGCGTACCTTGCCGAGCAGTTCGACGGCCCGCCGCCGGGCCTCCCGCTTGTCGACGCCGAGGTGGTGGCGCATGTGCTCGGTGAGCTGCTTGCCGATCGTGAGCATCGGGTGCAGGCTCGTGGCCGGGTCCTGGAAGACCATGGCCACTTCGCCGCCGCGTACCCGGTTCAGCTCCTTCGGCGGCAGCGTGAGCAGTTCGCGGTCGCCGAGCGCGATGCTGCCGGTGGTCCGCGAGCCGTGCGGCAGCAGCCCGAGTACGGCCAGGCCGGTCATCGTCTTGCCGGACCCGCTTTCGCCCGCCAGCCCGTGCACCCTGCCCTCCTGGAGCGACAGGTCCACGCCGCGCAGGATCTCCTTGCCGCCGATGGTGACCTTCAGGTCGGTGATGTCCAGGGTCACAGCGCACGCTCCTTGATGGCGCGGGCCGTACGGGGGTCGAGGGCGTCCCGCAGCGTGTCGCCGAGGAAGTTGAAGGCCAGCACCACGGTCAGGATCGCCAGGCCGGGGAAGGTCGCCACCCACCAGCTGTCGAAGACCTCCACGCCGGAGGCCACCATCGCGCCCCACTCCGGAGACGGCGGCTTGGCCCCGAGGCCGAGGAACGACAATCCGGACAGCAGCAGCAGCGCGGTGCCGATGTCGAGCGTGGCCAGGACGAGCACCGGGCCCGTCACGTTCGGCAGCACGTCCACTCGCAGCGAGCGCCAGGCCGAGAAGCCCAGCAGCCGCCCGCTCAGTACGAACTCCCGCTCCCGCACGCCCAGCACCAGCCCGCGCGTCACGCGGGCGTAGGCGGGCCAGGCCACGACGAGTACGGCCAGCACCGCGTTGGTCAGGCTGGCCCCGAGCGCCGCGGCCACCACCATGGCCAGGATGACCGTCGGGAACGCGAACACCAGGTCCGCCACCCGCATGATCGTCTCATCCACCCATCGGCCGAAATATCCGGCGCAGGCGCCGAGCAGGCCGCCGATCAGGACCGACAGTGCCACCAGCATCAGCGTCAGCGGGATCGACACCCGCGCGCCGTGCATGACCCGGCTGAGGATGTCCCGGCCGAGCTGGTCCGTACCGAACCAATGGCCTGGTCCGGGGGCTGCCAGGCGCGGCAGGTCCTGGGCCAGCGGGTCGTGCGGCGCGAGCACCGGCGCGGCCAGCGCGATCACGAGCCAGGCGATCGCGATCACGCCGCCGACGATGGCCAGCGGTTGCCGCCAGGCATGGGGGAGCCGCCCGGTCAGGCCCTTGCGGGCCAGGGGATCCCGATTCACTGAAGCCTCACTCGGGGATCGATGACGCCGTACAGCACGTCCACGATCAGGTTGATGACGAGGTAGACGACGCCGACCACCAGCCCGACGCCCATGACGGCGGGCAGGTCGAGGGTGGTGGCGCTCTTGTAGGCGTACTGGCCGACGCCCGGCCAGGCGAAGATCGCCTCGACCAGTACCGTGCCGGACAGCAGGCTGCCGAACGCCAGGCCCGCGACGGTGATGATCGGCACCAGCGCCGAGCGCAGCACGTACCGGAACAGGATCGTCCGGCCAGGCAGGCCCTTGGCGCGGGCGGCCCGCACGTAATCCTGGCCGAGCACCTCCAGCACGGCCGAGCGGGTGAAGCGGGTCAGCAGCCCGATCGTGTACAGGGCCAGCACGAGGGCGGGCGTGATCAGGTGGCCGACGGCCGAGCCGAAGATGTCCCACCGGCCGGCGAGCAGCGCGTCCACCGTCTGCAGGCCGGTGACGGCCGGGGCGGTGCCCAGCGCCGCGTCGACCCTGCCGCTGCCCGGGGTGATCTGCAGCCGGTAGAAGAACACGTAGAAGGCCACCAGCGCCAGCCAGAATGTCGGCACCGAGATGCCGATCAGGCTCAGCACCCGCAGCGCGTGGTCCGACAGCCGGTCCCTGCGCAGCGCGGCGATCACACCGAACGCCACGCCGAGCACGAGGGAGACCAGGATCGCCGCCCCGGCCAGCTCCAGCGTCGCCGGGACGAACTCGGCCAGGTCCTGGCTCACCGGCCGGTGACTCTGCTGGCTGGTGCCGAGGTCGCCGTGGACGACGCCCTGCAGGTGCAGCAGGTACTGCTCCCACAGCGGCTTGTCCAGGCCGTGCTCGGTGCGCCACTGCGCCACGATGGCCGGGTCGCCCAGGGCCCGCTGGCCCAGGTTCGCGGCCACGGGGTCGCCGGGCACCAGATTCGTCAGCACGAACGTCACCAGCGTGATGCCCCAGGCCAGCAGGAGCGCCATGAGGATCCGCCGGATCAGGAACCGGGCGAGGGGATGCGCCCCGCGCCGCCTGGACGGGCGGGGCGGGGCGGGGGTGGCGGGCATGCCTACTTCGCGCCGAGGTCGGCGACGTCGACGGTCCAGACCGGGTGATACTCCAGGCCGGTCACCGAGGCGGCCGTCACGATGTTCTGGCTCGGCTGGATCAGCGGGATGAACGGGCCCGAGGCGTTCAGCTTCGTCTGCACGTCGGCGTACGCCTGCTTGCGCGCATCGTCGCCGATCGCGACCGCGGCCTTCTCACCCGCGGCCTCGATCTCCTTGGCCGCGCCGGCCTTCCAGCCCGCCCGCAGGCCCACCGTCTTGCCCGGCAGGAAGGCCAGGTAGTCGCTGGGGTCCGGGTAGTCAGGGCCCCAGTACCACAGGCCCATCTCCTCCTTGCCGTTGCGGTAGTTGTCCAGCGCGGTGGTGACCGGCGCGGGCTGCAGGTCCACCGTGATGCCGACCTCCTTGAGGTTGGCCTGGATCCGCTCGGCCAGCGGCTGGAACGACAGGCCGTTCACGGTCAGCTCGCTCGGGTACTCCAGCTTCACCGTGGGGTTGGCCACGCCGCTGGCGGCCAGGGCCGCCTTGGCGCCCTCGACGTCGCGCTTGGCCGCCTGGTCGGCGGGCAGCGCGCCCAGCAGCTGCGACGGGATGACGCCGGGCGCCTGCGTGGAGCCCTCACCGGCCAGTTCGAGCAGGCCCGCATAGTCGACGCCCTTGCGCACGGCCTCGACGAACTTGGCGTTCGGCGTCGTCTTGCTGACCTTGTCGTCCTGGTTGGCCAGCAGGAAGATCACGTTGGCCGAGGCGGTCTTCTTGACCTGCAGCGTCGCCGGCATGCCGGTCACCTGGTCGCCCGACAGGTTGAGCGCCACCTGGCTGTCGCCGCGCTGGACGTTCAGCTTCTGCGTGGCGGACTCGACGTTGCGGATGACGACCTTGTCGTAGGCGGGCTTGGCGCCGTAGTACTTCGGGTTCGCCTTCAGCACGACCTGGCTGCTCACGTTGAACGACTCGATCGTGTACGGGCCCGAGCCGGCGGAGGAGGCGTTCAGGTACTGCTCGGCCTTGTCCTGCGCGTCCGCGGTCGCGCCGTGCTGCTTGGCGAGCTTGCTGTTGATGATGCCGAGCGCCGGGTTCGGCAGGATGAACGGCAGCGCCGGGTTGGCCGCCTTGGAGGTCAGCGTGATCGTCGAGTCGCCCTCCTTGGCCACCTCGACACCGTCGAGCAGGAACGACGGGGTCCCCTTCATGTCCCGCACCCGGTTCAGGGAGAACACCACGTCGTCCGCGGTGACGGGGGAGCCGTCGGCGAACGTCGCGCCCTGCTTGAGCTTGAGCGTGAGCACCTTGCCGTCCTTGGACAGCTCGTACGACTCGGCCAGCGCCGGCACCGGCTTGGTCACGTCGGCGCCGTCGAAGGTGAGGAGCGTCTCGTAGATCGCCTTCTCGACGGTCAGGCCGGTCGGCTCGTACGTGCGCCCGGGGTCGGCCGTCTTGAGGTCGAAGGACGTGTCGATCACCAGGGTCTTGCCGCCGCCGCTCTGGGCGGCGGGGGTCTGGGAACCGCCGCTTCCGCAGGCGGCGAGGGCGAGTGCACCGGCGAGCAGCACAGCCGCCGTCTGCGAGCGGGTCGCCATTGAGTCCTCCAGTTGGACGGTTGGCCGAAAGATGTCGAGGATTGTCGGGCAGAACGTCCAGGCACTGTGCGGTCGCTGAGACGTATATAAATGGGCTGGGGGTAACTATGAGTGAAATTTCCAGGAATGGTGCCAGCGGTAGCGGTCAGCCTGGACGGATCGGCATCGGCCTGGAGCTCGACGCCGTCCACCTGAAGATCCTCGAGGTCCTGCGGGAGAACGGCAGGATCTCGGTCTCGTCACTGGCCGAGCGGGTGGGTATCTCCCGGGCCAACGCCTACACCCGCTTCGAGGCGCTGCGCGCCGACGGCGCGATCAAGCGGTTCACCGCCGAGATCGACCACGTCAGGACGGGGCTCGGCATCACCGCGCTGATCTTCGTGACCGTCCGGCAGCAGATGTGGAAGCAGTTCAGGGCCGAGCTGGCCAGGATGCCCGAGGTCGAGTACTGCGCGATCACCACCGGCCAGCACGACGCGATGATCCAGGTACGGATGTCGGACGTGGCCGAGGTCCACGCCATGGTGACCGATCGGCTGGCCAACATCCCGGCCGTGAAGGCGACCGAGACGGTCTTCATCCTGGACGAGGTGCTCAGGCGGCCGTACGTGCTGCCCAGCGACCGTGACAAGGCCCGTCCCGCACGGCGGGCGGCCCAGGAGGCCCCTGGCGACGTGCCGCTCGGCAAGATGCGCTTCGTCGGCGCCGCGGAGGGAAGGGCCGCCCTGCGCAAGGACGGGTAGGTCAGGCGGAAGGATGGTCAGGTCAGCCGGTGCTGAGGGGCCGGAGGATCAGCCGGTGACGACCTCGGTGCACACGCTGACGTGCCGGGTGTCGTCGCCCTCGAACTGGAACTCCTCCACCAGGCGCAGCCGTCCGTCGGCCTCGGTCTCGATGCGGCTGTTGCTCTGGCCGCCCGCCTTGCCCCCGGCCTTGAGCGCGTGCGCGTAGGCGATGGAGACCAGGTCGCCGTCCCTGGTGCCGACGAAACGGCCGTGGGTGACGGTGTCACCCGTGTAGCTGCCCCACACCACCCCGTCGGCCTCCCAGTAGTCGAACGCGGTGGGCCGCTCCTGGTCCACCACGCTCGCCGTCGAACTCACCATCACGAATCTGCGGCCGTTGAGAAGGTTCACGCCGCCCATGCTCCCGATGTTTCCTGACACGGAGCGTCAGGCTGGACGTTTCTCGCCGAACGCCGAGATCTCCTCGGCGATCCGTCCAGCCGCCGGGCCCGCGAAGCGGGCCTTGTCAGGAATCCGACTCTGCCGGCCGAGGTTTACCAGGGGTCGGACAAATGGTCAAAGCGTCTGGTGGAACGATGGACTTGTGACGGCCGCGCCGAAGGTCGCCGCGTTCCATGAGACGAAAAGGAGACGCCATGTCTTCTTCGGCCACACACCGTTCCATGCAGGTCGGCGAGCCTGGCGGGGACCTGTCCCTCGTCCGGGCGGACACCCGGGAGCCGGGCCCGGGCCAGGTGCGGATCACCGTCGAGGCGTGCGGGGTGTGCCACTCCGACGCGTTGATCACCTCCGGCCACATCCCGGGCACCACGTTCCCCGTCACAGCGGGGCACGAGATCGCGGGACGCGTCGACGCGGTCGGCGACCACGTCACCGGCTGGTCCGTCGGTGATCGGGTGGCGGTCGGCTGGTACGGAGGCAGCTGCGGCCACTGCGACGCCTGCAGGCAGGGAGACGGCATCCTGTGCCCCGAGCTGCAGGTGCCGGGTGCCGCGTACGCGGGCGGGTTCGCCGACTCCGTCGTGGTGCCGGCCGTCGCCCTGGCCGCGATCCCGGACGAGCTGACGGCGGTGGAGGCCGGGCCCCTGGCCTGTGCCGGCGTGACCGTGTACAACGCGCTGCGCCACAGCTCCGCGCGTCCGGGCGACACCGTGGCGATCCTCGGGGTAGGCGGCCTGGGGCACCTGGGCGTCCAGTTCGCCGCGAAGATGGGCTTCAACACCATCGCGCTGGCCCGCGGTCCCGACAAGGCGCCGCTGGCGCACAAGCTCGGCGCCGCCCACTACGTCGACAGCGCCACCGCGCCGGTGGCCGACGCGCTACAGGCGTGCGGAGGAGCGAAGGTGGTGCTGGCCACGGTGACCAACGCCGAGGCGATGTCCGCGACCATCGACGGCCTGGGGCCCCGCGGTGAGCTCATCGTCGTCGGCGTCGACATGGAACCGCTGCGGGTCACGCCCCTGCAGCTGGTGGCGGCGGCCAGGCGGGTGTACGGGCACGCTTCCGGCAACGCCGTCGACATCCAGGACACCATGAGGTTCGCCGCCCAGAGCGGTGTCCGGGCGTGGACCGAGGAGGTCCCGCTGGAGGAGGCCCGGGCGGCGTTCCAGAAAATGCTCTCCGGCCAGGCCCGCTTCCGCATGGTCCTGACCACCGGGAACTGATCGACCATCGCAGCGGAAACTCCGCCCGACCGTTACCGATCGGTTACGTACCGTACCGCAATCTATCCCCTGAGTAGTCATGCGGTCTGTGATAGTAATGTCACGCTCGGTGTTCGGTGGGGATTGGGGAGATCCTTATGCTGCAATACGTAATCGCGGCCGTGGCCGCGGTGGGTGTGGTGGCGCTGGCGGCCACCCTGTTCAGGCTCACGAAGAAGGGCAGCGACGACAACGACGCCGGCGGACCGTCGGCCGGCCACGCGGGCGCGATGCTGTCCGCCCTGTTCCTCCTGGTCTTCGCCATCGCGATCATCGTGCCGTGGACCACCGCCGACTCCGCAAGCCAGAACACCCACACCGAGAGCCAGGCCGCCGTCGAGGCCTACTGGTCGGCGTCCGGCCTGCCGGGCACCGCCCCCGACGTGGTGCGCGCCGGGCTGCGCGACTACATCACGTTCGTCGTCCGGGACGAGTGGCCCGTCATGCAGCGCGGCTCGATGGATCCCGTCGGCACGGAGCGGCTCGACGCGCTCCGGGCCCGCGTCGCCGCGCTGCAGGTGACCGCCGACCAGAAGGAGGCCAAGACCGCGGTGCTCGACCACCTCGCGGCGATCGCCTCCGCCCGTTCCCAGCGCACCGCCGACGCCGCCGCGACGCCGCCCGACGGGCTGCTGGCCCTGACGATCCTCACCGGCCTGCTGGTCGTCCTGTTCCCGTTCCTGGCCGGAGCGCGGCCGACCGGGCTGGCGGTCCTGCCGCTGCTGGCGATGGCCGCGATGCTCGGCTTCGGCGTCTACCTCACCTGGGACATCTCCCACGCCTTCGACGGACCGCTGGCCGTGGGGCCGGAGGCGTACAAGGGCGCGCTGCAGGAGTTCGCCCGGATAGCCGGAGGCGTGTGACCGTGGGGGCCTGGCGCATGCCGCTGCTCCTGGCGGGCACGCTGTTGGCGCTGTCCGCGAGCGCTCCCGCCGCGGCCGATCCGGATCCGGGCGACGTGACGGTGAAGGTCGGCGTCGAGGCGACCGTGTGTGTGGACGTGCCGCTGGTGAGCGTACACATCGGGAAATGCGCGGCGCCGGCGGCGCAGCCGCCGACCGTGGTGAAGCCGCCGACCGTGGTGATCGTGAAGCCGCGCCCCGTCGTCACTCCGAAACCGCAGCCCGTGGCCACCCCGAAGGTGACGCCCAGGGTGCGGGTGGTGATCACTCCCCGCCCCGCGAAACCCAAGCCGACTCAGCGGCCGACACCCAACCGGGTGCGGGTGCCCCACATCGCACCCCAGCCGGTCCGCGTCAAGCCGGCCAAGCCGACGCCGAAACCCACACCGACCCTCAAGCCGACGCCCAAGCCCCCGGTCGCCTTTGTACGCGCCCATCGCGCCCCGCCACCGCGCCCGCGGAAGAACCCGCTGGGCACCGTGCTCCTGATGGTGGTCCTCACGACGGCCATCGCGTCCACCACGGCCGTGGCGTTCGCCTCCGTGCGATAAATGACCGTCTGGCGACGCCGGAGGCGGAACCGAAACCGGTTCCGCCTTCTTGGCTTTCAGCGTGCGGTGGTGAACAGGAACGCGCAGTCCTGTACGGCCTCCACGCGGTGGCGGCGTTCAGGCATGACCAGCAGATCGCCGGGCATCCCGTCCCAGGACTGGCCGCTGTCCGCCTCGCGGGCAAGCGTGAGCTGATCGCGAACGAGGGCAGTCAACGAGACCTTGGTCATGACTGTGGGGCGCGACGGTCTCGCCGAGCTTCCAGCTCTTCCGGGCTGACCGGGATCAGCATCGGCTGTCCAGGCGCGCAGAACATCGTCACCACGAACTGCGACTCCTCGTCGGTGAGGTGGTTGCCGTCCTGGTAGTGGATCACGTCTCCACCGGGCTCCCAGAACGCGTCACCAGGCCGGAGAACCCGCACAGGTTCGCCTTCGAGCTCGAAGTTGACGGCGCCCTTGATCACGTAGCCGTACGCGGGCCCGGAGTGCCGGTGAGGCGGCGCACCCGGGCTGTTCGGCGGCAGCGTGACCCGGAGCGTCATCGCTTCGGCCCCCTCCGGCGCGGCCGGCGCCCCCGGTACGGTGCCGACGACGTCGATCTGCGGCGGTGGCCCGCTCTTGTCGGGGTTCTCCAGGTGGTGGGCTTGAGCGTGATCGGTGCTCATCATGATTCCTTCCCGGAAGTGGCCGGCTCGATCCGGCCGTTCACCAGCTCAGACAAGACAGCGCCCCGATCTGTGACAACGCTCCGAACAGTGCGTCTGTCTCATCCGCGCAGTTCAAGAGGCACGTTGGTATTTGCCGGGGGCCCGGCCAGCCGACGCGGCGCAAGCCCGGCGCGGCGGATGGCGCGCGTAGCTCGGCGGCCAGCGTCCAAGAAGCGCAAACACCTGGTCCGTTGTCCGTCAACTTCGCGTACGACCGGCCTTGCCGGGTACCGGGGGCGCCAGAGAGGGGGAGCCATGACATTGGACGCCATCAGCATGATCAAGTCAGACCATCGCGACGTGGAGCGGCTTTTCGGTCGGCTCAAGAAGGACACCGAGGATCGTCCGGCCCTGCTAGCCGAACTGGCCGCCAAATTCGTCGCTCACTCCAGGGGGGAGGAGGAACTGGTCTACCCGGAGATCGCCAAGGCCGTACCCAGTGAGAAGGACCAGGTCCGAGAGGGAGCGGAGGAACACCACCAGGCCGAGCGGATGCTGCTCCAACTCCTGGACGTCGACACCGACACGGAGCGGTTCGACAAGCTGCTGGACGAGCTCGTTCTGGCAGTCGCGCACCACGTTCAGGAGGAGGAGAGCGAGATCCTCCCAGCGCTCAAGAAGGCGGTTTCCCGCGAGCGCCTGGAGGAGCTCGGCCGAGCCTTCAGCGAACGCAAGGCACAGGAGATCCAGCACGGTCTTCCGGTGGGGAGCGGTAACAAATCGAGGAAGCAGAGCCGAGGATCCAAGGAACCGAGCAAGGAGGATCTGTACCACCGAGCTCAGGAGGCCAAAGTCCCCGGCCGCTCGTCCATGACCAAGGAAGAGCTCACCCGGGCGCTGCAGAAGAGCGGTAAGGCCTGATCAGCGCGTGGGCCGCCTCGCGAGATTGGGACCTTTGACCCTGCCAGGCGCAGCGAGGGCGCCGAATAATGGCAGGTGGGAGGTGACTTCGATGAAAGAAAGTCATGAGCTCCGCTGGGGTGGAGTGGCAGGCGTCGTGGCCATAGTGGTCGCGATCATCGGGCGCCTGATAATGGGGAACGCGCCGCAGATCACGGAATCCGCGATGACGATCTCGGGGTATCTGGTCGAGCGCCGGGCCCAGGTTCTGGCGGCGGCACTGCTGTACGCCATCGCGACCGCGCTGTTCCTGTGGTTCGGCGTGGCGCTGGCCACTGCCTTCCGCCGTTCGGACGAGACCAGTGACGCGCCCGCGATGGTGCTCGCGGGGTACATAGTTCTCGCCGCCACCGGATTCATCGGCATATCCGTGTTCGCCGGGATGACCTACGCGGTCACCACGCATCGGCCGCTGCTGGCCATCGCCGCGGCGCCGTACATCTCGCTGACCGTGATGGACGCCATCATGGGAATCGCGCTGGCCGTGCCGTTCGCGGCCTCGGCCGCCGCCATCATGCGCACGCACGTATTTCCGCAGTGGATGGCCTGGTGCGCCATCATCGTCGCCGTGGTCAGCGTCCTGGGCGCGTTCACGGTCGCGATCACCGGCGGTCCGCTGGCGCCGGGCGGCGCGTTGGTGGCGTTCGTGCCCGGAGTGCTCACCGCGCTGTGGGTGCTGGCCGCGAGCTGGCTGCTCATCCGCGAGCATCTGCCGATCCCGAGCGCCGGGGTGAGGCCGGTGATGGGCCACTAGCCACTGGCCACACGCCACTGGCCACCGCCACCAGCCACCACGCCGGGTGCCTGACCATGCTGGATCTGATCATCCGGCATGGTCAGGCACCCGGCGAGCGGCGATGGAGCTTTGGGCGAGCTCGCTCAGTCTCCGTGCAGGCCGTCGGGGTCGCAGTAGTCGACCTCGTCCGTGGGCCTGAAGTTGGACACGATGATCTCGCGTTTGAACCGGCCGCCCTTTGGTACGTCCTCGGCCGACACCTCGTACGTGAACTGCTGCATCGTACGAAGCCGGGTGCCAGCGATGACGATCGGGCGCCGGACCAGGTAGATGGCCGCCCACGGGCAGCAGTAGTAGCTGCCGTACGGCTTGCCCCCGGCGTCGGTGGCGTAGGTGATGGCGCCACTGGTGAACGCGGCGTCGATCTCGGCCTGGATGCGCAGGGTGTGGGCCGCGTCGGGGTCGTACTCCCACATCTCCTTGATCGCTTGCCGGGCGCGGGGATCCGCCTGCCAAACGCCGCGCTTCTGCGGGTCGGTCAGGCACCAGGGGTCGAAACCGCGGGGGTTCACCGGCGGCGTCGCGACGGGAGGCACGGCCCGTCTCGCGTCCGCCCCTTTGTAGTCGGCGATGAGCTGCGGCATCGCGGTCAGCTGGCCGAGGTGGTAGTAGATCTCCAGCGCCCGCTGCAGCCGCTGCTCGATCGCCTCGTGCATCCGCGGGTTCGGGTCGGTGTCCAGCAGTCCCTCGGCGTAGTCGGCGGCGGTCGCGGCCTCGGCGACGAGCTGCCTGAGCCGCCGCAGGGCGTCCATGTGCCGGTCGGCGTCGGCGACCGTCTTCTCGAAGACGCCGAGCGCGACCTCGGCGTGCTGGCGGATCGCGCGGGAGGCGGCCAGCATGCCGTGCAGGTGCGGCAGCGGACACGGATCGGCCTCGGCCCACTCCGGCAGGTCGGCCGGGAGGAGTAATTCCTGCTCCCCCAGGTAGCCGGGATTGCCCGCCGCCTGCCGCGCCCGCGATACCCACCCTTCGACCTGTGCGAAGCACGCGCCCACCTGCCGGGCGGTCACCGGCGGCACGAATCCGGAGGTGCGAGGGTCGGCGGTGTAGTCGGCGTCCAGCAGGTGCTCGCCGATGGCCTGGAGGACGAACGCGTTCCACACGCACAGCAGTTGCCCGGCGGCCCCCTGCGGGCCGTGCCACAGGTTCACCCCCTCCAGGGCCAACCGGCCCCGGAGGCTTTCGGCCTGCTCCAGCTCGGTGTACACGATCCCGCCTGCCCGCCGGTACGCCTCGAGCTCGTCGGCCCGGACCTCTCCCTTCAAGGCAGCGGCCATCCGTGTCATCAATGTCGCCATGCGATCCCCCATCCCCATCCCCGTGCGCCGTCCGTCGTAGCGTAAGTCGGATATGGGGGATGATCCCCGGGTAGCAGGAACATTTTGATCACGACTCGGCTCCTGGGATCGACGCGTGCGCGCCGGTCCCAGGAGCGCCGTGCGGGTCAGCTGCCGGGGCCGACGCGCATCATCTGCTCGTTCATGATCAAGAAGGCGCCCAGCCCGTGGAAGTCGTTCACCGGCCGCCCCCGGTTGAAGTAGTAGCTGAGCGAGTCGCTGGCGTTGGTGCCCTCGCTGACGTCCACGAGGTTCGTCCGCCCGTCCTGGCCGAGTGAGATCTTGTTCAGCACCCCCTGGTAGCCCCGGTCGGCGTTGGCGCGGTAGGAGGCGTCCACGTACCCGCGCTCGACCGCCTTCGAGATCGTGTACGTGTACATCGCCGAGCAGGACGTCTCGGTCCAGTTGGCGGAGTTCGTCGTCTCGGTGACCACCTGGAACCACCGTCCGGTCGCCGGGTCCTGCCAGCGGGCGTAGGCGGGCACCAGGTCACGGATGATGTTGATCAACGCGGTCCGGCGCGGGTGGTCGGCCGGGATGAGGTCGAGGATGTCGATCGTGGCCATGCCGAACCAGCCCATGGCCCGGCACCACGAGATCCCGTTCGTGTTGCCCAGGGACGGCTTCACCCAGGAGGCGGTCAGGCCACCGGGCTCGTCGTAGGCGTGGTAGAGCAGCCCGGCCGCCGTGCCCGAGGTGCGGCGCAGATGGCTGTGATAGACCTCGATCTGCTTGGCCGGCTCGGCGCTGGTGAAGGTGTCGCCCGCGACCCAGGCGCCGTAGCGGGCCAGGAACGGATCGGCCATGTAGACACCGTCGCCCCAGAGCTGGCCCTGCCGCGAGTCGGAGGTGGAGTGCCACCAGCCGCCGTCGGAGGTGCGCGGGTAGGTGTTCAGCCGGGTCCGGATCTTGGTGGCGGCGGTGCGGTAGCGGGCCTGGCCCGTCTCTTTGAACAGGGCCAGCAGGACGTTACCCGCCTGCATGCTGTCGAGGTTGCCGAAACTGTTGGAGATGTTGCCCGAACTGTCGACGAACCGGTCCGTCCAGTCCTTGATGTACTGCAGGTAGCGGGCGTCACCGGTGCGCTGCCAGACGAGATACTGCCCCCACAGGTATAAGCCCTGCGGGTAGCTCCAGCCACCCAGCGAGCTGGGGGTGAAGCGGGCCATCGTGGAGTCGACGACGGCCTTGGACCAGTCGGTCCCGCCGCCCGTGGTGCCGTCGTCGACGGTGAGCGAGTCGACGTTCGGGCCGCCGTTCGCGGTCGTCGCGGTGGCCCGTACGGTGTTCGGGCCGGCGACCAGCGAGGCCTGTACGGTCACCGTCCGCCAGGTGGTCCAAGCCCCGGTGCCGGGGAAGGACAGGCCGGTCGCGATGGTCGTGCCGTTGAGGGAGATGCTCATCGGCCGGTCCACCGTGGTGCCGTTGGCGTACCGCAGGATCAGCCGCACCTGGCGCGCCTGCGGTGAGTCGGTCGCCCATTCGACCGACGAGCCGGTCACGTTGTCGTAGTTGACGAAACCGGTGCCGGTGAACCCGGCGTGGTTGGATTCCACGACGCCTTGCGAGATGGTGGCGTTCTCGGCTTCGTGGAGCGTGGCCGCGGCGACGGCCGCGGGCACGGGCTGGATCAGCAGGGCACCGAGGGCCACCACGGCCACCACTCGATGTCGGATTCTGAGGGGCAAGGGACTCTCCTCACGCTGGTGAGCGTCACAGGTAAGACATCCTAGGTCTCACCTGTGATCTTCTGACCTGTGATGTCTCTCGGCTGTCCTGAGTGCGGTGAAGTGCCTGGCGCGCCTTCGAGTGCGTCGAGAGACAGATCCAACCTTTCGCCTGTCGCATAGCCAAACATCCTGGCTCTCTCCGTGTCCAGGCGTCAGGACATCCGATCTCTGCTCCGGATGACCATAAGTAGGGTTAGGAAAGTTTCCTAAAGATTGGATCGTTCCAAGATCTAGAATCTGTTGACGGTTGTGACTATTTGTGGGAACACGATGAAAAGCTCCAATCTCTCGCCGAGATACCACCCCCCGCAGGAGTGATCGAATGAACTTACGCAGGTACCGCGTCCTCGCCGGTGTCCTCGCGCTCTTCGCCGGGGCGCTGACGGTCGTGGCCCCTCCGGCCGCCGCGGCGCCCACCCGATACGAGGCGGAGAGCGCCACGATCTCGCAAGGTGTCGTGGAGTCGAACCACACCGGTTACTCCGGCACCGGCTTCGTCAACGGTGACAACGTCGCCGGATCCTCGGTCGAATGGACCATCAACGCGCCCAGCGCGGGCACCGCCACGCTGGCCTTCCGCTATGCCAACGGCACCAGCGCCAACCGGCCGAGCGACATCGCCGTCAACGGCACCGTCGTCGCCGCGGCGCGGGCGTTCAACGCCACCACGAACTGGGACACCTGGGCGACGGTCACGCTGACCGCGCCGGTCGTCGCCGGCACCAACACGATCAAGGCCACCGCCACCACCGCGGGCGGCAATCCGAACTGGGACTACCTGGAGGCCGAGGTCGCCTCGGGCTCGAACTTCACCGACTACCAGGCGGAGAGCGGCACGATCTCGCAAGGCGTCGTCGAGTCCAACCACGCCGGTTACACCGGCTCCGGCTTCGTGAACTACGACAACGTGGCCGGCTCCTACGTCGAGTTCGCGGTGAGCGCCGCGACCGCCGGGCCGCAGACCCTGACCTTCCGCTTCGCCAACGGCACCACCGTGGACCGGCCGATGAGCGTCACGGTCAACGGTACGACCGTCGCGGCCAGCCAGTCCTTCCCCAGCACCGGCGTGTGGACCACGTGGCAGGAGATCAGCGTCAACGCCACGCTGAACGCCGGCAATAACACGATCAGAGCCACCGGCACCACCGCCAACGGCGGCCCGAACCTCGACCGGCTGCGCGTCAGCGGCCCCGGCGACACCGAGAAGCCGACCGCCCCGGGTCAGCCGGTCTGCAGTGACATCACCTACAACAGCATCCGGCTGGACTGGCCGACGTCGAGCGACAACGTCGGCGTCGTGGCCTACGACATCTTCCACCAGGGCACCCAGATCGCCACCGCGCCCGCGCCGCCGTACACGGTGACGGGGCTGAATTCCGACTTCCCGTACCAGATCTCGGTGTTCGCCCGGGACGCGTCCGGGAACGTGTCGCTGAGCAGCCCGGAGGCGAACTGTCGCACGCTGCCCGCGCCCGCGGACAACCCCCCGTCGCAGCCCGGCCAGCCCACCGTGACCGGCGTGCAGCCCACCTCGGCCACCGCGACCTGGACCGCCTCGACCGACGACAACGGCGTCCGCGCCTACCTGATCCGCGACCACGCCACCGGCACCGTGCTGCAGACGGTCACCGGCACGCCGCCCGCGACCAGCGCCAGCGTGCCGCTGGAGTGCGCGCACACCTACACGCTCGACGTCGTCGCTCGTGACAGCGCCAACCAGCTGTCCACTCCGAGCGCGGCCTCCGCGTCGTTCACGACCGGTAGCTGCGGCACCGTGCCGCAGACGCCGACCACGATCGCCGGCGGCTGGGACATCCCGTGGGACATCTCCTGGGCGCCCGACGGCTCGTACGCGCTGGTCACCGAGCGGGACTCGTTCAAGGTATTCAAGATCACCCCGTCCGGCACCAAGACGCAGGTCGGCACCGTGCCCAACGTGGTGACCACCGATGGCGAGGGCGGCCTGATGGGCCTGGACTTCTCGCCCACCTGGAACGGCACGACCGACCAGGAGGTGTTCTTCATGCACACCGCCTCCGAGGGCAACCGGGTCGCGAAGATGAACTTCAACGGCACCACGCTCAGTGGCTACAGCGCGATCCTGCAGGGCATGATCGACAAGAACCGCTATCACAACGGCGGCCGCATCAGGTTCGGTCCCGACGGCTACCTGTACGTCACCACCGGTGACGCGCAGAGCAGCAGCAACGCGCCCGACCTCGACTCGCTCAACGGCAAGATCCTGCGCATCACCAAGACGGGCGCGGCCGCTCCCGGTAACCCGTTCGGCACCCGCGTCTACAGCTACGGCCACCGCAACCCGCAGGGCCTGGCGTGGGACTCGGCCGGGCGGCTGTGGGAGTCGGAGCTGGGCAACTCCTCCAGGGACGAGCTCAACCTGATCCAGCCGGGCAAGAACTACGGCTGGCCCACCTGCGAGGGCACCTGCAGCACCACCGGCATGACCAACCCCAAGTACACGTGGAGCGTCTCCGAGGCCTCGCCCAGCGGCATCGCCATCGTGAACAACACGGTGTTCATGGCGGCGCTGCGCGGCCAGCGGCTGTGGCGGATCGTGCTCAACGGCGAGAACGTCTCGACGGTCAACTCCTACTTCAACAGCACCTACGGCCGGCTCCGCGCGGTGGAGAAGGTGCCGAACGCCAGTGCCATCTGGTTCGGCTCCACCAACTCCGACAACAACGGCAACGGTGACGCCGACGTGATCAGGCGCTCCAACATCCAGTGACGCACGCTCCCTCACCAGGCGGCCGCGCTTCGGCGCGGCCGCCTGCCACCCCCTGCGGGAGCAGCTCCCGAAGCACCCCGAGTAACTGGAGAACCTCGCGTGATGGAACCTGACGACAGTGAGAGTAAGCCGACGCGCCGGGTGGTGCTGGGCGGCGCCTTCGGCACCCTGGCCGCGGCCGCGCTGACCGGCACTACCGCCGTCCCCGCCCATGCCGAGGCGTCGGCGGCGCCCTGGGCGCTCGACGTCCGGATGACCTCGGACGCCCAGTGGGCCGCGTTCCTGAGGGAGCAGGACCTGCTGTGGGCCAAGCTGCCCACACTCTGGCACGAGGGCCCGTTCCTGGGCGACGGCCTGCTCGGCAGCATGATCTACAAGGAGCCGGACGCCAACAAGATCCGCTTCACCACCCAGCACGGGCGGGTCCAGGACCACCGGCCGGAGTTCGGCAGCGGGTTCGGCACCTGCCGGCTGCCCGTGGGCCATCTCACGCTCGACCCCGTCGGCACCATCACCGCCGTCGACTGGCGGCTGAGCCTGTGGGACGCCGAACTGACCGGCACCGTCACCACCTCGTCGGGGAAGATCACGTTCACCGCGTTCATCCATGACGAGACGTTCGTGGCCAGCGCCTCGGTAACGGGCGGTGAGCAGGTCCGGTGGACCTTCCACCCGGAGGTGGCCGACAGTCCCAGGCAGGCTTCGGAGGACCCGCCGTCCGGCTACACGCACAACCCGGCCTACACCACCAAGACCACCGGCGACGTCAAGCAGGTGCTCCAAGGGCTGGCCGGGGGAGGGCAGACCGCCACCGCCTACCGGCAGAGCGGCAACCTGCTGCTGCTGTCGGTCGCCCACAGCTTCCCGTCCAACACCGCGGCCGAGACGACCTCGCTCGGCCGGATCCAGAACGCGGGCACCTACGACACGTTGCGGGCGGCGCACCGGACCTGGTGGCACGCCTTCTACCGCAAGAGCTTCGCGTCCTTCCCGGACCAGCGGCTGCAGAGCTTCCACTGGATCCAGCTCTACAAGGTGGCCTCCGCCACCCGCGCGGGCGCGCCGGTGATGGCGACGACCGGCCCGTGGCTGGAGCCCACCCCGTGGCCCGGCGTGTGGTGGAACCTCAACGTGCAACTGGAGTACTGGCTCATCCACGGCTCCAACCACCTGGAGCTCGACTCGGTCACCAGCACGCTCGACCAGAACCGGGCGCAGCTGACCGCCAACGTGGGCAGCGCGTACCGCAGCGACTCCTCGGGCGTGGGCCGCAGCTCGGACATGTTCGCCAACCGGAGCGTCGGTACGCCCGGCAGCGGCGCCGAGGTCGGCGACCTGACCTGGGCGCTGCACAACGTGTGGCTGTCCTACCGGCACACGATGGACGACGCGCTGCTCAGGGACACGTTGTTCCCGCTGCTGCGCCGGGCGATCAACTACTACCTGCACTTCCTGGCCAGTGGCAGTGACGGCAAGCTGCACTTGCCGAGCACGCTGTCGCCCGAGTACCCGACCGTCCCGCCGCAGGACACCAACTACGACCTGGCCCTGATCAGGTGGGGCTGTCAGACGCTGCTCGACTCGGCGGCCCGCCTGGGCGTCGACGACCCGCTGAAGACCAAGTGGCAGCAGGTGCTCAGCACGCTCGTGTCGTACCCGACGGACACGAACGGCTACATGATCGGCGGCAGCACGCCGTACGCGCAGTCCCACCGCCACTACTCCCACCTTTTGATGATTTATCCCCTCTACCTGGTCAACTGGGATCAGACGGGCAACCGCTCGCTGATCGAGAAGTCGATCGTCCGGTGGCACGCTCTGACCGGCGCCCACCGGGGCTACAGCTACACCGGCGCCGCCTCCATGTACGCCATGATGCGGCGGGGCGACACGGCGCTGTCCTACCTGCTGAAGTTCTTCGACCCCTCGACGTCCTATCCGTGCCGGGCCAACACCCACTACACCGAGGCCGGGCCGGTCATCGAGACGCCGCTGTCGGCCTCGCAGTCGATCCACGACCTGCTCTGCCAGAGCTGGGGCGGCGTCGTCCGCGTCTTCCCCGCGATCCCGGGCTCGTGGCCCGACGTCACGCTGCACGACTTCCGTACGCAGGGCGCCTTCCTCGTCTCCGCCGTACGGCAGGCGGGCGCGACCCGCTTCGTCCGGGTCAGGAGCCTGGCGGGTGAGCCGCTCAAGCTCGACCACGGCCTGACCGGCACTGTCACCGCCGTGCTCGACGACGGCACTCCCGCCACGGTCTCGGACCTGGGCGGCGGCGTCCTGGGCATCACCCTGCCCAAGAACCGTGAGGTGCTCCTCTACGCGGGCGCGGTCCCGGACCTGGTCATCGCGCCGGTGCCGATCGCCAAGCCGGGCGCCGCCTGGGGTCTGCCGGGCGCGAGCACACCGCCGCCGCCGGGCCGCTACGAGGCGGAGGACGCGACGATCTCGCAGGGCATCTTCGAGAACTCCCACACCGGTTTCAGCGGCACGGGCTACGTCAACGGCGACAACGCGGCGGGCGCCTTCATCGAGTGGGCCATCCAGGCGGCAGCGGCCGGCACGGCGACGATCAAGCTCCGGTACGCCAACGGCACCACGACCAACCGGCCGTCGGCGATCGCCGTCAACGGTACGACGGTGTTCGCCACGCGTGACTACGCGAGCACCGGCACCTGGGACACCTGGGCCACCGACACCTTCACCGTGCCGGTCAACGCCGGGGCCAACACGTTGCGCGCCACCGCGACCACGGCCAACGGCAACCCGAACATCGACTACATCGAGGTGGCGACCGCCTCGGGGGGCGGCACCGACCACCAGGCCGAGGACGCCACGATCTCCCAGGGCGTCGTGGAGTCCAACCACACCGGCTTCACCGGCACCGGCTTCGTCAACCTCGACAACGTCACCGGTTCGTACGTCGAGTTCACCGTCACCGCCGCGGCCGCGGGGCCCGCCACGCTGACGATCCGCTACGCCAACGGCACCACGGTCAACCGGCCGATGGCCATCGCGGTCAACGGCGGCACGGCCGTGAACCGCGACTTCGCCGGCACCGGGAACTGGGACACCTGGCAGACCGCCACGCTCACCGTCCAGCTCACGGCGGGGGCCAACACGATCAGGACGACCGCCACGACGGCCAACGGGGGCCCCAACCTCGACAAGATCACAATCGGATAGGAAGCCATGGACATCACCCGACGCCAGCTGGGGACCCTCGTAGGCGCCGCGCTCCTCACCCCGTACCTGCCCGCCCGCCCGGCCGCGGCGGCGCTCGCCTGGCAGCTCATGTGGGCGCCGGAGGCGTCGTCGGTCGGGCTCGGCGCGTTCGAGACGATCGAGGACGACCGCGCCGACTCCCACCCCGCCGGCCAGCCGCACATCTTCGCCGAAGGGAACAACTTCCGCTTCAACATGCACACGGTCGACCGCGACACGATGACCGACCGGCAGCGGCAGGAGGTGACCGGTACCCGTAACCCCAGCGGCTACCTGCAGTGGCTGAAGGGGGAGACGTGGCGGGTCACGTACTCGATGTTCATCCCGAGCTCGCTGAAGGCGACCACGACCTTCACCCACATCAGCCAGACGAAGATGCCGGGTACCGGCGGGCTGCCGATCACGACCACCTCGCTGCGCCGGGTGAACGGCGTGCAGACCATCGAGCACACGATCTACGAGCAGGGCATCCTGGTCGGCCGGACCAACCTGGAGCCGCTGCAGGACAAGTGGATCGACGCCGAGTACGAGATCAAGATCGGCGACGGCAGCGCGGGCTCGGTCCGCTGGGTGCTGCGCGACGGGAGCACCACGCTGGTCGACGCCACCAAGACCGGCGACACGTTCCTGGGCGACCGGGTCCGCCCCAAGTGGGGCATCTACCGCTCGCTCGGCGACACCTCGGGCTCGCTGCAGAACTGCTACATGCTGCTCACCAACATGCGGGCCTACAAGCAGGTGCAGGTCACCGCGACCCGCCTGGAGGCGGAGAACGCGACGATCTCCCAAGGCGTGGTCGAGTCCAACCACGCCGGATACTCCGGCACCGGCTTCGTCAACTCCGACAACGTGGCGGGCGCGTACACCCAGTGGGGCTTCCAGCAGGGCACCGCGGGCCCCGCGACCCTCACCATCCGGTACGCCAACGGCACCTCCGCGAACCGGCCCATGGACGTCACGGTCAACGGCACCGTCGTCGCCTCGGGCCTGAGCTTCGCGGGCACCGGCGCCTGGACCACGTGGGCGAGCAAGACCGTCAACGCCACCCTGGTCGCCGGCGCGAACACGGTCAGGCTCACCGCCACCACCGCCAACGGCTGCCCGAACCTCGACTACCTCGACATCACCGGACCCTAGGAGCACGCATATGTCCCGTGTGTCGCGTACGGCGGTCCTCGCCGTACTCGCCCTCCTGCTCGGCCTGCTCACCGCACTGCCCGCCCGGGCCGATCTGCAACACCCGCGCCAGGCGTTCCTGCGCAACTCGATCGCCGGCCTCTTCCTGCACTGGGGCGAGCGCACCTCGCCGCAGCACACCAGCTGCAGCGGCTGGGAGGCCGACGTGACCAACGGCGGCTGGAGCGCCTCCTACTGGGTCAACGAGGCCAAGAAGCTGCACGCCCAGTACATCGTCCTGGCCACCTTCCACAGCAGGCTCGGCTACGCCCGGCCCTACCCGTCGTCGATCCCCGGCTCGTGCCGCACCACGCGGGACTTCCTGGGCGAGCTGATCGACGCCGCCGACGCGCAGGGGCTGAAGGTCATCAACTACATGACCGACGACCCGCAGTGGCACAACGAGGGGCTCAGCTCCGGCGACTGGCTCAACTCCTCGGCCTTCTCCAGCTACGTGGGCCACAACGTGGACCTGACCACCCGTGACGGATTCGGGGAGTTCAGCTACCTGCAGTTCTTCGAGCAGATGCAGCGCTATCCGAAGCTGGCCGGGTTCTGGATCGACAACGACAACGCCTACTGGGAGAGCAACAACCTCTACGCCAAGATCTACCAGCAGCGCCCGGACATGACGATCTCGAACAACAACGAAGACACGCCGATCATGGACATGATCAGCAACGAGCAGAAGACCGGCATGTCGCCCTCCTACGACTACCCGCAGGCGGTCTACACGGCGCTGCCGAGGCTGATCGAGGCCGACTTCAAGCTGCCGACCGGCGGCCCCTGGTGGTACGGCGGGTCGGACGAGGCGGTCGACCGCAAGCTCACGCTGGGCCGGCTCATCACCAACGCCGGATCGTCGGTGAAGGCGCTGATGGCCGAGACCGCGATGGTCAACGGCAAGTTCCCCGCCCAGCAGGTGAGCTTCAACAACTTCGCCAACACCTATCTGGAGGAGATCTGGGAGTCGCTCGGCGGCACCGAGGGCGGCGGTTACATGTTCGGCGGCCTCAAACCGGGCTTCTGGAACAACGGCGCCCACGGCGTGACGACGATCTCCAAGACCGATCCCAACCGGCACTACATCCACGTCGTCACGCCGCCGTCCGGCAGCACGCTGTCGGTGCGTGACAACGGCTACCGGATCAGCTCGGTGACGAACCTGCGCACCGGCTCGCCGGTGACGTTCACGCAGGCCAACGGGACGCTGACGCTGAGCGGCATCTCCTCCTGGGACCAGTACGACACGGTCTTCAAGGTGATCTCCAGCGGCCGCGAGGGCATCTACAGCGGCGTCTCGCTGTCGGCGAGCTCCTCCACCAGCGGTCACGGCGCCTCGGCGGCGGGTGACGGCGACTACCTCACCTACTGGGACAGCAACGCCGCCGAGCCCGCGTCGCTGACCTTCGACCTGGGTTCGGCCAAGCGGATCCAGTACCTGGCGTTCAACCAGCGGGAGGACTCGACGGTCTATCCGTCGTCCGGGTCGGCCCGCGTCTCCGGCTACCAGGTGTACGTCAGCAACGACGGGTCGAGCTGGGGGAGCGCGGTCAAGACCGGCACCGTGCCGAACGCGCGCGGCGTGCAGTTCATCGACCTGACCGCCACCACCGCCCGCTACGTCAGGCTCACCAAGACCGGCCACCACGGCGTCTCCCGCTGGCGGGTGGACGAGGCGTGGGTCGGCGGCCAGTACGCGGCCGGCGGCGGCACGACACCTCCGCCGGGCCGCTATGAGGCGGAGGACGCGACGATCTCGCAGGGCATCTTCGAGAACTCCCACACCGGTTACAGCGGCACGGGCTACGTCAACGGCGACAACGCCGCCGGGTCCTATCTGCAGTGGTCCATCACCGCCGCCGCCGCGGGCACGGCGACGATCAAGTTCCGGTACGCCAACGGCACGACGACCAACCGGCCGTCGGCGATAGCGGTCAACGGCACGACGGTGTTCGCCACCCGTGATTACGCGAGCACCGGCACCTGGGACACCTGGGCCACCGACACCTTCACGGTCCCGGTCAACGCCGGGGCCAACACGATCCGGGCCACCGCGACCACGGCCAACGGCAACCCGAACATCGACTACATCGACGTGGACGTGACACCGGGCGGCGGCGGAACCACCACCGACTACCAGGCCGAGGACGCCACGATCTCCCAGGGCATCGCGGAGTCCAACCACACCGGCTTCACCGGGACCGGCTTCGTCAACTACGACAACCTCGTCGGCTCCTACGTCGAGTTCACGGCGAACGCCGAGTCGGCCGGGAACGCCACGCTGACGCTGAGGTTCGCCAACGGCACCGCGGCCAACCGGCCGATGGACGTCACGGTCAACGGCACCCTCGTCTCCGACGAGCTCGCCTTCGACCCGACGGCGAACTGGGACACCTGGACGACCAAGTCGATCACCGTCCCGCTGAACGCGGGCGCCAACACCATCCGCGCCACCGCCACCACGGCCGGCGGCGGTCCGAACCTCGATCGCGTCACGATCGGTTGAGCCCCGGCCGCCGTGCGGGCGTGGACGCTTCGCACGGCGGCCGGCACCAACGGCAGCCATGGCCCAGAAGGCGCACGTAGCGGCGGCGCGCCGGCTCCACCGGAGGAGCGTTCCCCTGGACAGTCCCCGGCCCCGTACGGCGCTTGGCGCTCACCGGGCCGGCCGTACGAGCAAAGGAGAGAATCCCGTGAGAGGGAGAGGGATAGTCACGGCGATGGCGGTGCTCTTAGCGGGCCTGTTCGCAGGCCTTCAGCCCGCGGCCGCGTCCGACAACGGCCTGTCGATCAGGCCCGCCATGGGGTGGAGCAGCTGGAGCTTCGTGCGGCGCTGGCCCGATGAGACCAAGATGAAGGCCCAGGCCGACGCGCTGGTCAGCAGCAGCCTGGCCGCGCACGGCTACGTCTACGTCAACCTCGACGACTTCTACCAGAAGTGCGACTCCAACGGCTTCCAGGTCGACGGCTTCGGGCGGTGGGCCGTCGACACCGCCAAGTTCCCCGGCGGGATCAAGGCGCTGGCCGACTACGTGCACGCCAAGGGGCTGAAGTTCGGCTTCTACGTCACGCCCGGCATCGCCAAGAACGCCGTCACCGCCAACAAGCCCGTCGAAGGCACCTCGTACCACGCGCAGGACATCGCCGACACCTCCCAGACGCACAAGAACTACAACTGCAAGAACATGTACCGGCTGAACTACTCCCACCCCGGCGCGCAGCTGTTCATCAATTCGTGGGCGAATCAGATGGCCTCGTGGGGCGTCGACTACCTGAAGATCGACGGCGTGGACGCGACGACGGTCGCCGACGTCGAAGCCTGGGACAAGGCGCTGCGCCAGACCGGCCGGCCGATCAACTTCGCGTTGTCCAACAACCTGCCCATCGCCCAGGCCACCACGTGGAAGCGGCTGGCCAACAGCTGGCGCACCCAGGGCGACGTCGAGTGCTACTGCGGTCCCGGCGCGAACGGGAGCGGGTTCCCCCTCACCGACTGGTCGCACGTCTCCAGCCGGTTCACCTCGGCCGCCAGCTGGCAGCAGTACGCCGGTCCCGGCGGCTGGAACGACTACGACTCCCTGGAGGTCGGCAACGGCGACCAGGTCGGTCTCACCGCCGACCAGCGGCGTACGCACATGACGCACTGGGCCATGATCTCCAGCCCGCTGCTGCTCGGCACCGACCTGACCGCGCTCACCTCGACCGACCTGGCCATGCTGACCAACGACCGGCTCATCGCCGTCGACCAGGACGGCGTCGCCGCCAGTCGGGTTGTGAACAGTGGTGTCAACCAGGTGTGGCGTAAACGGGAGTCGAACGGCGACTACATCGTGGCGCTCTACAACACCGGAACCTCCGGCAACTCCACCGTCAGCGTCACCTGGTCGCAAGTGGGCTTCACCGGGCCCGCCGAGGTCACGAACCTGTGGTCCGGCGCCTCGGAAGGCACCGTCGCCTCCTCCTACAGCGCCACCCTGCGCCCCGGCGAGACCCGCCTCATCCGCGCCCGGCCCACCACTGTGACCCCGCACTACGAGGCGGAGAACGCGACGATCTCGCAGGGCGTCGTCGAGTCCAACCACGCGGGCTACTCGGGCACCGGCTTCGTCAACTACGACAACGTCGTCGGCTCGTACGTCGAGTACACCGTCAACGCCACCGCGGCCGGCAACGCCAACGTCACCCTCAGGTACGCCAACGGCACCACGGTCAACCGCCCGATGACCATCACCGCCAACGGCACCACGCTGACCCGCGACTTCCCCAGTACCGGCGACTGGGACACCTGGGCGACGGCCACGTTCACACTGCCGCTGACCGCCGGGGCCAACACCATCCGCGCGACGGCCACCACCGCGAACGGCGGCCCGAACGCGGACTACATCGACGTGTCGGCGGCCACCCAGCCCGGCACCGAATATCAGGCGGAGAGCGCGACGATCTCGCAGGGCGTGGCGGAGTCCAACCACACCGGCTTCACCGGGACCGGCTTCGTCAACTACGACAACCTCGTGGGCTCCTACGTCGAGTTCGCCGTTAACGCCACCGCCGCGGGCACCACGCCCCTGACGATCCGGTACGCCAACGGGACGGCGGTGGACCGGCCGATGGAGGTCGCGGTGAACGGCACGGCGGTGACCACCCGGTCCTTCCCCGCCACCACGAACTGGGACACCTGGGCCGACGGCACGGTCACGGTAGACCTCCAGGCGGGGGCCAACACGATCCGCCTCACGGCCACGACCGAGGGCGGCGGCCCCAACCTGGACCGGGTCACGCTGGGCTGACATCGACCCCGACCGCGGGCGGCGGCCCCCCGGCCCGGATCACGTCATGCTCGGCTTGACCCGACCACGGGCGCACGCACACCGGCCTGGCGGTGTGCGTGCGCCCTACCCCCTTTATGCGGCTTTCGACCAGATGGCGAGGCCCAGGCACATCTCGTCGCTGGTTCCCTCGCCCCAGACCACGTAGCGCGGCTGCAGCTTGCGCAGCTGCGGCAGTCGCGCGCGCAGCCCGGCGTCATGCGTGCAGGTCACCCGTAGCATGTCGCCCTTCTTGAGGGTGACCGGCTTGGCCAGCACGCGGAGCGCCTGGTCGTCGAAGTCGTAGTTCGGGACGTTCAGCAGCGTCTGCGCCTTGGGCGTGCCGGGGTTGAGCTCGACCTTGATGGAGCGCCCGAGCAGGTGCATGTGCCCGGCCATCGCGTGCAGCGTGATGGGC
This sequence comes from Nonomuraea sp. NPDC049750, assembly GCF_040659625.1. NCBI lineage: Bacteria > Bacillati > Actinomycetota > Actinomycetes > Streptosporangiales > Streptosporangiaceae > Nonomuraea > Nonomuraea sp. NPDC049750. Next base: position 171,878 of record NZ_JBFANB010000008.1, read on the forward strand.
CCCGGGACGGGCCGGTCGCAGTGCTGCGTCGGCCCCGGCTTGAGCGGCCCGCACATCTTGGCCAGCTGGTCGGCCTGCTCCTCGGACCCCGGCCCGAACCTGCGCGCCACGTCCTTGACGGCGGCGGCCCGGTCGCACAGCGCGCCGGACTCCTGCGGCGTGCACGGCAGCTCCACCGGCCCCGGGAGCAGCGCGGTCTCCAACGGCTCCAGGGTCTTGTCGGTGAGCCGCAGCCGGATGCCCGACTTGTCGGATCCGGGGGTGCCTTCCACGTTCAGCGTGTTGTAGTGGATCTGCATGATGAGCTTGCTGCCCGGCGGCAACGCGTAGCCATAGCGCGAGTCGAGCAGCGTCTCGTTGGTCCCCGGCGCCCAGTGCGCCACCCAGGAGGCGTCGTCCACGCCGGCGTCACCGAAGCACGTCCAGCCCTGACCGGGGGTGCTGTCGTCGAGCGTCTTCGCCTTGGCCGCCTGCCGGGGGTCGACCCGGAAGAAGATCGCGTGGTGCACGATGTCGGCGTTCTGCGGCTGGAACTGGGCTCCGGTCAGGAACGCCTGCTTCGTCAGCTTGGGGTCGATGACGAAACACCGGTAGTCGTCCGTGCCGCCGTTGGGGGCGTGCGGCGTGTAGGGCTCCGCCATCGTCAAGGACTCGAACCGCTCGCCGTCGCGTAAGGGGGCGGTCACCGGCGCGACCTTGGCCCCATGTCCCCCGGCGTGGCTCGGGTGGGCCGCCGGGGTGGCCGTGGTGGCCGTCCCGCATGAGGCGAGCAGGGCGACCACGGCGCACGAGGCGGCGATACGGGCTAGTCGAATCATGTTTCCACGGTCCCGCGTGACCCGGCGCGGGACATCCTTCCGGAGGACGTTCCGTGTCCTTCCTTGGAATGACCGCCGAGGTCCGCCTTCCGAATGCGGGGGAGTGCAACGTTAGTTGTAGATCGCCGTGCTCGTCAGCGGTAGATCACCGGCAGGCGAGCCGCGGATCACCGGCTTGTCAGCTGTAGATCACTGACAGGAAGCGCACCAGCACCGCCTCCCGCCGGGGCGCGGGCAGCGCGTCCAGGACCGCGTTGACCAGCGCCATCTCCGGCTGTCCCGCGCCGGGCCGCAGGTCCACCCCGACCGCCGCGGCCAGCTCGGCGAAGGCCGCGTCGTCCAGTGCCTCCAGGTCGAGGTCCACGACCAGGTCGATCAGCCCGTCGGGGAGTACGGCCGGACCGCGCGTCCGGGCGGCCGCCGCCGCCTCGCCGATGACCTTCAGCAGCGCCTCGATCCCCGAGAGCGTCACCCCGGTGACCGTGATGTGCAGGTTGGCCGGGATGCCCGCGTACGACAGCTGCGGCTGGAGGTACCAGCCGCGCCGCCGCGCCTCGTCGGCCAGGACGAACACGTCGAGCTCCGCCGAGGTGAACGCCACCAGCGAGCTCTCCGGATCGCCCAGCACCCGCAGCCCCGGGATCGCCGCGATGCCCGCGCGTAATCTGGCCGTCGCCTCCAGCGTGGTCCGGCCCAGGGCCAGGTAACCGTCGCGGCCCAGAGCCTGGAGAGTGGCCCACGCCCCGCCGAGCGACCCCGCCGACCTGGAGCTCTGCACGGTGGCGTTGATGACGGTGTAGCCGGGCCAGGCGGCCGAGGCGAAGTACGCCTTTCGGCGCGTCGCCGGGTCGGCGAACAGCACGACCGAGGCGCCCTTCGGGGCGTACCCGAACTTGTGCAGGTCACAGGAGAGCGAGGTGACCCCCGGCACCGACAGGTCGAATGGCGGGATCGCCGCGCCGGCCGCCCGCAGCCACGGCAGCAGCCACCCGCCCACGCACGCGTCCACATGGCAGCCGACTCCCGCGGCGGCGGCCACGGCCGCGATCTCCTCGACCGGGTCGATCACGCCCTGGGGGTACGACGGCGCCGAGGCGACGACCAGGACGGTGTCGTCGTCCATCGCCGCCGCCACGGCCCGCGCGCCGGCCTTGAACGTGACCGGATCGACCGGCACCGGCCTGACCTCGAGCCCGAGGTAGTGCGCCGCCTTGTGGAAGGCCGGATGAGTGGTGACGGGGAGCACCAGGTTGGGCCGGTCGCGCCCGGCCGCGTCGCGGGCGGCCTTCACCGCCAGCATGATCGACTCGGTGCCGCCGCTGGTGAAGATGCCGTGGCCGCCGCCCAGCAGGTCGGCGACGGCGCCGACGACCTGCCTCTCCATCTCCACCACGCTGGGGAACGCCGTCGGGTCGAGGCAGTTGACCTCCAGCATCTCCGCGTAGGCGCGGGCCGCCGCCTCGTGAACGCCGTCCCGGCCGCTGTCGTAGACATAGGCGGTCACCTGGCTGCCCCTGACCGGCAGATCGTGCTCCTTGAGCCGGGCCACCTCGGCCAGCAGTTCGTCGGCGGCCCTCCCGGTGTCGGGCAGGTTCACACGCTCTCCTCGTATCATGGCGCCGCCGTGGTCACGGGGTTTCGCCGGGCAGCCCGAGCATGCGGTGCACGGTCAGGTGCAGGTGGGCGCGGAAGCGGCGCAGCGCCACCGTGTCGCTCCCGCCCCTGCGGTGGCCCTCCTCGTCCAGCACGCCGCCCTTGGCGAACCCGTGCACGCACCAGATCACCGACCACATGGCGTACTCCAGGTCGACCGCGCGGTCGATCACCCCGGCCGCCACCGAGGGACGCAGGGCGTCGGTCACCATCACCACCAGCGGCTGGACGTAGTGGCGTTCGAGCTCGGTGAGGTCGCTGGCGTCGGAGAGCCAGCGGTGCATCCACAGCGCCGGCACCTCGGGATGGACCACGCAGAACTCCAGGTAGTCGTCGATCAGCCGGTGAATCCCGGTGACCGGGTCGTCGCCGCCCAGGCGGCCCAGCGCCCCCTCCAGGGCGGCGCGCTCGGCCTGGTGGGCGCGCTCCATCACGGCGAGGTAGAGCTCCCGCTTGCCGCCGACGTGGTAGTTGACGGTGGCGATGTTCAGGCCCGCCGCGTCGGCGATCTGCCTGGTGGAGGTGCCGTCGAAGCCGAGTGCGGCGAAGAGCTGTGTCGCGACTTTCATGATCACGGTGACCTGGTCACTGTCTCTCATGGAACGAAACTAATCCGGCCTCCGCCGCTCCGTCAATCACTTGATGGAGTCACTTTAGGTGCCATCTCAATTACTTCTCGTGACATTCCTTTGAGGTGGCTGTTACTGGTAATCCATGACCATCTTCTCAGGGCGGTTCGTGGTCCCCTTCCTCGCGACTCTCCTGCTCGTCCCGCCGGCCGGCGCCGCCGCGACCGCGCGCACGATGCCCGTCCCGATCTCGGTGACCGAAGCCCGTACGGCGCTCGACGGCCTGACCGTCGGCGAGAGGGGCACACTCCACGGCTACAGCCACACCCGCTTCATGCCCGAATGGGCCCCGCAGCGGGGCGCGTGCGACACCCGAGAGATCGTCCTGAACCGTGACGGACAGGCCGTCCGGCGCGACGCGTCCTGCCGTGTCATGGCCGGCACCTGGTACAGCCGCTACGACGGCAAGCTGCTCACCAGCGAGGCGAACATCGACGTCGACCACCTCGTCCCCCTGGCCAACGCCTGGCGTTCGGGCGCCGACACCTGGACCGACGCCCAGCGCCACGCCTTCGCCAACGACCTGATCCGCCCCGAACTGGTCACCGTCAGCGCCACCGCCAACATCGACAAGGGCGGCAGCACGCCGATCACCTGGCGGCCGCCGGTCGTCGCCTATTGGTGCACGTACGCCCGATCGTGGATCACCGTCAAGCGGCACTACGCGCTGCGGATCACGAAGGCGGAGAAGGCCGCGCTGCATGAGATGCTCGGCACCTGCTCGCCCTGATCACCGGGATAGGGTCGGGTGATGTTCACCCAGTAGCGCCGCCACCAGGTGCGGGCCCAGCTGATCGAGCGGGCCCGCGTGGACGACCGGATCATCGGCGCCGCGCTCACCGGCTCGGCCGCGCACGACGCTGAGGACCGCTGGTCCGACATCGACCTCTTCTTCGGCGTGGCCGACGGTGTCGAGCCGGAGGCGGTGCTGGGCGACTGGAGCGACTTCGCCTACCGGGAGCTCGGCGCGATCCACCACTTCGACCTGCGCGGCGGCTCGGCCGTGTACCAGGCCTTCCTGCTCGGGGACTCGCTCGAGGTGGACCTGGGGTTCACGGCCGCGACCACGTTCGGGCCGGTGGGTGAGGGGGCCTTCCGCACGGTGTTCGGCGCGGCGGCCGAACGGCGGTCGGCACCGGCCGATCCCGGGCATCTGGTCGGCCTGGCCTGGCATCACGTGCTCCACGCCCGCGTCTCGATCGAGCGCGGGGCACTGTGGCAAGCCGAACACTGGATCAGCGGCATCCGCGACCACACCCTGGCCCTGGCCTGCCTGCGCCTCGGCCTGCCCGCCGCCTACGCCAAGGGCGCCGACCGGCTGCCCGCCGAGATCACCGAACCCGTCGGCGAAGCGCTCGTCCGCGCCCTCGACCGCGCCGAGCTGGCCCGCGCGCTCGGCGCGGTCACGCGGGCCCTGCTGCGCGAGCTGCGTGAGACGGACCCGCGGCGCGCCGTGGACCTGGAGAAGCCGCTCCTCGACCTGGCGGCCCTTTCCTAGGGCAGGACGCGGCGCTCATCACGGAATGCGGGCCTCGATCTGCTCGCGGGCGTGTGGGCATTCGTCGAAGCGCAGCGGGCACGCCAGCGCGTGCTCGATCAGCTCCTTCGCCGTCTGCGCCTGCGCGATGCGCTGCTCGAGCACGGCGAGATGCCCCTTGAGCAGGTCGGCGTGGTCCATGGGATCGGGCGAGCCGAGCACCTCGCGCAATGCGCCCAGGCCCAAGCCGGCCTCCTTGCCCAGCAAGATCATGGCTACGCGCCGCAGATCGGCCGGGCCGTAGCGGCGGTGGCCGCTCTCGTGCCTGGCCGGATCCAGCAGCCCGGCGCTCTCCCAGTGCCGCAGCACGTGCGTGGGCAGCTCGAACCGGGCGGCCAGCTCGCCGATGGTCATGCTTGACTTCATGTGCACATTAACCTTCATCGTGGCCGCATGAGCAACCAAGCCGCACTGGCCGTCACGCGCGTGGCCAACTCGTGCGTACTCCTCGAGATCAACGGCCATGCCGTACTCACCGACCCGTTCTTCACCGAACGCTGGCACCTGCACCGAGGCGAACCGCTCGGCATGACCGTGGCCGAGCTGCCCCGGCTGGACGCCATCATCGCCAGCCACTCCTACCCCAACCATTGGGACCTGCGCGCGCTGCGGACGTTCCCCCGCAAGGCGGCCACGCCTGTCTTCGTGAGCAGCGCCCGGATGGCCCGCCAGGCGCGGGACCTCGGCTTCCGGCAGGTGGAACACCTCGAATGGGGGCAGAGCGGCCACCCCACCGAGGAGCTTTCGATCGAGGCCACCCCCGCCGGGCGCACCCTCCTGTGGCGCCACAACGCGTACGTGCTCAGCGGCGGCGGGCTCCGCGTCTTCTTCGGCGGCGAGATCCGCGACGTGTCGCTTTTGGAGCGCTACCGGGCCGAACATCCGCCGGTCGACCTGGCGCTGTTGCCGGTCAACGGGTTGCGGGCGTTCGTCGGGCCGCCGATCGTCATGGGGCCCGAGCAGGCCGTGGCCGGGAGCAGCGCCCTGGGGGCGCGCGTCCTGGTACCCGTGCACGACGCCCACAGTGACGACGACCTGCTCGCCCGCGTGATCCGCCGCAACGGCACCGGTATTGAGGCCAAGTCCCTGGCGGACGCCCGCGCGGAGGGACCCGACGTGGTGAACCTGCCGACGGGCCGGAGGTGGACCTACCCCGCGGTCAGCCGTTCGTGATCGACAATGGGGAGGTCTGAGCCCAGCTGGAGGAGATCGGCATGACCATCGCCGCGTACACCGTGACCGCACCCGTCGCCGAGCACGGGGAGGGCCCCGTGTGGTCCGCTCGCTGGGGCGGCCTCCGGTTCGTCGACATGATGGCCGGCGACGTGCTGGCGCTCGACCCGGACGGCTCGGTCCGCCGCCGCCACGTCGGCGCGGTCGCGGCGACGATCCGCCCGCGCGCCGCCGGCGCGGGCTACGTGGTCGCGGCCGAGCGGGAGCTGCTGCTGGCCGACTCCGACGAGCTGGACGCGCCGCTGCGCTCGCTCGGCGAGGCGTGGAGCGATTCGTCGGTACGCATGAACGACGGCGGCTGCGACCCCGACGGCCGCTTCTACATCGGCAGCATGGCCTACGACGAGACCCCGGGACGCGGCTCCCTCTACGTGGCCGAGGCCGGTGGCGGGCTGCGCGTGGTGCTGCCGGAGGTCACGATCTCCAACGGCCTGGACTTCAGCCCGGCCGGCGACCTCGCCTACTACGCTGACACGACGACCGGGCGGGTCGACGTGCTGGACTACGACCGGGAGAGCGGGCTCACCGGACGGCGGCCGTTCGCGGTCGTGGACCCGGCCGACGGCGCCCCCGACGGGCTCACGGTCGACTCCGAGGGCGGCGTGTGGGTGGCGCTGTGGGGCGGCGCCGCCGTACACCGCTACAGCCCGGAGGGCCGTCTCGAGGCCGTCGTCCGGCTCCCGGTTCGCAAGGTCACCGCGGTCGCCTTCGGCGGCGACAACCTCGACCAGCTGTTCATCACCACCTCGGCCCTCGACGTGGACCGGGTGGAACAGCCGGCCGCGGGCGCCCTCTTCGCCGCCGAGCCCGGCGTGCGCGGCCGCCCCGTCCTGCAGTGCGCGCTCTGAACGGCCGCACTGTGGGCGCTCTGAAGGGACTCGCTGTGCGACGGCCCCTCAGCTTGACGAGCCCGCGCGGGCGCGGACGCCGTTGGCCAGGGCGACGCGGGACGACACGCCCAGGCGGGCGTACACCTGGCTGATGTGGTACTCGACTGTCTTGACGCTCAGCAGCAGCTCGCGGGCGATCTGCCGGTTGGTCAACCCGGTGGCCACCAGCTGGGCCACGGCGTCCTGCTGCGGCGTCAGGCCGAGGGGGGAGACCGCGTGCTGCTGCCCGCACGCCGCCAGCTCGATCTCGCAGCGTTGCGCGTAGGGCACCGCCTCCAGGCGGTCCAGCTCCCGCAGCGCCTCCTTGAGCTGTTCGGCCGCCGCAGCCCGGCGGCCGAGCCTGCGCAGGAACGAGCCGTACGCCAGCAGGGTCCTGGCCCGGTCGAACGGCTCCCCGGTCTCCGCGCACGCCACCTCGAACGCCGTCGTGGCCGACTCGGTCTCGTGCCCCGCCGCCAGCAACCGAGCCCGGACACCGGGAGAGACGGCCGGTACGTCACCGGCCCGGCGCAGGTCGCCCTCCGTGATGAGCGCGTCCAACAGCAGATCGCCCCACGGCAGCAGCCCGCGCTCGGCCTGGTTCGTTGCGTCGGGCAGACCAAGCTGGGGATAGGCCGTCGCGTCGGGCTGGGCGGACGCGGTGCGGTTGGGCGAGACGTTCGCGGTCCGGTCGGGTGAGGCGGACGCGGGCGCGGTGACCAGGTCGAGCAGCGGTGTCAGCAGGGCGATCACCTCGTCCGGCCGGTTCCGGGCGGCGGCCAGGTGGGCCGCGGCGTACGCGGGGCCGATGACCGCCACCGGCGCCGTCGCGTCCCTGGCCAGCCGCCGGGCCGCCTCGGCGTGCTGTCCGGCGCGCTGCCAGTCGCCTCTGGCCGCGGGCACGAGTGACGCCACCGCGTGGGCGTGCGCCGACATCCAGCAGGGACCGAGCTCGTCGGCGACCGCGGCGGCGAGCTGCCCCAAGGCCGCGGCCTCGTCCCAGCGCCCCTGCTGGAAGTCGGCCAGGCTGCCCATCACAGCGGTGAGCAGCCTGGCCGGTGGCGAGCCCCCCAGCCCGCCGGAGTGACGCATCAGCCGCAGATAGTCGCCGGGCTCGGGACGGCAGCTCCAGGCGTCGATCCTGGCGAGCAGCGCGGGCCGCGCGCACCGCTCCCGCGCCTCGGCCAGCGCCGCCACCGCCTCATCGGTACGGCCGGCGTAGTGAGCGAGTACCCCTCGCGCGAAACGACCGTCCGCTGTGTCGACCCTGAGGGCCGTCGGGGAGGCCGCGCCGACGCCGAAGGTCGAGGGGGACGCCGCACCTGGGGCAGGGCCGGTGCCGGGTTCGGCGGGCGTCCCTGAGGAAGCCGTCGCAGAGGTGCCTGGCCGGGTGGTCGGCTCGTTGGCGCCGAGCCGTACCGCCAGAGCGTGGGCCTCGGCCGGGCGGCCGTCGAACAGGAGGGCCTCGACGGCGTCGGCGCCCGGCTCCCGGTCCAGCCGGGCCGCCTGCGCGAGCAGCCGCGCCGCCTGCCCCCACTCGCCCGCCGCGGCCCTGCGCCGCCCGGCCGCCGCGATGTCCCGCACGAGCTCCGGGCCGGGACGTTCGGCGGCTCGCAGCAGGTGCTCCAGCCGGGTGGTCTCGTCCTCGGTCAGCGTCGCCGCCGCGGCGTGCAGCCGCAGCCGCTTGGTCGGGCCCATGTGCTGATAGACCGCCCCCTTGAGCAGCGGGTACGAGAAGCGGATCAGGATCCCGGCACCGGTCGGCCGCTCCACGAGCAGCCCGGCCCCCAGCGCCTCCTCCAGCGCCGAGAGCGGCGCCCCGACGCCCGCCAGCTTGGCGGCCGCACCGAGCGAAACCTCGCCCACCGCGCGTCCGGACCCAGTGAGCGAGATCTCGACCCCCGCCCGGCCGGTGCCGCCCGGCGCGATGTCGCAGGCCAGGACCGCCGCCGCCTCGACCAACGACCGGGCGGGCTCGCTGCACCAGGCCAGCCGGGCCAGGGCGTCGCGGGCGTGCTGCCCCGGCACCGGCAGCGGGACCTGCGGGTCGGCCAGCTCATCGAGGTCCGTCTCCTCCAGGACCTGCAGGATGTGCCGGGGGTTACCGCCCGTGTGCTCGCACAGCCGCCCGGCCGCCTGCTCGGTCAGGGGCAGGTGGGTCAGCGCGCGCACCTGCCGGGCGCCGATGCCGGTCAGCGCCAGCCGTACCGACATCTCGCGGGTGAGCAGCGGCTGGAGTGAGGCGGGCTGGTAGGGGTCCGGGCTGGTCAGCACGGCCAGGACGCGGGCGGGCCGCAGCCGTCGCCAGGCGAACGCGAGCGCGGTGAGCGAGACGGAGTCGGCCCAGTGCGCGTCGTCGACGGCGATCACCACCGGCCGCGCCTCCTGCAGCTCGTCGAGCCGGTCGCGGAGCCGGGCCCCAGCCTCGAACGGATCCGCGGGCTGCAGACCGGCGATCCTGGTGAGCACGCCGTACGGCAGGACCGACTCGCTCTCCACGGCGTCGGCGGCGATCACGTGCGCCTGGTCGTCCAGGGTGGCCAGGAACCGGCGCAGCAGGGTGCTCTTCCCGATGCCGGCGGGGCCGTGGATCAGGACCAGCCCCGGCTCACCCCGGCGGGCCAGCTCGAAGCGGTCCGTCAGCGATTCCAGCTCTCGTTCTCGCATGCGCACACAGTGCTCTTGCGCGCTCGCAGCTTCCTTGTCGCCGACTGCAAGCGAAGATTAAGCGGCGCGAGCTATACCAGCATCGGGAGATTTAGCGCGACATGCGAGGGGGCTTGCATGGCTGGGGAGACGTTCACGATCGTGCTGAGGGGCGGGGCGATCCGTCCCGACGCGAGGCTGGGGGTGTTCAGCAGCCTCGACGGCTGGCGGGCCCGGGTGCCCTGCCGCTATGTGGAGGGTGCGGACGAGTGGCGGGTGGAGCTCGACAGGCCGCCCGCCGGGACGGCCGTGGAGTTCAAGTTCCACTGTGACGGGGCGTGGGAGGCGCTGGACGGCAACCGTACCGCCTGGCCCGCGGACATCGCGGCGGGCGAGCGGATCGAGACGATGACCGGCACCCAGTCGGAGCTGTTCCCGACCCGTGACGACATCATCGTCACCAACCCGCTCCCGGCCCGCCGCCACTTCGCCCCCATGCTGGACGAGGCCGTGGTGTACGACTACATCCTGGTCGGCAGCGGCATGGGCGGCGGCGTGCTGGCCCATGAGCTGACGAGGATGGCCGCGGCCAAGGGCGGGCGGATGCCGCAGATCCTCGTGCTGGAGGCCGGCGGGTACCTGTTCTCGACCCACGTCGGCAACATGCCCAGGCAGCAGAGCTCCAGCGCGGAGGCCGACCGGACCGTCTGGGGCCTGTGGTACCAGTACCGGTCGGCGCGCTACCGGACGAGCTCGTCCGGGATGCAGGTCGCCGAGGCGTTCTGCCTGGGCGGCAAGTCGGTCTTCTGGGGGGCGCTGATCCCGAAGATGGACGGGCGGGAGTTCGAGTCGTGGCCGCGCGGCGTCCGCGAGGAACTGCGCACCGAGTGGTACGACGAGGCCACCGATCTGATGCACGGCACGCGCCCGACGCTCAGCGACTACCGCAGGACGATCAAGGAGTTGCTCCGCACCCAGATGAAGCGCTTCCGCCAGCACGAGGTGCAGGTGGCGGCCGAGAACTCGGTGGCGCACCGGCTGGGCATCCCCTCAGGGATCTTCTCGACGGCGGCGCTGCTGATGGAGGACCGCCTGCGCGACGGCTGGAACAAGAGCCTGCACGTCAACCTCAACCACGAGGTCGTCGGGTTCGAGTGGGACCGCTCGGGCGGCCGGACCAGGGTGGCGGCCGTGCGGGCCCGCGACCTGATCGCCGGGAAGGACCGGGTGTTCCGGGTGGCCGACGGCGGGCGGGTGATCATGGCGGCCGGCACCGTGGGCAGCGCCGTGCTGGCCCGCCGGGCGCGGGTCGACAACGAGTGGGTCGGCAAGGGGATCACCGACCACCCCACGTACGTCTGGAAGTTCACGCTGCCGAGCGACGCGCCCGGGTACGCCGCGCACGACTCGGTCAAGATCCTGCTGCGCGGCTCGGTCGGCGCGATGCCGCTCAACGTGGTGGTGGAGATGGGTGTGGGGCTCAACCAGTACCGGGTGGACGAGGACGCCGTCCCGGCGCACGCGGACGTCTCCAGGATGGACTGCGAGATCGTCTTCTTCCCTTCGGTGCCGCTGCTCGACGGCAACACCGTCGAGTTGGACCCGGACACCGGCCGGCCGGTGATCACGATGAAGCCGGTCGAGATCCCCGGTTACCTCGCCGCGGTGCGGGAGATCGGCGGCCGGATCATCCGCATCATGGGCGGCGACCCGGCGGCCTCGGAGCCGTTCGCCGCCGATCTCGGGGCGGTCGGTCACGAGGTCGGCACGCTGCGGATGAGCGAGGACCCCGGCATGGGCGTGGTCGACCCCGACCTGAAGGCGTGGGGGCACGACAACCTCTACGTCTGCGACCTGTCGGTCTTCCCGACATCGCCGGCCGCGAACCCCTCGCTGACGCTCACGGCCTTGGCGATGCGGTTGGCGGACCACCTTTCTGGTTGAGCCGGATTTAGTTGACGGGCTGGTTCGTCAGGACCAGCGCGGACGCGGGAGGCAGATCCTGCAGCTCGATGTGGCGCGAGGCACCCGGGCCGGGCAGCACGGTCACGGCCGACCTGAGCGGGTGCTTCGTCACCCCGCCGATCTCGGCCGTGTTGGCGACCACGGTGAGCTCCTGCGTGCGGGCGTTCAGGGCGCCGTCGATCTCGACAAGGGCGCCGCGCGTCTCGGTCAGGCTCGGGTTGACCACGCAGACCACCTCGGTCCCGGCCAGTACGCGCGACCAGCACAGCACGTCGCCGGGCCGGGGGAGCGCGTAGCCGCCGTCGGCCCGGCCGAGCCTGCGCAGGTACTGCCGCCCGGCCCGCAGCGCCCGGTGGGCCGCCCGCGCGGCCAGCAGCATCCTGATCCGTTGGTAGATCTCGTTGTCCTGGTCGAAGACGTGGTGGCCCGTGGTGCCGTACGGGCCGAACCCGACCATATCCATGTCGAACAGGTGCGCCGCGGTCGGCGACTCGCCATCGGCGGGCCGCCCGGCGGCGCCCGCCTTGCGCGGATGCTCCGGCCCGAACATGGCCTCCCGCAGATACCGATCCCCCGACAGCTCGCGGCGGCCCCAGCCCTCGCCCATGAGCCACCCCCGCTCGCTCTCCTCCGGGCCCGTCAGCCCCTGCTCGATGCCGTAGTAGAGGCACGGGATGCCCAGCGAGTACAGCAACAGCGCCACCCCGACCGTGACCTGGCGGGGATCGGGCTCACTGTGGCCCGGTGGCGTCAGCGCGCCGAACCGGAGCTGGGGATCGATCGACAGATCGTCGTGATCGTCCACCATCGAGACGTAGACGGAACCGAGAGAGCGATGAGAGACCCCCTGCGTGGCGAACCTGCGGAAGAACTCCTCGACGGCGTCGGGGAAGGGGAAGTCCTCCCGGCCGAGCGCGACATCGCGCAGGAGCCGCCGCGTCTCGCCGGTCTCCAGGACGGCGCTCAGATTGCGCCCGATCAGGTCCAGGTACCGCTCCTCGATCGTGTCGCCGCCGCCGACCTCTCCCACGATGAGGAAGTTCGCCTTCCCCAGCCCGTCGGCGAACTCCCTGAGCGCCCCGCAGAACAGCGTGGCGTCGCGCGGCGGCACGTGCTTGAGCGTGTCGATGCGCACGCCGTCGATGTCGGTGAGTGCCATCCAGTAGGTCCAGATCCGGATGAGCGTCTGGAGCTCTTTGGACTGGTCGAGGTCCCGGCTGAACCAGTCGGCCCGCCGGTAGGGCGCGTCCGGCTCGTCGTCGCCGCCCTGGCCCCAGCCGAGCCCGTCGCCGCCCGCCCTGGTGTAGGCGTCGGGGTCGTGCAGCTCGCTCGGCCACACGCCGTGGTCGGGCTCGGTGGGCGCGGTGCCGTGCGGCAGGCGCCCCCCGGTGCCGTCACGCCAGGCGCCGAACGGCAGCTTCCCGTCCCGGCCCGCGTACGGCGGGCGGACCACGTACTGGGGGGAGCCCGGGGTGCCGAGGTCGTAGTCCCAGTTCTCGCCGCTGTGGTTGATGAGGATGTCGAGGATGACGCGGATGCCGTGCTCGTGGGCCTTGCCGACCAGCTCCACCAGGTCCTCGCGGGTGCCGAATCTGCGGTCGACGTCCAGGAAGTGCTGGATGGAGTAGCCGTGGGGGTCGTCCGGCGCGGGGACGCCGTCCACGGTCGTGACGGGCCGCTGCTTCCACACGGGCGCGATCCACAGCGCGGTCACGCCGAGCTCGCGCAGGTAGCCGAGCTTGGAGATGACCCCCCGCAGGGTGCCGCCCTGGAAGCGGTCCCGGCCGGAGGCCGCCCACTGGTTCCACATCCACCCGGCCGGGCGGGAGCTCGCCGGCCGGGCCCGCTCGACGAGCTCGCGCTGGTGCTCGCGGCCGTCGCTGAACCTGTCGGGCAGCAGGAAATAGATGACCTCGTCCCGCCAGTCGGACGGCGACGGGTGGTAGCTCTCACGCTGGGGCCAGACGGCCTCCCAAATGCTTCGGGGCGGGGCTTGGCCGATGATCTCGTCGATGTTCGCCATGGCGCCGGGCTCCTTGGCTGTGTATTCCTGCCTGTCTGCCCAATCTGAACCGGGTTACAGTCGCAGGCAAGAGGAGAGGAGAGGCGTGGACATCCGGATTCTGGGCACGTTCGACGTCCTGATCGAGGGCGACTCCGTCGCGCTCGGCGGACCGCAGCGGATGGCCATTCTCGCAGTCCTCCTCCTCCACCAGGGTGAGGTCCTCAGCTCTGACCAGCTCATCGAGTACGTCTGGAGCGGGACACCGCCCAAGAGCGCCCTCAGCGCGCTGCACGCGCACGTGTCACGGCTGCGCAAGGCGCTCAACGGCGCCGACATCCTGCAGTCCTACGGCTCCGGCTACCGCGTCGTCGTCGAGCCGGAGAAGGTGGACGCCTTCCGCTTCGAGCGGCTGGTCGAGCAGGGCGCCCGCGCGCTGGCCCAGCAGGACTGGGCGGGGGCCGTGGCGCTGTACAGCCAGGCGCTGGAGTTGTGGCGCGGTCCGGCGCTGACGGAGTTCGCCACCGAGCCGTGGGCGCAGTGCGACGCCATCAGGCTCGAGGAGTTACGCTTCAGCGCCGAGGAGGGCAGGACCGACGCCGAGCTGGCCCTGGGACGGCACGCCGAGGCGCTGCCGCGGCTGGAGCAGCGCGTCAGTGAGCATCCGCTGCGCGAGCGCTCCGTCGCCCAGCTCATGCGCTCGCTCTACCGGTGCGGGCGGCAGGGCGACGCGCTGAACGTCTACGACCGGGTCCGCCGGATCCTGGCCGAGGAGCTCGGCGTGGACCCCGCCCCGGCGCTGCAGGCCACCCACCAGGCGATCCTGCTGCACGATCCGGGACTCGACGGCAGCCCCGCCCCGCCGCCGCGCCAGGACGCCCCGCCGCGGCGGATCATCAACCTGCCCTCGCGCAACCACGTGTTCTCCGGCCGCCAGACGATCCTGGCCGAGATCGAGGGCGCGCTGACCGAGCCGACGACGCGCCCGCCGCCCCGGGTGGTGGCGCTGCACGGGCTCGGCGGCACCGGCAAGACGCAGATCGCCCTGGAGTACGCGCACCGGCACGCCGCCGACTACGACGTGGTCTGGGAGGCGCAGGCCGCCGAGCCCGTGGCCTTCTGGAGCGTGCTGGCGGAGCTCGCGCTGCGCCTGGGCGTACGTCAGCAGGCCGATCGCGGCGAGATCCTGGCCGCGCTGGCCGAGCGCCTGGCCGGGATGGACCGCTGGCTGCTCATCCTCGACGACGTCGAGGACGGCACGCTGATCGAGGCGTTCCTGTCGTCCCTGCGGGCCGGGCACGTCATCGTGACCTCGCGCAACCCCGCCTGGGGCCAGCTGGCCGTGGGCGTGCGCGTGGGCTCCTTCTCCCGGGCCGAGTCAGTCGATTTCCTGTCCACCCGCGTGGCCAGGACCAGCGGTGCCTGGACGCTGGCCGAGCAGCTCGGTGACCTGCCCTTCGCGCTGGAGCAGGCCGCAGCCTACAGCGAGCAGACCGGCATGAAGCTGGATGAGTACGGCGACTTGTTCCGCCGCCGGGCGGACCAGTTGCTCACCCGCGACAAGGCGTTCGCCACGGTCTGGCAGCTTGCCTTCGAGCGGGTCGCGCAGGCCTCGCCGGTCGCCATCGAGCTGCTGCACCTGTGCGCGACGCTGGGCCCCGGCGGCGTCTCGCTCGACCTGCTGGACTCCATGCCCGAGGTCCTGCCGCCCGCTCTCAGGGACGCGGTCGAGGACGAGCTGGCCCTGCAGGACGCCATCGCCCACCTGCTGCGCCACTCGCTCGTCGAGCGCGACAGGGGACGGCTGCGCATGCATCCGCTCGTCAAGGCGGCGGTCTGGGCCAGGCTGCCCGACGAGGAACGGCGTACCTGGGTGACCTGCGCCGTCAAAATCCTGAGCTCGGTCGTGCCCGCCGACGCCGAGAACCCCACCACCTGGCGCACTTGGGACAGCGTCATCCCCGACGTCATCCACCTCGGCCAGGAGGCCGACAGCGCGGACATCGCCGTGCCCGGTCTGCCGCGCATGCTCTGCGGCTCCGGCCACTACCTCACGGTACGGGCGGCGTTCGAGCGGGCGCAGGAGCTGTTCGAGCTGGCGCTGCGGCTCGTCAGGCGCCAGCCGGGCGCCGACGCCGACCTGGCGGCCGTGCTGTCCGACCACGGCAACCTGCTGGAGCTCACCGGCGACGTCAACGGCGCCCGCGCCGCCCAGGAACAGGCGCTGGTGCTGGCCGAACGCGCCCTGGGCGGCGACGACCCAGCCGTGGCCCGGGTCCTGCGACGGCTCGGCAACGTGCTGGTCTGCCAGCGCCGCCTGCCCGAGGCCAGGCGTACCCTCGAACGCGCCCTGGCCATCCTGACCGCCCGGCAGGAGCCGGACCGCAGGGAGATCGCCCGCGTCAGCCGGGAGCTGGGCTTCGCCGCGTGGACGGCCGGCGACCTGCGCGCCGGCCAGGAATGGCTGACCAAGGCGCTGGCCACCGCCCGGACGATCCTCGGCCCCGACCACCCGGACGTCGCGCACACCCTGTCCGGGCTGGGGCTGATAGTCCAGGACACCGGCCGCCCGCAACGGGCCGTCAAGTTGCAGGAGCAGGCCGCGTCCATGCTCACCGCCGTGTACGGCGACGAGCACCCCGAGGTCGCCCACACGCTCGACAAGCTCGGGTACGCGCTGCGCCTGTCGGGCCACTTCGAGGAGGCCAGGGTCAGCCACGAGCGGGCGCTGTCGATCCTGGAGTTCTGCTACGGCCCCGGCCACGGCGAGGTCGGCATGCCGCTGACCAACCTCGGCCTGGTCTACCTGGACACCGGCGAGCCGAAGCTGGCCAGGGACCACCAGGAGCGGGCGATCCAGGTGTTCAGAAACGCCTACGGCGACGACCACGCCCACGTCCACCTCGGCGTCCGCCGGCTGGGCCAGGCCATGCTGGCCGACGGCCGGGCCGCCGAAGCGCGGGACCTGCTGCGCAGCGCGCTCACGGGCACCGAGCGCGTGCTGGGGAGTGGCCATCCCGACGTCGCGGGCACCCTGCTCGACCTCGCGCAGGCGTACGAGGTGCTGGTAGAGCAGGAGTCGGCCGACGCCTGCCGGGCGAGGGCCGAGCGAATTCTGGCCCGTGGCAGGAGCCCCATTCAGGGTTAGCCTTCAGCGTTGTCAGCTTTCAGCGTTGTCAGCTTTCAGCATTGAGGGTTAGCCCTCAGCCGTCACCTGAGGCCGGATTCGCTCACGGACCCGACTCTGGGGACATGCCGGATTTCACGGACGCGTCCCCGGAGCACCGGGTCATCTCCGCCGAGGTGGAGCCGGTGCCGGGACGACGGCACCAGGCGGCGGCCGTGTTGAGCCGGCTCGGCCTGCGCGTTCTGCACCTCGGCCCGACGATCAGCGTGAGCGCACCGGAAGAGGTCTGGGAGCGGACGTTCGGCCTGCCTGAGCCCGCCATCCCTCGCGAACTGCGGGGACTTGTCACAGGGATCCATCTCGCCGGGCCTCCCGACCTGCACTGACCCACTGACATGCCCCGAGGGGGAAGCATGACCACGATCATCGAACGCCGCGAGTCCACCGTCCACTTCGAGGCAGTGGTGCGGCCGCCGGGCCGGGCCTCCATGTTCGCCGAGTCGTCGGCCGTACAGGCGGCGGGTCTGGACGACCTCATGCCGCCGCCGGAGCGGGCCGCGCAGACCGCGCTCGCGCTGCAGCGCAGAGGGTTCGTCGTCCGGCACGTCGGGACGTTCTCCATCAGTGCGGAGGGCCCGCGCCGGCTGTGGGAGGAGACGTTCAACACCCGCGTGGCCGTCAGGCCGCACACCCTGCGCGGCGCGCCGGCCGCCGAGCCGGGTGATGAAGTCTCCTATCTTTCGCATGTGTCCGGGGTCCCGTTCACGCTGCCCGCCGACCTGGAGCCGCTGGTCGAACGGGCCTACCCGCAGGCGCCACCGCAGTTCTACGGCTCGCCGCTGCCGCCCAGGGTCTCTTATCACCACCTGCGCGTGCCGGACGATGTCGGGCTCCTCCTGCGTGCCTGCCACGTGCACGAGCGGGGGGTGACCGGCCGGGGGGTGTTCGTGGCCATGGTCGACACGGGCTTCTACAAGCATCCCTTCTATCCGCATCACGGCTACAACTACAACGCCACCCTCGCGCCGGACGCCGCCCGCGTGGACCACGACGAGTACGGCCACGGCACGGCCGAGGCGGCCAACATCTTCGCCTGCGCGCGCGACGTGGACTTCGTCGGGGTGAAGATGGGCGGCAACGCCACGCTCGCGTTCAAGACCGCCGCCGACCTGTCGCCCGCCGTTCTGACCAACAGCTGGGGCTACGACCTCAACGGGCTCACCGGGCTGCCCAACTTCCTGCGGCCGCTGGAGTTAGCGGTGCTGGAGGCCGTACGGGTGCGCGGCATCACGGTCTGCTTCTCCGCGGGCAACGGCCACATCTCCTTTCCCGCGATGATGCCCGACGTCATCGCCGCGGGCGGCGTGTACGTGGAGGAGACGCAGGTCAACGGGGAGTTCAAGATGGAGGCGTCCGACTATGCGAGCAGCTTCGACAGCCTCATCTATCCGGGCCGGCACGTGCCCGACGTCTGCGGGCTGGTCGGACGGCAGCCCAGGGCGCTCTACATCATGCTGCCGACCGAGCCCGGCGATGTCATCGACTCCTCGCTGGCCGGTCCCGGCTACCCGGTCAAGGACGGCACCGCGCCCGACGACGGCTGGAGCGTGATCAGCGGCACCAGCGCCGCCGCGCCCCAGATCGCCGGGGTGTGCGCGCTGCTCAAGCAGGTCCAGCCGGGGTTGTCGCCCGACCTGGTGAAGGCGCTGCTCAGGGCCTCGGCGCGGGACGTCGTCGACGGAAAGAGCGGGACGGGGGAGCTCGCGGGGGAGAGCTTCGACGGGGCGACCGGGGCGGGGCTCGTGGACGCCGCGGCGGCGTACCGGCTGGCGCGCTCGGTCACGCCGCGCAGCCTGCACACCGTCCCGCCGCCCGTCTGACGGGCCGGACTTCTGATGGATCGACGGTCTGACGGGACGGCCCTCTGACGGGACGGCCCTCTGACGGGCTTGCCGTCTGATGGGTTGACGGTCTGGCGGGCCCAATGACTGGCGGCCCTGCCGAGGGGCGGGGTTCGACCGGCGGGGGCCGCGATGGTGACGCGGGGGCGGCCGCCGCGGCCCCGATCGCTCTTCCCGGGACGCTGCGCTCGTTCCGGGAAGAGCGCCGGGGGTTCGCCGGTTGCATCCGTACGTGGACGAGATCGACGTCGTGGTGATCGGGGCGGGGCAGGCCGGGCTGTCGAGCGCGTACTTCCTGCGCCGGTTCGGCTTCGAGCCGCTGGTGCTGGACGCGGACGACGGGCCGGGCGGGGCATGGCGGCACCGGTCGCCGTCGCTGACCATGGACAAAGTGCACGGCATCTTCGACCTTCCCGGTGCACGGCGCTCCGATCCACCGGTCGCCGCCTCGCCCGGAGCTGGTCGGGCTGATCTGTCCGGGGCCGATGGGCGGCGGCCCGCCGCCGTGGTCGTCCCCGAGTACTTCGCGGACTACGAGCGGGAGCTCGGGTTCGCTGTGCTACGGCCGGTCAAGGTGACGGCCGTGGCGCCGGGGGAGGGCGGGCGGCTCCTCGTCACCTCCGGGGCGGGGGAGTGGGCGGCGCGGGCCGTGGTCAACGCCACCGGCACCTGGACCCGCCCGTACTGGCCGTACTATCCGGGCGCGCGTTCCTTCCGCGGCCGTCAGCTGCACTACGCGGCGTACCGGGGGCCGGAGGAGTTCGCCGGGCGGCGGGTGGTCGTCGTTGGCGGTGGGACCTCGGCCGCGCACGTGCTCTCCGAGATCGCCGGCCTCGCCGCGAGCACGCTCTGGGTCACCCGCCGGCCGCCCGTGTTCCGCCCGCTGGACGACTTCGGCGAGGACGCGCGCCGCGACGCCGTCGCCCTGGTCGAGGCGCGGGTACGCGCCGGGCTGCCGCCGCAGAGCGTGGTCGCCGTGACCGGGCTCGGGTACACGCCGGTCGTCCGGCAGGCGCTGGCCAAGGGGGCGCTGGAGCGGCTGCCGATGTTCGGCCGCATCAGCGCCGACGGGGTGAGCTGGGATGACGGACGGTACGTGGAAGCGGACACGATCATCTGGGCCACCGGCTTCCGCTCGGCACTCGACCACCTCGCCCCACTGCGGTTGCGCGAGCCAGGGGGCGGGATCAGGGTGGACGGCACCGAGGTGATCGCCGAGCCGCGCCTGCAACTCGTCGGCTACGGCCCTTCGGCGAGCACGATCGGCGCCAACCGTGCAGGCCGCACCGCCGCCCGGAACATCCGCCGCCTCCTCGCCCAGACCCCCTCCGTTCCGGCCGCCTGACCTATTGACGTCCCCGCCTCCTCGCCGCGCCCCTCCATTCCAGCTGCCTGACCTACTATGAGAAGTAGTAAAAATACCGATTGAGGCAGAGGCCGGTAGCACTCTCGACACGGGGTGTTACCACGGGATAGCGTCGGGTGAAAGGATCTTTATCCGTCTCTGGAGGTCCCCCCGATGGATGTTCCCGGCTACACCGAAATTCGGGAACTCGGACACGGCGGGACCGGACGGGTGATGCTCGCGTTACGCACGTCCGACGGGACGCCTGTGGCGATCAAGCACCTCGCCGCGCGATTACGCGACGACGAGCTGTTCGTCGAACGCTTCCGCGCCGAGGCCGGGCTGATCCGCGAGCTCGACAGCCCGCACACGGCCCGCCTGCTCGACTACGTCGAAGGCCACGACGACGCCTGCATCGTGATGGAGCTGGTGGACGGCATCACCTTGCGCCGCCTGTTGCAGCACGCGGGCGCCACCGGCCCCGAGGCGGCGCTGGCCGTACTGAAGGGCGCCCTGCTCGGGCTGGCCGAGGCGCACCGGCACGGCGTCGTACACCGTGACTTCAAGCCCGAGAACGTGATCGTCTCCCAGGACGGCCAGAGCAAGCTCGTCGACTTCGGCGTCGCCGCCCACACCGGCGAGAACGCCCCACTCGCCGGAACCCCCTCCTACATGGCCCCCGAGCAGTGGGCGGACGCCCCGGCGGGGTCGGCGTCGGACGTGTACGCGGCGGCCGTGGTGTTCTTCGAGTGCCTGTCCGGGCACCGGCCGTTCATCGCGGACAATTTCGCCGCCCTCGCCTACCAGCACCAGCACGCCGAACCCCCGCTGGCCGACATCGAGGAGCCGATGCGGGCGCTGGTCGGGCACGGCCTGGCCAAGGACCCCGCCGAACGGCCGGAGTCGGCCGAGGCGTTCCTGGCGGAGCTGGAGGAGGTCGCCGACTCCGCCTACGGCACCGGCTGGGAGGTACGCGGCCGCGCAGGGCTCGGCCTGCTGACCGTCCCGCTGACCTCTTTGCTACCTCTGTCGCGGCCGCTGCCCACGTCGGGGAACGGCGGCACGAGCCTGTTCAGCAGCGCGCTCGCGCCGGTGACCAAGTTCGCGGTGACGGGCGGCCTGGTGGTCGCGACCGCCGCCGCGGTGGCGTCGGCGTTCGTGATCTGGAACGACGCGCCGGCGGAGCGCCTCGCCGGGCTCCCGCCGGTCAGCGCGCCCGCCGAGTCGGCCCTGATCCCCACGCCATCCGGTACCGCGGAGCCGTCCATCCGCACCCCGGTGCCCAGCGACCTCGCCAGCCCCCCGCCCACCACCGACGCCGCGGACCCGGTGGTCACCGGGGACCAGACCGAGCCCACCGAGCCCACCGGCACCCATTCGCAGGAGCCCACCCGTACCCGCTCGCAGGAGCCCACCCGCAGGCCGGAGCCGACGCGGACTACGCGCCCAGCCACCTCCGCACCCGCCACTTCCAAACCGACCACCCAGCCGCCCACCAAGCAGGCGTCGCCGACGAAGCCCGCCACCAGCGAGCCCAAGCCCTCCGCCCGCCCGGCCACCACCAGCCCCCCGGACACCCAGGCCCCCGCTCCGACCAAGGCCGCCGGGCCGCTGGTCTCGGTTTCGGTCAAGGTGTCGATCGACGTACCCGTGCTCAAGGGCAAGGACGGCCTGCTCGACGTCGACCTCGGTCTCGGGCTCGGGAGCGGCCTGCTCGGCTCCGTGCTGGTCCCCGGTTCCGCGCTGCTCGGCCGCCACTGGGCCGTCCGCAGAGCCAGGCGGGCGCGGTCCTCGCACACGTCGTCCTGTCCTCCGCCGGACATCGACAAGCCGTGATCCGCGCCGCCCGCCGGCAGCGAGGCGTTCGCGGAGACCGCTGTACTACGGAGACCGCTGTACCGCGCGAGCCCGCCCAAGCGCCCGCTTGCCGCCCCACCGCCCGACATTTCGCCCATACCAAAATTTGCTGATTTGCCGACCGATACAGGTGATCCCCTACTATCTAGCCTCGGATAGGGGGCGTACTTCTGGGCCCCGCAGTTCGGGCGAAGGAGAAGTGTGGCGGTTGCATGCCCCGCCGACCGGCGGCGCCGTCCGATCCTCACCAACGCGCTCACCGCGATGATCACGGCGGTGTTCCTGTTAGTGAGCCTGGCCACGCCCGTGCACGCGGCCCCCAAGCCGACGATCAAGCAGCTCAAGAAGGAGCTGGCCGCCCTGGGGAAGCAGTCGGACAAGCTGATCACCGAGTACTACAACGGCCGCATCGCCCACCAGAAGGCCGAGAAGGCGGAGAAGGCCGCCCAGGACAAGCTGGCCGCCGCCCAGGAGGTCTATGACCGAGAGTCGGCCGAGCTCAGGCTGATGGCCGTCGCCCAGTACACCAACGGCGGCCCCCCGAGCCCCGCCACCATGCTCTCGGCGAACGAGGACCCCTCCGCGCTCATGAGCCGCCTCGCGCTCTCCAACCACCTGGTCGACCAGCAGAGCGCCAGGCTGGCCGGCTTCGCCAAGGTCAGGGACGACCGCAAGCAGGCTGAAGGGGAGGCGGCCGCCCGCGCCAAGGAGCTCGGCGACCAGGTCGCGGACCTCGGCAAACGCAAGGACAAGGCCGAGCAGCTGATCAAGAAGATCAAGGACAAGATCGACAAGCTCTACCAGGCGCCCGGCGTCCGGCGGTCGGACGGCACCTGGGTCCCGCAGCTTCCCGGGGGCTCCGACAACATCACTCCCCGGATGCGCCTGGTCAAGACCCTCGTGAAGGAGCGCTTCGCCGTACCCAATGGAATCGGTTGCTACCGGGCGATCCAGGACGGCGGCGAGCACCCGCTCGGGAGGGCATGCGACTTCATGCTGAGTCGCGGCGGCTCGATGCCGACGGCCGCGGAGGTGGCGCGCGGCAACGAGATCGCCGCCTGGGCGATCAAGAACTCCAAGCGGCTGGGCATCATGTACATCATCTACCGCCAGCGGATCTGGCACGCCAGGACCGGTGCCTGGCGCACGATGTCAGACCGCGGCGGCACCACGGCCAACCACTACGACCACCCGCACATTTCGGTGTACTGAGTGTGCTCCCGCTCTCCGGACCGGACTCCCGCACGAGGGGCGCGTGAACGGCGCGTTCGCTGAGGGCGGTTCGGATGCCGAGAATCATGGACAAGCATCGGCCGTCGCGTCGAGTTCCGCGTATCGGGCCTGGCAATCGCGATAGAGCGGAAGCAGCCCGCGCTCCTCGGCTTCGCGCAGGGAAGGAGCGGTCCTGTCCATGTCGGAGAGAATGAATTCGTGCTCCCGCGGCCAGGGCACGTTCAGCTCCGGGTCCAGCGGGTTGATGGACACGGTCGTGCTCGGCGAATAGAGGCTGGAGCAGAGATACCAGACGGTCACCTCCTTCGTCAGCGCGAGGAATCCGGCGGCGAGCCCCTCCGCGACGTAAAGGGCCTTCCTACTCTCGGCGGTCAGTTCGACCGCGATGTGCTCGCCGTAGGTGGGCGAGCCGATCCTGGTGTCGAGTACGACGCAGAGCATGGCCCCGTGCGCGCAGCAATTCAAGACTCGCGCTGAGAGAGATCATCGACATCTCCGAACACACGATGTCTCCGACACTGCATCGCATCGTCGAGAGAATCGCCGGACTGCGTGAGGAGTTCCCAGAGTACGACGGCGTGATCAAGCCACCGTCGTTCGTGGCCCGGCTCATCGAAACGCCGGAGATGGGGTACGCGATCATCGTGGCCACCAAGCCTGAGCGCCTGGCGGGGAGCTAAGCCTTCGCCAGGGCCGCGAGCAGCCGATCCTCGGTCACCTCGGCGCCGTTGAGCTGCTCGCTGATCGCGCCGTCGCGCAGGACCACCACGCTGTCGCAGTTGCCCGCCAGCTCGGCCACGTCCGAGGAGATCAGCAGGATGGCCAGCCCGTCGACGGCCAGCTCGTCGAGCAGCGCCTGCATCTCCAGCTTGGTGGCCACGTCGACGCCGCGGGTCGGCTCGTCGAGCAGCAGCACCTTGGGGTGCATGGCCAGCCAGCGGGCCAGCAGCACCTTCTGCTGGTTGCCGCCCGACAGCTCGCCCGCGGGCTGCCGGGGTGAGACGGCCTTGATGCCGAGCCGCTTCATGAAGGTCGCCACGATGCCGTCGATCTGCGCGTCGGAGACGATTCCGGCGCGGGACAGTCGGGGGAGCGCGGCCAGGGCGATGTTGTCGCGCACCGAGAGGGTCGGGATGATGCCCTCGGTCTTCCTGTTCTCGGGCACGAGGCCGACGCCGGCGCGGATGGCGCTCCTGATCGACCACTTGCGGGCCGCCGCCCCGGCCACGGTCACCTGGCCCGCGTCCACCGGCATGACACCCGCGATCGCCCTGGCGGTCTCGCTGCGTCCGGCGCCGAGCAGGCCGCCGAGGCCGACGACCTCGCCCGCGCGCACCGCCAGCGACACGCCGTCCAGCACGTGGTGGCGGGTGAGCCCCTTCGCCTCCAGGACGGGGTCGTCGCCTGGTTCGTCGGGCTGGGCAGCGGAGTACGGCTCCTGGACGGGGTGGAACGGCCTGCCGAGCATGAGCGACACCAGCCGGAGGCGATCCAATCCGGCCAGCGGGCCGGTGTGTACGACGCGGCCGTCACGCAGCACGGTGACGCGGTCGCAGACCTCGTACAGCTCCTCCAGCCGATGGGTGACGTAGACGACCGAGCGGCCCTCGTCGCGCAGCCGGGCCACCGCGCCGAACAGCGTCTCCAGCTCGGCGTGTTCGAGTGCCGAGGTGGGCTCGTCCATGATGACCAGCCGGGCGTCCGCGGTGGCCGCTCTGGCCAGGGCCACGAGCTGCCTGGCCCCCTCGCCCAGCGTGCCCAGGGGTCTACGGACGTCGGTGCGCAGGCCGTACTCGGCCAGGATCCGCTCGGCACTGGCGTTGGTGGCCGTGAAGTCGATCAGCCCGAGGCGGCCGCGCGGCTCCCGGCCGAGCAGCAGGTTGCGGGCGATGCTCATGGTCGGGACGAGGTTCGTCTCCTGGTGGATGGTGGCGATGCCGGCCCGCCTGGCCTCGGCCGGGCTGCCGAACCTGACGGGCTCGCCCAGGTAGCGCAGCTGGCCCGCGTCCGGCTGGCACACGCCGGAGAGCACCTTGACCAGGGTGGACTTGCCGGCGCCGTTACCGCCGATCAGCGCGTGCACCTCGCCGGGGCGCACGGAGAGCGTGACGTGGTCGAGCGCGGTCACGCCCTGGAACGTCTTGAGAACTCCAGCCACCTGTAGCACGGTTGCCTCCGCCTCGATCGTGGTCGCGGTAGGAAACAATCCAGTAACAGAAGTGTCACATTCGATCAGATCCGGGCGACGTGCAGCCTGACGCCCCTGCCGCTCAGCTCGTCGAGCACGTCGCCGGGGGCGCCCTCATCGGTGACCAGGTGGTCGATCTGCTCGGCGGCGACGGTCTGCACCATCGTGTCGACGCCGATCTTGGTGTGGTCGGCCAGCACCACGACCTCCTCGGCCGCCGCGGCCAGCGCCCGGTCGACGCCCGCCACCTGCATGTTGGGCGTGGACAGGCCGCGCTCGGCGGTGAGCCCGTTGCCGGAGATGAACGCCCGGCGCACCCGCAGTCCGGACAGCGAGTGCTCGGCCGCACTGCCCACCAGGGCCAGGATCGAGCCGCGCAGCGTGCCGCCGGTCAGCATCACCTCGATCCGCGGCGAACCGGCCAGAACCTGGGCGACGAGCAGGGAGTTGGTCACCACGGCGAGCTCGGCGTGCCTGGTCAGGCGGCGGGCGAACTCCTGCGTGGTGGTGCCAGGGCCGATCACGATGGCGTCGCCGTCCTCGACCAGCGCCGAGGCGAGGTCGGCGATCGCGCCCTTCTCGGCGGACTCCAGCGAGACCTTGTGCGCGTAGCCCGCCTCCCGCGACAGCTCGCCGGGCAGGGTGGCACCGCCGTGGTGGCGGTTGAGCAGGCCCTCCGACTCCAGCGCGCGCAGGTCGCGGCGGACGGTCACCTCGGAGGAGTGCACGGACTGGGCGAGTTCGCGCAAGGACACGGCGCCGTTGGCGCGCACCAATTCGAGGATGCGCTGCCGGCGTTCTGCGGCGAACACCGGCCGTCGGCCGTCGCTCTGCGTGTCGCTCACGTCCCGATCATAGTCGAATGCTCAACTCCGGCTCACCTCTGATCATATGAGAACGAATTTGATCGGAAATCTTGACCGGCTCGGTCCATCGGTGCTTATTTGGGAGCCAGGCAGGGTCATAACCTGTCCGATCCTGATCGAAGGACATGCCATGCGTCTTGTCTGTCCGGTCGTCATCCCGCGGTCCTCCGCTTGCTCCCTCCGCCCCCCAGCGTGAAAGGACACTCCGTGCGAAAGTCACTCGCGGCTATGATCGCCGTGCTGCTGGCCGTGTTATGGCAGGTTCCCACCCCCGCGGGCGCCGCGGCCGAACGGCACGGGCTGCGCGGCGACTACTACCTCGCCTCGGCGCCCGGCGCGTTCGACTTCGGCGAGCTCAAGGCCAGCGTCGTGGATCCGAGCCTCGAACAGGGCGATCTCAACCCCGTGTTCAAGCTGCTGGCCGGCCGGGAGGACGACGTCACCGTCCGGTGGACCGGCAAGATCCGGCCCGCGTACTCCGAGACATACACCTTCTCGATCATCGGTGACAACGGCTTCCGGCTCTGGGTGGACGGCAAGGCCGTCATCGACCACTGGGTGGACGACTGGGACAGGGAGCAGGTGAGCATCCCCATCGTGCTGGAGGCCGGCAAGGACTACGACGTCAAGGTCGAGTACTTCGAGCACTTCGGCGGGGCGAACCTGCACCTGCGCTGGCAGAGCCCCAGCCAGCCGAAGGCCGCGGTCCCGGCGACGGCGTTCACGCTGCCGGACGGGTTCGACCCGCCCGGACCGGCGGCCGCGTCGGTCGGCGCCTCCGGTGATCTGGCCACGCTGACGTTCGCCAAGCCCCTGAGCTCGCTGCCGACCACCCTGACCGACCACCTGGCGCTGACGGTCGCCGGCACCAAATGGCCTATAGCCTCCACAGCCCTGAAAAATCGGGACACGGTGGTGCTTAAGCTGCAATATCCGGTTCCGGCAAAGGCGGGCAACACACTCCGCGCCACCTACGACGGCACCGGTCTGAGCTACGCCGACGGCACGCCGGTGGCGGCCTTCCCGTACGCGTACGTCCTCAACGACTCCACATACATCCTCAGCACCCGCTGGTCCAAGGACGTCGACCGGAAGAACCCGCTGCCCGAGTATCCCCGCCCTCAGCTGGTCAGGGACAGGTGGCGCAGCCTCAACGGCGTCTGGCAGTTCGCCGTTGCCAAGCAGGGCGAGGCCGCCCCGACGGGCCGCGACCTGGCCGAGCGCATCGTCGTGCCGTACCCGGTGGAGTCGCAGCTGTCGGGCATCGGCCGCCACGAGGACCGCATGTGGTACCGCAGGACGTTCGAGGTGCCGCGCTCGTGGAGCGGTGACCGACTGCTCCTGCACCTGGACGCGGTCGACTGGGACGCCACGATCTACGTCAACGGCAAGCAGGTCGGCACGCACAAGGGCGGCTACGACCGCATCACCGTGGACGTCACCGACGCGCTCAAGCGCGGCGGCCGGCAGGAGCTCGTCGTCGGCGTCGCCGACCCGACCGACTCCGGCGCGCAGCCGATCGGCAAGCAGCGGCTCGACCCGAGCGGCATCTGGTACACCGCCGTCTCCGGCATCTGGCAGACGGTCTGGATGGAGCCCGTCGCCAAGGACCACATCGAGCGGGTCGACACCGTCCCCGACGTCGCGGGCCAGGCGCTGCGCGTGACCGTCCAGGGCGCGGCGGGCACGGCCACCGTGGTCGCCAAGGACGGCCACCGCGTCGTGGGCACCGTGACCGGCCCCGTCGGCACCGAGCTCAGGCTGCCGGTCCCGAACCCCAAGCTGTGGTCGCCGGACAAGCCCTTCCTGTACGACCTGAAGGTCCGCACCAAGAAGGACGATATTTCGTCTTATTTCGGGATGCGCTCCATCGAGCTGAAGAACAACCGCATGCTGCTCAACGGCCAGCCCGTCTTCCAGCTCGGCCCCCTCGACCAGGGCTTCTGGCCAGACGGAATCTACACCGCCCCCACCGACGAGGCGCTCAAGTACGATCTCACGCAGACCAAGAAGCTCGGCTTCAACACCGTACGCAAGCACACCAAGGTCGAATCCGACCGCTGGTACTACCACGCCGACAAGCTGGGCCTGCTCGTCTGGCAGGACATGCCCGCCATGTTCAGGACCAGCGACAAGCCCCAGTTCGAGGCCGAGCTGCGGGAGATGGTCGACCAGCACCGCAGCGTCCCGTCGATCGTCATGTGGGTGCCCTTCAACGAGGGCTGGGGCCAGTACGACCAGGCGCGCATCGCCGACCTGGTCAAGAGCTGGGACCCCTCGCGCCTCGTCGACAACATGAGCGGCATCAACTGCTGCGGCGCCCAGGACGGCGGCAACGGCGACGTGAAGGACTACCACATCTACCCGGGCCCCGGCGTCCCCGGAAAGCCCACCGGCACCCGCGCGGTCGTCATCGGCGAGTACGGCGGCCTGGGACTCCCGCTCATCGGCCACACCTGGTCGGGCGGCGGCTGGGGCTACGCGGTCGAGCCGGACCCGGCGGCCCTCACCACCCGCTACGTCGGCATGATCCAGGAACTCCAGAAGCTGCACGCCTGCGACCAGCTCAGCGCCGCCATCTACACCCAGACCACCGACGTCGAGACCGAGCTCAACGGCCTCATGACCTACGACAGAGCCGTCACCAAGCCCGACGTGGAGCGGGTCAGCGCCGCCAACCGGGCGCTCACCGGGCAGATCAGCCCGGCCTGCGCCTGATAGGAAGGAACCCCCATGAATCTCCGGACAGCCTGCCTGGCGCTGGCCGTACTCCTGACCGCGTCGGCCTGCGCCAAGGCGGAGGAGCCGCAGAGCGCGCCCGCCGCCACCAGCACGGCCGGGCAGCAGGTCGTGCAGAGCCCCAGCGGCACGGCCGGGCCGACGTGCACGCTCGACCAGTTCGGCGGCAAGAAGTTCGACCTCAAGACGGCCGCCGTCGGCTTCTCCCAGTCGGAGAAGGAGGCCAACCCGTTCCGCATCGCCGAGACCAAGTCGATCAAGGACGAGGCGGCCAAGCTCGGCATCGCCAATCTCAAGGTCACCAACGCCCAGTCGCAGTTCTCCAAGCAGATCACCGACGTACAGCAGCTCATCGCCCAGGGCGCGCAGCTGCTGGTCATCGCGCCGCTGAACTCCGACGGCTGGGAGCCGGTGCTCCAGCAGGCCGCGGCCAAGAAGGTACCGATCATCACGGTCGACAGGAAGATCAACGCCAAGGCGTGCAGCGACTACCTGACCTTCATCGGCTCCGACTTCTACGAGCAGGGCAAGCGGGCCGCCGACCGGATGATCGACGCCCTCTCCGGCAAGGGCAAGGTCGCCATCCTGCTGGGCGCGCCCGGCAACAACGTCACCACCGAGCGGACGAACGGGTTCAAGGACCGGATCAAGGAGAAGGCCCCCGGCATCACGATCTCCTTCGAGCAGACCGGTGAGTTCGCCCGCGAGAAGGGTCAGCAGGTCACCGAGCAGCTCATCCAGTCCAACCCCGACATCAACGGCATCTACGCCGAGAACGACGAGATGGCGCTCGGCGCCGTCACCGCCCTGAAGGGCGCGGGCAAGGAGGCGGGCACCATCAAGATCGTGTCCGTGGACGGCACCCGCAGCGCCGTCCAGGGCATCGCCGACGGCTGGCTGCACGCGGTCATCGAGTCGAACCCCCGCTTCGGGCCGCTCGCCTTCGAGACCGCGCGGAAGTTCCTCGACGGCCAGGCCATCCCCGACAAGGTGATCATCTCCGACCGCGACTACGACACGTCCAACGCCAAGGACTCCCTCGGTGAGGCGTACTGAGTTGGCAGCGGTTCTCGAGGCGAAGGGGATCAGCAAGCGCTTCCCCGGCGTACTCGCTCTCGACGGTGTGCATCTCGCCCTCCTCCCCGGCGAGGTGCACGCCCTCGTGGGGGAGAACGGCGCCGGCAAGTCCACCCTGATCAAGGTCTTCACCGGCGTGTACCATCCCGACGGCGGCGAGCTGCGCCACCACGGCGCGCCCGCCGCCTTCGGCACGCCGCTCGACGCGCAGCGCGCCGGGATCTCCACCATCTACCAGGAGGTCAACCTCGTCCCGATGATGAGTGTCGCGCGCAACCTGCTGCTCGGCCGCGAGCCACGCGGCCGATTCGGGGTCATCGACGCCACGAAGATGTACGCCGAAGCCGCCCGCGTCCTGTCCGGCTACGGCGTCGAGACCGACGTCCGGCGGCCGCTGCGAACGCTCGGCATCGGCGCCCAGCAGATGGTCGCCCTGGCCAGGGCCGTGGCCGTCGACGCTCGCGTGGTCATCATGGACGAGCCCACCTCCTCCCTGGAACCGCGCGAGGTCGAGACGCTGTTCGGGGTGATCAGGCGGCTGCGCGACGAGGGCATCGCCGTCATGTACGTCAGCCACCGGCTCGACGAGCTCTACCAGGTGTGCGACCGGGTCACCGTGCTGCGCGACGGCCGCGTCGCGCACACCGGGCCGCTGGCCGGGCTGGACCGGCTCAAGCTCATCTCGCTCATGCTGGGCCGCGACCTGAACGATGTCAAAGCGGACGGCCTGACCAGGTTCTCCCGCGACCGCCACCGCGCCGCCGACGGCCAGGAGCCACCGGCCGTCGAGGCGCGCGGCCTCACGCGGCGGCACGTCCTGGACCGGATCGACGTGTCCGTACGGCCCGGCGAGGTCGTGGGTCTCGGCGGCCTGCTCGGCGCCGGCCGTACCGAGACCGCCAAGGCCATCGTCGGCGCGATGCCCTTGGACGGCGGGCAGGTGCTCGTGGCCGGGCTGCCGCTGCGCGGCGGCTCCACCACCGCGGCCATCAGGGCGGGCGTCAGCCTGCTGCCCGAGGACCGCAAGGCCGAGGGCATCGTCCCTACCCTGTCCGTCCGCGAGAACATCGCGCTGGCCGCCCTGCCCGCCCTGGCCAGGGCGGGCGTGGTGTCCGACGCGAAGATCGACCGGATGGTCGAGATCTTCATGCGGCGGCTGCGCATCAAGGCGGCCTCGCCGAACCAGCTCGTGTCGGAGCTGTCCGGCGGCAACCAGCAGAAGGTGCTGCTGGCCCGCTGGCTGGCCGTCCGCCCCAAGGTGCTGCTGCTCGACGAGCCCACCCGCGGCATCGACGTGGGCGCCAAGGCCGAGGTGCAGGCGCTGATCGACGAGCTGGCCGAGGAGGGGCTGGGCGTGCTGCTGATCTCCTCCGACCTGGAGGAACTGGTCGAGGGCGCCGACCGCATCCTGGTGCTGCGCGAGGGCGCGGTCGTCGGGGAGCTGACCGGCGACGAGGTGACCGAGGAGAGGATCATGGCAACGATCGCGGATGACCGTGGAGTGACCTGATGACTGAGCTCGCTTCGAAACCGGCCCCTCGGAGCGGGGGGATGGCGGACCTCAAACCGCGGATCTTCGCCTGGGTGCAGGACTACGGCGTGTACGCGGCCGTGCTGGCGCTGCTGCTGTTCAACGTGCTGTTCACACCGCACTTCCTCGACGCCTCGAACTTCCGCACCCAGTTCGTCCAGGTCACGCCCATCGTGATCGTGTCGCTGGGCATGGCGCTGGTGATCGGAACGCAGGGCATCGACCTGTCCGTCGGCTCGGTCATGGCGCTGGCCGCCGCGCTCGTCGCCCTCTACCTGGGGTACGGCGCGTTGCCCGCGCTGATCGTCGCCGTGCTCGGCGGGGCCATTGTCGGCGCGGCGGGCGGGGCCCTGGTCGCCTACGTGGGCGTCCAGCCGATCGTGGCCACCCTGGCGCTGCTCGTGGGCGTACGCGGCATCGCCAACGTCCTGGTGCCGCAGCTCGTGGAGTTCCGCAACCCGGACCTGATCGCGCTGGGCAGCAGTTCGATGGCCGGGATCCCGGTCATCGTGCTGATCGCCGCGGGGCTGACGCTGATCGTGCTGTTCGTGGTGCGGCGCACGACGTTCGGCCGCCAGGTCGTCGCGATCGGCGGCAACCGGTCGGCCAGCGAGCTGTCCGGGCTGCCGGTCAAACGGGTGCTGCTGATCGTGTACGTCATCTCCGGGCTGCTCGCCGCGCTGGCCGGGGTGCTGGCCACGGCCCGCCTGCAGGCCAGTGACCCGACGTCGCTCGGCCTGTTCATCGAGCTGTCGGCGATCACCGCCGTCGTGGTCGGCGGCACGCCGCTCACCGGCGGGCGTATCAGGGTGCTCAGCACGGTCATGGGCGCGCTGCTCATGCAACTGCTCGCGGCTACGTTGATCAAGCACAATCTGCCGCAGTCGTGGACCCAGATGGTCCAGGCGGTCATCATCCTGGCCGCCGTCTACGCCACCAGGGAGCGTGCGAACCGATGACCTCTGCTTCTTCCGCTTCATTTGCTTCTTTGCGACGTGAGCAGGTGAGCCGGGTGCTTCAGCAGCACGGGGCGCTCATGGTGCTGGCGCTGCTGGTGATCGTGGGCAGCGTGGCTTTCGACTCCTTCGCCACGGCGGGGAACGCGGCCAGCGTGGTGGTCTCGTCGTCGTTCCTGGCGATCATCGCGATCGGGATGACGTTCGTGATCATCAGCGGCGGGATCGACCTGTCGGTGGGGTCGCTGTTCGTGCTGGGCGGGGTGCTGGCGGCCTATGGGTCGCAGTACGGCCTGCTCGTGGCGCTGGCGCTGCCGCTGGGCGCGTGCGGGATTGTCGGCTTGCTGCAGGGCTTGGTCATAGCTCGCACCGGTATGGCTCCTTTTATCGTGACATTGGCGGGTTTGCTGGGTGTGCGGGGGTTGATGCTCGCCATCTCGGATGAGGGTGCAACCACCTATTTGGTGAAAAATCCCGCTTTCGCGGCCTTGGGGCAGGGAGAGTTGCTCGGACTGACGTACCCCGTATACATCACCGCGGCGCTGGCGCTGGTCGCGATGGTGCTGCTGCAACGCACCGGCTTCGGGCAGAACGTCTACGCGATCGGCGGCAACGAGCAGGCGGCGGCGCTCATGGGCGTGCCCGTGGCGCGTACCAAGGTGACCGTGTACGTGATGTCGGCCCTGCTGGCCGGCCTCGCCGGCGCGCTGAACGCGGCACGGCTCTCGTCCGGGGTGACGATCCTGGGTATCGGCCTGGAACTGGACGCGATCGCCGCCGTCGTCATCGGCGGCACCCTGCTGACCGGGGGCGCGGGCGGGATCACCGGGACGGTGGCGGGAGTGCTGCTGCTGGGCGTGATCCAGAGCCTGATCAACCAGGTGGGGAACCTGACATCGGCCTTTCAGCAAGTAGTCAGCGGGGCGTTCCTGGCGCTGGTGGTGGTGGCGCAGCGGCTGCTGAGCAAGGCACAGCGGCTGTCGTAGTGGTGGCGTGGCCCCCGAGTCGCGTCTGGTGCCGTGTCCTCCCGAACCGAGACAGTCGATGCTGAGGCTTTATTCACCTTTGCTTTCCCTGTCCGGGGAAGTCCCTTTCGGCGTGGCGTCGAGGGGAGCCTGGCTGTGACTGTAAGCATCTTTATCGTCACGCTGGGTTGCTCAGCGGGCAGGAATGGGCCGTCTTCCGGCCAATGGGTTAGCCGCGACCGCTGGCCGCGCTCCAAAAGAAACGGTACCTCTATGTTCACGCACACTCCGAGAGCCGACGCCACAGGCATACCGACCCGCCCGGCGAGGTGGCGGGCCAGAAGACGGATGATGCTGGCCGTGGCGGCCCCTCTGTCCGTGGCGCTTGCGGGCATCACGACCACCCCGGCCAACGCGGATCCGCTGCCGGATCATCGGTTCCACCGCAACCACCACTTCTTCCATAGGTTCCACAAGCCAGTTCTGACCGACAGCGGGAATGGCTGCGAGCCGGGAACCTTCGTCAGGGCTCACTCTCTGAGACCCCACAACTTCTTCATTCCTCGCACCAGGTACACCGATGGTCCCGGCGGCTCGATGACCGTCTCGGTCCACCACGAGTATGAGGTGCTCGCGTTCGTGGAGGCCGACAAGATCAAGACCAAATCGGTCAGCGACTCGGTCGCCAAGACGATCGGCAGCACGGTCACCACCGAGGACATCCTGCGCGCGCTCACCAGGGAGGTCACGCCACACCTGGAGAAGAGGCACATGATCTTCACGGGGCACGACTACACGCAGACAATCCACGACGGCAAGTACGGAAACATGTGGTACCGCGTCTTCGGTTACCGCATCGGCTGGGGTCAGTGGGCCCGGCTCCACAACTGTGCCGAGGTCAGAATCGCCACCGGTATCGCCGACATTCCATCGAGAGTCGAAGGCTGGCGATACTGGGAGACCGACCATCCGATTTTCCGCGGCCACAAGCTTTCCGACAAGTAAGGGCCGACCTGCCGCCCGGGGCCTCCCGGCCCCGGGCACCAAAAGACGAAGCCGGCTATCCGTTTTTCCTCTCCCCCGAAGGGGGCATCCCTCCATGGGGACCCCAGCTATGACGGGCCGTCTTCCTCGGCTCCCCCGGAGGGGTATCCCTCCATAGGGCCCATGTCGCGGCGAGCCGTCTTCTTCTCCTCCTCCGGAGGAGGCATCCCTTCAGAGGGCCTGTGCCGCGACGGGCCGTCTTCTTCCTGTTCCCCGAAGGGGTATTCCGCTAAAAGGACCCCAGCCACCACGGACCGTCACGGGCATCGGGACGGTCGCGTGGCGAACTGCCCTGCCATCGTGGTCGCTGCACTAGTTGTGCTGGGGCTCTTCGGTGGGGAGAGGGATGCCGAAGTGGGCGAACAGCGTCTCGAACATCCGAGTGTGCATGGCCAGCGTCTGGGTGTGCTCGGCTAGCGTCTGGGTGTGTCCGGCTAGCGTCTGGGTGTGTCCGGCCAGTGTCTGGGTGTGTCCGGCCAGTGTCTGGGTGTGTCCGGCCAGTGTCTGAGTGTGTCCGGCCAGTGTCTCACTGTGCCCGCCCACCACCGTGGCGAGTTTGCCGACCTTCTCGTCTAGCCTGTCGAACTTCTCGTCCAGTACGTCGATTTTCTGCGTGTGCGTACGCTGGACCTTCAGGATCTCGTCCTGAGTCAGAAGGATCTTGGAGGCCTCTGAGCCGATGACCCGGATGTCTTCTCGCTGGTTGTCCGAGCGCTCTTCGAGGCGCGTCACCCGGATCTCCAGCTCCTGGAGGGTTGTCATGCCGAGAATCCTAACGGCGATCGGTACATCACGCTGCGTCACAAGTCGAGATCGAGGAGGGCATCTTTACTCCCGGGATGAAGATCCTGTAACTGCGGCTCGGCCCCCGTCATAAGCGCAGCGGAGAGGAAGCTCGCCACGAGCAGGCCGCCCGCGACGCAGCAGGTCACCTGGATCGCGCCACCAGGCGAGCCGGCCGTGGAGCCGTTGAGGTAGACGCTGCCCAGGACGGCGACGCCGAGCGTGGCGCCGAGTTGCTGGACGGCGTTGAGCAAGCCGGCGGCTGAGCCGATCTCTTGAGGCTTGAGCGGTTTCAGCGCGGCGGTGAAGAACGACGGGGTGAAGACCCCGACGCCGAGACCCGCGACTCCCAGGGCGCCGAGCAACGGCGTGAGGTAGGCCATGGGGGAGGCCGCGTGGTAGACGGCGATGGCGGCCACTATGCCCACCCCCAGCGTGGCGAGTCCGGCGAACATCACCCGCCGCCCGTAGCGAGGAACCAGATACGCGCCCGCCACCCACGACGACACCGCCAGGCATACCGACCAAGGCGTCATGGTCAGGCCCGCGGTGCGCGCGTCGGCGCCGACTCCCAGCTGAAGGTGCAGGACCACGACGAACATCAGCCCGGTCGTCACCGCGAAGAACAGGGTGGACGTCATCAGCGCGGCCGGGAAGGCGCGGTGCGCGAACAGGCTGGTCTCCACCAGCGAACTGCGGCCGAGCCTGGCTCGCCGTCGCTGCTGCAGGCCGAAGCCGAAGACGGCCGCCAGGCCGATGCCGATGGCCACCCAGTTCCCCGTCGACACGTGCGCCGTCCCGGCCCCGATCAGGGGGTAGACGATCAGGGCGGTGCCGAGCATCGCCAGTGCGGTGCCCGTGGGGTCGAGACTCGGCCGCCGCGGCGCGTGGTCCTCGATCAGGGTCGGCGCGACGGCCAGCACGGCGACGCAGAGCGGGACGTTGACCAGGAACGTCGACCGCCATGACGAGCCGAACAGGTCGGCCTGGGTCAGCACGCCACCGAGAATGGGCCCGCAGACAGCGGCCAGACCCATGACGGGACCGATGCTGCCCAAGGCCTTGGACATCTCCTCGCCGTCGAACATGGCGCGGATCAGGCCGATGGTCTGCGG
This sequence comes from Nonomuraea sp. NPDC049750, assembly GCF_040659625.1. Classification (NCBI taxonomy): domain Bacteria; kingdom Bacillati; phylum Actinomycetota; class Actinomycetes; order Streptosporangiales; family Streptosporangiaceae; genus Nonomuraea; species Nonomuraea sp. NPDC049750. The sequence continues at coordinate 207,957 of NZ_JBFANB010000008.1, forward strand.
AATGATCGCCGCGGCCGCGGCGCCTTGCACGGCGCGGAAGCAGATCAGCGCGCCGACCGAGTCCGCCAGCGCGCAGGCCAGCGACGCGGCCAGGAACCCCGCGACACCGATCCGAAAGACCAGCCGCCGACCGGCGATGTCACCCAGCCGGCCCCCGGTGATCAGCAGCAGGGCGAAAGGCAAGGTGTACGCCGTACTGAACCACTGCATGTCCGACCCCGACCCGCCCAGGTCGGCCCGGATCGCCGGTGTGGCGACCTGCACGATCGTCGAGTCCAGCAGATTCATGGCCTCGGCCAGCAGCAACGCCGCCAGCGCCACCCACCGCCACCGGTAAGCCGCCCTCGGGGGCGATGACACATGTACTGACATCCCACGTTCCTCTCCGACTCCGCGAACCCGCGCCGTCGACGGGCGGGGTCCCAGCGTGAAAGAGGCCGGGTCGGTTGTTCCATCCGGAGCGTATAGTTGGCGACTATCTTCCAAAACTGATGGATCAGTGAGGGAAATGCTCACGCTCGACGATGTGGACCGAGGGCTGATCCACGCCCTGAGCATTGACGGGCGAGCACCCTTCGGCCGTATCGCCGAGGTGATCGGCACCTCGGCGCAGACCGTGGCTCGCCGCTATCGGCGACTGCGCGCCGAGGCCGCATTGCGCGTGGTCGGGCTCCCGAACCCGGACCGGGCAGGCCAGACCCAGTGGATGATCCGGCTCACCGCCACCCCGTCCACCGTGCGAGATCTTTCGCATTCGCTGGCCCGGCGAGCCGACACCTCGTGGGTCAAACTGGCCTCCGGAGGTACGGAGATCTTCGCCGTCATCCACGCGCCGAGCGGTGCGCAGGCCGTACCGTCGCTGCTGCTGCACGACATCCCCCGAAGGGCCGGCATCACCGCGGTCTCCGCCCACTGCCTGCTGCACACCTACCTGGGCGGGCCGACCGGGTGGCGAGGCCGCCTCGAGACCCTCACCGAACAGCAGCAACAGCGGCTCGCACAGGCCCGCGACACTGATTCGCCAGCCCGCCGGCCATCGTCGACCCATCAATCGGCCTACCCGCCATCGTCCACCCATCAGTCGGCTCGCCAGTCATCTCCGGCTGATCGGCCGACTGATCAGTCGACTGGTCGGCCGACGGATCAGCCGGCTGATCAGCCGACCGATCTGTCGGCCGGTCGGCCGCCGCTGGCGCGCGTCGATCACGACCTGATCGACGCTCTGCGTCACGACGGCCGGGCCACGTACGCCGACCTCGCCGCGGCCACCGGACTGTCTCAAGCCACCGTCGCCCGCCGTCTGGCCGAACTGCGCGCCAGCGAGACGATCTTCTTCGATGTCGAGGTCGCCCCCGCCGTTCTCGGGGCCACCACCCAAGCCCTGCTCTGGATGTCCGTTCAGCCAGGACACCTCGACCGCGTCGCTACCACCCTGGCCGGCCACCGTGAACTCGCCCTGGTGGCCGCCACCACCGGCCGGACCAATCTGCTGGCCAACGCGCTCTGCCGCAGCCCTGCCGATCTGCACGATTACCTCACCCATCGGCTGGGTGGCCTCGACGCCATTCACACACTCGAAACGGCCCCCGTACTGCACACCGTCAAGGCCGCGGGCCCGCTGGTCCCGATGGGTATGCGCGCTCCGTCGTCCATGCCGTACTGACACGAAATTTCCGGACAGGGCAAGTTAAGCCATTCGCAAGAAGCACGACCATAATTTGGTCATGCCGTCGATGAGTGAGCTGAGAGCAGGAGATCCCGCCGGTCTCGGAGGTTATGAGATCCGCGGACGGCTGGGAGAAGGCGGACAAGGCGTCGTTTATCTAGGCGTCGACGAGCAGGGCGACCAGGCCGCCATCAAGTGGTTACGGCCGAACCTGGCGGGCGACGAGGTCGCGGCCGAGCGGTTCGCGCGGGAGGCGGCCGTGGCGCAGCGGGTGGCGCCGTTCTGCACCGCGAAGGTACTGGCGACCGGGGTGCACGAGGAGCGGCCGTTCATCGTCAGCGAGTACGTCGAGGGGCCGCCGCTGCGGCAGGTGGTGACCAAGGAGGGGCCGCGCGCGGACGCCGCCCTGTACCGGCTGGCCATCGGGAGCGTCACCGCGCTGGCCGCCATCCACCAGGCGGGCATCGTGCACCGCGACTTCAGCCCGAACAACGTGCTGCTCGCCGGCGAAGGCCCCCGGGTGATCGACTTCGGTATCGCCAAGGCGCTCGACGCCACCTCGACGATCACCTCCACCCCGGTGGGAACGCCCGCGTTCATGGCGCCGGAGCAGGTTCTGGGGCAGCCGGTGGGGCCGGCCGCTGACATGTTCGCGTGGGGGAGCACCATCGTGTTCGCCGCCACGGGCGCCGGGCCGTTCGAGGCGGAGTCGGTGCCGGAGATCGTCGACCAGGTGCTGTACAACGAGCCCGATCTGTCCTCCCTGACCGGGCCATTGCGCGAACTCGTGGCCGCCTGCCTGTCGAAGGACCCCGTCCGGCGGCCCACCGCCGAACAGGTGATCATGCGGCTGCTGGAGCATCCCACGTCGAACCCCGCAGAGCTGGAGCAGGCGGCCGCCCTGGTCAGCGGTTCCCCACCCCATCCCTCGGCTCCGCCTCAGCCTCCGTCCCAGCCCCAGCCTCCGTCCCAGCCGGGGTCAGGGTTCCCCATGCAGCCCCCATATGGACAGCCCTCTTACGGTCAGCCTCCGTACGCGCAGTCGGGGCCATACCCCCAAGGGCCGTACCCGCAGGCTCCGTACGGGCAGCCGGGGTCATACTCCGAAGGACCGCAACCGCAATCGGCGCCGCACCCTCAGGGGCCGTACCCGCAGGCTCCGTACGGGCAGCCGGGGCCATACCCCGAGGGACCGCAACCGCAGTCGGGGCCATACCCCGAGGGACCGCAACCGCAGGCGGCGCACCCGTACGGACCACCACCCCAAGGTCCGATCCCGCAGGGCCCGCCACTACAGGGCCCGTCTCCGCAGGGCCCGCCACTACAAGGTCCACCTCCCCAGGGTCTGCCACCGCAAGTCCCGTCTCCACAGGGTCCGTACGCGGAGTCGGGGCCGCACCAGCAGGCGCAGTGGGTCTCTCCGACCACGCAGGGGCAGTCCCCGCAGTACGGCTCCGGCCCGCAGGTGCCGCCGCCTCGATCGGGCGGGAAGAAGAGCTACGTGGTGGCGGCGGTCGCCGCGGCTGTGGCCATCGTCGCGACCGTCGTCGTGGTGGCCGTCGCGCTGACCAACCTGCCCGGCCCGCTGACCCCGACCTCCTCCCCGAGCGCCGAAGGCACGGCCACATCCGCGGCCCCGGCGGTCGTTCCCACCGCGAACCTGGTCACCTCAACGCTTCCCGGCACCGACGCGGTCATCTACGAGAATCCGGGCGACGCCGTCAGGCTCACCACCTACATGGTCCGCGACGCCAAGACTCAGAACTGGATCTACTACGCCCGGGACTCCCTGACCGGACCATTCACAAAATATCCGGACATGTGGGAGAGCATGCTGTCGCCCAACGGCCGCTATCTGGCCCAGCGCGGCAAGAACTTCGCCGACGGCTACGACAGCGTCAAGATCACCGACAAGGTGTCGGGTGAGGCGTTCACGGTCAAGACCTCGCGCCAGCCGCTCAGCGCGTACGTGCAGGGCTGGTCGCGTGACAGCGGCCGCCTGCTGTTCAACGTCGGCAACCCGGTGAAGGGCGTCTGGCAGTCGACCGGGTTCGCGATCGTGACCGTCGCCACCAGGCAGGCCACGGTCGCCTCGCTCAGGGAGGGCTCGCTGCACGGCATCCGTTACGGCTTCGACCAGGCCGACACGGGCGTTGTGGCCCTGTCGAACGACGCCAAGCAGCAGGCGCTGCGCTTCTTCGACGCGAACGGGCTGCGGCTGCGCCGGATCCCGAACGTGGGACCAGGCATCGCCGATTCGCTGTTCTCGCCGTCGGGCAAGCAGTTCGTCACCAACTGCCCCGGTCTGAGCAACGGCAACAACTGCGTCTACGACACCCAGACCGGTGCCGAGTTGAAGCGCTTCGAGTCGCCCTGCACCGGCCTGGCCACCTGGTACGACGACAGCCACCTGGTCTGCTGGATCAGGCCCGACGCGAGCGCGGAGAAGCAGCAGGTGCAGGTGGTCGATTTCGCGGGCGCCGCGGTGCGCCTGCTGGCCGAGATGCCGACGAACGGCACGAACATGGACGTGATCTACACCTTCCCACACCGGAACTAGCCCTGTTCCCGCACGTCAACGGACCTAGCCCGGTTTTCTGTACGCCACCGGAACTGGTCCTGTTGTCCGCACGTCACCCGTCACTGTCCCCTTGTCCGCACGTCAATGTCCCCGGGCGGCGCCGATGACATCGAGACTGTCCCCGGGCAGCGCCGATGACATCGAGTGCTGGATCAGCCATGGCGGCTGACCTGCGGCAAGGCGGGCGGTATGGGCGGGAAACGGAAAACTAGCGGACACGGCCCCTGGGCCGCAGCCGGGTGCCCGGCAGGACGGGCGCGGGGAGCGGGCCGCCGTCGAACCCCTCGACGGCGCCGAACCCCTCGCCCTCCATCCACTCCTTGCGGAACGCGACGATCTCGTCGTGGTCGCGGCCGACGAAGTTCCACCACATCACGATCTCCTCGGCGAACGGCTCGCCGCCGATCAGCAGCACCCGCCCGCGCCCGCTCAACCGCAACAGGCTGCGGCCCGGCGGCAGATAGAGCAGCGGTCCCGCCTCCAGCGGCTCGACCTCCCCGTCGAGCAGCAGCACCCCGTGCTCGAAGCCGGGGTCGAGCGGCACTTCGGCGTTCCCTTCGACGGCCACCTCGGCGCCCACCAAGGGGCTGTAGGTGGTCGCGGGCGAGGTCACGCCGTCGAGCGACCCCATGATCACCGTGGCGTCGAACCCGGCGCCGGACCGCACGGGCAGTGACGAGTGGTGCTCGAACCCGGGCCCGGTACGCCGGTCCGCGCCGGGCAGCGCGACCCACAGTTGAACGCCGTGCAGCAGCGTCTCGGGCGACTCCTCCGAGTGGGAGATGCCGCGTCCGGCGGTCATCAGGTTCAGCTGGCCAGGGCGTACCTCCTGGAGACTGCCGACACTGTCGCGGTGCAGCACCTCGCCGGCGACCAGCCAGCTCACCGTCTGCAGGCCGGTGTGCGGATGCGGAGGCACCCGCATCACCGCCACCTCGGGGCCGTAGGCGTCCACGAAGCACCACGCGCCGATCATGCGGCGGTGCGCGTTGGGCAGCGTCCTGCTCACCGACATGCCGCGCGGACCGCCCAGCGGCACCGCGCGCCCGGCGAGCAGCTCGGTCTCACCACCGCTCTCGGCGCCGCAGCGGATCTCGTCGGGGTCCTGCTCCAGGTTGCTCACGTATGAACTGTACGACGGCACTGTACGGCGGCATGGATCAGCACTGAGCGGGTGCGGGTGTGCGAGCGGGAGCGGAGCACGGCATGGGTCAGCTCTCGGCGGGTGCGGGTGCGGAGGTGTGGCGGCGGGCCAGCAGGGACTGCGCGATGCCCACCACGACGACCGCGAGCGGGAAGACGGTGCCGACCAGCAGCCCGGCACGGAGTCCGGCGCCGTCGCCGAGCAGGCCCCCTTGAGCGACGGCGCCCTCCCCGAGCAGACCGCCTTGGGCGACGGCGCCCGCCAGCCACGGGCCCGCCGCCGCCCCCGCGTCGCCGAACATCGCCAGGACCCCGAACATCGCGGTCCCGCCCAACGGGAAGCGGGCGGCCGTCAGGCTGAACGTCCCCGGCCACATCAGGCTGACCGCCAGCCCGCACACCGCACACCCGACCAGGCTGAGCACCGGGTCCCGGGCCAGGGCGGCGGCGAGGTAGCAGGCGGTGGCCAGCGCGCCGCAGGCGATCACGGCGGGCAGCAGGGGGATCCAGCTGCCCCAGAGACCGTAGGCGATCCGGCCGAGCCCCATGAGCACCGCGAACAGGCACGGTCCCGCGAGGTCCCCCCACACCTTGGCCACGCCCAGCCCCTGCTCGGCGAAGAGCGAGGACCACTGCGACATGGTCAGCTCGGCCGCGCCCGCGCAGAGCATGAGCAGCAGCGCCGCCCCGAAGAACGGGGTCCGCAGCAGCGCCCCGAGCCCGGTCCGGTGCTCCTCGGGCACTGTCGCGGGCAGCGGGACGCGCAGGAAGAGCACGAGCCCGGCCAATGGTACGAGTGCCCACAGCAGCGGCAGCGCCTGCCAGGCCGCGTCGCCGATCCAGGCCAGCACCAGCGTCGTGCCCAGCACGACCGCGACCTGGCCCCAGCAGTAGAAGGAGTGCAGCAGGCTCATCCTGGCGGCCCGGTGCTCAGCCGGTGCGGGCAGGGCGTCCACCACCGGGCTGACCAGGACCTCCAGCAGCCCGCCGCCGATCCCGTAGACCACCACCGCCACGGCCAGCCCTGTGTACGGCGATGGCAGCGCCGACGGAGCGACCGCCAGCAGCACCAGCCCGGCCACGCTGAACACATGCGCCAGTGCCAAGGGCACCCGGTAGCCCGTCCGGTCCACCACCTTGACCGCGATCAGGTCAGTGACGAGTTGGGTGGCGAAGTTGAGCAGGACCAGGCGGCCCAGCATCTCGTACGGCACCTGATAGCGCGTCTGGAAGACGATGAACAGCAGTGGCGCCAGGTTGTTGACGATGGCCTGGGTGACATATCCGGCGTAGCAGGCCCGCCGGGTGTGGTCGAAGGTGGTCAGCCCAGGGTCTCCCACCAGCCGTCGACGGCCGGAGCGCCGTCGGTGTCGACGGCTTCACCGGGGCGTGGCACCGCGATCTCGACGTCGCGAGCCTTCGCCTCGCGCCACAGCCGCTCCACCGGCTCCGCCCACGGGTGCAGCGCCAGCGTGAACGTCGCCCAGTGCACCGGCAACAGCAGCCTGCCGCCCAGGTCGAGGTGCGCGTTGATCGCCTCTTCCGGGTTCATGTGGATGTCGGGCCAGGAGGGGCTGTAGGCGCCGATCGGCATCAGCGTCAGGTCGAACGGGCCGTGCGCCGACCCGATGCCCCGGTAGCCCTCGAAGTAGCCGGAGTCGCCCGCGTAGAAGACCCGCTTGCTCGCTCCGGCCACCACCCAGGAGCCCCACAGCGTGTCGTTGCGGGTGAGCACGCGGCCGGAGAAATGGCGGGCGGCCGTCGCGATGAAGCGCAGCCCGGCCACCTCGGCCTCCTCCTCCCAGTCGAGCTCGATGATCCGGTAGGCGGGCACGCCCCATCGCTCCAGGTGGGCGCCGATGCCCAGCGGGACCAGGAACGGCGCCTTCTGCGTCGCGGTGAGCGTGCGCACGGTCCCCATGTCGAGGTGGTCGTAGTGGTCGTGCGAGATCGCGATCGCGTCGACCTGCGGCAACCGGTTCAGCGGGACGGGCACCGGGTGGTGCCGCTTCGGCCCGACGAGCTGCGACGGCGACGGCCGTCTGCTCCACACCGGATCGAACAGCACCCGACGCCCCTCGATCTCCACCAGCGTGGAGGCGTGGCCGTACCAGATCGCTCTCAGCCCGGTCGGCGACGGGTCGCCGGTCGGCGGGACACGCAGCGGAACGGGGCCGGACGGGCGGCGCAGGTCTCTGTCCTTGGACATCTCACGCAGCAGACCCGGGGGCGGCGCGGACAGCATGGTGGTGGATTCCGGCATCGGGTTGTAGAAGGCGCCGTCCTTGAACTGCGGTGAGCGCCGCACTCTGGCCGCCCGGTCCGGTCCTGAGGTCAAAGGCCGCACGCCCAGCTCGGCGGGTACGTCACGCAGGGCCCAGCCCGCCGCGGCCAAGGCCGCCCCGCCTACGAGAATCCGTCGTATCGTCCGCAGTCTCGCCATCGCTCACACTCCCCTGAAAGTCGGTCCACACCACTCAACTGATCGCGATATCCCCGATGTTCCCGATTTCGACGATATATCGCGATAGATTCAGACCGTCTTGATCGCGCCGCCGTCGATGACGTAGTCGGCGCCGTTGACGCTCGCGGCGTGTGGCGAGGCCAGATAGGTCACCAGGGCGGCGACCTCCTCGGGAGCGACGAACCTACCCGTCGTCATCCCCGTACTCGACGGCAGCCCCGCCAGGAGCTGATCGTGCTCCAGGCCCATCTTGGCGGCGAGCGCCGCGCCGTAACCGTTGGGATCCTCCCACATCGACGTGCGGCTGGCACCGGGGGAGACGGTGTTGACCCGCACCCCCTGCGGCCCGAACTCCTCGGCCAGCGCCTTGCCGAACGCGGTCAGCGCGGCCTTGGCCGTGGTGTAGGTGATCGGGCCGGCGTGCGGCATGCGGGCGCCGTTGGAGGAGATGTTGATCACGGTCCCGCCCCGGCGCAGCAGGCTGGGCAGGGCGGCCCTGGTGGCGCGGACCGCGCTGAGGAAGTTGAGATCGTGGGCCTGGCGCCAGTGCTCCTCGGTGAACCCCAGGAACCCGTCCAGCTGTCCCTCGCCGCCGTCGCCGCCGCCCACATTGTTGACCAGCAGATCGAGCTCGCCCAGCTCGGCCAGGGCGGTGCCGATCAGCTCGGCCGGGCCTTCGGCGCTGGACAGGTCGACCGCGATCGCCGTCGCGCCGGTCTCCTTCAGCTCGGGCGAGATCGTCCGCGAACCGGCCACGACCCGCATCCCCTCCGCTCGCAGCGCGGCGACGATGGCGAGACCGAGGCCCCTGCTGGCGCCGGTGACGACGGCGGTCTTGCCGGTGAGTCGCATGTCCATGGTGACGCCTTCCTCCGTAAGTGCATCGCTAATGATGCCAAGAACGTAGCACTTGCAACATCAGTGTTGCAACTATGGAGTGTATGGTTGCACTGTGGAAGCGATTCAGCAGGGGCGCGCGCTGCGTTCCGACGCCGAACGGACCGTACGCACGATCCTGGAAGCGGCCGAGCGGGTGCTCAGCAAGAATCCGTCGGCCAGCATGGAGCAGATCGCCGAGGCGGCCGGGGTCGCCCGCACGACCGTGCATCGGCGCTTCGCGTCCCGCGATGCCCTGGTCAGCGCGATGGAGGGGTGGGCCACGCGGCAGTTCGCGGCGGCGGTCGAGTCCGCCAATCCCGAGACCACGCCGCCGCTGGTCGCGCTCTACCAGGTCACGGCCAGCGTGTTGCGGGTGAAGATCGATTGGGGATACGCGATGAGCCGCGCGTCGTCGGACCCCGAGGTGGCCCGTGTGCACTCAGAGGTCGAGGACAGGTGCGACCGGCTGTTCCGCAAGGCGCAGGCCACCGGCCTGCTGCGGGCCGACGTGGATCCGGCGTGGGCCAGACGCGTCTACTACGCGCTGATCCACGAGGCCGCGCAGAGCCAGGGCGACGACGCCGACACCCTGGCCACGCTCCTGGTCGACACCCTGCTACGGGGCGTCGGCACCGACCGGGGCCTGGGATAGCCCTCCCGCAACGCGTCGGCACCGACCGGGGCCTGGGTTAGCCGTTCTGCCGTACGGCGTCGGCGCCGACTGGGGGCCTGGGTTGGCCCGTCCTGCCGTACGGCGTCGGCGCCGACCGGGGTCTGGTCGACACCTTGCCATGCGGTGTGGGCACTGACTGGGCCTGGGGTTGAGAACTGGGTCTCAGGCCGCTGACCATTTATGATGATCTTGTCACGATCGGTTCAAGGGGCATGCGACCTGACGAACACCGAGTGGGAGTGGCGCAGGCCGCTGCCGCCCGAGAGTGGGCGGTGGAATGATGACCGAGCCGCCCGGCTGCTCTCACCGAGGCGGCGCCGGCGATGCGGTCGCATGTTCGGGCTCAGCTTGCTTTGACCAGCAGCCGGCGTGGCCAGTAGACGAACCCGTCGCTCCACACGACGGCCGACAGGTCCTCCTGCGCGTGCAGTCCTGGCAGGCGCGTCACCAGAGCGTGGAACGCCTCCCGCAGTTCCATTCTCGCCAGGTTCGCGCCTAAGCAGTAGTGAGGGCCATGGCCGAATGCCAGGTGCGGGGTGGACCGGGCATCGGTGAACCTCTTCACGTCGAACCGCAGCGGGTCCTGGAACACCGACGGGTCGTGGTCGGCGGCCCAAAGGTTGGGCAGCACGACCGTGCCGGCCGGGATGGTCCCGCCGGACACCTCGACGTCCTCAGTGATCCGCCGGAGCATGCCGTTGGAGCCGGGCCCCTCGTGACGCAGGATCTCCTCCACCGCCGGCTCGACCAGTTCGGGATGGGCCGCGAGTGCGGCGTACTGGTCGGCGTGGCAGAGCAGGCGGAAGCCGCCCCGGGCGATCATTGAGGCGGTCGTCTCGTGCCCGGCCATGATCAGCGTGAACACCATGTTGGTCAGCTCGTCCTCGCTGAGCCCATCGCCTTCGTCGCGTGCCGCGATGAGCAGGTCGATCAGGTCGTCGCCGGGCTCGGTCCGGTGCTGCTCGATCAGCTCCCGCGCATAGGCCGTGAACGCGGCGAATCCCTGGGCCCGAGCGTCGGCGCTCGCGTCCGAGGCGGACAGAAACATCTCCGTCCAGCCGCGGAACTGCTCGAAGCGGTCCATCGGCACGCCGAGCAGCTCGCAGATCACCCGGGCGGGCAGCGGCAGCGCGAAGTCCGCGACCATGTCGAACTCATCACCGACCGCGTCGATCAACTCCCCGGCGATGGCCGCCACGCGGGGCCGCCAGCGTTCGATGTGCCGGGGTGTGAACGTGCCGTGCATGATGCGCCGGTATCGGGTGTGCTCCGGCGGATCCTGGTTCATCAGCGCCGCCGGGTCGTCGTCCAGGAACGTGCCGCTGACCATCCTGGGCAGGCCGGGCTCGCGCAGGTTACGGCTGCTGGCCGGCGAGGTGAGCACACCGCGGACATCCGCGTACCGGACGATCATGGGCACCCGGTCGCCGCTCGGCAGCGTGGCCGCCGCCATCGGCGCTTCAGCGTACCGGCGGGTCAGGTCGGGCGACGGGGTGCCGTACGGTCCAGGGGGAAGGTCCGGCCAGGTCGATGTGGTGCTGGACTGTTCTGTCAAAGCCGCCTCCGGGCGATGTCGTCGTCCAAGCTCGCCGGGAACGTACGAAACAAGCCGCCGACGGTCAAGACCCATCCATGCGTGGAAGGGTGCGTGGAGCGGCTGGCCTGGTCGTTTGGCTCCAAACCTGATCCAAGGAACAGCTCTCAGTCGTCCTGCCCGCCGTCTGAGGGCCGGATGTCGATGGGCTGACTCAGGCGGGGAGGCGTGCGTACGGGTTGATGTCGATGGGCTGACTCAGGCGGGGAGGCGTGCGTACGGGTTGATGTCGATGGGCTGGCTCAGGCGGGGAGGCGTGCGTACGGGTTGATGTCGATGGGTGGGCTCAGGCGGGGAGGCGTGCGTACGGGTTGATGTCGATGGGTGGGGATTCGCCCAGTGCGAGAGCGGCGGCGATCTGGCCGGTGAACGGGCCGGCCGTCAGGCCGTACGCGCCCAGGCCCGTCGCCACCACCACCCGGTCGGTGAGCCGGTCGATGAGTGCCGTGCCCGCCGCGTACACCGGACGCAGACCCACCCTCGTCTCCACCACCCTCGCGCCGTCCAAGCCCGGCGCCAGTCGCAGGCCCGCCGCCAGCACCTCGTGGATGCCGCCGATGGTGACGTACGGCGAGAACCCGGCGTCCTCCACGGTCGCGCCGACCACCAGTCGCGAGCCGGGGAAGCCCAGCAGGTACGGCCCACTCCGGGGCAGCACGATCGGCCAGGAGGTGGTGTCCACGCCGTCGACGGCGGCATGCACGATCTGCCCGCGTCTGGGGGACACCGGGATCTCCACCCCAAGTCCGCGGCACACCTCCCCGCTCCAGGCTCCGGCGGCCACGATCACCACATCCGCCTCCACTCGCACCCCGGCCTCCCCGACCCGCGCCTGCGCGCTCGGCTCCGGGCCGGGCGCGCCGGTTGTGGTGCGGCGGAGCGGATCGCCGTCGGGTGTGGTGCGGAGAAGCACGCCGCCGTCGGGGGTGAGGGTCGCGGTGCCCGTACGGAGGTCGGCGCCTTGGTGGATGGCGGCGCGGAGGAGGGCGTCACGTACCGCCCGACCGTCCACCCGAGCGGCCCCCGGCACGTGGATCGCGCTCAGACCGTCCCTGAGCGGCGGGAACAGTGCCGACGGAGCCGCCACATCCGTGATGTCCCCCATTTCGGGTGCCTCCGGATGGCGGCGCAGCAGGAGGGCGCGTATCGGCTCCAATTCGACCGGATCCGTGGCCACCAGCAGGGCTCCCACCCGCGCGTACCCGATGTCCTCGCCCAGCGCCGACACCAGATCCGGGTAGCGGCGAGCCCCCTCGCGCGCCAGCCTGTACCAGGCGTCGTCGTCGGGATGGTCCACCCACGGGCACACGATGCCCGCGCCGGCGTCCGTCGCCCGCCCGCTGAAAGCCCCGTCCACCACCGTCACGGACACTCCGCGCCCGCTCAGGTGCCAAGCCGCGGCCGCACCGACGATCCCGCTCCCGATCACCGCAACACGCATGTCCCCATGATCGCAGCCAGGAGGACGCCGAACGAAGCGGGTCAGCCGCCGGCGGTCCAGCCGTACGTCTTCATGAGGTGAGCCGCCACGCGGGCGAAGCGCGTACCGTCGAGCACCGCGCCCTCACGCCTGATGTCGTCCTCGTCCAGGCCGAACACGCGGTCCAACCGCAGGTAGGACGTCTTGCCGTCGCGCCCCCACACGCCGACCTCCAGCCAGTCGGGGCCGTCGTCGCCCTGGCTGGACAGCATCATGCCCAGCAGTCTGCGTCCGGTGCGGCCCACGATCAGCAGCGGGCGGTCCTTGCCGCGCTCCGGGTCCTCCTCGTAGGGCACCCAGGCCCAGACGATCTCGCCGGGGTCGGCCAGTCCGTCGAGGTCGGGGGAGTAGGACAGGGTCGCCGCCTGGCTGAGTGAGTGGATCTCCCGCACCGCACCGCGGGCGGGCCGGGGGTCCTCACCTGAATCGCGCACGCCAGGGAGCTTACGCCACCGGGCCGTCGTTGATCGAATCCGGTGCGGCTGTCCGCGAAGAGGACCACGACGTCAACATGTCAAGCGGGCCCTCCGTCGGCGGCCCCTGGAGGGGCGAGCAGGCGGCGCAGCGCCGCGGGGGTGCGGCCGGCGTGGCGGCGGACCGTGCGGGTCAGGTGGGCCTGATCGGCGAACCCCAGCTCGGCGGCCAGCAGCGCCAGGTTCGCCGCGCCGCCCTCCAGGTGATCGAGGGCCCGCCCGACGCGCACCCGGTTGCGGTAGTGGGTCAGAGATATGCCGAGCTCTCGGGTGAAGGCCCGGCTCAGCTGGTACGGCGAGACAGCCAGGAACTCCGCCAGCGGCAGGAGCCCATCGGCGGCGGGATGGCCCGCGGCGATGGCCTCCCGGGCACCCTCCACGATCACCTCCGAGCTCGCCGGAGCCCGGCCGCGCCGGGCCGGCGCGGGGGTGAGCTGGTCGAGGGCGGTGGAGAGGAGGGGCAGCAGGGCCTCGGCGAGCTCGAAAGCCGTGTCGCCGGTGCGGGCGGCGGCCAGGAAACGGCGGTGCGCCAGGTCGAGGCGGGCGTCCACATAGATCGTGGAGCGGGAGGGCACCACGTTGTCGCCCGCGAGCGAGCGCCACAGGTCCGGCGTCACGCACAGGGAGGTGCACACGTCGCCACCCGCCGGGTGCGCGTAATGCTCCTCCTCGCCAGGAACGCCGAGATAGGCCATCGTCGGATCCACCACGGCGGCCCGCCCGTCGGCCTTGCGGCGGAAGCGGCCGCGGCGCACCAGCACCACCCGGTAGGCGGAGCTCGTTTCGGGCGGCGACCACCTGCGGTGATCGTCGTGGCAGGTCACCGCGTCGAGGGTGAACCCGGACCCGGTGCCGAGACGGACTGCTGAACGCACCTGCCGAACCCTACGCTCCGGCTACGACAATCCTGCCGCCGTCGCACGAGGGTATGCCCAGCGCCGCCGCGGCCAGGCGGCGAAGACCCAGCGGTGGTGCAAGGATGTTCAAGACCCGGCCGCCCGCCCCGCCCCACCCTGGACTCATGACAACAACCATCACGGTCTCCACCGTGATCTTCGACTGCCAGGACCCGGCCGCTCTCGCCGACTTCTACGCCAAGGCCACCGGCGGCCGGATCGCCCACAGCGACGACGACTTCGCCACCGTCGAGGGCGGCCCCGTCGGGCTGGCGTTCCAGCGTGTCGCCGGCTACCGCGGCCCCGGCTGGCCCGCCGACGCCAAGCACGTCCACCTCGACCTCCAGGTGACCGACGTCGAGATCGCCGTCAAGGAGCTGGTCGGGCTCGGCGCCGCCGTACCGGAGTTCCAGCCCGGTGGCGCCGACTGGACCGTGCTCACCGACCCTGAGGGCCACCCGTTCTGTGTCGCGGCAGGTGGCTGACCCCATGGCCGCCATTCACAAGGAGACGGTGCTCGACGTCCCCGCCGAGCGGGTGTGGGCGGTTCTGCGCGAGGCCGGCCGGGTTGATCTGCTCGCTCCCGGGTTCGCGCTCGAGTGCCGTATGGAGGGCGATGTCCGGATCGTCACGTTCTTCAACGGAGCCGTCGCCCATGAGCTCATCCTGGACGTCGACGACGAGGCCCGCCGCATCGCCTATGCCATGGTCGACAGCCCGCTCGGGCTGCGGCACCACAACGCGTCCTCGACGGTGGTGGACGAGGGCGACGGCCGTTCGCGGTTCGTCTGGCACGCCGACCTCTACCCTGAGGAGGCGGTGCCCGTCGTCGCCGAGTTCATGGATCGGGGGCTGAGCGCCATGAAGAACGCCCTGATGTCCTCGGCGAGCAGCAGCGGCGCCTGAAGCGCGGCGTAGTGGCCGCCGGCGGGGAACTCCGACCAGCGCACCACGTTGTGCGCGACCTCGGCGTAGCGCCGCACCGAACTGTCGCCGGGGAAGACCGCCACGGCGGTCGGTGTTCTGCCCGGCTCGGCGGGTGGCTCCCAGGCTGAGGCGCCCTCACGGTAGAGGCGCGCGGAGGAGCCCGCCGTGTCCGTGAGCCAGTAGATCATCACATTGGTCAGGATGTCGTCGCGCGACAAGCCGCCGATGTCCTGACCCCACGAGGCGTACGCGTCGAGGTTCCAGGCGAGCTGCCCGGTCGGCGAGTCGGCCAGGCCGTAGGCCAGGGTCTGCGGCCTGGTCCCCTGGATCATCGCGTACCCGGAGTAGTGACGGTGCCAGCGCTCCACCCCCTTGGCCCGCTCCACCTCGGCCGGGCTCAGCCCGGCCTGGTCGTCGTTGACGAGCGTCGTGAGCGCGTTCAGATGCACTCCGACGACGTGGTCCGGGTCGAGTCTGGCCACCTCCGGGGAGATCAGCGAGCCGAAGTCGCCGCCCTGCGTGCCGTACCGCGGATAGCCGAGCCTGCTCATCAGCTCCGCCCAGGCGGCGGCGACGCGCCGCACGCCCCAGCCGGTCTCCGCCGTCGGTCCCGAGAAGGCGAAGCCGGGGATCGACGGGATGACCAGGTGGAAGTCGCGGCTGAGGGGTTCGGCGACATGCGCGAAGTCGGCGAACGTGCTGGGCCACCCGTGCGTCAGCAGCAGCGGCAGCGCGTCCTCGCGGGGGGAGCGCAGGTGCGCGAAGTGCACGCGCTGCCCGTCGATCACGGTCGTGTACTGCGGAAGGGCGTTCAGCCTGGCCTCGTGTTCACGCCAGGAATAGCCGTCGAGCCAGTAATCGGCCAGCTCGCGTACCGCTGGAAGCGGTACGCCGTAGGACCAGCCGACGCCCTCCAGCGCGTCGGGCCAGCGCGTACGGCGCAGCCGCTCGGCCAGGTCGGTCAAATCGGCCTGTGGGACATCGATCACGAATTTCTCCATGTCGCCCAAGCTAGGCGGCATCGCGGCCAGGATCAGGACACAATTGCCCTTGTGTTGGACACCTCCGCCAGGCTGCTCCGCCTGCTGTCCCTGCTGCAGGCGCGGCGCGACTGGCCCAGCGCCGACCTGGCCGAACGGCTCGGCGTCGCGGTCAGGACCGTGCGCCGCGACGTCGAGCGGCTGCGCGGCCTCGGGTATCCGGTCCACTCCACGCCGGGTGTCTCCGGCGGTTACCGGCTGGGCGCGGGCGCCGAGTTGCCGCCGCTGCTGCTGGACGACGACGAGGCCGTAGCCGTCGCGGTGGGCCTGCGCACGGCCGCGGGCGGCACGGTGACGGGCATCGAGGAGACCTCCCTGCGCGCCCTGGCCAAGCTGGAGCAGGTGCTGCCCGCCCGGCTGCGGCACCGGGTCAACGCGCTGCAGACCCACACCGTGCCGATCACCACCGACGGTCCGACGGTCGCCCCCGAGGTGCTGACCGTCGTGGCCGCCGCCTGCCGCGACCACGAGCAGCTCCGCTTCGACTACACCGGCCGCGACGGCGTCACCACCGAGCGCAAGACCGAGCCGCTCACCCTGGTCAACTGGTCGCGCCGCTGGTACCTGGTCGGCTGGGACGTCGACCGGCGGGACTGGCGCACCTACCGCGTCGACCGCCTGCGCCTGCGCACGCCGAACGGTCCCCGCTTCACACCGCGCGAGCCGCCAGGCGGCGACGTCGCGGCCTGGGTCGAGCGCCGGCTGGGTCACGACATGTGGCCGATCCAGGCGCGCGTCCTGCTGCACGCCCCTGCCGATCAGGTCGCGGGCCGTACGGCGGGTGTCGTCGAGCCGGTCGGGGAGGACACCTGCGTGCTCACATTGCGCGGTGACGACCTGCATCTGATCGCCGTGGTCGTGGCCTTCCTCGACCTCGACTTCGAGGTGCTGGAGCCGGCCGAGCTCAAGGAACGGCTGCGCGGGCTCGGGCGGCGACTCACCACCCTCTAGAATCTCATTCTGTGACGTCAGCGTTCTTCACGCGTAAGACGGGCGAGTTCGTGCCCGCTCCGCACGCCCGCAGCCCTTGGTCGCCCGACATGCTCCACGGCCGCCTGCTCGGGGGCCTGGCCGCCATGGCCGTCGAGCAGGAGTACGGCGAGGCGGATCTGCGGTTCGCCCGGCTCACCGTCGATCTGTTCCGCAACAGCCCGATGCTCCCGGTCACCGTCGAGACCGAGCTGGTCAGGGACGGGCGCCGGATCCGGGTGGCCGACGTGACGATCCGTACCGACCAGGGTGTGATCGGCCGGGCCAGCGCCGTGCTGCTCAGGCAGAGCGAGCAGCCGGACGGCGAGCGGAACGTCACGCCCGCGTGGGACGAGCCGCCGCCCGCCGGACCGCCTGTGACGGGCGGGGAGTGGGAGCCGCCGTTCGACCTGTGGCGGCTGACCGACTGGAGCGAGCCGGGCCCCAACCGGGTCTGGCTGCGCGAGACCCATCCGCTCGTGGACGACGAGCCGGTCACGCCGTTCACCAGGGTGGCGCTCGCGGCCGACTTCGCCAGCCCGCTCAGCACCGGCGGCACCGGTGGTGTGCACTTCATCAACGCCGACTACACGATCACCCTCGGCCGGGTCCCCGAGGGAGAGCTGGTCGGCGTGGAGGCGACCGGGCACCTCAGCGATGGCGGCGTCGCCACAGGGCAGTGCACCCTGCACGACGCCGCCGGGCCGATCGGCTTCTGCCTCGTGACCGCCGTGGCCAACCCGATCCCCCTGCGGACCCGCTGAAGAACAGCACGAAGCCGCTCGAAAACGGGCCCGCTTCAGAACGCGGCCGCTGGGGACTACGCGGGGCGCTCGGAGCGGTCGCCGGACCAGTCGGTGTGGTAGGCGCCCTCACGGTCCACCCGAAGGTAGGTGTGCGCGCCGAAGAAGTCGCGCAGACCCTGGATCAGCGCGGCGGGCAGCCGCTCGCGGCGCAGCCCGTCGTAGTAGGCCAGCGCCGAGGAGAAGCCCGGCGTCGGCACGCCGATCTGCACCGCCGTGGTCACCACCCGGCGCCAGGACTCCTGCGCCAGGTTCAGTGCCGCCGCGAACGTCGGGTCGGCCAGCAGCGTCGGCAGCGCCCGGTCGGTGTCGTAGGCGGCGCGGATCCGGTCGAGGAAGCGGGCTCTGATGATGCAGCCGCCTCGCCAGATCGTGGCCATGGCGCCCAGGTCCAGGTCCCAGCCGTACTCCTTGGAGGCGGCGGCCATCTGGTCGAAGCCCTGCGCGTAGGCGACGATCTTGGAGGCGTACAGGGCCTGCCGTACGTCCTCGATCAGCTCCCGCCCGCCGACGCCCGACAGCTTCGGCCCCTCCAGGGACGCGGCGGCGGCGCGCTGCTCCGGGTGGCCCGACAGCGCGCGGGCGAACACCGCCTCGGCGATGCCCGTCACCGGTACGCCCAGGTCGAGCGCGCCCTGCACGGTCCAGCGGCCGGTGCCCTTCTGCTCGGCCTGGTCCACCACGATGTCCACGAACGGCTTGCCGGTGGCCGCGTCGACCTGGTCGAGCACCTCGGCGGTGATCTCGATCAGGTAGGACTCCAGCTCGCCCTGGTTCCACTCGCGGAAGACCCCGGCGAGCTCCGCCGGGGTGGCGCCGAGAGCCTGACGCAGCAGGTCGTAGGACTCGGCGATGAGCTGCATGTCGGAGTATTCGATGCCGTTGTGCACCATCTTGACGAAGTGCCCGGCACCGTCGGGGCCCACGTGCACCGCGCACGGGACGCCGTCGACCTTGGCCGAGATGTCCTGCAGGATCGGGCCGAGCGCCTCCCACGACTCCTTGGAGCCGCCGGGCATGATGCTGGGGCCGTTGAGCGCGCCCTCCTCGCCGCCGGAGATGCCGGTGCCGACGAAGTGGATCCCCTTGTCACGCAGGGCCGCCTCGCGCCGCCGGGTGTCGGCGAAGTGCGCGTTGCCGCCGTCGACGATCATGTCGCCCGGCTCCATCAGCTCGGCGAGCTGGTCGATCACCGCGTCGGTGCCCGGACCCGCCTTGACCATGATGATCGCCCGACGCGGCCGCTTGAGCGAGGCCACGAAGGCCGCCAGCTCCTCCGACGGTACGAACGTGCCCTCGCCGCCGAACTCCTTGACCAGCTGCTGCGTCCGGCTGGGCGTGCGGTTGTGCACGGCCACCGCGTAGCCGTGCCTGGCGAGGTTGCGCGCCAGGTTCCTGCCCATGACCGCCAGGCCGGTGACCCCGATATCTGCCAAGTCCATATCAAGCTCCTCTGTGGGGGATACGCATGATCCAGCGGTAGAGGTTCGGCTGGATATTCCAATATTTCAGTCGCTTTGGCGTACGCCCAGCTCGTCGAGCCGATGCAGCATGTCAGCCGGATCGGAGTACACGCGGAAAGCACCCGCGCGCTCCAGTTCGTCCCTGCCGTATCCGCCGGACAGCACCCCGATCCCGAGCGCCCCCGCCCGGCGGGCGGCGAGCAGGTCCCAGACGCTGTCTCCTACCACCATCGCATGCCGCACGTCCACCTCCAGCAGCGCCGCACCCGCAAGGAACAGGTCGGGGTCCGGCTTGGCCCGGCGCACCATGTCGCGGGTCACCATCGGAGTGTCCTCCGGCAGGCCCAGCATGCCCAGCGCCAGCCGGGCCGTACGCGCGTAACCGCTGGTCGCGATCGCCCACGGCACGCCGCGCGAGGTCAGCTCGCTCAGCAACTCGGCGGCGCCCGGCAGCGGGCGGACGGAGTCGATCTGCTCGGTGTAGGCGTCACCGTGGATCGTCTGCAACTCGTCGATCTGCTCCGTCGACAGTTTCAGCCCCGTCTCCCGCAGCAACGCGCTCACGAACAGCCCGCCGCTCATTCCGATGCGGCGGTGGATGCGCCACACCGACAGGTCGATGCCCAGTCCGGACAGTGCCTGGCGCCAGGCGATGACATGCTGGTAGACGCTGTCGATCAAGGTGCCGTCGAGGTCGAAGAGGAAGGCCGGTGTGGGTGCGTGCGGGAAC
Source organism: Nonomuraea sp. NPDC049750 (assembly GCF_040659625.1). Classification (NCBI taxonomy): domain Bacteria; kingdom Bacillati; phylum Actinomycetota; class Actinomycetes; order Streptosporangiales; family Streptosporangiaceae; genus Nonomuraea; species Nonomuraea sp. NPDC049750. The sequence goes on from NZ_JBFANB010000008.1 coordinate 227,738, forward strand.
TCCGTCATGGCTCCATGACACCACGGCCGCCATGAACGCCCTCATCGCGGTGCGGCTGCCCGCCGCCCAGGCGGTCATGCCAGAGTGAGGGGCATGACGGAATATCGGGTACTCGGACATACCGGTCTCAAGGTCAGCCCTCTTTGCCTCGGCGCGATGATGTTCGGCGGGTTCGGTGAGGAGTCGGCCGAGAAGTCGGCCGACATCATCGACCGCGCCCTCGACTCGGGCATCAACTTCATCGACACCGCCGACGTCTACTCGCGTGGCCAGTCGGAGGAGTTCGTCGGCAAGGCTCTGGCCAGGTCGGGCAAGCGTGACGACGTCGTCCTGGCCACCAAGTGCCACGGTGCCATGGGTGACGGCCCCAACGAGGGTGGCAACTCGAGGCGCTGGATCTTCCAGGCCGTCGAGAACAGCCTGCGCCGCCTCGGCACCGACTGGATCGACCTCTACCAGATCCACCGCCCCGACCCCGCCACCGACATAGACGAGACGCTCGGCGCCCTCACCGACCTGGTCCGGCAGGGCAAGGTCCGCTACATCGGCAGCTCCACCTTCCCCGCGCACCAGGTGGTCGAGGCCCAGTGGGCGGCCGAGCGGCGCGGGCTCGAACGCTTCGTCTGCGAGCAGCCGCCGTACTCCCTCCTCGCCCGCGGCATCGAGGCCGACGTGCTGCCCACCGTCCAGAAGTACGGCATGGGCGCCATCGTCTGGAGCCCGCTGGCGGGCGGCTGGCTGAGCGGCCGCTACCGCAAGAACCAGGAACTGCCGGAGAGCCGCCGCGCGAGCCGGCTGCCGCACCGCTACGACATGAAGCTGGAGGTCAACCAGCGCAAGCTGGATGCCGTCGAACAGCTGGCCGTCCTGGCCGAGGAGGCCGGGCACACACTGATCGAGCTGTCCCTGGCGTTCACGATCAGGCACCCGGCGGTCACCTCGGCCATCATCGGGCCGCGCACGATGGAACACCTGGAGGGCCAGCTCAACGCCCCCGATGTACGGCTCAGTGACGACGTCCTGGACAGGATCGACGCCATCGTGGCGCCGGGCGTCACCATCAACCCGGGCGACGAGGGCTGGCAGCCTCCGCAGCTGTCGGACGCGAAGCTCCGCCGGCGCCCCTGACCGTCACCGGGCGAGTGCCGCCAGTTCGCGGCACTCCTCCAAGGTGTGCTGGGACAGCTCCTCGCGTACGGACGGCACGCACACCGCCGCCATGGACAGGCTCGTCACCCCCAATCCCACCAGCACCGGGGCGAGCCGGGGATCGCCGGCGGCCTCGCCGCAGACGCCTACCGGCTTGCCGGCGGCGCGGCCGGCGTCCGCGCAGGCGGCGATGAGCTTCAGCAGTGCGGGCTGCCACGGGTCCAGGAGGTCGGCCAGGCCGGGGTGCTGACGGTCGGCCGCGAAGGTGTACTGGCTGAGGTCGTTGGTGCCGATGCTCAGGAAGTCCACCTCCGCCAGCAGGCGGTCGGCCAGCAGGGCGGCGGCCGGCACCTCGACCATCGCGCCGACCCGGGTCAGGCCCCGGGCGCGGGCGCGGCGGGCGAAGCCGGCCGCCTCCGCCGGTGTGGTGACCATCGGGGCCATCACCCAGGCGTCGGCACCCGTCGAGCGGGCCGCCTCCGCTATCGCGTCGAGCTGCGTATCCAGTACGGCCGGGAGCACCCGGTCCACCCGCAGGCCGCGGATGCCCAGCGCCGGGTTCGGCTCCGGCGGCAGGCCGAGGAACGGCAGCGGCTTGTCCGTGCCCGCGTCGAGCGTGCGCACCACGACCGTCCCGGCCCGCGCGAACACCTCGGTGTAGGCGGCCACCTGCTCCTCGAACGACGGCTCCTGCTTGCGGTCCAGGAACAGGAACTCGGTCCTGAACAGCCCGACCCCCTCCGCGCCCGGCCGGAGGTCGTCGGCCGAGCCGATGTTGAGCAGCAGCTTGACCGGGTGGCCGTCGGCCGTCCTGCCGGGGCCGCTGCTGTTCGCCAGGCGCTCGCGCTCCTCCCGGTCGCTCCTGCGGACCTGCGCCACGGCATCGTCCGTCAGGCCGACGCCGACCTGACCGGTCTTGCCGTCGACCGAGATGACCGTGCCGTCGGCCAGGTCGGTGATGCCCATGCAGGCGACCACGGCGGGCAGGCCGCGGCCGCGCGCCAGGATCGCGGTGTGGCTGGTCGGGCCGCCCTTCTCGGTGACCAGCGCCACCACGTCCGCGCCCAGGCCCGCCGTGTCGGCGGGGGAGAGGTCCTCGGCCACCAGGATGTACGGGTGGCCTGGGGCGGGGATGCCGGGCATCGGCAGGCCCAGGCAGGCGGCGATGGCGCGGTGCTTGAGGTCGTCCAGGTCGGCGGCCCGCTCGGCGAGGTAGCCGCCCAGGGCGGCCAGGGTCTCGCGGTGGTGGGTGAAGGCGGCGTCCAGGGCGTGGGGCGCGTCCAGGCCATCGCGGACGGCGGCCTCGGCGTCCTCGCGCAGCATCGGATCGTCGGCGATCATGGCGAGCGCGTCGAGAATCTCCGCCGCGTCGCCGCCACCCGCGAGGACCACGCGTTGCCGCAGGTCCGCGGTGACCGACTCCAGGGCCTTCACCACCGCGGCGGCCTCCGCGGCAGGGTCGGCGACCTGCCTGGGGCTGGGAAGTACGGGCGGCGGCGCCATGCGTATCACCGGCCCCGCGGCCCGCCCCTGACTGACCCCCAGCCCAGCCAGCCCCGCACCCGGTGGGCCGTCGCCCGGGTCAGCCATCGAGGGCCCCTTCCGCGTCCAGGTCCTGGGCGAGCAGTGCCACCAGCGCGTCCAGCGCGGCGTCCGCGCCCGGCGCGTCCGACTCCAGCGTCACCTCGGTGCCCTGGGTGGCGCCGAGCGACAGCACGCCGAGCATGCTGTTCGCGGGCACCGACTTCGCACCCACCCGGATCCGCACCGGAACCCCCAATCGCACCGCCTCCTGGACGAACAGCTTCGCGGGCCGCGCGTGCAGGCCGCTCGCCGATGCCACCGTCACCGTACGTTGTGCCATCACAACCCCCTCAGGGCTCGATCGTGACCTTGATGGCCGCGCCCCGGCTGACGAGGTCGATCCCGTCGAGCACCCGGGACAGCGGCAGCCGGTGGGTGATCAGGTCCGCCACCGGCACCAGACCTTCGGCGATCAGCCCGAGGGCCTCGGCGTTGTGCGCCGGGCTGGAGCCGTTCGCGCCGACGATGGTCAGCTCGCGGTAGTGCACCAGGTTGGAGTCCAGGGCGATGATCGGGGCGTCCTTGGGCAGGCCGCCGAAGAAGCTGATCCTGGCCTGCCTGGCCGCCATGCGCAGGGCCTGCTCCTGGGCCGCGCCGGAGGCCGCCGCCGTGATCACCACGTCGGCGCCGCGGCCACCGGTCAGCTTGAGCACCTGGTCCACCGCGTCGGTGTCGACGACCGCGTCGGGGCGTACCAGCTCGGCCGCCATCGCCAGCCGGTCGGCGTTCACGTCGACCAGGAACACCCGCGCGGCGCCGCGCGCGCGGGCCAGCCGCACGTGCAGGCAGCCGATCGGGCCCGCGCCCATGACGACCACGTCGTCGCCCGGGCCGACCCGCGCCAGCGACTGGCCGTTCAGCACGCAGGCGAGCGGCTCGGCCACCGACGCCTCGGCGAAACCGACGCCGGACGGGATGACGTTGACGCCGTCCACGGCCCGCACCTTCGCCGGGATCACCATGTACTCGGCGAAACCGCCGTCGTAGTGGTACCCCACCGACTCCTGGTTCGGGCAGACGGTGAGGCGGCCGCGCCGGCACTCCTCGCAGGTGCCGCACGGGATGGCCGCGATCACCTGCACGCGTTCGCCGGTGCCGACCACCTCGCCGGCGATCTCGTGGCCCATCACCCGGGGCGGGCGGATGTGGTGGTGGCCGTGCTTGAAGATCTTGGCGTCGGTGCCGCAGGTCGAGCAGTTGCGTACCCGGATCTTCAGCTCGCCGGGACCGGCGACCGGCTCCGGCGCGTCCTCCACGCGGATGTCCCCTGGGGCGTGGAAACGGGCGACCTTCACGATCTGAGCTCCTTCATGACTTGGCCGACCTCCGTCGCCTCACGGAGTGCTCTGGCGCGTTCGGGGTCGAGCAGGATGTCGGCGAGCGCCGCCAGCAGTTGTACGTGCCCGTCGTTCTTCGCGGCGATACCGACGCAGAGGGTAACGGGCTCGCCGCCCCAGTCGACGCCATCCGGGAAGCGTACGACGCAGATCGCGTCGTGCCGGACGACCTCCTTGGCGGCCGCGGTGCCGTGCGGGATGGCCACGCCCTCGCCGACATAGGTCGAGATCGTCTGCTCGCGTTCGAGCATGGCGTCGATGTACGGCTCGGCGACCGCGCCCACCTCCACCAGGGCGCGCCCGCACCGCCTGATCGCCTCGTCCCGATCGGCCGCGCTCTCGTGCAGGAGTACGGCCCGCGGATCGAGCAGGTCGTCACGCATCGACCGTGCCGCCGTTCTTGATGGTGGCGACCAGCTTGGTCACGGCCGGGTCGCCGAGGAAGATCTGGAAGGACACCAGCACCTTGCCCGGCGCCGAGACCCTGGCCCGGGCGGCGAGCCCGGAGTGGCAGACCACCACGTCGGCGTCGGCCGGGATCTCGTTGACCGGCGTGTGCTCCACGGTGACGCCGGTGTCCTTGAGCTGCTTGCGCAGCTGGCTGGCCAGCATGACGCTGCTGCCCATGCCCGCGTCGCAGGCCACGATGATCTTGTGAATGTCCTTGCTGTCGATGCTGGCCATGGTTCACGCCTCCTTGGCGACGGGCTGGGCCTGGGTGTCGCGGTCGTTCGCGCCGCTCTCCTCGACGCGGTCGGCCGTGGGTTCGGGGGCGGCGGTGGCTTCCGGGGTGTCCTCCGGCGGCTCCTCCTTCTCGCCGCGGCCGAAGCCCAGCAGGAGCGAGGAGACCGCGAACGACACGGCGGTGGCCACGAGGATGCCGGCGATCACGCCCAGCCAGCCGCCCTTCGGCGTCACCGCCAGGTAGGCGAAGATGCTGCCCGGCGAAGGAGTCGCCACCAGCCCGGCACCGGTGATCATGAAGGTGAACACGCCGGCCGCGCCGCCCGCGATGACCCCGAGGATGAGGCGGGGCTTCATCAGGACGTACGGGAAGTAGATCTCGTGGATCCCGCCGAAGAAGTGGATGATCATCGCGGCGGGCGTGCTCGGGCGCAGCGGGCGCGGGCCGAACAGCAGGAACGCGATGAGCAGGCCGAGTCCGGGGCCCGGGTTCGACTCCAGCATGAACAGGATCGACTTGCCATGCTTGACGGATTCGGCGACGCCGAGCGGCCCGAGGACGCCGTGGTTGACGGCGTTGTTGAGGAACAGCACCTTGGCGGGCTCGATCAGGACCGAGGCGAGGGGCAGCAGGTTGTTGACGATGAGCCACTCGACCGCGTTGCCGGCGGCCGTGGTCACGACGCGGACGACCGGCCCGATGGCCCACATCCCCACGATGGCCATGACGGCGCCGACGATGCCCGCGGTGAAGTTGTCGACGAGCATCTCGAAGCCGGACTTGGTCCGATCCTCCGTGAACTTGTCCACATATTTCAGGATCAGGGCGGTGAGGGGGCCGATGATCATGGCGCCCAGGAACATCGGGATGTCCGACCCCACGATGACGCCCATCACCGCGACCGCGCCCACCACCGCGCCGCGTTGCCCGTGGACCATCCGGCCGCCGGTATAGGCGATGAGGATGGGCAGCAGCGTCTTGATGATCGGGTCGACCATCGCGCCCAGCGCCGCGTTCGGCAGCCAGCCGGTGGGGATGAACAGTGCGGTGATCAGCCCCCAGGCGATGAACGCGCCGATGTTCGGCATGATCATGCCGGCCAGGTGGCCGCCGATGCGCTGGATGGTGGCCTTGGCTCCGGTCCCATAGACCGCGGGTGTGTAGGTTTCGGCCATTGGACGTGCTCCTTCGGGGGGATGAGCAGGTTCCTGGTATGTCGAAGTCGGGTCGGTGAGGGCTTCCAGGAGGTGGGTCAGGTGGGGTCGGCGGGGGATTCCAGCGGGCGGGTCAGGAGGGGCGGGCCGGTGCGGACGCCGTCGCGGCGGATGTCGGCCGGTGCGGGCATCCGGCTGCCCGGCAGGCACACCGCCGCCGCGCCCCAGGCCAGCGCCTCGACCAGCGCCCGCTCGCCGTGCCCGCCGCCGGCCAGGAAGCCCGCCAGCATGGCGTCCCCGGCCCCGACCGAGCTGCGCGGCTCGGTCACCGTGGCGTGGCCGTACCAGATGCCGCTGTCCTGGACGAGAACCGCGCCGTCGGCGCCGAGGCTGGCCAGGACGGTACGCGCGCCCGCCGCCCGCAGCTTGCCCGCGGCCTCCACCACGTCGCCGAGACAGCGGATCGGCATGCCGGTGGCGGCGGCGAGCTCCTCCAGGTTCGGCTTGACCAGGGCGGGGCCGGCGGCCAGCGCGTTGGACAGCGCCGGGCCGCTGGTGTCGACGGCGACGTGGATGCCCGCGCCGGCGAAGCGGCGGCAGAGCCTGGTGTAGACGTCGGCGGGCACTTCCGGCGGCAGGCTGCCCGAGGCCACCACCCAGTCGGCCTCGTGCGCGGCGGCCAGTACGGTGTCGGCGATCGTGTCCAGCTCGCCGGGGGACAGGGCGGTGCCGGGCTCGTTGATCTTGGTGACGGTGCCGTCGGGCTCGGCCAGGGTGACGTTCGACCGGGTCGTGCCGGTCACCGGGACCGTCACCATGTCGAGCCCTTCGAGGGTGAGCAGGCGGACGAGCTGCCTGCCCTCGTCGCCGCCGAACGGGACCACCGCGCGCGAGGCGACCGCGTTGGCGAGCAGCGCGCGCGAGACGTTCACGCCCTTGCCGCCGGGGTCCAGGCGGGCGGCGGCGGCCCGGATGACGGCGCCCCGGTCGAGCGAGCCGATCTCGATCGTGCGGTCCAGGCTGGGGTTGAGCGTCAGCGTGAGGATCATGGCCGCCACCCTCCGCCGAGGTCTCTGTAAGGGTTCATGCGCGGACCACCTCCGGGCCCGCGGCGGACAGGTCGGCGGCCAGCGCCAGGTCGAGACCCGCGTCGGTGATCACCACGTCGATCTCGCTCAGCTCGGCGAAGCTCGCGAGGTAGGTGTTGGTGAACTTGGTGTGATCGGCCAGCAGCACACTGCGCTCCGCGGCCGACACCATCGCCCGTTTGATCGCCGCCTCCGCCGGATCCGGCGTGGTCAGGCCCTTGGCGACCGAGCAGCCGTTCGTCGCCATGAACGCCACGTCCACGTGCAACTGGGACAGCGGCCGCAGCGCCCAGTCATCCACCGTGGCCAGCGTCCGGCCGCGCAGCCGGCCGCCGAGCACGATGACGCTGATGTTGGCGCGGGCGGCCAGCGCGGTGGCCAGCGGCGGTGAGTTGACCACGACCGTGAGCTCCCGGTCGGCGGGCAGGATCTGCACCAGGCGGCCGGTGGTGCTGCCGGCGTCGATGATGACCGAGCCGTCCTCCGGCAGCTCGGCCAGGGCGGCCTTGGCGATGCGCTCCTTCTCCGCGGTCATCACCTCGTCGCGGGTGGCGAGCGCGGGCTCGAACCCCATCCGCTCCACGGGAATCGCGCCGCCGTGCACCCTGCGCAGCACGCCCGCCCGCTCCAGCGCGGTCAGGTCGCGGCGGATCGTCTCGGTGGTCACGTCGAGCTCGCCGGCCAGCGACACCACGTCGACACGGCCCGCGGCGCGGGCCCTGCGAAGGATCTCCTGCTGCCGCTCCTCGGCGTACATGATGTTGATTCACCGCCGTTTCAGTGTGGTTTCATCTGTGTTTATACCCGAGTCTGTTGGTTGGTCAAGACTCTGGTAGGTATGTCGGATGCGAACCAAGCCCTGGGCCGCCGTCGCGGCAGCCTTACCTCTCGCCGTGGCATGCGTCGCCGGGCCGCCGGCGGCCGCGTCCACCGATGGCGTCAAGCCTCCGACGGTGCCGGCTGGTACGACGGCGTCGTGGCTGGCGTTCGACAGGAAGGCGGGCAAGTTCGTCGCCACCCGCAACGCGCACCGCAAGTTCCGCTCGGCCTCGGTCGTCAAGATCCTGATCGCGATCGACTACCTGGACAAGCGCAAGACCGTCCCCGCCGCCGACGCCCGGCTGCTCAAGGTCATGCTGCGCTCCAGCGACGACGGCGCGGCCACCACGTTCTGGAACCGCGGCGGCAAGGGCGCGATCGTCCAGCGGATGGCGCGCGAGCTCGGGCTGTCCGACACCACGCCGCCGCCCGCGTCCAAGCCCGGGTTCTGGGGTTACACGTCGTTGAGCGCGTACGACATCGTGCGGACCTACCGCTACCTGCTCGACACGGCGGCGCCCGGGGTGCGGGAGACGATCCTGGGGCACCTGCGCAACTCCACGCCGTGCGGCACCGACGGCTTCGACCAGTACTTCGGCATCCCGCGCGCGGTGCCCAAACCGTGGGCGGTCAAGCAGGGCTGGTCGGGGTTCGGCGACGTCGCGCCCACCAAGTGCGGCACCGGCGCCTCGATGAACCCGGTCCCGCTGCGGGCGCCGGGGGCCGACCTGTCGATCAGCGGGGTAGCGTCACGGGCCACCGGGTCCGGCGTGCCCGACTACGGCCGTCCGGTGCTGCACACCACCGGCCTGCTGGGCAAGGACGACCGGTTCATCATGGCGCTGCTCACGGCCCACCCCGTGGGCGGCACCTGGAGCTCCTCGGTCAAGCGGATCACCGGGCTGACCCAGGGTCTCTACCGGAGCGTGTCCTAAAGACCGGAGCGTGTCCTAAAGAAAGGTGAACATCCGGACGCCCGGCTCCAGCGGCCTGGGCGGGCCGGTGTAGCGGTGCACGCCGACGCCGTAGTGGCCGTCGCTGTCCAGGTGGATGCGCTCGAACTCGTCCTGCTCGAACCAGTCGCAGATGGTCGCCAGCAGGTCGGGTTCGTGGCGGCCCCTGGTCCAGATCACGGTCGCGCCGGGCGCGCAGAGGCGGGGGAGTGTGGCGACCGTACGCCGGATGTCGGCGTCACTGATGTTGCCGAAGATCCCGCAGGCGAGGACCAGGTCGGCGGGCACGGCCCCCGCGTAGGCGTCGGTCAGCGCGGCGTCGCCGCACACCACCTCGACGCCGTCGGGCGCGTCACGCTCGGCGATCCGGGCGTTGTGCTCGTCGAGCTCCACCAGCCTGGCGCGTACGCGGTCCCTGCGGGGGTGGGCGGCGAGCACGGGCAGCAGGTCGCGGCCCTGTCCGGCGCACAGGCTCACCACCCGTTCGGCGCCGGCGTCAAGGGCGAGCCGGACGTGTTCGCGTACCACGGCCAGCCGCCGGCTCAGGGAGGAGCCGGGCGTGTCGTAGTGGTCGTGCCAGGAAATCCAGTCGCGCTCACTCATGATCACGATCATGCTTGGGTGATGGGTGATGAATCAACGGCTTTGCGGCGGGTGCTCAGGAAAGCGGGCGGTCCCGAGATCCTCGACGTGCTGGCCGAGCGGCTGTCCGGCGCCGACCTCACCACGCTGCTGCTCGAAGTCATGCGGGTGCGGGCGCAAGGCCTGACCCCGGCCGATGTGCTCCGCCGCTACACGACCGACCGGTTCGTGGGGCCGGCCACGGTGCCGTTCGAGCGCGTCCGCCGGGCCGAGGACGCGGTGCTGTCGGTCGTACCGGACGCTTTCGAGCTGCTCACTCTGGCGCCGGTCGCGCCACTCGGGGCGCACTCGGCGCCGGCCACCGTGGACCAGAACAAGGTCATCACCACGATCAGGAACACCGAGGTCGCGGCCGACCCGACGAACGCCCTGGCGCTGGAGGCGGCCGTCCGGCGGCGCCGCTCCACCGGTCCGGTGCGGCTGGCCGCGTTCCAGCGCGTGGTGCGGGCGCAGCACTTCGCGGGCGCGGGGATGTGCGCGCACTTCGGCCTGTTCGCGCTGGTGTCGGGCGACCGGGACACGGGGAACCTGGCGTTCGAACGCCATCATTTGGCCGAGCACCTGGACGTGCTGACGGACGCCGTCCGGGCGTGCGGCGTCCCCGAGCCGGAGGTTCGCGTCACCGTCCTCGACCCTCGCTTCGAACGGGTGGCGGACGGAATCGGCGCGACGGACGACCCGGACCGCCACTCCGGCCGGGGCTACTACACGGGACTGTGCTTCAAGATCTACGCGGACGGTGTGGAGCTGGGCGACGGGGGTTTCGTCGACTGGACGGCCCGCCTGCTCGGCAACCGCAAGGAACGCCTGCTGATCAGCGCGTTGGGTGTTGACCGGCTGAGCTGATGTAGGCGGCGTAGACCTTCTTCGGGACCGTCAGCCGCCACGCCTCGACGACCAGCTCCCGCATCTCGTCGGCGTCGATGGCGGCCATGCGCGCGACGACCCAGTTGAACCGCATGTCGGACTCGCCGGGCAGCAGGAACTTGTCCGGCTCGGCCGCCACCAGGGCGGCGCGCTCCTCCTTGGGGAAGCCGAAGCCCATGAGGGTCTCGTCGCGGGAGAAGGCGACGTAGACGATCGAGCCGACGCGGAACTTGATCCGATCTCTGATGAGATGCTCCGACGAGCGCGGGAGCGTGATCGCCAGCCGCCGCACGTCCTCCACTGTGATCACATCGCCACCGTAGCCCAATTCCATGGTCACCTCACGGCGCGGGACTCCTCGTACGCCGCCAGCACCTGCTTGCGGCGCTTGGCCGGGAGGCGGTCGATGTAGAGGTAGCCGTCGAGGTGGTCCGTCTCGTGCTGCAGGCAGCGCGAGAGCATGCCGGTGCCCTCGACGGTGACCGGCGCGCCCTCGGCGTCGAAGCCGTGCACGGTGGCGTGGTCGGGGCGGGGGAGCGGGGCGTACTGGCCCAGGACCGACAGGCAGCCCTCCTCGCCCGCGTCGAGGTGCCGCTCGCCGAGTCCGGGCAGTTCAAGCGACGGGTTGACCACGACGCCCTTGTGCCGGTCGCCGTTCTCGTCGGGGCAGTCGTAGACGAACACCCGCAACGCCACGCCGATCTGGTTGGCGGCCAGGCCCACGCCCTCCGCCGCGTACATGCTCGCGAACATGTCCTCCACCAGCGCCGCCAGCGCTCCGTCGAACCGGGTGACCGGTTCGCAGGGCGTATGCAGCACCGGGTCTCCCACCTGAACGATCGGCCGGACCTCTCCCACGACCAGTGCCCTTTCCACATGCGGATGTGTCGCCACAAAGTCTACGAGCGACCAGGAGATGATCAGCACTCGACAGTGCTCAAATAATGAGACATATATTCTTGAATTGTGAGATAGGGGCTATGGTCGTCCTACCGAGGCGAGACGAAGGAGTTTCGATGGACGCCGTCTACACCCATGGCCACCACGAGTCCGTGCTGCGCTCCCACCGCTGGCGCACCGCCGAGAACTCGGCCGCGTACCTGTTGCCCCATCTCAAGCCCCAGATGAAGCTGCTGGACGTGGGTGCCGGGCCCGGCACCATCACGGCCGACCTGGCCGGCCGGGTGGCGCACGTGACGGCGTCCGAGGTGAGCGCGGAGACGCTGGAGCTGACCAGGGCCGGAGTGGGAGCTGTAGGCAACGTCGAGTTCGCCGTCGCCGACGTGCACGCGCTCGACTATCCCGACGCCACGTTCTGCGTCGTCCACGCCCACCAGGTGCTGCAGCACGTCGGCGATCCCGTACGGGCGCTGCGGGAGATGCGGCGCGTGACGAAGCCGGGCGGTCTGGTGGCGGCGCGTGACAGTGACTACGCCGCGTTCGCCTGGTACCCGCTGCTGCCGGAGCTCGACGAGTGGCTGGCGCTCTATCAGCGGCTGGCGCGGAGCAACGGCGGCGAGCCGGACGCCGGGCGGCGCCTGCTGTCGTGGGCCAGGGCCGCGGGCTTCGACGACGTCACCGCCACCTCGTCCACCTGGTGCTTCGCCACACCGGAGGACCGGGCCTGGTGGGGCGGGATGTGGGCCGACCGGATCAAGCAGTCCGCCATGGCCGAGCAGGCACTCGCCTCGGGCGCCGCCACGAAGGAGGACCTACGGCGCATCTCCGAGGGCTGGCTGAAGTGGGCCGCGGCCGACGACGGCTGGCTCTCGATCACCCACGGCGAAATCCTCTGCCGCATCGCCCGCTAGCCCGTTCGCCGCACGACGGACCGCCTGCCTCTTCTCCTCCGAGGGGGTGTCCGTCCTTTGGGACCTGTGCCACGACGGACCGCTCGCTTCTTCTCCCCCGAAGGGGGTATCCCTTCCAAGGGACACCAGCCACAACGGACCGTCACAGGGAGCGGACCAAACCCGGGGGCCGTTGCTAAAGGACAGAGGTGCGGGCCCACTGCGGGTCGCGGTAGAGGACCACGTCGGCGCCGTCCAGCAGCTCGTCAGGAGCCGACAGCATGGTGATCTCGCCCGCCGCCTGCAGCCGCAGCAGCAGGTCGCGGACGCGTGGCCCCACCGGCAGGCGGCCGGGCGGGAGTCCGAGGCCCGATCGGACCGCGTCCGCGACCTCCGACAGGTGGAACGGCCCGCCGAACTCCGCCACCACACCCCGCACCAGGCTCATGGTGATCACCTGTTCGGCCTCGGCGTGGGCCAGTTCCCAGACGATCTGCTCCCTGCGGCGGCCCGTGGCCGCGCAGGCCGTGCAGGGGCGCATCAGGCCACGCGAGAGGCCGGGCAGGATGCCGGGCGCCAGGCCGGGCAGCACCGGCTGCTCCGCTGAGCCGAGGCAGACGGTGCACTGGTTGGTCTCGGAGGCGTGCAGCTCGGCGGACATGAGGTCGGGCAGGTCCGCCTCGCAATCGCAGGAGTACGCGCCGAGAACGCCGGTCCGCGGGCTGATCGTGTGGTTCATCATCTCGGGAGACTCTACCCGCGGGCGTCCATCAGGCCGTGCCGGCGCAGCGCCTTGCGGGCCGCCGCCACCACCCGCTCGTCCGGATGGTGGTCGATAAACACCTGTAGCACCCGTTCGGTCCAGGGATGGTCGCCGAGGGCCAGGAGGGCGATCGTGCCCGCCTGCTCGTCCTTCTCCATGCCCTGGGAGACCGACTTGATGACCTCGGCCGCCTCCCCGCCGAACTCCAGCAGCGCCGCCGCCATGTCCACGAACGCCCACGCGATCTCCTCGGGCGTCGGCGGCCGTTCCTCGCGGCCCAGCCGGGCGGCCACGACGGCGCCCAGCCTCGGCGCGCCGAGCAGCCCGTCGAGCGCCTCCGTGCCCGCCTCGCCCAGCCCTGTGGCGAGCAGTTCCACGCCGACGGCCCGGCTCAGCGGGCTGACCTCGCTGAGCGCGGCCGCGATCTCGGCCGCCGCCTCGCCCTGATCCCGGTCGGCCAGCCAGCCGGCGAGCTCCTCGTCGCGCTCCGGCTCCGGGTAGGAGCGCAGGCCGTACAGCAGCGCGCCGGCGTCCCGCCCGGCCAGCGAGCCCATGACCGGGATCTCCTGCCCGGTCGCCTCGCCGATCACCAGCCCGGCCGCCCAGATGCCGAGCGGGGTCAGGGTGCGCGGCGGCGCCTGGCGTACCAGGCCCAGGTCCGTCAGGACGGCGGGCACCTCGTCGCTCAGCGGGCCGCGGCCCAGATAGAGGCGTACCACCTCCATGAACAGCGTCTCGTCGGTGCTCAGCGTGCGGCGGCAGACGTCCGCCCACACCTGGAGCACCTTGTCGTCGGAGCCGTCACGCAGCGCCTCCGCCGCGTCCGGCGCGAACGCCGGATGAGCGGAAGCGTCGGCGTCGCCGGTCGCCAGAGGAGTCTCGCGTACGGCCGCCACCAGCTCGTCGTCGGCCGGCAGCCGGACGGGAGGCTGGAGCGGAAGCGTGTCGTCGTCGTAGGAGCCCACGTCCTTATCCTGTCGGAACTCGCCTTACATTTGCGATAAAGTCCCCGCTGACCGCGAAAAGTCCGGAAGAAGGGAGGCGTCGAGATGGTCCGTGGTATCCGGACGCTCTCCGCGTCCGCTGGTGTAACTTTCCGGAGGAATCGTGCTTTCTGCCACAACGCTTTTCCGCTCCACGGTCGAGGCTGACCTCGACCGACTGCTTGACTGCGTCGTCGACGAGCCCATCAGCTGGGCCGACTCTGACCGGCTGCTCTCCTTCCTCGAAACCGGCCACTACCGCCACGACCGCATGTGGGTCGCGGAACAGGACGGCCGCATCCTCGCCCGCGCCGTCTGGTGGGGCTTGCCCGACGGCGACCGCCCGCTCGCGCTCGACTGCCTCTGGGTCCACCCGTCGGTGCCCGACCGCGTGGAACTGGCCGCCGAGCTGCTGCGACACGCCCATAAGGGGTACGGCGACGCGCCCGCCTACCACGTGTTCGTCACGAACGGCTGGCGGGACGACCCGGAGGTCACGGCCGCCATCGACTGGCGGTGGCGGGCCGGGGCGCTGGCCGGGCTGACCGACGAGCTCGAACGGCTCAGGTATGAGTGGACGCGCGGCACGCCGGTGCCGGAGGCGTCGGAGCGGCTGGTGTTCCGGGCGGAGGCCGACGACGAGGCGTTCGTCGAGGCGTTCAGCCGCGTGGCCGTCGGCACGCTCGACCACCACACCCGGCAGGCCCTGGCCGCGACCGCCCCCGAGGCGCAGGCCCGCGAGGATGTCGAGGGCTACCGGAGCATGCCGGGCGACAGGGGCTGGTGGCGCCTGGCGTACACGCCGGACGGCGACCTCGCCGGTGTGGCGCTGCCGTCGGCCAACGCGGGCGGGCCCGTGGTCGGCTACCTCGGCGTGGTGCCCGAGCACCGCGGCCACGGCTACGCCGACGACCTGCTCGGCGAGATCACCCGGCTGCACGCCGAGCGGGGCGCCGAGCGGATCGTCGCCGACACCGACGCCGTGAACGTCCCGATGGCCAGGGCCTTCGAGCGGTCCGGCTACCACAACTTCGCCGTCAGACTCGTCCTGTCGGCGCCGTCTGACCCTCTGAGCGCGTGATCCGGCGGCACCGCCCGGTCCGGTGAACAGGGCGTCGAACTCACGCGGTGGCGAGGCGCGCCCGGACCACGAGGTCGTGCATGGCCTCCCGGACCGTGGCGGCCTCCGGCAGCGGTGAGGAGTCCCTGGCCGCCTCCAACCCGGCGGTCAGGCGCGCCACGTCGTCCCCCGCCGTGCCCACCCCCGGCGCACGGCCGTGCTCGGCCTCCCGCTTGGCGGCCACCAGGTCGGGCAGGTACGCCGGTACGTACGCGAACAGGTGGGTCAGGTCGGCGTCCAGCTCACCGGTGCGCATCAGGTGGATGCCGGTGGCCAGCACGCGGAAGGTGTAGAGCAGCGGCTTGAGCTCCCCGTTCTTCTCGAACAGCCGCCACTGCGTACGCGCGAACCCCAGATAGTGGTGGGCGTGGTGCCGCGTCAGGCAGCCGGGCGCCAGGTCCTTCAGCTCCTCATGCAGTGGCGAGGAGGACACGACCAAGGGGGAGAGGAGCTGTTCCAGGACGTAGCCGTTGCGGTTCAGCAGCAGCCCGCAGAACTTGGCCAGCTCGTGCGTGACCAGGTCCACCTCGACGCCGTCGCGCGTCCAGGTCCGGTCGAGGGTCGCCGGTCCGGTACGCAGGCCGACGACCTCCCGCAGCGGCAGCAGGTGTACGCCCCGCAGGTCCACGTCCGAGTCGGCCGAGGGGAAGCCGTAGAGGTGCGCGCCGCTTATCGTGGCGAACACCAGCGGGTACGGCTGCTCTTCGGGGATCTCCGGCAGCCAGGCAGGCAGGTTCACACGCGCTCCCGGGACAGGTGGGCCCTCCGCACGGCCACGAGGTACGTCTCGACGGACGCCCGGTCCGGCGCCGCCGGCAGGACGCCGGCCGCGTCGGCCAGGTCGCCGGTCAGCTCGGCCCGCCAGGCGGCGATCTCCGCCCACGCCACCTCGCCCCGCTTGATCGCCAGCAGCCGGTCGCGGTGGTCGCCGACCTGGATCAGGGGCTCGCCGTGGCGTACCAGGTGGCGGCCGCTCAGCAGCAGCCTGATCAGGTGCATCGCCTGCTTCCACTTCGGCGCGGCCGGGTCGAGGCGGCGGAACTGGGCGTCGGCGTACCGGGTGAACGACTCGTGCGCCCGCCGCGACAGGAACGCCCCGCGCAGGTCGCGCAGCCGCCCGCCCTCCGGCGTGAGCACCTCCGTGAGGGGAGACCACAGGCACTCCAGGACCGTGGGGTTCGCGTCGAGGGCGAGCCCGCAGAAGCGCTCGACCTCCCACGAGAACTGCTCGGGCAGCGGCCCGTCGCGGTGCGTCACCGGCTTGTCCAGCCGCCAGAACGCCTCCGTCGGCACCACGAACACACCGCGCCGGTCGGTGTCGGACTCGGCGGTGTCCAGACCGTAGGCCCGCGACCCCACCACGACCGAGAGAATCAGGTCTTCGCTCACGTGGCCACTTTCACGGGGTCGGGGGACAGACCGCTCAGCATGTCGGCTGCTCCAAGCTGGTGTACCTCGCCGAGGCCGTCCGGGTGCAGCGCGTACGCCGCGCAGCCGCTGGGAAGGGGCAGGTCGCCCTGGACGAGCACGGCGAGCTCGACCCCGTCGAACGACACGGGCTGTCCGACGGCCGGGGCGTCGGCGCGGGCCATCAGCCGGTCGGCGAACGCGGCCACGTCCTCGCCCGGCCGCCGCTCGTAGCGGACCACCTCGCCCTGGCGCTTTCGTACCAGGACCTCGGCGGCGCGCGCGGCGGCGTGCCAGCAGCCCACCTCCCACAGCGTCACCCGGTGCGTGAACGCCTGCTCCAGCGCCGCGCCCAGCAGGCTCAGCTCGTCAGCACTCCCGTCCACGCTGTGCCCGTAACCGGCGGCGCCCAGGTTGAAGTCCGCCCACCGCATCGTCCGCGTCCACAGGTCGGCCACCAGCGGAACCAGGATCTTGGCCTGCCCCGTCAGATCGAAGCGCTGCCGGACCGCCAGCGGGTCGAACAGTCCCTCCGGCTGCTCCATGAACCCGGCGAACCCGCGTACCAGCTCCTCGAACGGCACGTCGTTGTAGCTGAAGACGACCGGCACGAGGTAGCGGCCGCGCAGGGCCCGCACGTTCACGTCGATGAACTCCGACGCGCCCAGCGGCTCGGGCGCCGACGTCAGGTCGCCCGAGTGGGTGACGGCCTTGCCCAGCCGCAGGTTCGTGTAGTCGCACAGCCCGACGAAGGCCCAGCGCTCGTCGAAGACGGCCACGGACAGGTCGAGGTCCACCCGGGTGTCCTTCGGCTCGGCCCAATGGAGGAAGAACCGGAGCCGCTCGCCGCCGGGGATGGGCTGGACGCTGCCGCGCGGCAGCTGTACCAGCGTCTTGACCGCCGTCCGCTCGGACGTGGGCGCGATCAGGTCGGCCAGGCCCTCGTCCAGCAGCACCCGCCGCAGCGGGGGGAGCGCGGCGGCGCGGCGCAGCAGCTCGGCGGCCAGCGTCCGCTCGGCCTCCAGCACGACCTCGTCCGGCAGCGGCGGCCGGTCGTCGCGCCGGGTGTGGAAGCGCGCGGTGCCGCCGCGCGGCAGGAACAGCCGCAGCCCGCCGGGCGGCGTCCTCAGCTGCCCCAGGGCGGCGAGGAGCACGCCGGGCGCGACCCGCGCCGCCACACCCGCCAGCCCGGCAGACGTCGCCACGCGCGACAGCCCGGTAGACGTCGCCACGCCCGCCAGTCCGGCAGACGCCGGTCCGGACGCGGGTGTGTCCGCCTCTGCCCGGCCGATGGTCTCCAGCAGGCCGGGGGAGAGGCGGAGCAGCTGCGACAGCCGCCGCATCAGCTCGCCGGGCCGGTGGACCAGCAGGTCGGCCGCGTCGGAGTGGCGGCCGTCGGCCAGGGCCGTCTCCACACGACTCGCGAACGACGTGGCCACCAGCCGCCCGTCGCGCACCCGCAGCACCTCCGGCCGCCGCGCGGCCAGCTCCAGCAGGGTCCGCCCGAACGCCGTCTCCGGATCGAGGCGGGTGCCGCGCACGGCGGCGAAGGCCAGCGCGGCGTTCGGGTAGCGGGCGTGGTGCTCGTGGGGGTGCAGCACCTCGGCCATGCGCTTCCACTGCCCGCCGTACCGGAACAGGTCCTCGATCGCGTACGGCATGGCGTCCAGGCACGACAGCAGGGTCCGGCGGACGGCGCGCGGCAGCGACACGCGGCGCCCCGGGCGGATCCGCAGCCCTGGGTCGGCGTCCATCAGCACGTACAGCAGGCGCAGCACGTCCGTGGCCGTCTCCAGATGGTTGCGCAGCAGCTCGGGGGCGCCCCGGCGCAGGGCGACGGCGAGCACGACGGCGCGCGTCTCCTTGACCGGGACGCTCTCCGGCAGCCAGTCGCCCGACTCGGGCCAGAACGCCTCCAGCAGCGCCTCCAGGTCGGCCCGGTCGTGCGGCGGCATGGGGGTGCGGCGGGTCATCAGGTCCACGGCCACCTCGCGGCAGGCCGCCGTGGGGTCGCCCGCGAGACGCAGCAGGCCGGTGGCGGTGACGGCGGCGCGGTCGACGCTCGTGCGCTCCTCCGACGGGAGCAGGAACGGATCGTCCGGGTCGACGCGCCGGTGGCAGATGGGGCAGGCGCTGAAGTCGGCCCCGTCCCAGCACGTACGGCACACCAGGTGCGCGCAGGGCGACACGGCGTGGACGGTGCCGACGTTCCCGCACAGGACGCACGGCCGCTCCGGCTGCTGCAGCAGCAGCGAGAACACCCGCCGCACGTAGAAGTCGCCGGTGTCCCGGGGCACGCTGTCCGGAAATTTCCGGAAAAGGGGTACGTGCGAGACCGCCGCGCCCAGCTCACCCCGCAGCCCGTGCAGCAGCCGCCGCCCGACGCGCGTCAGCTCCTTCGACGACAGTGCCACCAGCGCCCGATACAGCTCCGCCGACACCAGGAAGCCGAGCTGCAGCAGCTCGAACTCCAGCGCAGCCACCCCGGACCGCACCTCGGCCCGCGTCATGTTCAGGGACTTGGGCAGCTTGCCGACGGCCTCGGGCATGCGCGGATCGGCGGCCAGCAGCGCGGGCGCGACCACCCGCGTACGGCGCAGCAGGATCTCGGCGGGACCGTTCATGGAGACACCTCCGATGCCCTAGAGACCGCGGAGCGACCTTCGCATTGAGAGAGGTCGCGTGGGAGCCCCGCGCGACCTCTGGAGAGGTGGAGAGCGGGCGCGCTGGACTCATTTGAAAGATGAAGAAGGAAGCACACCCAAAGAGCCACCCCGGTGATCCACGGTACCGGCACAAATCGCCAAATGTCCGCCGAATTTCCAGTCCGGCAAGGCCCGGCATGCGCGAGAGCCGCTCCGATGGATAGGGTCTCCGAATTCGACCAGGACAGAGACGTCCAGGACAGAGACCCAGGACAGATAGAAGGGGCCGACCGGTGACCATGCGGAGCTGGCTGCTACACGGGCTGCAGCCGACGTCCGGGATGCACGACGAACATCCCGGCAAGCGTCACTCCTGGTGGCAGGTCATGTGCCTCACAGGTGTCGACTACTTCTCCACCCTCGGCTACCAGCCGGGCATCGCCGCGCTGGCCGCGGGCGCGCTGTCGCCGATCGCCACGCTGATGCTGGTGGCGCTGACGCTGTTCGGCGCGCTGCCGACCTACCGCGTGGTGGCGGCCGAGAGCCCCAACGGCATGGGCTCCATCGCCATGCTCGAACGCCTGCTGCCGAGCTGGTGGGGCAAGCTGCTGGTGCTGGTGCTGCTCGGGTTCGTGGCGACGGCCTTCATCTTCACGATCACACTGTCGGCCTCCGACGCGACCGCCCACATCCTGCAGAACCCGTTCTTCCCCGACGCGCTCGCCGGTCAGCAGGTGCCCATCACGCTGCTGCTCATCGCCGCGCTCGGCGCGATCTTCCTGCGCGGGTTCAGCGAGGCCATCGGGCTGGCCATCGCGCTCGTGGCCGTCTATCTGGCCCTGAACCTGGTCGTCGTCGGCACCGCCGTCGCCCAGGTGCTGTCCCGCCCGGAGCTGGTGGGCGACTGGCAGGACGCGCTCACCGCGGGGCACTCCAGCCCGCTCGCGATGATCGCGCTGTCCGCCTTCGCGCTGCCCAAGCTGGCGCTCGGCCTGTCCGGGTTCGAGACGGGCGTCGCCGTGATGCCGCAGATCGAGGGCGACCTGGAGCAGCGCGTCAAGGGCGCCAAGCGGCTGCTCACCACGGCGGCGTTGATCATGAGCGTGTTCCTGGTGTTCAGCGGGTTCGCCACGGCCGTGCTCATCCCGCACAAGGAGTTCGAGGAGGGCGGCCACGCGGCCGGGCGCGCCCTGGCGTACCTGGCGCACGAATACCTGGGCGACTGGTTCGGCACCCTCTACGACATCAGCACCATCGCCATCCTGTGGTTCGCGGGCGCCTCGGCGCTGACGGGCCTGCTCAACATCGTGCCGCGCTACCTGCCCCGCTACGGCATGGCGCCCGACTGGGCGCGGGCCGTACGCCCGCTGGTGCTGGTGTTCACCGCGATCTCGTTCGTCATCACGATCCTGTTCGGCGCGAACGTCGAGTCGCAGGGCGGCGCTTACGCCACCGGCGTGCTCGCGCTGATCCTGTCGGCCGCGGTCGCCGTCACCATCTCGGTCGCGCGCGCCGGGCGGCGGGGCGCGGCGGCGGCGTTCGGCCTCATCTCGCTGATCCTCACCTACACCTTCGCCGCCAACGTGATCGAACGCCCCGACGGCCTGTCGATCGCGGTGTTCTTCGTCGTGGCGATCATCGTCACCTCGATCATCTCCCGCGCCACGCGCTCCACCGAGCTGCGGGTGACGGGGGTGGCGCTCGACAAGGAGGCCAAGCGGCTCATCGACGAGCTGCCGCCGGGCGAGCTGCGCATCATCGCCAACGAACCCGACGCCCGCGACGAGGCCGAATACGCCGAGAAGGACACCGAGACGCGCCAGTACCATCACCTGCCCGACGACGAGCCGATGCTGTTCCTGGAGGTCACGCTCGGCGACACGTCGGAGTTCGAGTCCGAGGTGCTCGTGCGCGGCGAGGTGCGGCACGGCTACGGGGTGCTGACCGCGACGAGCGCGGCGGTGCCCAACACGATCGCCGCGATCCTGCTGCACCTGCGCGACTCCTCCAGCCGCCGTCCCCACGTGTACTTCCACTGGGCGGAGGGCAATCCGGTGCTGGCGCTGGTGAGATATCTGCTGTTCGGCGGGGGTGACGTGCCGCCGCTCACGCGTGAGGTCCTGCGCCAGGCCGAGGAGGAGCCCGGCCGCCGCCCTCAGGTGCACGTCGGCTGATCCTTTTACCAACCAGACGATCTGTTACGGAACGGCCGCTCCGATCGCCACTCGCCGCACGGAGTGGTTGGCCTCCGGGAATACGGACGATCTGTTACGGCACAGCCGCACCCACCGCCACCCGCCGCACGGGGCGGGTGGCCTCCAGGAAGACGGCCGCTGAACCCGCACGGGGCCGGGCGCCGTTACGCGCGTCTTGTTGGCCATGGCTTCCGTTTGCGCTTGCCATCGGGGGGAGGCGCTGATCTGATCGGATTATGAGTGCTTATGATGCGGTCTACCAGCGGAGCATCGTGGAGCCAGAGGCGTTCTGGGGAGAGGCCGCCCGGGACATCGAGTGGGATGTGGCTCCCACGATCGTGTTCGACAAGGGGCGCTGGTTCGTCGACGGGCGCCTGAACACCTGCCACAACGCCGTCGACCGGCATGTGGCCGGCGGACGGGGCGAGCAGGCCGCGTTGATCTACGACAGCCCCGTGACCGGGGTCGTGCGGAGCTTCAGCTACGCCGAGTTGCTCGACGCGGTGTCCCGGACCGCCGGGATGCTGCGTGATCTCGGCGTGGTCGCCGGGGACACCGTGGTGATCTACATGCCGATGGTGCCCGAGGCGGTGATCGGGATGCTGGCCTGCGCCCGGCTCGGCGCTGTGCACTCGGTGGTGTTCGGCGGCTTCGCCGCCAATGAGCTGGCCGTGCGCATCGACCACGCCAAGCCCAAGGTCGTGCTCTCCGCTTCCTGCGGGATCGAGCCGGCCCGGATCGTGCCGTACAAGCCGCTGCTCGACACCGCCCTTGAGCAGGCCGAGCACCGGCCGGCGCGCTGCGTGATCCTCCAGCGGCCCGAGTCGCCCGCCGACCTCGCCGAAGGGCGGGATCTGGACTGGGCGGAGACCGTACGCGACGCGGCGCCTGCCGGATGCGTGAGCGTGGCGGCCACCGATCCGCTCTACATCCTCTACACCTCCGGCACCACCGGCGTGCCCAAGGGCGTGGTCCGCGACAACGGCGGGCACGCCGTGGCGCTGCGCTGGAGCATGTCCAACGTCTATGGCGCCGCGCCGGGCGAGGTCTACTGGGCGGCCTCCGACGTGGGGTGGGTCGTCGGCCATTCCTACATCGTCTACGCGCCGCTGCTGGCCGGGTGCACGACCGTGCTGTACGAGGGCAAGCCGGTCGGGACGCCTGATCCGGGCGCGTTCTGGCGGGTCGTGGCCACGCACGGGGTACGGACGCTGTTCACCGCGCCGACCGCGCTCCGCGCCATCAAAAAAGACGACCCATCCGGAAATTTCGCGCAAAAGTGGGATTTGTCGGGTCTGCGGTATCTGTTCATGGCCGGGGAGCGGCTCGACCCCGACACCTACCACTGGGCGTCCGACCTCCTCGGGATCCCGGTCATCGACCACTGGTGGCAGACCGAGACCGGCTGGCCGATCGCGGCCAACTGCGTCGGCCTCGAACCGCTGCCGATCAAGCCGGGCTCGCCGACCAAGGCCGTGCCGGGCTGGGACGTACGCGTCCTGGACCCGGAGGGGAAGGAGTGCCCGCCCGGAGTGGAGGGCGCGGTCGCGATCAGGCTGCCCCTGCCGCCCGGCGCGCTGCCGACGCTCTACCGCGACGACGCCCGCTTCGCGGAGTCGTACCTGTCCCGCTACCCCGGCCACTACCTGACCGGCGACGGCGGTTTCCTCGACGACGACGGCTACCTGTACGTCATGGGGCGCATCGACGACGTCATCAACATCGCCGGCCACCGGCTGTCCACGGGCGCGATGGAGGAGGTCATCGCGGCCCACCCCGACGTGGCCGAGTGCGCGGTGATCGGCGTGAACGACGCGCTGAAGGGTCAGCTCCCGCTCGGCTTCGTGGTGCTCAAGGCCGGCGCCGACCGCGACCCGGCCGAGGTCGAGCGCGAGCTGGTGGCCCTGGTCCGCGAGCGCATCGGCCCGGTCGCCGCCTTCCGCCGCGCCGTCGTCGTGGCCCGCCTGCCCAAGACCCGGTCCGGGAAGATCCTGCGCGCCACCATGCGCGACATCGCGGCCGGCCGTGACTACCG
This sequence comes from Nonomuraea sp. NPDC049750, assembly GCF_040659625.1. Taxonomy (NCBI): domain Bacteria; kingdom Bacillati; phylum Actinomycetota; class Actinomycetes; order Streptosporangiales; family Streptosporangiaceae; genus Nonomuraea; species Nonomuraea sp. NPDC049750. The sequence goes on from NZ_JBFANB010000008.1 coordinate 250,954, forward strand.
CGCCCCCTCGACGATCGAGGACCCGGCGGCCCTGTCGGAGATCGCCGACGCACTCTAACCCAATCCGGCCAAACCCTCATCCGCCGAAACTCTCCCTCAAGGCGATGGAACGCGCCATCATGGGAATTCCTCTGCTCTTCAGAGACCTGATGACGGAGACCGTGATGACGGAGACCTTGAGCTACGCCGACGCTCTGAAGATCCTCGGCTGCAAGGACAGCAGGCTCGTCAAGGTGATCGACTTCGCCGCGACGGCCGCACTGACCGGATGGGCGCTCGCCGGTGGCGCCGACCTGGCGCTGGGCCTGCGCGATCTGCAGGAGGACGCCGTCCGTTACGGCAACGACGTGGTGCGGCGGGTGCCCGAGTGGCGCGGCGGCGCCGGCCGGTTCGCCCGTACCCAACGGCTGGCCGCCGTGCACGCCGTGGTGATCGTCTCGGCGTACTTCGAGGCGCTCGGCCGGGCCAGCCTGCCGTTCGGGCTGGACCGGCTCGACCGGGACCGCGCGGCCGGCGGCACCCGCGCGGCGGCGTTCGCCGAGCTGGTGGAGAAGCTGCTCACGCGGCCGCTGCCCATGCCGGAGCCCTACCGCCCCTACGCGGAGACCCGTGAGGACGTCGAACACCACTACCGGCGGATGTCGGAGGCCGTGGCCGGGTATGTGCGCGAGGTGGCGGCCTGGGACGAGCTCTCGGCCGACGAGCGCGTCCGCGTCCCCCTCGCGCTCGTGGAGGGACCGTCGGCGCACGCTCTGCGGATCTATGACGAGGACTACCGCTCGCTCACGCTCGACAGCCCCGAGTTCCGGATGTGGAGCCTGGTCACCGAGACGCAGGCGTTCGCCCCCGGGCTGTCGCGCGTGGCGCGGCTGCTGGCGGAGCTGGCGCCGCCGCGCGTGGGCGACCGGCCGATGATCCACCTGGTCAGGATGGCCGCCGCCGCGCTCGACCAGTCGCTCATGGCCGTCGGCAGGGCGCCGGACGACGTCACGCTGCCGCTGCTCGGCGAGGGGTACATCAGTCCCCGGTGCAAGGTCGCGGAGATGACGCGCGAGTCCGCGCCGGCGGCGAAGAGCTGGTGGAAGGGCCGGTTGGAGCTGCCCGACGCGGAGGCCTTCCTGGTGGGACACCTCACCTCGCCGCACGCCACCCAGGCGCCCCTGGTGGTGCTGGGCGAGCCGGGGTCGGGCAAGACCAAGCTGACCGAGGTGCTGGCCGCCCGGCTGGCCGCCTCGGAGTTCCTGCCGATCAAGGTGGAGCTGCGCGACGTCGCCGCCGAGTCGTCCGTGATCTCGCAGATCGAGCAGAGCGTTTCCCCCTTACTCCACGAGAAGGTGAAATATCGGCACTTGGTGGAGGCGGCGGAGGGGATGCTGCCCGTCGTCATGCTCGACGGGTTCGACGAGCTGCTCCAGGCCGCCGGCACCAACCGCTACGACTACCTGGAGCAGGTCCAGGAGTTCCAGGACGAGCAGTCACGGCACGGCTGTCCCGTCGCGGTGATCGTTACCAGCCGGACCGTCGTGGCCGACCGGGTCCGCTTCCCCGAGGGCGTGCTCACGATCGAGCTCCAGCCGTTCGAGAAGGAGCAGGTCCGCCAGTGGCTGGAGATCTGGGCGGAGACCAACCGCGCGGTCCTGTCCAGGCGCGGTAGGATGCCGCTGCCGGCCGACGTCGCGCTGGCCCAGGGCGAGCTGGCCAGGCAGCCGCTGCTCCTGCTGCTGCTGGCCATCCACGACGCCGCCGAGAACGCGTTGCAGCGCGACGAGGCGGTCCTCGGCCGCGGCCGCCTCTACGAGTCACTGATCAGGGACTTCGCCTACCGCGAGCTCCTCAAGGACCCCGAGGTGCGGGCGCTGCCAGCCGCCCGGCATGGTGGGTTGGTGGACCGGGAGCTGGTGCGGCTCGGGACCGTGGCGCTGTCGATGTTCGTCCGCGGCCGGGCGGTCGTCTCGGAGACCGCCCTCGACCGGGACCTGCCCGCCCTGTGCGCGGCGCCGGGGGAGGAGTGGGACGGCGAGGGCGGCTGGGCGCGGCGAGCCACCGAGCGGTTCTTCTTCGTGCACATGAACGACCCAGGCGGCACGCGGGGTTATGAGTTCCTGCACGCCACGTTCGGCGAGTTCCTGGTGGCCTGGCTGGCCGTGTACGCGCTGCGCGACCTGATCAGGCGGCACGGCCACGACGAGGAGCTGGCGGGCCAGCTGGTCGACGACGATCTGCTCTACGCGATCACGTCGTTCTCCTGCCTGGCCGAGCGGGGGCCGACGGTCGGCTTCGCCATGGAGCTCATGGGCGCGCTGCCGGCCGAGGTCCGGGCCAGAAGCGTGACGCTGCTCAGCGCGCTGCTGCGTGAGTCGCTGCACGAGCGCCCGCGCCGCTCCTTCCTCGCCTTCCGCCCGGTACGCCATCCCGTGCCGCGCCGCCTGGCTGCCTATTCGGCCAACCTCACCCTCCTGGTGGTGGCCGCGTCGGACAAACCGGTCAGCGTCGCGGAGCTGCTCGGCGACTCGGGGGACTTCGCCCGGTGGAGCTCGTACGCGCATCTTTGGAAGAGCCAGCTCGGCGGGGAGGGCTGGACCGGCCTCATCGGCGCCATGCCGGCCCGTCGCGTCATGGACGGCGGCAAACGCGACATCCGGCTCGGCGGGAGCGGCGAGTCGTGGGAGTTCGAGGGCGCGGGCTGGTGGTTCGGCCGCCCGCGGCCCGCGACGCGCACCAGGGCGCTGGGCCGCTACAAGTCCTACGCCCTGCTGGAACGGCCCTACCTGCTCAACGTCGACGCCGACCTGCTGACCGACTCGCTGCGCGCCGACGACGAGACGCACCCGAGCCTGATCGTCGTGCAGCGGGGGTCCGGCCAGGTGGTGAGCTGCACCCGCCTGGTCGAGGAGGTGCTGATGAACCGGCCGTCGAGCGTCGAGGCCCGCGTCGCGCTGTACGCCGACGCGATCGAGGCGGTCACCGCGTTCCACACGCTCGAGAACCGGCGGCTGCTCGACCTGGTGTTGCGGGCGCTCGCCCTGGAGGGATCGGCCATGCCCTTCCAGGACCGGGCCGGCCTGCTCAGCGGGCTGGCCGGCGATGGCGTCGACCCGGCGCTGTGGCGGCCGCTGCTGGAGTCGATGTTCTTCGAGCGGTCCGACAGCTGGGAGCTCCTCCTGCGGGCGGGCGTCCCGGAAGCGGTCATGCGCGAGGTGCGCTCGCCCTAAGGCGGTCTAAGTCGGCCTCAGGCGGCTGATCGGTCCAGGGGCAGTTCGACCGTGATCGTCAAGCCGCCCTCCTCGCGCGGCCGGGCGACGACCGTGCCGCCGTGGGCCTCGGTGATGACGCGCACGATCGACAGGCCGAGGCCGCTGCCCCGGTCGGAGCGCAGCCGGTCGCCGTGCAGCCGCCGGAACGGCTCGAAGATCGTCTCGATCTCGTACGACGGCACGTGCAGGCCGGTGTTGGCCACGACCAGCTCCACCTGCTCGACGCGCCGCCGAGTCGTCACCCACACCTCGCCCTTGGGCTGGTTGTGCCGGATCGCGTTCTCCACCAGGTTCTGGACCAGCCGCTCCACCAGCACCGCCTCGCCGGTCGTCGGCGCCGCGTCCAGCAGCCGGTGGATCGTCACCTCCCGCTCGGCCGCCTCCTCCGCCGCCTGGTCCAGCACATGCTCGGCCACGTCCGTCAGGTCGAACGGGCGCCGGTCCAGCACCGCCTGCTCGCCCTCGGTCAGCGCCAGCAGTCCGTCGATGAGCCGCTCGTGCCGGGCGTTGACCAGCAGCAGCGACTCGCCGAGCCGTTTGACATCGTCGGTGGCGTCGGGCCGCCGCACCGCCACGTCGACCAGCGTCCGGTTGATCGTCAACGGGGTGCGCAGCTCGTGGGAGGCGTTGGCGACGAAGCGCCGCTGGCCGTCGAAGGAGCGGGCGAGGCGGCCGAGCATGGTGTCGAAGATGCCGGTCAGCTCCTTCACCTCGTCGTTCGGCCCGTCGTACCCGATCCGCTCGGCCAGGTCGTGGCTCTGGGCCACGCGGCGCGCGGTCTCGGTGACCGAGGTGATCGGCCGCAGCACCCACCCGGCCGCCCGCCAGCCCAGACCGAACGCGCCGCCCGTGACGGCCAGCACCGCCAGCGCGCCGATGTTGCGCACGCTGGTCAACGTGTCGCGCTGGTAGGTCGCCACGACCTGGAGGGTCCGGGCTCGCGCCACCTCGTAGTAGTCGTCGTATCTATAGAAGCCCCTGCCGTTGGGCAGGGTGATGGACTTGGGGGTGATGAGATCGGCGCGGTAGGAGAGGTTCGACCGTACGAGGAAGTAGACGGCCGTCAGCAGCAGGCCGCCGCCGATGAGGAACACCACCGCGCAGGCCAGGGCGAAACGCAGACGGACGCTCATGGAATGCGATACCCCGATCCCGGCACGGTCTCGATGACCTGCGGCTCGCCCAGCTTCTTGCGTAACTTCATCATCGTGGTCCGCACCGTGTTCGTGAACGGGTCGATGTGCTCGTCCCACACCTTCTCCAGCAGCTCCTCCGCCGAGACCACCGCGCCCTGCGCCCGCAGCAGCTCGGCCAGCACCCCGAACTCTTTGCGCGCCAGCGGCACATAGCGCCCCTCGCGGAACACCTGCCGGTGCGCCCAGTCCAGCCGCACCCCGGCGCGGGCCAGCATCGGCGGGTCGGCCCGCCTGGCCCGGCGGCCGAGCGCGTGCACCCGCGCCACCAGCTCCTCGAACGCGAACGGCTTGGGCAGGTAGTCGTCGGCCCCCAGCGACAGCCCCGCCACCCTCGCCCGTACGTCCCCGGCGGCGGTCAGCATCAGGATCCTGACCGGCCACCCCCGCTCGACCACCGCCTGACACACCTCGTCGCCGTGCACCAGCGGCAGGTCCCGGTCCAGGATCAGCACGTCATAGTCGTGCACGCCGAGCCGCTCCAGCGCCCCGTCACCGTCGTAGGCCACATCGACGGCCAGCGCCTCCCCCCGGAGCCCCTCGGCGATCGAATCGGCGAGCATGCGCTCGTCCTCCGCGACCAGAACACGCAATGTCGCCCCCATGAAGATCGAAAGTCCCGACAGTCTGCTCCAGCCTGCATAACGCGGACATAACCACTTTTGGTGACGCTCAGGTTAGCGCCGACTCGGTGGACTGCCCTCCCTACGGCCGGGACTCGCCCGGCCTCTCATGGGGGAGAGATGTCATGGTTGCCGCTCTTGTGGCGCCCGCGCGGCCCCGCCTGGCCGATCCGGTCTTGAGGAAGACGGGTCACCGACTGTTCGGGGTGGTCCTGGTGCTGGCCGCGGCGCTGCGCGTGCTGGTCATGCTCGGGTACGACACCGCGCAGGTCTACTGGTACGACTCGTTCACCTACCTGAACACGGCCGTGCACATGAAGCCGCAGGGCGCCTTCCATCCGGCGGGCTACTCGTGGTTCCTGTGGCTGCTGCGCCCCTTCCACAGTGTCGAGCTGGTCGTCGGCGTACAGCACGCGATGGGCCTGGGCATCGGCGTGCTCATCTACGTACTGCTGCGCCGCTGGTCGCTGCCCGGCTGGGGGGCCGCGCTGGCCGCGGTGCCGGTGCTGTTCGACCCGGCGTTCCTGCGGCTGGAGCACGCCGTGCTCTCGGACCTGCAGGTGATCTTCCTCGTCATGTCCGCGCTCACGGTGCTGATGTGGCGTCAGGAGGTGTCGTGGCGGGCCGCCGCGCTGGCGGGGGCGCTGCTCGCGCTGGCCGGACTGACCCGGACCGCCGCGGTGCCGCTGCTCGCCCTGGCCGCGCTCTACCTGCTGCTGCGCCGCACCCCGTGGCGGAAGGTCGTCGTCCTGGTGGTCGCCGGGGCGCTGCCGCTGCTCGCCTACGCGGGCTGGTACGCCCAGTATCACGGCCGGTTCGCGCTGAGCGGCTCCGACGGCGTCGCCCTCTGGGCCCGCACGATGACGTTCGCCGACTGCTCGATCATCAAGCCGCCCGCGGCGGAGGCCAGGCTCTGCCCGAACGGCACCGTCGTCGACGCCGCCTCCGAGTACGTCTGGGCGCCCGGCGCCGCGCTCAACCGGCTGCCCGGCGACCGGTTCGCCTACAACGACCTGGCCAGGTCTTTCGCCCTGAAGGCCATCGCGGCGCAGCCGCTCGACTATCTGCGCGAGATCGTCAAGGACACCTCGCTGGCCTTCACCTGGGAGCCGGTGGCTCATCCCAAGCGGGTGGGCGCCATGTCGAACTTCCCGCACGGCTCGTGGGGGCTGCCGGAGGAGCACGCCCTCATCGGGCAGGTGCGCAAGGAGTATGACCCGGCCATCCGTGGCATGAGCTCGGTCGAGCCGTTCGGGTCCATCCTCGCCGCCTACCCCTATCCGTGGTTCCTGCACGGCACGCTGTTCGGCGTGATCCTCCTGGCGGGGGCGGCCGGGGCGATCGGCCGCCGCCGTCCGGCCCTGCTGCCGTGGGCGTTCGCGATGTTCCTGCTCGTCGCGCCGGTGGCGGCACTGGACTTCGACCACCGCTACGTGCTGCCCGCCATTCCGATCGCCTGCGTGGCCGCCGGGCTGGCCGTACACGGGCTGCCGTGGCGGCGGCGGAATCGCGCGGTGGAGAGTGAGCGGATTACCGTACCGGTGTGATCCGGATTCTGATCGCGGAGGACATGCACATCCTTCGCGAGGCGCTGGTCGAGTTGCTGTCGCTCGAGGACGACATCACGGTGGTGGCGGGGGTCGCCTCGGGCCTGGAGATCGTCTCCGCCGCACTGGAGCACCGGCCCGACGTGGCCGTGATCGACATCGATCTGCCGGGGCTGGACGGCATCTCGGCGGCTGCCGAACTGCGCGGCCGGCTGCCCGGCTGCCGGGTGCTGATCTTGACCGCGCTGGCCAAGCCGGGCGTCCTGCGCCGGGCGCTCGGTGCGCAGGTCGCCGGATTCGTCCAGAAAGACATCCGTCCGGCCGAGCTGGCCGCGGCGATCAGGACCGTCGCCGCCGGGGGACGGGTGGTGGACCCGGCCCTGGCCCTGGTGGCGCTGGAGGCGCCGGAGAGCCCGCTCAGCCAGCGGGAGACGGAGGTGCTGCGCCTGTCGGCCAGCGGGGCCCAGCCCGCCGAGATCGCCGAGCGGCTCTTCCTGACCTACGGCACGATCCGCAACTACCTCACCTCAGCCGTCACCAAGCTGGGTGCTCGCAACCGGGTGGACGCCATCCGGATCGCCACCGAGTCCGGCTGGATCTGAGCCGACTCCCGCTGGGTCTGAGCTGAGTCCGGTTGGGTCTGAGTCGAACTCGGCGACCACCTCGAACCTGTCGCCGGGCAGGCGCACCGCCGTCAACCGCCCGCCGGTGCGCCGCGCCAGGCTGCCGAGCCCGGAGCCGTGATGCCCCGGCTCCGGCGGCGTCGATGGTTGGGTCCGCGTGACGGGCCGGACGCCGTCGTTGACGACACGCAACCGTACGAGTCCGTCGGCGCCGGAGACGGTCAGCTCACAGGTCCGGGCCCGGCTGTGCCGCAGGACGTTGGTGACGGTCTCGCGGAGCGCGGTGGCCACCGCCGTGTCGACCTCGGCCGGCAGCGGGCCCGTCGTGACCCGTGCCCTCGCCTCGATCCCGGCGGCCGTCAGCACCTCTCGCGCCGCGTCCAGCTCGGCCGCCAGCCGCAGCTCGACCCGGTCGCCGGCGATGGACCCCAGCTCCACCAGCGCCTGTTCGACCAGCGACACGAGCGAGGCGAGCTCGGTCCTGGCCCGTCCGGGGTCCGTGTCCAGCAGCCGCTCGGCCAGCTCGCCCTTCAGGGCGACCGCCGACAGGCTGAAACCGAGGACGTCGTGCAGGTCGCGCGCGACCCGGGTCCGTTCCCGCCGTACCGCGGCCTCGGCGAGCTCATGCCGGGCCCGGTCCAGCACGGTGATCAGCCCGGTGAGGCGCCCCAGGCTGTACGCCAGCCACGCGAGCATGACGTGACCTCCGAAGTTGGCCAGCGCGTTCAGGATGCCGATGCCGGCGGTGATGCTGTCGTACAGGAGCCAGGCCAGATGCCCGGCCAGGACGGCGCCGGCGATCGCCCACGATCGAGGCGGTCGTACGGTGAGCAGCACCTTGCCGGTGAAGAAGCTCAGCACGCGGTCCCAGGAGCCGGGGATGACCGCGAGGGGCAGCAGGAACAGCAGGCCCTGCACGACGAACGTGACCCGGGTCTGCGGCAGCACCTGCAGGACCACGATCCCGATGAGCCCGAGCAACGCCCAGGCGACCGTCGGCGGGGCGGCGTGCTCCCAGTAGTAGAGGTTGATCAGCACCAGCACGCACTGGATGAGCAGCACCGCGAGCAGGACGAACCGCGCCAGCCGGGGTGACTCGATCCGCGCCGCGGGCTCGGCGATCGGCTCGGCGCGATAGGCGCCGGCCGTCGCCCGCACCTCCGCCAAGGTACGCCGGGCGAGCGCCACGCCCTCACGAATGTCCTGCCGAGCGTCCACCGGCTCTTCCCCGGCCGCATCGCCCACACGGAACGTGGCCGCTTCCCCCATCGGGAACGCGGCCGCTTCCCCTATCCGGAACGCGGCCGCCTTCCGCATGCGGAACGCGATGGCCCCCAGTTTCCCGCCCAGGACGTTCCGCAACTCGTCGTCCAGTCTCAGGCGCTCCCTGACCAGGGCCGGCCGGGCCAGCTCTCCTTGGGTGTCGTGCAGCCGCCGTGCCGTCCCGACGAGCGCGGCGAGGCTGAACACGATGAGGGCGTCGTCCGCCGTGACGATCACGAACCAGATCGAGTCGTAGACCCCGTACCCGAGCAGCGCGGCCGTCGTGCCGGTGGCGGCCAGGACGAGGGCGAACAGCGGCCAGGCCGGCCGCGCCGGGAGCACGCAGAGCACTCCGGCGGCTACCGTCCACGGCATCCAGTCCCACGCCGAGCCGATCACGAGGAAGGGCAGCAGGTAGAGCAGCACCACTGCCGCCAGCAGCCCGTACCGGACGGCCGGGCGCCGGTGCCGCGCGAGGAGCGCGATCAGCGGCGGGTACGACGCCATCGTCAGCAGCAGCGCGAGCGGGGCGGCGTCGCGCGACACCCCGCTGATCGTGCGGATGTAGACCAGGATGCCGAACGAGGCCCACAGCATGCCCTGGGCGACCCGCAGCGGGAGGTCGTCAGCGGTCCGTGCCAACCCGAGCTCCCGATGAACTATGCAAAATGCATGACCGCCTGATTACAGGGACACTATCGGCGCTTTCCCGGTCGCTGTCACCCTTTGGGGAGATCACCTGGATCCGCTCACCATGACCTGGGTCATGGCCGTACAAGGGCAGGGAGCCTGATGGAGCCCACCAAAGTCTTGCCGATCATCGCGATCGCCTCGCTGGTCACGGTCGAGTTCGGCGGGCACGCGCTGCTGCGCTTCATCACCACCGATCGCGACAAGCTGGGTGAGTTCCGCGAGCGGTTCTTCCGCGCCGGCCACGCGCATGCCGGAGCGTTGCTGCTGCTCTCCCTCGTGTACCTGCTCTACCTGCCCCGTGCCGGTTTCTCCGACGGGCTGGAGTGGCTGACCGGCGGTGTCCTGCTGGCCGGGGTGCTGGCGCAATCGGGTGGATTCTTCCTGCACCTGGCCGTTGGCGAGCAGGGTGCCCGCTCGTCCGGCACGATGGTCACCCGGGCCGGGGGACTGCTCCTCGCCGCCGCGCTGATCGCCCTGGCCGTGGGCCTCGTGGGTGGGGCTTAACACAATGGGAGACATGATGATCTTAGTGACCGGCGCCACCGGCAATGTCGGATCGGCACTGGTGGCCGCTCTGGCTCAGGCCGGGCAGGGGGTGCGCGCGCTCGTACGCGATCCGCGGGCCGCCACGCTGCCGCCCGGCGTCCAGCCCGTCACCGGCGACCTGAACGAGCCCGGCAGCCTGTCCGATGCCCTGAACGGCGTGCGGGGGGTGTTCCTGCTGCCGGGATACGCGGACATGTCAGGACTGCTGGCCCAGATACGGCGGGCGGGGGTGGAACGGGTCGTGCTGCTGTCGGGCGGCTCGGCCGCGCAGGCGGACATGAGCAACGCGGTCTCCCGCTACATGGCGCTGTCCGAGCAGGCCACGCGAGAGGCGGGCGTGCCCTGGACCTTCCTGCGGCCCAGGGCGTTCATGTCCAACGCGCTGCGCTGGCTGCCGCAGCTTCAGGCCGGCGACCTGGTGCGCGTACCGTTCGCCGGGGTGGCGGCCGCGACCATCGACCCCGCCGACATCGCGGCGGTCGCGGCCCTGGCGCTGACGAGCGGCGGGCACGAGGGCCGGATCTACGAGCTGACCGGCCCTGACTCGCTGCTGCCCGCCGACCAGGTCGCCGTGCTGGCCAAGGTGCTGGGCAGGGACCTGCGCTGCGAGGGCCAGCCGGACGAGGAGGCGCGGGCGCAGATGGAGGCGACCACGCCGGTCGAGTACGTCGACGCCTTCTTCAGCTTCTACGTCGACGGCACACTCGACGAGTCCCAGGTCCTGCCGACCGTTCAGGAGGTGACGGGACACCCGCCCCGCACCTTCGAACAGTGGGCGCGGGCACACGCCGACGCCTTCCTCTGATCTCGCCCCTCGTCCGGGTGCCGTCGATCATGGACGCGATTGGTGAGCCGACCGGCGGTTTCCTCGACTGTCCCCCATGCGAGGCTGCCGCTCCAGCGAAATGTTACGTAGTATCCGGACATCACGAGCGTTGGGGGCGCCAGGGTGCCAGGACAGAGCGTGGGTGTGGTCGTCGATCCGGGAGTACCCCCGGAGGTCGCCGGAATGCTGCGTGCGAACGCCCCGCTCCTGTCCAGGATCCGAGCAGGCTGGGTGCCCCCTGCCGTGCAGCCGGTCGAGCGGCGCTGGCCGTCGAGCCTGGCGCTGCTGGCCGCAACACCCCTGGTCGTCGCGCTGATGTCCGCGCTCCTGGCCTCCCCGGTGAAGCCGATCGGCTTCGTGCTGCTGGGCGGCTTCGTCTTCGTCGTGCTCGTCAAGATCGCCTCCATCAACGAGGGGCCGTTACACGACCGCCCCTACGAGCGTGGCGTCTACGAGCGGGCCCGCTGGTATGACGGGCGCTACCTGCTGGCCGACGACTTCGACGCGGAGGCCAAGGTGGTGCTGGCCAGGGCGCAACGGGCGATCGGCGCCGTGCTGCGTTCCCACGTCAACGCCGAAGGACTGCTGGACGACGCGCGCAACGCCGTGATGCTGCCGGAGCAGGAGTGGGAGATCGCCCGGCTGCTGGCCAAGCTCTCGGCCCTGCGCGGTGAGCACAAGGAACTGCTGATCCGCGGCATCGCGCCGGAGGTCGCGGCGGTGATCGAGCCGCTGGATCGCGCCCTGGTCACCAGCGAGGCCGCGGTCGTGGCGCGGGTCGAGGCGCTGGAACGTTACGCCGGGCACGTCGCCGAGGCCGAGCGCGCTTACCACGCCCGCGGCCAGATCGAGGAGCTGCGGGCCCGGCTGCCGCGCTACGAGGAGCTCTTGGCCGAGTCGGGCGCCGACGCGCTGGCCGTACCCGAGATCGAGAAGCTCGCCGAGGACGCCGACGACCTGGAGCGGCTGCTGCGCAGGAGCGTGAGCTCGGCGCACGAGGCGTTCCGCCACCTGGAAGGCTGATGCCGGAACAGACCGTGAGCAGGCGGTTGCGTCTTGTCGTATGACACGTTCCAGCACCTCGCCAGGTGACAATCCCATAAAATCCGTTTTTGTGGCGGATGTGGTGGTCGATCCAGATGTCCCGGAGGATGACGCCCAGCTGATCACGGAGAGCGAGCATCTCCTGATCCGCATGCGGCGTGGCTGGGCGCCCGACCCCCTGCCGTCCAGGGCATCCGGCAAGACCGGGCGCGTGGCCATCGCGGCCATCACGCTGATGGTTCTGTCCCTTCTGCTGTCCGGGACGCACGTCTTCCGGGGAGGCGGCCTGCTGCTGGTCGGCCTCATCGCCATCCCCGTCCTGCTCGTGGTCTTCCTCCGCAAGGACCTCGACGAGGACGAGGAGACGGCCGTCGACCGGGAGACCTACGAGCAGCTGCGCTGGTACGAGGGCCGCTACGTGCTCGCCGCCGACCTCGACGAGTCTTCTCGCAGGCTGCTCGCCCGGGCCAGGCGGGCCGTGGCCACGGTGACGCACTCGGCGGTCAACGTCGAAGGACTGCTGGACGACGTGCGCAACGCCGTGATGCTGCCCGCCCAGGAGTGGGAGATCGCCCGGCTGCTGGCCAAGCTGTCGGCGCTGCGGACCAAGCACCGCGAGACCATGTCGGAGGTGAACTCGCCGGAGGTCGCCGCCGTGGCCGAGCCGCTCGCCCGGGCGCTCGACAGCAGCGAGGAGGCCGTCGTGGCCCGGGTGGAGGCGTTGGAACGGTACGCCGCCAATGTGGCCGACGCCGAGCGCGCCTACCGGGCCCACCATCAGATCGAGGAGTTGCGGGGCCGGATCCACCAGTATGAGGAGCTGGTGTCCGAGTCGGGCGCGGACGGCTTCGCCGTACCGGAGATCACCCGGCTCGCGGAGGACGCCGACCAGCTGGAGCGGGCGCTGCGGCGGAGCGTGCGCTCCGCCCACGAGGCCTTCCGCTACCTGGACCCCTGACAGCTGTCCGGGACTATCGGACGTGCGCGGCCTCCAGCAGCACGTCGCACAGAGCCTCGGCCGCGTCGATCCGGCCCAGCTTGCGCGCCGCCTCGGCCATCGTCGCGCGCAGGCCGGGATCGGCCAGCAGCGGCATCAGCTCGGCCAGCAACTGCTCGCCCGTCGGGTGCGGCTCCAGCAGCGCGCGGCCCGCGCCCGCGGAGGCCAGGTAGCCGGCGTTCTTGCGCTGCTCGTCGCCGCCGGTCGGGATCAGCGGGATCAGCACCGACGGTCGGCCGATGGCGGTCAGCTCCGACACCGTCCCGGCGCCGCTGCGCGCGATCACCACGTCGGCCGCGGCGAACAGATCGGGCAGCTCCGAGCCCACGTACGGCACCGGGTGGTAGCGGTCGGCCAGGTCCGGCGGCAGCGCGGTGGCGCGCATCTGGTCGATCCACGCGGGCCCGCACTGGTGCACGATCTGGGCGTGCGGCAGCAGCCGCGGCAGGATCTCCGCGATCAGCGTGTTGATCTGCTTGCTGCCCTGGGCGCCGCCTGTCACGTAGATCAGCGGCACCTCGAACGTCAGCCCGAACAGGTCGTAGGCCGCGGCCCGATTGCCCTGCAGCAGTTCCGGCCTGATCGGATTGCCGGTCACCACGGCCTTCGCGCGCGCCGACGGCGGCAGGTATTCCAGCGACGACTCGTGGGACAGCGCGATCCGCGTCGCCAGCCTGGCCAGGATCCGGTTGGCCAGCCCCACCACCGTGGTCTGCTCGTGCATCACCAGCGGGCGGCGGATCAGCTTGGCCGCCACACCGATCGGCACCGCCACGTAACCCCCGGTCGACAGCACCACGTCGGGCAGGTAGCGGGCGGCGTGCCCGATCGCCTGGACCACGCCCACCGGGATGCGGAACACGTCGGCGATGTTGGTGCCGAGCTCCTTGAGGTTGGGCCGGCGCCGCAGCTTTCCGGTGGTGATGGCCTTGAACGGGATGCCGTGCTCGGTGGTGATCCTGGCCTCCAGGCCGTTGGCCGTGCCCACCCAGAGCACATCGTGCGGCACCTGACGTCGCTGAACGGCCGACAGGGTCGTCAGGGCCGGATAGGTGTGACCGCCGGTGCCGCCGCCGGTGATCAACAGTCGCAGGGTTCGTGACATGCGATCAGACTAGGGCCCCGGCGGGAAAGGTCGTCGCGCCGCACGGTCACTCAGGGCTCGGCTTCGCCGTACAGGCGGTTGACCGGTAGCGTTTCCTCATGCGACTCGGCGTGCTGGACATCGGCTCGAACACCGTCCACCTACTCGTCGTGGATGCCCACCGCGGCGCGCGGCCACTGCCCGCCTACTCGCACAAGGAGGAGCTGCGGCTGACCGAGCACCTCGACGAGCGCAACGAGCTGTCCGCCGAGGGCATCGAGCGGCTCGGCGAGTTCGTCGAGGAGGCGCTGAGCATCGCCGAGGACAAAGGCGTGGAAAACTTCCTGGCCTTCGCCACCTCGGCCGTGCGCGAGGCCGCCAACGGCGAGCACGTGCTAGCGCAGATCAACGACCGCTGCGGCGTGCACATCGAGGTCCTGTCCGGCAGCGACGAGGCCAGGCTGACGTTCCTGGCCGTGCGGCGCTGGTTCGGCTGGTCGTCGGGGCGGCTGCTCGCCTTCGACATCGGGGGCGGCTCGCTGGAGATCGCCGCCGGGGTCGACGAGGAGCCCGACGTCGCCGTCTCGCTGCCGCTCGGCGCGGGGCGGCTCACCCGCGGCTGGTTCGCCTCCGACCCGCCGTCCGCCGACGAGGTCCGCAACCTGCGCCGGCACGTACGCGCCCAGATCGCCCGCACGGTCGGCGACATCGTCCGATACGGCGAGCCCAACCGGGCCGTGGCCACCTCCAAGACCTTCAAACAGCTGGCCAGGATCGCCGGGGCCGCGCCCACCAACGACGGCCTCTATGTCTCCCGGTCGCTGTCGCGGCAGGACATGGCCGAGTGGGCCGTCAAGCTGACCACCATGAGCTCGGCCGAGCGGGCCGCGCTGTCGGGCGTGTCCGACGGGCGGGCCGCGCAGCTGGCCGCGGGGGCCATCGTGGCCCACGCGACCATGGACCTCTTCGAGGTCGACCGGCTGGAGGTCTGCCCCTGGGCGCTGCGCGAGGGCGTCATCCTGCGTCGCCTCGACATGCTGCCCAGTCGGCCGGATGTGACGTCGAGGTAACCGCGATCTACCCGAATCTCGCGCATAACTGCCGGTTCTCGGGGCATCTCCGGCTGATGTTGGCAGTGCTCAGCACGATCGCCTCGCTGGTGATCGTCCTCATCCTGGCGTTCCTGGCCGTCTTCCTCATCTCCGTGGCCGTCCTGCTCGCGCTCGCGCTGATGGCGGGATCGACGGCCCACAAGCCCGAGGCGCGGCCGGTCATGGGAGGGCTCGAGGCACGGTTGCGGGGGACGACGATTGGGAGAACACGATTGGGGAGGAGGGGTGAGCAGGTACGACCGTCCGCCTGAGCGTGGGGGTCGTGCTTTTCAGTTGGCGATGAAGTGCGGCCCCGCCGCGCCCGGCGCGAAGCGCAGGCGCTTCTCCAGGCATACCACCGACCCGTCCTCGTGCCGGTTGGTGAAGCGGATGTCGTCGGCCAGCGCCCGCATGATCTGGATCCCCCGGCCGGACTCGGCGTTGGGCGCCGCCCCGCCGTTGTTGGGTGGCGGGTCGAAGCCGCCGCCCATGTCGATCACTCTGATGACGCAGAGCTTGTCGTAGACCCCCGCGCTCACCACGAACTCGTCGCTGGGGCCCGCGTGCCTGACGACATTGGAACACGCCTCGGTGAGCATGAGCTCGATGTCGTCGCGGATCTGCGGCTCCACCCCCAATGACCTCAGTGTGCCGTCGAACATCTGCCTGATCAGGGGGACGCTGGCCGCATCCCTGGGCAGCCGGAGCGCTATCGTGGCCTCCACCGCACCTCCTCCGTAGTCCCTTGGACGCGTCAGTGGCCACTCCTCTGCCCATTCAGACCCGCCCCAATCGTCCCTACGGTTCCATGAGGCGGAGCGCCACCTCCATCGCGGCCTGGCTGATCTCCTCTTCGGTCAGCTTCTCGTCCTGCGTCATCCACTTGCCGGCGTGCAGCGTGAACAGCGCCATCGAGCGGCTGATGCGCACGGCCAGCGGGTCGCCGGGATCGGTGACCTCGGAGGTCAGCTCCAGCATCACCTCGCGCATCCGAAGGATCTTCGGGTGATCGCGCAGCGCCGTCTGGTTGCGCTCCATGAAGCGGGCGACCTCGAGGTAGCGCTCGTTCGTCAGCTTGTCGGCGTAGCGCAGGAGCAGCTCGCGGCGCGTCTCCGGCGTGTTCGACCGGCTCCTGAACCAGGCCAGGAGCTCCTCCATGTCCGCCACCCGCAGGTCGGCCAGGCTGGCGACGATGTCTTCCTTGGTCTTGAAGTGGTAGTAGAGCGCCGCCTTCGTCACGCCGAGCTCCTCCGCGATCTCTCGCAGCGAGGTCGCTTCGTAACCCTGCTCGATGAAGAGCTTGAGCGCGATCTCCTGGATCCGGCTCCGCGTGTCTTCCCGCAATGTGCACCTATTTCGACTTGTATCGACTTGACCGTCGGCAAGTAAGGTTTCTAGCTTATTCTATGCTTGCCGGTCGGCAGGTAAGCAAGGACGTCCTGTGGGGGTGTGTATGGCGGAAACGGTCGCACGACGGCGTGAAGTCATGGTGGTCCTGCCCGGGCTGATGCTCGCGATGCTCCTCGCCATGCTCGACAACATGATCATGGGTACGGCGATGCCGCGCATCGTCGGCGAACTCGGGGGACTGACCCATCTGTCATGGGTCGTCACAGCCTACGTTCTCGGTACGACGGTCTCCACCCCCATCTGGGGAAAGATCGGCGACCTGTACGGCCGTAAGACCATCTTCATGATCTCGATCGTGATCTTCATGATCGGCTCCATGCTCTGCGGGATGGCGGGCTCCTCCCTGCTCGGCGGCCCCGACGGCGGAATGGCCGAGCTGATCGGGTTCCGCGCGCTGCAGGGTCTGGGCGCCGGCGGCCTCGTGGTCAACGTGATGGCCATCATCGGCGACCTGGTGCCGCCCCGCGAGCGCGGCCAGTACCAGGGCATCATGGCGGGCGTCATGTCGCTGGCCATGATCGCCGGCCCGCTGGTGGGCGGCTTCATCACCGACAACCTCGACTGGCGCTGGGCCTTCTACGTGAACCTGCCGGTCGGCGCCATCGCCCTGGTCGTGCTGGCGCTGAGGTTGAAGCTCCCCAAGCTGCACAACCGGGTGCGGATCGACTGGCTGGGCGCGATCCTGCTGTCCGTCAGCATCACCGCGATGGTCCTCATCACCACCTGGGGCGGCAACCAGTACGGCTGGGGCTCCTGGCAGATCCTCACTCTGGCCGCGCTCGCCGTGGTCACGCTGGCGGTGTTCATCTTCGCCGAAGGCAGGGCGGCCGAGCCGATCATGCCGCTCCAGCTGTTCCGCAACCGCAACTTCGCCCTGATCTCGGGCATCGGCTTTCTGCTCGGCTTCGCCATGTTCGGCGCCATCAACTTCCTGCCGCTGTTCCAGCAGACGGTTCAGGGCGCCTCGGCGACCAACTCGGGCCTGCTACTGCTGCCGATGATGGCCTCGGCCATGGTGGTGTCGCTGTTCGTCGGCCGGGCCATCACCGCCACGGGCAAGTACAAGATCTACCCGGTGCTCGGCGGCGTCGGCATGGCCGTGGCCATGTGGCTGCTGTCGACCATGGACGTCGCCACGCCCAGCTGGCGGACGGGCGTCTACATCGCCGTCCTCGGCCTCGGCATGGGCTTCCTCATGCAGACCACGATGCTCATCGCGCAGAACAGCGTCGAGCAGAAGGACCTCGGCGTCTCCAGCAGCGCCGCCACGTTCTTCCGCTCGATCGGCGGCTCGTTCGGCGTCTCGATGTTCGGCGCCATCTTCAACAACCACCTCCTGTCCGAGCTGACCGGCCGGTTCGGCCCGCAGGCGGCGGACAAGATCGCCAAGGGCGGCGGCCGGTTGGACCCGGCGACGCTCGGCCAGATGCCGCCGCAGATGCGCATCGGCCTGCTGGAATCACTCGCGGCGTCGATCTCCGGCGTCTTCTGGTGGGCCATCATGTTCGCCGTGGCCGTGCCGGTGCTGGCGGTCTTCATCAAGGAGATCCCCCTGCGCGGGGGCCCGTCGGCCGACGCCGCCCAGCAGGAGGCGGTCAGCCCGGCGGCAGGCTGAACAGCTTGTCGAGCCCGGTCATCCGCATCAGGTTACGCAGATAGGGCGTCAACGCCACCACGCGCAACTCGGCGTCGGCGCCCTCGACCTGCCGCTGGAGGCGTACGAGAGCGGCCAGACCGGAGGAGTCGATGAAGGCCAGCTCCGACAGATCGAGGTCGAGCCGGCGATAACCGGCGTCGAACGTCAGCCCCGATAGCTCGGCGGCGGTGTCGAAGTCGAGGTCGCCGCTGAGCGCCAGCCGGATCGTCATTCCGTCCAGCGTGGCGACATCGATGCGCAGCGGCGTCTTGTCGAGCACCGTCTCAGCTTATCCACCGCGCGGATAATGGGAGGCGTGGGGCGCCCGGGTTCGGGAAAATCGCCGCTATGAAGCCCTCTGCTGCCCATCGGTTCAGCCGCCCACGAGCGGCGGACGCCCCCGCCATCCACGAGCTCGTCGCGGCCTGCGACCTGGCCGTCATCGGTGTTCCCGACGCCACGCTCGCCGACATCGCCGACGAGCTGGCCGAGCCGGACTTCAACCTCGACACCGACGGCTGGCTCGTCCACGACGCCGACGGCACGCTGGTCGGCTGGGCCTGGGCGGGCGCCAAGGGCGACAGCGACATGCTCGACATCGAGGTCCTCGTGCGCCCAGGCGTCGAAGGGCTCGCCGACGAGCTCTGGCGCCTCGTCCTCGACCGCGCCGGGGAGCTGGCGCTGGAGCGGGGCCACGACGCCGCCACGGTCGACATCGGCATCTACCGGGCCGACACCGTCAAGCAGGCGCTGGCCAAGGAGCGCGGTTTCGAGCCCGGCACCAGCTTCCACCGCATGCGCGTCGACCACGAGGGCCCGGTCGAGCCGCCCACCCCGATCCCCGGGCTGACCCTCCACAGCGGGGAGACCGACGCCGTCCGCCGGGAGGCGCACCAGATCTACCAGGAGGCGTTCGCCGACCACTTCGGCTTCGTCAAGAACGACTACGACCATTGGCTCGAACGCAGGCAGGCGCAGAGCATCACCGACTGGACCCAGCTCGCCGTCGCCAGGATCGACGGGCGGCCGGCGGCGGTGGTGATCGGCAACAACCAGTTCGTGCCGGACGAGGACTGCGGCTACGTCGCCACGCTGGCCGTCCTGCCCGAGCACCGGGGGAAGGGGCTGGGCCGCTTCCTGCTGCGGCACGCCTTCGCCGCCGACGCGGCGCGCGGGCGGCGGGGGACGCTGCTGCACGTCGACTCCAACAACACCTCGCCCGCACTCGACCTCTACCTGTCGGCGGGCATGCGGCCGGTCCTGGTGATCGACGTCTGGCGCCGGCTGATCCGCCCCACCCGAGCCGCCTGATCCGCCCCGCCTGAGCCCACCGGCCCCCGTCTTACGGTTGGGTCTCACGGGTGGTGCTCCTTGGGGTGCCGGTAAGAACCTTGTCAGGAGCCCCAAACCGGGTTCTCGATGGTCAGTTCCGGCTTCGTTAATGATCGGTGATGAGCGCGCCCAGGGCGGCGGCCTTGTCGGCCTCGGTGGGCAAGGCGTACCGGCGGGTGGTGTCCAGAGAGCCGTGGCCGAGGAGCTCGGCGACCAGGACGGGGTCTTTGCCGTCGCGGATGAGCTGGGTGGCGAAGGTGTGGCGCAGGACGTGCGGGCCGAAGGGTTCGGTTGGGTCGTCGTTGATGCCGCATGCTTCGCCGAGGCTGGTGATGATGTCGCGGGCGGCGCGGTCGGTCAGGCGGCCGCCGCGCTGGTTGAGGAACACCGCGGCGGCGCCTGCGCCTTTCCAGCCGGCGCGGGCGTCCAGCCAGTCGGTCAGGGCCTGGCGGAGGTCGGGGTGGACGGGCAGGTGGCGGATCTTGCCGCCGTCGCGGCCCTTGCCACGGACACGCAGTTCGCCCTTGCGGGCCGACAGTCGGATGTCGGCCAGGTCGAGGCCGACGACTTCGGCGATGCGCAGGCCGGCGAAGTAGGGCAGCAGGGCCAGGGCCTTCTCGCGAGGGCTGGCGGTGAGCTGGACGTGGCGGACGTAACGGCGGGTGCGCCGTTCGTCCAGGGCACGGGGTGCGGTGCGGCGGGAGTCGCGTTCCCGGCGGGCCTGGGGCTTGCCGAGGCCGCGGCGGGCGTAGAAGTCGTCGATGGCCGATAGGTAGGTGTCGATGGTGTTGGGGGCGCGGCGGCCGTTCTTCAGGTGGCGGCGGAAGTCGCGCACCGCGCCGGTGGCGGCGATGGGGTCGGTGAGCGGGTCGCCGTCGAGGGCGTCGGCTTGGTCGGCGAGCCAGGCGAGGTAGCCGCGCAGCCGGGAGTGGTACTTGGTCTTGCTGGAGTCGGCCAGTGGGGAGCGCTCGAGCGCGGTGGCGTACTGGTCGAGGATCGCCGCGTACGGGGCGGGCAGCGTCACGGCTCGCGACCGGCTTGTGTTTCCGGAAGCTGTTCCGGGGGCCTGCGGGATCTCTGCGGTTGTGTTTCCGGAAGTCACTCCCGGAGTCTACTTCCGGAATTGAGCGATTCCGGAAGTAGGCAGGATCGGTTGCGCCTGCGTCCAGGGGTTTGACCTCAACTGTGGTTGAGGTTGCAGGATGGCGGCCGGGGCGTTGCCCCCTGTATCCGACCTTGAGGAGTGTGCCTGTTGAGCACGGATTCCGGTTTCTATTCGATCATCGACTACACCGTTGATGGCTTTGACACGCAGCGTGAGCTTGTGGAGGCGTTCGCGGAGATCCAGGAGCGGTGGGTGCGCTTCTATCCCGGCTATCGCTCGGCTCGTTTCCATGTGAGCACCGACGGGACCCGGGTGTACAACATCGTGCACTGGGCGAGCGAGGCGGACAACCGCCACTTCGTGGAGACCTCCGACACCGACGGCCGGATGGCCGCGATCGGCAAGGCGCTGGAGGGCCTGTCCGGTAAGGCCGAACCCCGTATGACCGGGGTGCCCACCTACACCGTCGTGCGCGAGGTCGGTCCTGGGCCGCAGCGCCTCGATGCCTGATCGTCCGATCCCTGCCGGCGGGCGGCGGTGCCCGCCGACAGCACGCCGGGTCGCCGAGCTCGCTCCATCAACCACGATCACTGTGCGGAACATTCATGAAGCTTGAGATATACGCCGATGTGCTGTGCCCCTGGTGCTACATCGGCAAGAGACGCCTGACGGCCGCCTTGGCCCAGCACACCGGCCGCGACAGCATCGAGATCGTCTGGCGCGCCTACGAGCTCGCGCCGGACGAAGGCCGCACACCCGGCCCGACCGCCGCGGCGGCCATGGCCGGCTGGTGGGGCGAGCAGGCGCCCGCCCGCATCGACCGGATCCGGTCCCTGGGCGCGGCCGAAGGCCTGGAGCTGAACCTGCATCTGGCCCGCCCGGTGAACACCTTCGACGCGCACCGGCTGGTCAAGCTCGCCGCCGACCGCGGCCAGGCCGACCAGATGATGGAGCTGCTGCTGCACGCCTACCACACCGAGGGGCACAACGTGGCTGACGCGCAGGTCCTGCAGCGCCTCGGCGGCGAGGCCGGACTGGACGCCGGGGAGGTGCGCACTGTGCTGGACGGCGACGACTACGCCGATGAGGTACGCGCCGACCGGCGCCGCGCCGCCGAGCACGGCGTCACCGGCGTGCCCAGCCTCGTGATCGACGGCCGCCCGCCGGTCTCCGGCGTCCAGCCGGTCGCCGATCTGCAACGGCTCCTGCGAAACGACCTGACCGGCTCACACGGCGTTCTGATCAATCCTGACCGGCCAGGCTGACAGACGACTCCGGTCACGCCATCTCGACATCTCTTTCTGGAAGGAATTCTCACCAGCAATGGACATCGGTATCGGGTTGCCCGGTCATGCTCGGTGGGCCGAAGGCACAACCTTGGTGGAGTGGGCACGCCGTGCCGAAGCGCGCGGCTTTTCCACCCTCAGCGTCAGTGACCGTCTGGCCTGGTCGACGCCAGAGCCTTTGATCACTTTGGCCGCCGCGGCCGGCGCCACCTCACGCATCCGGCTCTTGACCAGCGTGCTTCTCGCACCCTTGCGCGCCAACCATGCCCTGTTCGCCAAGGCCGTCACCACCCTGGACCAGCTCGCCGGGTCCGGCCGCCTGCAATTGGGGCTCGCTCCCGGAGCCCGGGAGGACGACTTCCTGCTCAGCGAGGTCGACTACGGCACCAGGGGCAAGCAGTTCGACCAGCTCCTGGTTCGGCTCGCCGCAATCACGGCAGCCGACGACCCCGTGGGCCCGCGGCCGGCCACACCCGGCGGGCCCGCCCTGCTGTTCGGTGGCAACTCGAAAGCGACCCTGCGCCGCATCGCCTCCCACGGAACGGGATGGATCGCCGGCGACGCGACCGTACTGGACGTGCAGGACTTCGCCCCCCAGATTCGGCAGGCTTGGGAGGCGGCCGGCAGAGCCGGCTCGCCCCGCCTGGTGGCATCGGTGATGTACGCGCTCGGCCCCGACGCCGAGGCCGCGATCTCCGATGCCATCGGCTCCTACTACGCCTTCGCCGGCGACGAGTACGCGCAGTACGGCATCTCCATCGCCTACACCCAGCCAGAACAGATCACCGCCGCGATCGCCGCCTTCGACCAGATCGGCTGTGACGAACTGATCTTCATGGGCAACGATCCCGATCCCGCACAAGTTGACCTCCTGGCCGAGGTCATCGGCCTCTGACCGCGGGCCGGGACGGGCGAGGTGGCCAACTGACAGTTACCTCGCCCATGCGGCATCCCCTGGCCACCGAATACAGCGTCGGACGCTCCACCATCCACCGCATCATCCACGGCCCAGAAACCTCCAGGTAGAACGCGGAACCACACCAAGGAGCTGATCTCGAACTCACAGCACCGAGCTGCCCACAAGTCCCATAGCCTCGATCCCGGTCGTTTGTTGGTCGAGCGTGGCGAAGGGTGGTCGATCGGCTGTGAAGCGCGCACGCGCCATCGAGCTCGCCGAGAGCGTCATCACCAGACTGCACACCCAGCGCGACGAGCCGCCCTTGAACGTGGTCAGCGAGCTGCACGTGTTCGGGTCCTTCGCCCGCGGCGCCACCGAGGTCGGAGACCTCGACCTCGACTTCGAGGTTGACGCTCCCTCGCCGCAGTGGACCGCCCTGGCCCGCAGCCTTCCCCTCCAGGTCTTTCCCGAGACCTTGATCATCAGAGAACTGCGGCAGCGACGGCGTTCCATTCAGATCGTCGCCCGCAGGAAAGACGACGACCGATTTCAGATGACGCTCCTGTGGCGCCGCGGCGATGACCTGAGCACGGCGCTCGCCCGCCTCCACGCGATCGCCGAGGACCCGAACGCCGGCCGGGCCCAGCGCGATTACATGCTGGCTGAGTTCGAGGGCCTCGAAGGCCGCATCAACCAGGCCCACCGGCAGCTCATCCTGGAAGCGGTCGAGGCCGATGCGCTGGCCATCGAACGGTTCGACCTGGCTGATCGCGAGCCGCTCTCCGAGCTCGCGCGGCTGCATCTGAAGCGGCGCTGGAAGACGACCAGCCCGCTGTTTCGCGCGGGCGCGGCGGTGCTGGCGCGCTTGGAGGAGGAGGGGGTGGACCTTCATGACGTCCACCTGCACGGCCAGGACCTCGTGTACAACGCCGACACGGCCCACTACGCCGGCTTCAACCTGAAGTACCTGCGCATCCTTCCGCTCTGGATCGCCGAGTTCGGCTGCAGGCAGCACCTGGAGGTCGTGCACCCCACCAAGACGAGCCCCTTGACCTGCCTGCGCCTTTCCGTACGCCGACGCGAGTACCTCGACTCGGAGATGCAGACCCGATGGGAGTAGCGGGCATGGGGCAGGCGCTGTACCTTCGACGGCACTGCAGCCCCATGCGCATCGGGACCACGAGCGAGGCCACGGTCATCCCTCCTTCGGGCACCGTCGCCGACGACGACAGGGAAGGCCAACCCCGGACCTCCACCGAAGCGTCCAGCTAAGTTACTCGCGGGTACCGCCAACGGCTGTCCGCAGGTTCCTCAACCCCGGACTGGACCGCGTTCGCCCCGGAACGCGACCTTGTCCCGCTGCGCGCCGCGCTCGCCGAGCTGGAGCGACGCCACGGTGTCGTCGACGCGCACCGGTACGCGACCGAACGGATCCGGGAGCACGGCGCGCTGCTGCGCCATCCGGACGTCCACCAGGTCGAGATCACCGCACAGGCGCTCAGCCCGTCAGGCCGGTATCTGGCCGTGGGCGACTTCGGCGGCGACGACTACGACCGCGGAGCCACCCTGCAGATCTGGGAGGTGACCACCGGGCGGTGCGTCAACGTCATCGACTGGATCGAGGGCGGGATCGGCTGGCCCGGCTACGGCGAGGTCATCCAGTGGTCGGCGGACGAGTCGCGCCTCGCCCTGGCCTACCGGTCGAGCAACGTGGGCGTCTGGGATCCGTTCGGCGGGGAGACCGAACCCATCGGAACCGCTCGCCTCACCTACTCGGGACGTCCGGATCCGTTCGCCCTCGCGCCCGACGGCGTGCGCGCCTACGTGCTCCAGGAGGCCGACGCGCGCGCTCACGGCGCCGTCGTCCCGCTGGACGGCGGGGCGGTCTGGCCGGACGACCGCCACCTGAGCGCGGTGCTCGCCCTGCTCCCCGAGCTGCCGATGCCCTTCTACGGCGGCATCAGCTCGAACGACCGCCCGTGGGTCGCCTTTACGGCCCTGCGAATCGTCACCACCGGTGTCGACGTCGACCCCTGGTGACGGGAAGGGCGTGCCAAGGCTTCCGTTTGAACAAAGCCGCTCCCGCCGGCGTCTAACCCTCCATGATCAGCGTAACGCTCTCCTTCCTGCTGGCCCTCTCCCCGGCGGCCGTGACCGAGATCCCGAAGAACTTCCTGCTCACCGAAAGCGATGCGCGCAAGCCCCAGCCCGCCAATGTGGCGTCCGAACAGGGCTACAAGATCAGCGACAAGCTCACCGACCCATTGGAGCTGAACCCGTGCTGGCACCGGAAGGCCGTCGACCGCGGCAGGGTGGCGGCCCGCACGATCACCCTCTGGACCAGCGCCCCCAGCAGTTCCTCCGAACAGCTCGTCCTCTACAAGACCCCCCGTGCCGCCCATGCCGCGCTCACCCGCCTGCGCACCGAGGTCAAGCGGTGCGCGCGCAAGGGCGACCCGTCGTCGCCCGAGCTCGAGATCAGGTGGCGGACGAGCAAGGTCAAGGTGGGCGATGAGGCCATGGGGATGGGGTTCGAGACCTTGCAGGACGGGAGCGTGAACGACACGATCAGCGGTGTCGTGGCGCGCCGGAACAGCGCCCTGATGATCTACACGACCACCTTGGGAGGCTACGAGCCCGGCGGGCTGGCCAAGGCGACCAAGAAGATGGCCGCCAAGGTGTGCAAGCTGCCTGGCGTCTGCTGACGGCTGCGGGGCCACTCGGCTTCGGCCGGTGAGTGGTTCTCGGCGGGCGCCAGCCGGACAGCGCGGCTCGCGGGCTCGGTGGCCTGCCCGTGACGGCTGAGCTGTAGCCGGCGCCAGGTGAGGTGGGCGCCGATCAGCAGCATCAAGCAGGGCGGTGCGGATGTTGTTCACAGCGGCGGCGTGCTCGACTTCCTCAAGTGACCACGCACCCGTGGCGCCGTTCCAGGGGGCCGGCGCCACCCGCGCCTGGTACTTGATCGCTCCTACTGCTCGCCCTGGGACAGGTGGGCCTTGGCGTCGTCGTAGGAGGCGTCACCGCTCGCCCCGGCGGGCCGATAGACCAGGTACAGCACACCCGTCGTGAACGTCTCGGACTTGATCAGTTCCAGAGGGATGGAGTTCTCCCCCTCGTCGAACAAGCGCTCGCCCTTGCGGACGGCGATCGGGTGCACCAGCAGGTGCAGTTCGTCCAGCAGTCCCGCGGCCAGCAGCTGGCGGACCACCGAGACCGAGCCGCTGACGGCGATGCGGCCGCCCTGCTCGTTCTTCAACGCGGTCACGGCCTCGGCCAGGTCGCCCTGGAGCAGCTCGGAGTTCGGCCAGGTGAACTCCAGGGGCTGGCGCGACACGACGATCTTCCGCGCGTCGCCGAGCGTCTTCGCGAAGCCGGCGTCCTCGCCGCCCTCGGCCTCCCGCTCTGGCCACGCTCCGGCGAAGCTGTCGTAGGTCTTGCGCCCCAGGAGCAGGGCCGATCCCGTCACCAAGGGCACCGCTCCTGACGCCCGGGCGTACTGGAGGCTGATGGCCATGGCCACCCTCGCGGTCACCGGAGCGTTCGCCGGATACACCTACGTCACCCCGTTCCTGACCGACGTGAGCCATTTCCCCGCCGCGGCGATCGGGCCGCTCCTGCTGGTGCGGGGCATCGCCAGCTTGCTGGGCGTCGCCGTCGGCGGGCACCTGGCCGACCGCGACGCCCGGGCGGCGATGGTCGTCCCCCGGGCGGCCCAGAGCGTGGCGCTGCTCGGGCTGTACGTTCTCGGTGACGTGCCGCTGGTGGCGGCCGGGCTGGTCGCGCTGACCGGGCTGGCGTTCTCCGCCATGTGCACCGCCGCCGCCAGCCGGATCCTGCAGGTCGCCCCGGGCAGTGTGGAGCTCGCCTCGGCGGGCGTGAGCACCGCGTTCAACGTCGGGATCACCGCCGGCGCGTTCATCGGCAGTGTCCTGCTGCCCGGCTTCGGCGTCCGGAGCACCGCGCTGGTGGCGGGGTGCTGAGCCTGGCCGCGCTCGCTCTCACGATCACTCGTCCTTGCGCCAGCGCGCGCAGGTGGAAGGCGGCGGTCTTGGGACGGCGGTCGCGCGTGAAAACACCCTTCTTGTTGCCGTCGACGCGGAAGACGCCCGGCGTGGTGGCGAAGTCGGCGAAGTTCCAGACCTGCTCGCCCACCACCGCGTCGACCCGGTCGAAGACCCGGTGATACACGTCGAGCAGGTCGGCCTGGTACTCCTCGGTCCACGGGGCGGGCACGACGCTGCGCAGGCCGGGGTAGGTGTCGGCGCCGTATTCGGTGATGACGATCGGCTTGTCATGCGCCTCCGCCCACTGCCGCAGTTCGGCCTCCAGCGCGGTCTGGGCCGCTGCCAGGTCGCCGGGGCCGAAGTACCAGCCGTAGTACCGGTTGAGCAGGACGACGTCGAACAGGTCGGTGACCACGCACTGGTCCGGCGTCGCGAGCAGCGCGTTGGCGTAGGCCACGGGTCGGGTCGGGTCGAGGCGGCGGGCTTCCGCGGCGAGCGGGGCGAAGTAGTCGCGCGCTTCGGGCTGGACGTGGTCGGGTTCGTTGGCCACGGACCACAGCACGACGCTGGGACGGTTCTTGTCGCGGGCCACCAGTTCCCGGATCGCCTGCAGGTGGATGCGCCGGGTGTCTTCGCTGATCGTGTCCGGGGAGAAGGTGGACACCCGTTCGCCGGAGGTGAAGACACCACCGCCGATGTTGAGGTTGAGCCCGACGGCGGCCGTCTCGCCGATGACGACCACGCCGTGCCGGTCGGCGTAGTCGAGGACCTCCTCCGCGTACGGGTAGTGCGAGGTGCGGAAGGAGTTCGCGCCGATCCACTCCATCAGCGCGAAGTCATGCACCATCAGCACGTCGTCGTGCCCCTTGCCGCGCACCGCCGCGGCCGGAAGGAGGGCGTGGCGTACGCCGTGCTGCAGTACGTTCGCCGCAACCTCGAACGGCCCGAGATGCTGAGGCTGCTCGCCCTCATGGCCGCCGAGTCGTCGGCGCCGGACCATCCGGCGCATGAGTGGTTCCGTGACAGGTACGAGAGGACGATCGGCCTGCTCGCGACCGCCGTCCGCCGGGACCAGGACGAGGGCCGCGTCTCCAACGCCAGGGACCCCAAGGGCATCGCCGAGTCCCTCGTGGCCCTGCCTGCATGTGCTGAACGGGTTGTCAGCGGACTCAGCGCGGTCGTTGTGGGAGCTGGCCACGGGTGAGGATGGGTTCCTGCTGGAGTGTAAGTCCGACCCCGGGCGGCTGGGGCTGGAGACGCTGCTGGAGGAGATCGTCAAGCTGCGGCGGGCCAAGGCTCTGGGGCTGGCGGCGGATCTGTTCGGCGGGTACTCGGATCGGCTGGTGGCCTCCTGGCGGGCGCGGGCGATGGCCTCGCATCCGTCGGACTTCGCGGCGAACCAGCAGCCGATCCGGTTGACGTTGGTAGCGGCGTTGGCGTGGTCGCGGACGACGGAGATCACGGACGCGCTGGTCGATCTGTTCATCGGCCTGGTGTCGAAGATCAATACTCGGGCGGAGCGGAATGATGCAAGCGAGGGCGGGCTCAAAGGAACGGTGACAGCTCGCGCAGTAGCGCGGCCTTCGGGCGGGCGCCGGTGATCTGCTTGATCAGCTGTCCGTGCCGGTACAGGTTGAGCGTAGGGACTGACACGATGTCGTGCTGCGCGGCCAGGTGAGGGTTCTCATCAAGGTTCACCTTGACGATCTTTAGCTTGCCCTCGTACTCGGTGGCGATCTCGTCGAGGATCGGGGCGAGCATTCGGCAGGGGCCACACCACTGCGCCCAGAAGTCGACCAGGACCGGCTGCTGGCCGGCCAGCACCTCGTCGGCGAAGTCCTGCTCGCTCAGGTGTTTGACGGATGTCATGGGAGGCTCCTCGGTTATGGGTTGCCGGCGGACCGGCTCAGGTCGGTGTGGTCAAGTGGCATGCCGCCGGCGATGGAGATCAGGTGCCGTTGCGCCGCCGTCAGCATGTCCCACATCGCTGCGGAGGCGGTGTCCGGATCACGGTCGCTCACGGCGGTCGCGATGCCCTGGTAGCGGTCCCGCGCATGTTCGTACGCGGCCCGCGGCGGGCTGGTGCTGAGGCTCATCCAGACGCGGTGTGCCTCGAACACCAGGCTGTCGACGATGGGGACGGCTCGCTTGTTGCCGGCGGCGAGGGCGATGTCATGGTGGATCTGCATGGCGAGCCGGACCTGGCGCTGCCAGTCCTGCTCGGCGACATATCCTGCGACGAGTTCCTCCAGGGCGTGCGCTTGGTGCTCCGTGGCCCGGTTGGCCGCGTCGGCCGCCAACCCCGGCTCCAGGAAAAGGCGCAGCCGGAACACCTCGACCAGGTCATCGAGGCCGACCGGGCGGACGACGTACCCGCGGCGGGGCATGACCTGCAGGAGCCCGTCTCCCACGAGCAGGCGCAGCGCCTCGCGCGCAGGCGTCTTCGAGACTTCGAAACGGCGCGCGACATCGGCTTCGAACACCAGGGCTCCGGGGGCGAGCCTGGCGAGAAGGATGTCGTCCCGCACCTGGTGGTAGACAGCGGCGACGAGAGAGTCGGCGAACTCGGCGACGTCTATGGACGGCATGAACCTAATATATCACTGGTTTTTCCTTGACACATCAGTAGCATAACACCTATATCCTGATAGTCCCTTGAACTGCTGATATGGAGAGATGTGGTGAAGGTCGTCATCGTCACCGGCGCCGCGTCGGGGATCGGCCGCGCGGTCGCCGCAGACCTTGCGAGCGACCACCGCGTCGTCGCCGTGGACTGGAACGCCTCCGCGCTCCGCGCCGCGACCCCACCCGCTGCCCAGGTCCTCACGACTGCTGATGTGACCGACGAGCAGCAGGTCCAGGACGTCGTGGATATGGCGGTCGCGGAGTTTGGCGGCGTCGACGGCCTCGTCCACTGCGCGGGGATCGAGGAGCCGGTGATGCCCGCGATCGACATGCCCGCCGAGGTGTTCCGGCGCACCGTCGAGGTCAACCTGTACGGCAGCTTTCTCGTCTGCCGCGCGGTCGCCGCCCACCTGCGATCTACCGGGAGACCGGGATCTCTCGTGCTGATAGGAAGCATCCTGTCCCAGGTCGCCTGGGGCGGAAACCTCGCCTATACGGCCAGCAAAGGAGGCGTCCTGCAGTTGGGCCGCGGTTTCGCCGTCGAGTTGGCCGGGTCCGGCATTCGCGTCAACGTGATCGGCCCAGGCATCGTCGCCACTCCGATGAGCCAGGCGACAATCGACGACCCGCAGCGTGCGCCGCGCATTCTCGAGCGGGTCCCGATCGGACGCTTCGCCGAGCCCGCGGAGGTCGCCGCCGTGGCAAGGTTCCTGCTCAGCGACGCCGCCTCGTACATCACTGGAACGTTCCTGCCGGTCGACGGCGGCTGGCTCTCCCTTTGACCCCGAGGAGACACCATGATCAAGGTCGTCTGGCTGCTCAAACGAGCGCCTCATCTCACACTCGAAGAATTCCGGCGGTGGTGGATCGAGGAGCACGCCCCTCTGGTCGCCGGCAAACAACAGCCACAACTCCGCAAATACCGCATCTCCGTGCGCGACAGCGACACCGACACGCTCGCCGGCGCACCGTCCGCTGACTGCGACTGGGACGGATACGCCGAGCAGTGGTTCGACAGCGAAGAAGCGTTCAACGAGGTCTACGGTCGCCATAGCGCGCATGAGACCCGGGATGACACCGACAAGCATGTGTCCAAGCTCGCCCGCATCTTCGTCACCGAGCATGCCTACGTCGAGCCGGGTTCGGTATGAGCGGGCAGGATCAGGCGAGTGCGGTGCTCTATGCCGATTCCGATGACGTGCCGTGGGACGAGACGGTCGATGTGGCCGTGGCCGGTAGCGGGGCCGCGGGCTGGAGCGCGGCGATCGCCGCAGCCTCGGCCGGCGCCTCCGTGGTGGTGTTGGAAAAGGCAGACGTCGCCGGTGGAACCACCGCGAAGGCGGGTGGGGTGTGCGACGGTGAGCGCGCCGGCACGTGGCTGTGGATCTGCGACAACCCCCTCATGGCCGCACGCGGCATCGAAGACCCGCGCGAGGACGCGATCCGCTACCTGGCCCGCCTCGCCCAGCCCTCCCTCTACCGGCCTGAAGCACCCCACCTCGGCCTGGACGCGGCCGACCACGAACTGCTGGAGGCGTTCTACGACCATGGGCGGCAGGTCGTGCGCGCTCTGGCGGACGACGGCGTCCTCGACTTCCTCATCGTCCCGGACGTCCTCGACTACTACAGCGATCTTCCTGAGAACGCGGCATCCCATGGCCGCACGCTCGGCTTTCGCGTCGCAGACGCCAAGGAGGGGATAGGCGCCGAACTCGTCCAGGCCCTGCAGGGCAAGGCGTTGGCGCTTGGAGTGACCTTACGGCTGCGCTGCGCCGTGCGCGCTGTGGTCGTTGATGACAACACCGGAGAAGTCGCCGGTGTGCTCGCCGGCGACCGGGCCGCCACCTCGAGACTGATCCGCACGCGAGGCGGCGTCGTCTTCGCCACCGGCGGTTTCGGCTCCAGCCCGCATCTGCGCCGGGAGTTCCTGCGTGGCCCCGTCGTCGCGAGCCTGTCCTGCGCCGGCAACGTCGGCGACTTCTTGCCGATCGCCTCCGGGTTGGGCGCCGCCATGGGCAACATGAACGAGGGCTGGCTGACTCCGGTCGTGCTCGACCACGCCCACGACCCGGCGAGCGGCGCGTTCCGACTGCCCGGCGACAGCATGCTCGTCGTCAACAGGCGCGGGCACCGTGTGGTCAACGAGAAAGCCACCTACAACGAGATGACCCGTGCTTTCTTCCACTGGGACGCCACCACGGCCGAATACCCCAACATCCCCCTCATCATGATCTACGACGAGTGGGTGGCGCGGCACTGCCGGCGGCTGCCCGGTGACGCCCCCGTCACGGAAGGCGGCGGCAATCCGATCCCCGTTCGAGGCCGAGACGACAAGCATGAATTGTCCGCGGCAACCCTCGACGATCTCGCCGACGAGATAGGCCGCCACCTCGACCAGTACTCCGGGTTGCTCGCCGGCGCCCGCCTCGCGCCGGATTTCCGCGCCGCGCTGCGCGCTACGATCGACGCCTTCAACACCGACGCCGCGGCAGGCCAGGACCGCGACTTCGGCCGGGGATCAAGCCGGGTACAACGCGCACGCAGCGGGCCCAGCCACCACTCCACCGGCGCCAATCCGACCATGCATCCCCTTGCCGCGACGGGTCCGTACCACGCCATCGTGCTCGTCCCGGGCGTCTTCGACACCAAGGGCGGACCCAAGATCGACAAGTACGGCCGGATCCGTACCCACGACGGAGGCGTCATCAACGGCCTGTACGGGGCCGGGAACTGCGTCGCCTCCCCCGCTGGACAGGGCTATTGGGGCGGCGGCGCCACCCTCGGATTGGCCGTCACCTTCGGCTACCTGGCCGGGCGGCACGCCGCGGGCCGCGGATAACGGGCCTGTCAGAGATTCCATCACCACTGTCACGACGACAAAGGAGACAGCATGCCTCGCATCGGCGACGGACAGCATGGGACCACCGGATTTCAACGGCTGCTCGGGCACAACGCCGCCATCCTTGCCGCCTGGGAGCACTTGGAGGAAATTCTGATCAGCAAGGGCACGCTCACCCCGCAGTTGAAGGAGCAAGTGCGGCGTGTGCTCGCGTTCGGCAACGGCTGTGAGTACTGCCAGGCGTGGGGGCGCGCCGCCGACTCGCATCCTGATCCCAAGGAATCGCTCGCGGTGGCGTTGGCCGAACTCATGCTGCAGGGGCCGCGCGACATCACCGATGCACAGTTCGACGTCCTGCGCTCGGAGTTCAGCGATGCCGAGATCAGCGAACTCCTCGCCTGGATCACCTTCATCACCGCCAGCCAGACGATCGGTGCCGTCCTCCAACTCAAGCCGGAACCGGGGCAGTCTCAGACGGCCCGTTGACACCTCGCCACGGTGTCCAGTGTCGACGTGAAGCACTACCGCTACTGGCAGCCCGGACAGGTTGGGATGATCGGCAGCCTGTCTCGCCTGGTCGGCGGAGCCGCTCAGCTGGCGAGCGTCGCCCTGACCTGCTCAAACAGCCTCCACCGCCAATGGCTGTCCAGTTGTTCCTCAACCCCGGACTTCCCGCTCCGGGCGACCTTGATCTTGCCGCAGGCTCCTAGCCGGGGCGCGCACAACGCCCACGTCCGGGCCGCGGTGAGCGCGTCCGAGCTCGTCGAAGGCGCCTCGCGACGAGGCGGGGGCTCGGCGCTGATTGCCATGATGCGTGACCGGCAGAGAGGAGTACACCCGTGACAGACGTGACGTCCTTCCTGCTCGAACGCCTGCACGCGGCCGGCCTGACCGACGTCGTCGCGGTGGAGCCGGCCACTGGAGGCCTCGCCGCGACGGCGGGGCTGGCGCGCCGCGGTGACGGCACGTCGGTGTTCGTCAAGGCGTTCGGCGAGCCGCCGTCGGACGACGCCTTCGCCGCGGAGGCCGAAGGGCTCACCGTGCTCCGCGAGGCGGGCGGCGTCGCCACGCCCGAGATCATCCTCGCGGACCGCGACCTGCTCGTGCTGTCCGTGCTGCAGCCCCGGCCGGGCACCGAGGCCTTCTGGGAGCAGCTCGCGCATGCGCTCGCCCACCTGCACACCACCACGCGATACCCCCGATTCGGGTGGCACCGGGACAACTGGCTGGGCCGTCGTCGGCAGGTCAATACCTGGGATGAGGACGGGTTCGAGTTCTTCGCCCAGCACCGTCTGCTGCGCTGGCTCGGCGAGCGTCGCGTCCAGGAGGCGCTCGACGCCGTGGACCGGGCGGCGCTGGAGCGGCTGTGCGAGCGGCTGCCCGAGCTGCTGCCGGTCAGGCCCGCGTGCCTGACGCACGGCGACCTGTGGGCGCTGAACGTCATGGCCACCCCCGACGGGCGGCCCGCGCTGATCGACCCGGCCGTGTCGTACACGTGGGCCGAGGTCGACCTGGCCCACCTGTGGACGACGGCGCCGCCCCCCGAGGCGCACGTGTTCTTCGAGGTGTACGCCGAGCTGACCGGGCTTGACCGCGACTGGCGCGAACGGATGCCGATCCTCCAGCTACGCCAGCACCTGGCCGTGATCGCCCAGTTCGAGCCCGACTGGGGCGCCGCCGACCTCGTGCGCGCCACGCTCGCCCCGTTCCGGCAGCGGCCCTGAGCTCAGCTCAGAGGATCACTGCCTTCGGACCGCTGTGGAGATGACCCGAACTGTGGCTCAAGGGTTGTCTGCTTCAGCCGCCCGGACATGGCTCAGCTGCGCTCTGGCCTCTGCGAGCGCCTCTGCCTCCCGAGTCCAGTCCCCGCCGTCGATGCTGAGCCCAACCATGTCGGCACCGGCCTCCGAGTAGGCGTGGAGGCGTTCCGCCACCTGCGCCGGGCTGCCGGTGACTGGCACGGCTTTCGCTTCCTCCGGCGCCATGCCGTGTACGTCCACCAGCACGCGGGTGAAGGATTCGATGGCAGCCGCATTGTCGACGAGGATCGCATGCCCTCCCACGGCGATCGACGGGACCGGTCGTCCGAGCTCATGGGCGATCTCGCGTAGTCGTATCACCTTCTCGCCCAGAGCCGCAGGGCTGATCAAGGAGGGTACCCAGCCGTCACCATGACGGACGGCGCGGCGCATCGCCGCCTCGGAGTTCCCGCCGATGAGGATGGGCGGGACCGGAGCGGCGGGGCCGAGGGTGACCTCCTCCTCGCCCAGCTTGGTTGCCTCACCACGAATAAGGCCAGGCAACGCTTGCAGCGCTTCATCGGCCCGGCGCCCCCGACCCTGAAGTGGCGCCCCGACCGCACGCCAGAACGGCGAGCCAGGGAAGCCTCCGATCCCGACGCCAAGGGTGACTCGGTTGCCTGACAGGTGCTGAAGTGTCTGTATCTGCGCAGCGATCCAAGCGGTTGGGCGCAGCGGGAGGCTGAGCACGCCGAACTCGAGTCCGATCCTGTCGGTCACGGTTGCGGCGGCTGCCAGAACAAGCATGGCGTCAAAGCTCGGCGTCCCATCTCCGACGATGAAATCGGCCATGCCGATCGAGTCATAGCCAAGGCCTTCAAGGCGTCGCGCCATCGCGATGTCAGGCACGCCGGCCTGTGTCATGGGCAAGGTGGTGCTGATCCGCATCATGATCCTCCTGGGCGTTCGGATCGGAATTGCAGACCACGCTAGGAGCTCAAGCAGGGTTGAGGTCAATGGCGCTGGTTGCCACATCCAGAGACCTGGAAGAACGCCAGAATCCTCGAATTGACCTCAGCCATAGTTGAGGTTCTACGGTCTTCATCAGCAAGCACCTCTCGAAAGGATCACTGTGATGACATCTGTTCCCGAGCGCTACCGGTACGCCGCTGTTCCGCACCTCATGGTGGACGGCGCCGCAGAGGCCATCCGGTTCTACGCTGAGGCATTCGGCGGCGAGGAGTTGTTCCGCATCGCCGACCCGGAAGGCCGGATCGCGCATGCCGAGGTCAGCATCAAAGGCTCGGTCATCATGGTTGGGGACGCGGATGGCCCTTTCAGCGCTCCCGATGCCGCGGGTGGCTCGGCAGTGGGTCTTCACGTCTATGTGGATGACGTGGACACGCTCAGCGCCCAGGCCGTACGCGCCGGCGCCGAGTTGCTCCAGCCTCCCACCGACATGTTTTACGGAGCGCGGTCGGCCATGCTGAGGGACCCATTCGGGCACCTGTGGGTCCTTCTAACCCACACCGAAGACCTCTCGCCGCAGGAGATCGCTCGCCGTGGAACCGAGCTGCTCAGGGGCGGCAGCCTGCTCCCCGGCTGAACTTCCTTGCTGGCAGGGAGCCGCCCATTCCGTTGGGCATGGGGTGACCCTGTCGCTCGAGTCCCATCGTCGGTTTGACGCCTTCCAGCCTGGGAAACGATCACAATTATCCTGGGAAGCGATCTTCCAACCCATCACTTCGTCCCAGGCCGGACACACTCGTGAGCACCCCTTCGTAAACCCTGGCCGGGAGGGACGCGGTCGAGGTCGGCAAGACCGAACTGCACGGATCTCTCGGCGAAGACCCGCTGGCGGCCGAACCCGCGGGCCCCTCGGAAGCGCCTGTCGGCTACGCCCGCGTCTCCACCCGCGGCCAACTCCTGGACCGCCAGATGACCGCCCTCACCGCGGCGGGCTGCATCCGCATCTTCGCCGACAAGGAGTCCGACAAGAACGCTGAGCGCGAGGAACTGTGGAAGGCGCTGGACTACCTCTGGCCCGGCGACACCCTCGTGGTGCCCTCGTTGGATCGACTGGGCCGCTCGCTGCAGGACCTTATCTCGATCGTAGCCGGCCTGCGCAAGCGCGGTGTCGGCTTCCGCTCACTACACGAGGCGGTGGACACCACCACCCCCGGCGGGCGGCTCGTCTTCCACGTCTTCGCCGCGTTGGCGGAGTTCACCCGCGAGCTCATCGTGGAGGGCACGCACGAGGGCCTGGCCGCCGCCCGCGCCCGCGGCCAGCGCCTGGGACGCCCGCCGGCGATGACGCCCGAGCAGATCCGTCACGCTCGCGACCTGCTTACCCGGGCCGGAAAACACCGTCTCCTCGATCGCCCGCCTGCTCGGCGTCAGCCGTTCCACGATCTACAAGTACGTTCCCGACCTCGCGACAGGCCGTCCTGCCGTCGAACCGCCAAGAGTGAGCGTCGAATTGCAACCAGGTAGCTGATATCCCAACTCAGGGCCTATTTGGCGGCTGGTGCCACGTTGGTTAGTTGCTCACCCAAGGTGAGAGGCGCATGGTCGCGAGTGCAAGTTTAATTCTGGACATGTATGATCCAGGATATGCGGATGAGTGAGGGTGTGGAATGGGCGCTGCACACGTGCCTGAACCTGGCATGGGTGGAGGAGGATCGCGCGGTGCCCACCTCGACGCTGGCCGCCTTCTACGAACTGCCGCCCGCCTACCTCAACAAGCAGTTGCAGGCGCTGGTGCGGGCGGGGATCCTCGCCTCCACGTCCGGGCCGCGGGGCGGCTTTCGGCTGGCGCGCGACCCCGGAAAGATCACGGTGCTGGATGTGGTGGCGGCGATCGAGGGCACGCGGGAGGCGTTCGAGTGCGCCGAGATCCTCCGGCGAGGCCCTGGGGGCGTACCCGGGATCGATTACCGGAAGACCTGCGTGATCTCCCAGACCATGCGCCAGGCGGAGCTGAACTGGCGGCGGGAGTTGGCCGGGCGGACCCTCGCCGATCTCAAATCGACGGTGGAGGAACGCTTCCCCGCCGTTCCCGGGCAGACCCGCCACGGGTTGACCAACACGCGCACCTGAAGACCGCCCTCTCCCCGGAGAGGGCTTTTCACAGGAGAAATTCTGGATGTTTCCTAGTCAGGTTAGGCATAAATCGCGGTCGCTCGACCGGACGTGGCCGGCGGTCCTGGCGGTGGCGCTCGGCATCTTCGCGCTGATGACGTCCGAACTGCTGCCCGTCGGCCTGCTCACACCGATCGGTTCGGACCTCTCAGTCTCCGACGGGGTGGCAGGGCTGATGCTGACCGTGCCCGGCCTGGTCGCCGCCGCGTCGGCCCCGGTCGTCACCGTTGTCGCCGCCAGGGTGGATCGGCGGGTCCTGCTGGCGGCACTGGTCGGCCTCATGGCGGCCGCCAACCTGGTCTGCGCCGCGGCACCGCACTTCGCGGTCCTGCTGGCGGCGCGCCTGGCCATCGGCGTGAGCGTCGGCGGCTTCTGGGCCATCGCGGGCGGTCTTGCGGTACGTCTGGTGCCCGCCCAGCACGTCCCCCGGGCCACAGCGATCGTGTTCGGCGGGGTCTCCACCGCCTCCGTCGCCGGTGTCCCGGCCGGAACGCTGATCGGCGACCTCGGCGGGTGGCGCACCGCGTTCGCCGTGGTCGGGATCCTCGGGCTCGTCGCGCTGGCCGCCCTGCTCCTCCTCGTGCCGCCGCTGCCGTCCCAGGGCGCGCTCTCCTTCCGGGAGCTGCCGGGGCTGCTGCGGCGCAACACCGGCGTGCGGATCGGCGTGCTCGTCACGTTCCTGCTGATCACCGGGCACTTCGCCGCGTACACCTTCGTCCGTCCGGTGCTGCGCGAGGCGGCCGGGGTGGACGACGCCCTCATCGGCGGCCTGCTGATGGCGTACGGCATCGCGGGCCTCGTGGGCAACTTCGCGGCCGGCTCGCGGGTGGCGGCGCACCTGCGCGGCACCCTCCTGGCGATCTGCGCCGGCCTCGCGGCCGTGACGGCGCTGTTCGCCCTGCTCGGCACCGATCCCGTGACCGCGTCCGCGCTGCTGGTGGCCTGGGGGCTGGTCTACGGCGGGGTGTCGGTGAGTCTGCAGACCTGGATGATGAAGGCGGCCCCTGGCGCGGGTGAGGCCGCCTCGTCCCTGTTCGTCGCCGCTTTCAACCTGTCCATCGCCTTGGGCGCCCTCGTCGGCGGCGCCACGGTCGACGGCCTCGCCGCCACCGGCGTCCTGTGGGTCGCCGGTTCCCTCGCGCTGGTCGCCGCCGCGACCGTCGCCACGTCCCGCAAGTCCCTCTGAGCACCCGAAAAGAGAGGTATCACCATGACGCACAGTATCGTCAACCCCTCCGAACTGCACGACCCGGTCGCCTTCGGCTACAGCCACGTCGTCCGCGCACCGGGAGGTCTGGTGTTCATCGCCGGCCAGTACGCCTCCGACGAGCAGGGGCACCTCACCTCTCCCGACTTCGGCGAGCAGGTCGAACGGTCCCTGACCAACCTGGGCACCGCCCTGGCCGCCATAGACCT
This sequence comes from Nonomuraea sp. NPDC049750, assembly GCF_040659625.1. Classification (NCBI taxonomy): domain Bacteria; kingdom Bacillati; phylum Actinomycetota; class Actinomycetes; order Streptosporangiales; family Streptosporangiaceae; genus Nonomuraea; species Nonomuraea sp. NPDC049750. The sequence goes on from NZ_JBFANB010000008.1 coordinate 289,169, forward strand.
CGGTTTCGCCGACGTCGTCCAGATCCGCACCCACATTGTCGATCACGACGCGGACAAACTGGCCGTGCTCCTGGAGCACATCGGCCGCATCTGGGGTTCCCACCCGCCCGCGCAGACCCTCACTGGCGTGGCCGCGCTCGCCCTCCCCGGGATGCTCTTCGAGATCGACGCCATCGCGGTCGCCCCGCCCCTCCAGCCCTGACACGATGAACCCGCCGCGCCGCCCCGGGGATCCCCGGGGCGGCGCGAGCACCCACGGCCTCACATCGGCACCGCGGTGCGTGCGGCAGCACGTCGCAATCGGCAGCACCGTCTGCGCGGAGCCGCCCTAGTTTCCACCCGGCCGAGGGGGTGCTGCTGTTCGAAGATCCCAGCGATCACCTCCAAGATTCCCGCGCTGGAGCGGCCAGCGTTCACCACGGTGGCCGCCGCCCGGCGACACCCTCACGGTGTTGGAGCTGTTCCGGCTCTGCCGCGACGTGGTCGACATCCACGCCGTCCGCGACTGGTTGTCAGGCCGCGGCGTGGTGCTGCGGGTCATGTCCGGTCCCCTGTCCAACTTCCACGACCTCGCAGCCAACGACGCGATGACCGCGCTGCTCATCAACGTCATCACCGCCGTCGGGCAGTTCCAGTGCGATCTGCAGAACGAGCTGACCGCCGAGGGGATCGCTGCGGCGGAAGCTGAAGGCCGCTACCGAGGCCGGCCTCCCGCGCTGACCGGTACCCGGCTCGCGGAGTTCCAGTTCTCCACGACCTGCAGGCCCTCGTGGATCTCCCGACGCAGCCCCTCGGAGGCGACGTATTGGCGTCCTGCTCGCCGGGTAGCCCCGGTGCAGCAATGCACCGGGGCTACCCGGCGAGCGGAGGGCCTAGAGGCTGACCCGGCCTCGCCGAGCCGTGCCATCACACCCCGTCCACAGCGCTGCCGCCGCCGCTGAGCACCAGCCGCTTGCCCACATCCAGCCGCACCTCCCCGTACGGCAGCACGTGCTGCCAGAACAACGGGGTCAACCCCCGTCGATCGGCCGGCGCGAGCAGATCCAACCACTCCTGATCAGCGAAAACGTCTTGCAGCATGAGGGTGTTGACGTAGACCAGGGCCGCTTGCAAGATCCGGAGACACAGCACGCTCATCTCCAGTTCCTCGCGCCGGTTGGTGGCGATGTCGCCGCCCTTGCCGTAGAAGATGACCGAATTTGCTCCGTTGGAGGCCTCCACCACGTTGAGCCCTTCCTGGATCTCGCGCTGGAGTTCCCGCAGGCGCAGGTAACGGGCGACGAAGATGGTCTTCTGCGCGCGGCCAACCTCCAGCATGGCCTGGTAGGTCGGGTGGGAGGCGGACTCGGTGAACCGGCGCAAGATCGCCTCGGTGGAGGCGGTGCCCTGCTTGATCGCGGTCGCATATTTGATCATCTGGTCGTAGTTCTGCTCGATCAGCTCCCACTTGATCGGCCGGGTCATCGCCGGCGTCAGCCGCGGGTACAGCTCGCTCTCGCCGCTCTCGACGCGGTACAGCTTGACCTTGTTGATCTGCTTGATGCGTGGCAGCAGGTCGAAGCCCAGCAGCCGGGTCACGCCGAACCCGATCTCCGTCTGGCCATGGGAGTCCACATAGTTGCCCTCGACCTTCATCGTGGTGCCATGCCGGACCGCGCCCTCGATCATCGCGTGCACCTCCGAGGCCGAGGCGCGCAAGGTCTGGGAGTGCACCACCATGGACCCGCGCTCGATGTGCCAGTAGATGAGGATGCCGCGGCCGCCGTAGCGCGAGTGCCACTCGGTGAAAATGTTCTGGTCGTAGGCGCGCACGTGCGTGGAGTCGGAGGCGACGGTGGTCGTCCCCTCGCCCCACAGCTCCACCTCCCGGGCGCTGAAGGTGGCGTCAGCGATGGCGATCGCGATATCGGTGGCGATCTGCGGGGTCAGATAGCGGCGCCGCACGTAGCGGATGTCGTCCTCGCTGTGAGCGTGGCCACCGGAGGCGACCGCCCGGATCCCGGTGTTGGTGCCGTACCCGAAGATCGCCAGCATCAGCCGTTCCGCCAGAACCTCAGGCTTGAGGCTGGAACCGCCCGCCACCGAGGTGACGGCCTTCAGGCAGCCGGTGCGCAGCACCGCCTCCTTGAGCATGTCGATCAGCGGAACCGACCCCCACCGCCGGCTCACCTCCTTCTTGATCTTGCGCAGGTTCCGCGGCTCCTCCGCCGGGCCGATCTTCGTCAGCTTGATCGCCCCGGACTTACGCTCGGAAATAGCCACCCAGTCCAGCTTCGGCAGCGCGGTGTCAAGCGCCTCCAGCTCGGCGCGCATCTCGGCCTTCAACTCGGCGATGAACTCCCGGGGGTCCAGCGGTTTGCGCAGCTCGGCGTAGTTCTCCACGCGGCGGGCGGCGAAATCCTTGGGCAGGTCCTCCTCCGGGTCGCGGAAGGAGTGGGCGCCGACCACCCAGATCTCTTTGCACCGCAGCGCGTCGCGCAGCGCCTGGAAGGTGACGATCTCATACACCATCCGCACCACCCACCGACGCCCGCGCTTGTCGTTCTTGAACACCAGGTCCTCCCACTCACCAGCGGTGCCGCGGTGCTCGGGCGCCACCTCGCCGCGCGGGTAGTAGGTGGTGTTACCGGCCTTGGCGTAGCGGCGGATCAACTTCATTGCCTCGATCACCGGCTGGAAGGCGGTGTTGTTGCTCTTGAACTCCAGGGTGTCCAGCAGCGCGATCAGGCCACGCCGGTAGTGGTTGGTGTAGGAGGCGCGCAACGTGGTCTGCACCGTGGTCTGGTAGGCCGGGCCCTTGGTCTTGAACTCATGCACCAGCTCCCGCAGCGTCTGCTCGCCGCCGCTGACGGCCGGGAAGATGACCGCGCGAACCGGATCGTCAGGCTGGCCGAGCGCGGCGTCGGCGACCTTGAACAGGATGTTCTCCTTCCCGGTCACCCGCTTGAACGCGTTGATCAGCTCCTTGGTCACCTTGCTGTCGGCCCGCGCCTTGATCCGATGCACGGTGGCGATCAGCAGTTCCACCAGCGTGTCGGTGATTTCCCGCTCCCGCTCGTGGATCAGCGCCGCCAGCAGCAAGACGGTCAGCTCGCGCCGGTGCGTGCGCATGTGCGAGGACGCCTCCACCGCCGCCCGGGCACGCCAGGACGCCATCACCTTCGGCGCCACATCGGCGAACAACCCGGGCGGCAGCACGATCGCGCGCACCGCCGCCAGTTTGCGGATCTCGGTCATCATCGACTCCAGGCTCACGTTGCCCGGCGCGGACTTGATGAACGCCAGCACATCGAAGTCGTCGTCCTCGGGCGTCTCGCCTGTGGGCTCCTGGTCAGCGCCGGCCGCTTCGGTCACCGCGCGGCTGACATCGTCCAGGCCGACCAGCGCGCCGATGCGCTGCGTGCTCTCGGGACTCAGCCGGGAGGTGATCCGCATCGACCAGGTCACTTCGGCGTTGTGCAGGGCCGAAGCCACGATCCGGGAGATCCGACCCGGCGTCGGCGGTTCGATCCGCTCCTCGCGTAGATGCTTGAGCAGTTCCTCCCGGACCCGCTCGGGCCGCCGCTCGGCGTGCGCAACGTGCTCGGCCAGCCACACCGCCAGCTTCGTCGCATCCGCCGTGGTGCAGGTACGAAAGCCCAGATGCGTACGAATCTGGCTGCGGTGGTACTCAATCGTGGAGCCGGACCACTCATAGAAGCCGAACTCCGACGCAGGCACCTGGACCTGCTTGGCCACGTGCTCGACCACGTCGTCCGGCAGCTCCGAGCGACCACGCGGGAACCGGCCATGCTGCGTATAGAACTTCAGCAAGATCGCGAAGCCAAGTCGAGTAGCGTCGCGCTTTCCGGCGATGAGGCTGCGCTCTTCGTCCAGGATCGTCCAGTACTCGACCAGCTCGTCGATGTGTATCGGGGGGTGTTCCATGGCCGCCAGCATTGACCAGGCACGTCACAACAAGATCAACGCCGTTTGGGGCTCACGACAAGCTTCTTACCGGCACCCCTCCTTCCGGCCTAGCGTACGAACGTACTAGTTCGTACATTTGATGGAACTGGAGGAGAGTGAGAGCGGATGAGCTCCTATCTGATCGGCCTGATCGGCGCCGGGATCGGCCCGTCGTTCAGCCCCGCGCTGCACGAGCGCGAAGCCGACGCGCACGGCGTGCGCTATGTCTACCGGCTGCTCGACATCGGCGAGCTGGGGCTGGGGGCCGACGCCGTGGGTGAGCTGGTCCGTACGGCGCGGCGGCTCGGGTACGACGGCCTCAACATCACCCACCCGTGCAAGCAGACCGTGATCCCTTTCCTGGACGAGCTGTCTCCGGACGCGGCGATGCTCGGCGCGGTCAACACCGTCGTGTTCGAGGGGCGGCGGGCCGTGGGGCACAACACCGACTGGGCCGGGTTCGCGGAGTCGTTCGCCCGGGGGCTGCCCGACGCGCCGACCCGGCGGGTGGTGCAGCTGGGCGCGGGCGGGGCGGGGGCCGCGGTGGCGCACGCCCTGCTGACACTCGGCGCCGATCAGGTCGTACTGGTCGACGCCGCCGAAAGCCGGGCGGCCTCGCTCGCCGCCGACCTGGCCGGCCGGTTCGGGCCGGACCGGATCCGCACCGCGGCCCAGGCCGAGCTGGGCGGGCTGCTCGCGACGGCGGACGGGCTGGTGCACGCGACCCCCACCGGGATGGCGCAGCACCCCGGGCTGCCGCTCCCCGCTGAACTGCTGCGGCCGGAGCTGTGGGTGGCCGACATCGTCTACCGGCCCCTGGAGACCGAGCTGCTGCGCAGGGCCAGGGCGCTCGGCTGCCGGACCATGCACGGCGGCGGCATGGTGGTCTTCCAGGCCGCGCACGCTTTCCGCCTGTTCACGGGCCGCGAGCCCGACGCCGAACGGATGCTCACACACCTCACCGACCTGATCGACGCCTGACCGGGAGGTCCCCTCATGCGCAAGTCCATCGCCACCGTCTCGGTCAGCGGGACGCTGGCGGAGAAGCTGGCCGCCATCTCCGCCGCGGGCTTCGACGGCGTGGAGATCTTCGAGAACGACCTCCTCGTCTCCCCGCTGAGCCCGGAGGAGGTGCGCGCCAGGGCCGCGGATCTGGGTCTCGGTATCGACCTGTACCAGCCGTTCCGCGACTTCGAGGCGGTGCCCGGCGACGTACTGGCCCGCAACCTGCGCCGGGCCGAGCGCAAGTTCGAGCTGATGGAACGCCTCGGCGCCACCACGCTGCTGGTCTGCTCCAGCGTGTCGCCCGACGCGGCCGACGACGACGAGCTGGCCGCCGAGCAGCTGCGCCTGCTCGCCGAACGCGCCGCCGGACACGGCATCAGGATCGCCTACGAGGCGCTGGCCTGGGGCCGGCACGTCAACGAATATCTGCACGCCTGGCGGATCGTACGCATGGCCGGCCACTCGAATCTCGGCGCCTGCCTCGACAGCTTCCACATCCTGTCGCGCGGCTCCGACCCGATCGGCATCGAGGCGATCCCGGGCGACCGGGTGTTCTTCCTGCAGCTGGCCGACGCGCCGCTGCTGGCGATGGACGTGCTGCAGTGGAGCAGGCACTACCGGTGCTTCCCCGGCCAGGGCACTTTCGACCTGGCCGGACTGGTGTGTCATGTGCTGGACGCCGGGTACGCCGGGCCGCTGTCGCTGGAGGTGTTCAACGACGGCTTCCGGCAGGCCGACGCCGGCCGGACGGCCCTGGACGCCATGCGGTCGCTCATCGCCCTGGAGGAGGCCACGGCCCTGCGACGCGGCGTGACCCCGCCGATCCCGTCCACGGTCAGCCCAGCTCCCGTCAGCCTGGCTCCGGTCGTCCCGTCTCCGCTAGTCCCGCCTCCGGTCATCCCGTCCGGCTTCGCGTTCGCCGAGTTGTCTGTCCCTCCCGCCGACCTGTATGGGGGATCCGCCGCCCTGTATGGGGGATCCGGCGAGCTGTCTGGGGCGTCCGGCGAGCTGGCCGGACCGGGGGAGTCGCGTGGGCAGTCCGGTCATGCGTACGAGGTGGGCGGGCTGCTGGCGGCTCTCGGGTTCGTCCGCACCGGAACACATGCCCACAAGCCGGTCGAACTCTGGGAACAGGGAGAGGCCCGGATCCTGCTCAACGCCACCGGCGACGGACCCGCGCTCGCGGCGATCGGGCTGGAGAGCCCGGACCCCGCTGGTTCCGTGCGGCGCGCCGAGTCGCTGCTGTCACCGGTCCTGCCCCGCCACCGCGCCCCTCGGGACGCCAGGCTGGACGCGATCGCCGCACCGGACGGGACCGAGCTCTTCTTCTGCCGCACCGGACACCCCGACCATTCCAGCTGGACCGACGACTTCGAGCCCCGCGCGGAGGGTGAACCGGCGGCCGGAGGCATCACCCACATCGACCACGTGGCGCTCACCCAGCCCAGGCACCACTTCGACGAGGCCGCACTGTTCTACCGCACCGTCCTCGGCCTGCGCCCCCAGGAGAGCCTGGAGGTCCCCGACCCCTACGGCCTGCTGCGCAGCAAGGCGATGTCCACGGCGGACGGCGCCGTACGGATGGTGCTCAACATCAACCAGGTCGGCGCCCAGCACATCCCCTGGCAGCACATCGCCCTGGCCTGCGACGACATCGTGGCCACCGCCCGCAGGCTGCGCGCCCTACACCCCGACCTGCTGCTCGCCGTCCCCGCCAACTACTACGACGACCTCGCCGCCCGCTACGACGTGCCACCCGAGCTGCGGGAGCTCGGCCTGCTGTACGACAGGGACGAGCAGGGGGAGTTCCTCCACCTGTACACGATCACGGCCGGGCGGGTGTTCTTCGAGCTCGTCCAGCGCGTCGGCGGCTATCAGGGGTACGGCGCCGCCAACGCGCCCGTCCGCCTGGCCGCCCAGCACGCCCGGGAAGGACACGCCTCGCAAGGAGAGCCGTCATCTAGGATGAACGCGACCCCCGTCGGCCCGACCGTGGAGCCCCATGACCTCGCAGCCACTCGCTCGCGCCGCCGGTGAACGTCAGCGTGACGCCGACCGGACCAAGGCGGAGATCCTTCAGGTCGCGCAGCGGGAGTTCGCGCGGCACGGGTACGCCGGCGCCAGGGTGGACGAGATCGCCGAGCGGACGCGCACCACCAAGCGCATGATCTACTACTATTTCGGCGGCAAGGAGCAGCTCTACATCGCGGTCCTGGAGAAGGCGTACACCGAGGTGCGGGCCGCCGAGCGGACCGTCGACGTGGCGCACCTGGCGCCGGTGGAGGCCATCCGCACGCTGGCGGAGCTGACGTTCGACCACCACGACGCGCACCGTGACTTCATCAAACTGGTCGGCATCGAGAACATCCACGAGGCCGAGCACATCCGCAAGTCCGAGGTGCTGGCCAATCTGGGCGCGCCCGTGCTCGACATCATCTCCCGCATCCTCGACGCGGGGCAGGAGTCCGGCGACTTCGTCACCGAGGCCGATGCCATAGACGTGCACATGATGATCAGCGCGTTCTGCTTCTTCCGGGTCGCCAACCAGCACACGTTCGGGGCGTTGTTCGGCCGCGACATGACCGCGCCGGAGCACCGCGCCCGGCTGCGCACGATGGTCGGCGAGCTGACCGTCGCCTACCTCCGGGGCGCCGGCGCCCCCGCTTAGTGCCGCCCACCCGTGTAGCGCCAGCGCCCCGTGTAGGGCCGCCCACCTGCGGCCGGACGGCCGCACCTGATCCCGGCAGCTTGGGAGAGGGTTTGTTTGCCCTATAATGTACGAACCAGTGAGTTATTCATAGAGCTATTCTCGCCCGGGCTGGAGCTCCCGTCTTCAGGCGAGATGGTTGAGGTCCGCGTGTGAGAGCCCTCTGGGGTGTGAGCGCGCGGCGATCGGAACTGCTTGCGATGTCTCAATCACGCTTACGCGGCATGGGCTGCTGCGTAAGCAGCGCGGGAATCCTCACCTCTTCAGGACGAGGAGCACGTCAAGGGGAGATGTTCAGCACCTGGGTACGGGTGTCCGGGATGGCGATCGGCACACAGCTCGGATTCGCCATCGCCGGGCTCGCATCCACGCTCGCCTCGGCGGTGGCCGATACGGGCCCGGACAACTGGCTGGGCGTCTCACAACTCACCGCGGTGCTGTGCCTGATCAACGTTGCCGCTGTGGCACTCCGCGAGAGACGTACCGAATCCCCATTACCGGATCGGCGTCAAGCCCGCCACAGCGAGGGCGACGTGAGTGGCGGACGCAGCGAGGGTGGCGGTTAGTTCCGCCTCTACGCCATTGAGTACGCGCGGCGCGGCGCCCTGCGCGGTGAGCACTTCCACGGCCACGACGTTTGGGCGGGTGGGCAGCACCCGACGGCGTACTACACGTGGCTGGCCGTCTGCGACCGGCACACCGTCATGGTCGACACCGGCATCAGCCGCGCCCGCGCCGCCCGAATCGACGGTCTCGACTACCTGGCCGCACCCGCGGAGACGACGGCCGAGTTGGGCGTGCGCGCCGACGCGGTCGGCCATGTGGTGCTCATGCACCTGCACACGACCACGCCGGTACGGCTCGCGGGTTCGGCGCCGTCCGGTACGTTTCTGCAGCGCGCCGAGCTCGACTGAGCGGCCGGGTCGCCGTGAGCCCAGGCGGAGGAACCTGCGCGATCATCCGCGGGAGCACCCGCATGGCTCACAGGCCGAGGTAGATGCGTCGGACCTGGGGATCGACCCGTAGGGCGGCCGAGGTGCCGGTGGCCGCGATCTCCCCGTTCTCCATGACCAGGCAGGCGGAGGTGACATCGAAGGTGAGCTTGGCGTTCTGCTCGACCAGCAGGATGCTCAGCCCGTCGGCGTTCAGCCTCTTCAGCCCGGTCACGATCTCCTCGACCAGGATCGGCGACAGTCCCATAGACGGCTCGTCGAGCAGCATCACCCGGGGTCGGCACATGAGCGCGCGGCCGATCGCCAGCATCTGCTGCTGACCCCCGGACAGCGCCCCGGCCAGGCGGTGCCGCATCTCGCCGAGCACCGGGAACAGGTCGTAGACCTCACCGATCGGCGTCCGCTTCCAGTTGCCGGTGTATGCGCCCAGCAGCAGGTTCTTCTCCACGGAGAGCCCCGGGAACACGTGCCGCCCCTCGGGGACATACCCGATGCCGTGGCGGACCAGGGTGTGCGCGGGCGCCCGCAGCAGGTCGTGCGCGCCGAAGGCGATGCGCCTGGCCTGCCGGGGCGCCAGGCCCATGACGGCCTTGAGCGTGGAGGTCTTGCCAGCCCCGTTGGCGCCGATGATGCCCAGCGACTGACCCGGCTCCACCGTGAAGCTCACGTCGCGGGCGGCCCGCACCCCGCCGTAGTGCACCGACAGTCCTTCGACGATCAGCGTGCTCATCTGGTGGCCTCCTCGGCAGCGGACCCGGCATCAGACTCGGCGGCGGACTCGGCATCGGAGCCGGCGGCGGACTCGGCGGCGGTCCGGGACGGCGCGGACATCGAGTCGCCCAGGTAGGCCGCGACCACGTCCGGCTGGACGGCGACGTCCGCGGGCGCGCCGTCGGCGATGACCTTTCCGCCGGACAGTACGGTGACCCGGTCGCACAGCGACATGACCAGGCCCATGTTGTGCTCGATCACCACGACCGTCACGCCGGAGTCCCGGATCGAGCGGACGATCTCGGCGAGCTGCCGTACCTCCTCGCCGTTGAGCCCGGCCGCCGGCTCGTCGAGCAGCAGCAGCGCGGGCGTCATCGCCATCGCGCGGGCCATCTCGATCCGCCGCTGGATCCCATACGGCAGGGCGCGCGGCGCCGCGTCGGCGAAGTCCCGCAGCCCGAACCGGTCGATCAGCTCATCGGCCCGCACCCGCAGCGCCCGCTCGAACCCGAGCACGCTCCAGGGCAGCACGAGGTATCGCCAGACCCAGCGCGTCCGCGTGCGATCCAGGCCGACCAGGATGTTCTCCCGGACGGTGAGGTCGCCGAACAGCCGCAGGTTCTGGAACGTGCGGGCCACCCCCAGCTGCGACAGCCGGTACGGAGCCGCGCCGGTGACCTCCCGCTCCCGGAAGAGGACCCGGCCGGAGGTCGGCGTGTAGAAGCCGCTCACGACGTTGAACAGCGTCGTCTTGCCCGACCCGTTGGGCCCCACGACGCCGCGGATCTCGCCGGCCGTGATCGTGAGCGACACCTGGTCGAGCGCGGTCAGCCCCTTGAACCGCATGGTCACCCCGTCGACCTCCAGCAGATCCGCGCCCGAGCCCGCGTCCGCGCCTACTCGGTCATCGGTCCGTTCGTGCGCCTGCTCGTCCGCCCGGCCGTCCCCCAAGCCATCCGCGCGGTCGTACGGCTGGAAGGCGCCCAGTGCGGCTCTCGCCCCGGCGGCCCGGCGGCGCCGGAGCCGGGCGGGCAGTCCGGCCAGCCCGGTGGGGGCGAAGACCACCACGAGGACGACCACGCTGCCGTACCCGAGCTGGGCGTAGGCCGACACGTCCAGCAGCGCCTCCCGGACCAGCGACAGCGCCACCGCCCCGACGACGCAGCCGAGGATGCTCCGCCGCCCGCCGATGATCACCATGGCCAGCAGGAGGAACATGTTGGCGATGCTGAACGTCTCCGGCGCCACGAAGCGGATGAGCCCGGCGTACAGCACCCCGGCGATCCCGCCGTACAGGCCGGACAGCACGAAGGCGGTCATGCGCAGCAGCGGGATCTCCGCGCCGAGCGCGCCGGCGGCCAGGTCGTCGTCGCGCATGGCGCGCAGCCGGCGGCCGAGCGGCGAGTGGGTCACGAACAGCGCGAACGCCAGCGCGAGCGCGAACACCACCAGTTCGACGTAGTAGAAGAGGTACTCACTGGACAGGTCCACCCCGAACAGCGGTGGCACCGGGATGTCGCTGATGCCCTCGGCCCGCCCGGCGATGGTCGCGTTGGTGATCCAGTTGACGAAGGCCAGCGCCAGCCCGAGCGTGACGATGCCCAGATAGTGCGACTGCATCCGCAGCGCGGGCAGGCCCACCAGCAGCCCGACGAGGACGGCGGCCAGCAGGGCCAGCGCGGCGGCGGTCCAGAAGCCGAGCCCGGCCCGGGTGGTGAGGATGGCGACGGCGTAGGCGCCGACGCCGAAGAAGGCGATCTGCGCCAGGTTGATCTGCCCGGCCACGCCCATGGCCAGCCCGAGCCCGATGCCGAGGACCGCGAAGATGATCGCCACGTCGACGACGTGGATCGCGTAGCCGCCCAGCCCGTACGGCAGCAGCCAGGCCGCCACGGCGGCGGCGATGAGAGGGATCAGCCGTTTCACGCTCGGTTCACCGTCGTCTCTCCGAAGATGCCGGTGGGGCGGACCATCACGATGGCGGCGAAGACCAGGAACGTCACCAGCTCGGAGTACTCCTGGAAATGGCCGGCCGCGAAGGAGTCGAGCAGCCCGAACGCCATGCCGCCGGCGATCGCGCCCCGCATGCTGCCGAAGCCGCCGAAGATCGCGGCGGCGAAGCCCTTGATGCCCAGCGAGCCGCCCATCGTGGGGTTGACGTAGAGCATCGGCCCGATGAGGCCGCCGGCCAGCGCCGCCAGGCCCGCGCCGATGGCGAAGGCCACGGCGTTGCTGCGGCCGACGTGGATGCCGACGGCGGTGGCCGCCTCGTGGTCCATCGCGACCGCCTGCATGGCCGCGCCGCGCTTGGTGCGCTGCAGGAACAGCCCCAGCAGGACCGTGGCCGCCGCCGCCACGGCGATGACCAGCAGGCTGTAGGTCGGGATCTTGATCCCGGCGACGTCCAGCGGCGCGGTCGCCACCGGCGACGGAACGGCATGGCCGGTCGCGCCGAACACCCGGATCGCCCCGGCTTCCAGCACGGTACCGAAGCCGATCGTGCCGATCAGCATGAGGTCGAAGTCCTTGTTCTCCAGCGGGCGCAGCACCCGCTCGATGACCAGGCCGATCAGCGCGGTCACGGCGATGGCCACCGCGACCGCGACGGGGAAGGGCAGCTTGGCGAACATGTACAGGTTGGACGCGGCGTAGGCGCCGATCATCACCACGTTGCCGTGGGCGAAGTTCACCAGGCCCATGGTGCGGTAGACGATCGAGAAGCCCATGGCGACCAGCGCGTACACCGCGCCGAACGTGACGCCGCCGATGAGGGTCTGCAGAAAGACCTGCACGGTGCTCCTAGCCGGCCGACTCGGCGACGATCTTCCCGGCCTTGATGAGGCCGATCTGGGTCGCGTGGATGCCCACCCCGGAATCGTCGTAGGCGAAGTCGCCGAGCAGGCCGTCGTGCTTGACCGCGCGGATCGCGTCGGCGAGCGGCCGGCCGCCGGCGCCCTTGGTCTGCTTGAGCGCCTCGATGAGGATCTTGGCTCCGTCATAGGCCTTGGCACCGTGCAGTTCGGCGGCCTCGCCGAAGGCGGCCTGGTAGGCGGCCGAGAAGGTCTTGCTCGCCTGGCTCGCGTCGTTGCTGAGGTAGGGCGAGCTGATGACCGAGCCCTCGGCGTTGTCCGCTCCCGCGGTGGTCACGTACACGTCGGTGCCCATGGGGGCGCCGCCCGCCAGGACCGCCTTCAGCCCCAGCTCGCGGGCCTGTTTGGCGATCAGCCCGGACTCGACCTCCTCGGCGCCGACGAACAGTACGTCGGGGTTCTTCTGCCGGATGGCGGTGAGGGAGGCGCTGAAGTCCTTCTGGTCGGGGGTGACGGCCTCGTCGGCGATGGGGGTGACGTTCCTGCTCTTGAGCGCGGCCAGGAACGCGTCGTGCTCGCCCGCGCCGTACGTGCCGTTGTTGCTGATCAGCGCGATCTTCTTGTAGCCCTTGCCGTCGACCAGGTACTTCGCCAAGGTCTCGTCGTAGGTCACGCTGGTCGGCGCGTTGAGGAACAGGAACGGGCTCTTGAGCGCGGCGAGCTTGGGCGACTGTCCCGAGGTGATGTTGGGGATCCCGGCGTCCTTGAGGATGGGCGCCATGGCCAGGGTGACGGCGCTCTCGGCGGTGCCCAGCATGGCGACGTAGCCCTCACCGGCGATCTTCCTGGCCAGGTTCGTGCCGACCGTGGGGTCGCCCTGGTCGTCGAACAGGTCGAGCTGGATCTGCCGCCCGTTGACGCCGCCGGCCTTGTTGGCCTCGTCGACGGCCAGCTTGACGCCCTTGTTCTCCCATTTGCCGAGCGAGCTGAGCTGGCCGCTCTGGGCGTTGATGTTGGCGACCTTGATGGGTCCGGTGGCGTCGGCCTGCTTGCCGGACTGCTGTCCGGGGGCGGAGCAGGCGGTCAGGGTGACGATGAGCGATACGGCGGCGATGGGGAATCTCGCGGGAAACACGGTTCACCTCGTTTGGGGGAGTTCGACATGGCCGTGTAATGCACGAACTAGTACGTTAGTTATACGGCCGGGTGTGACCAGAGGAAATATCGAACGCGCAACGGTTTCAGGCGGGGAAGACGCCCTGGTAGATGTCCTTGATGTTCCAGTGGCCGGGGGCCGGGACCGGCTCGTTGACCATGGGCACGTCGATCACTGCGGGCCGCCGGTCCGCCACCGCCTTGCGCAGTGCCGTACGGAGATCGCCGGGCGCGGCGACCGTGTGCCCATCGGCGCCGCAGGCCCGCGCCAGGGCGGCGAAGTCCGGGCTGTAGGGCCGTCCGGCGGGATCGGTGAAGTCGCAGCCGTGGCTGCGGCCGAAGTGGGCGGACTGCAGGTCGGAGATCGTGCCGTGCGACCGGTTGTTCATCACCACGAAGATCACCGGTGCGCCCAGCTCGACGGCCAGTGGCACGGCGGGGAGCTGGGCGCCCATGCCGCCGTCGCCGATCAGCGCGACGACGGTTCTGTCCGGCTCGGCGAGCTGTGCGCCGACGGCGGCGGCGGGGCCGAAGCCCATGGTGGACGCGCCGCCGGGGGTGATGAACCGGCCCTCGGGCGGCAGTTCGTAGCACTGCGCCACGCCGTTCTTGTTCCAGCCGACGTCGGTGACCAGGATCGTGTCCGGCGGGACCGAGTCGCGCAGGTCGGCCAGGATGCGCTCGGGCCGCAGGGGGAAGTCGTCGCTGCTCCCGCGTTCCCTGCTCGCGCCGAACAGCTCCGACCTGGCCGCGCGGATCCGCTCCCGCAGCGCGGGACGGCTTACCCCCGGGTGTGCCACGGCCGCCGCGGCGATGGCCCTGATCGCCAGAGCGGCATCGGCGACCGCGCCGATCTCCGCCGGGTAGTTGCGGCCGATCTCGGCCGGGTCGAGGTCGATCTGGAGCAGCCTGCCCTTGTCACCGAGCGTCCAGGTGAAGCGCGGGTCCCAGGAGCTCGAGTCGGTCTCGGCGAAGCGGGTGCCCAGCGCCAGCACCACGTCGGCCTCCCGGGCGTAGTCGTTGGTGAGCTCCAGCCCCCAGAACCCGGTCATGCCGAGGACCAGGGGGTGCGCGTCGGGCGCGGTCCCCTTGGCCATCAGCGAGTGGGCGATGGGGATGTCGAACTGCTCGGCCAGGCGGAGCAGCGCGTCGGCGGCCTCGCGCAGGCCGCCGCCCGCGTAGATCAACGGCCGCTCGGCCCCGGCGAGCGCGGCCGCGATCCGCTCGGCGACGTCCGCCGGCAGACCGGGCGGCTCGGCGCCGCTGATGGCCGGGTACGGTTCGGCGGGCCTGGAGAAGACGTCCATGGGCACGTTGACCAGCACCGCGCCCGGCCGGCCCGTCGTCGCCGTCCAGAAGGCGCGCTCCACGGCCCGGCCGAGGTCCTGGGCGCGGTGCACGTTCCACGCCCGCTTGACGAACGGCCTGAAGACGGCCGCCTGGTCGGCGTCGGCGTGCAGGTTGATCTCCTGGTGCGGGTGCCGCCCGTGGTAGTAGGAGGGGACGTCGCCGGAGATCACCACCATCGGCACCGAGTCGAGCGCCGCGGTCAGCACGCCGGTGGTGGCGTTGGTCAGGCCGGGGCCGACGTGGACGAGCAGCACGCCGGGTTTGCCCGACACGCGGGCGTAGCCGTCGGCGGCGTGCGCGGCGGCCTGCTCGTGCCGGGCGATGACGAACCGGATCCGGCTGTCGGCGAGCGCGTCCAGCACGGCGATGTTGGTGTGGCCGCAGGTGCCGAAGACGTGCGTGACGCCGAGGTCCTCCAACTGCCTGACAAGCGCGTGCGCGGAGGTGGCGGTCTCAGGGCGGGTGGTCACTGTTCTCCCCAGATGCTCAGGCCCCGCAGCAGGAGGGTCTTGGTCACGGTGAAGTCCTCGATCATCCAGCGCGGCGACTCGCGGCCGATGCCGGAGTCCTTGACGCCGCCGAAGGGGACGTGGTCGAGGCGGAAGTTCGACGACCCGTTGACCACCAGCCCGCCGACCTCCAGCTCCCGCCAGGCTTGGACGATCCGCCGCACGTCATGCGTGAACAGACCGGCCTGTAAGCCGTACCGGCTGCTGTTGCACGCCTCGATGACCTCGTCGAAGCCGTTGTAGGGCAGCACGGCGACGAGCGCGCCGAACACCTCCTCGCGCACCAGCCGGGCATCGGCGGGCGGCGCGGCGACCACGGTCGGCTCCATGACCGCCCCCGACCGGGCGCCGCCGGTCGTGATCGCGGCGCCCTGGCCGGCCGCCTCGCCGGCCCAGCGGACCACCCGCTCGGCGGCGTCCTCGTCCACCATCGAGCCGACGTCGGTCGCCGGGTCCAGCGGGTCGCCCACGACCAGGGACTTCACCTCGGCGGTCAGCGCGGCCACGAACTCCTCGAACCTGCCGCGCTGGACGTATACCCGCTGCACCGAGATGCAGCTCTGGCCCGAGTTGCTGTAGCCGGTGCGCGCGCAGACCCGCGCCGCCTCGGCCACGTCGGCGTCCTCGCACACGATCGTGGCGGCGTTGCCGCCGAGCTCCAGCAGCACCCGCTTGGGCCCGGCGGCGCGCGCGACGGCGGCGCCGGCGCTCACGCCGCCGGTGAAGCTGACCACGGCGATCTCGGGCGCGGCGCACAGCCGCGCGCCCACGTCGGCTCCGCCGTGCAGCACCTGTACGGCCTCGACCGGCATCCCGGCGTCGAGCAGGATCCGCACCAGCTCCGTCGAGACCGCGGGCGCCTGCGGCGGCGGTTTGACGATCGTGGTGTTGCCCGCGGCGAAGGAGGCCCCGAGCTTGTGCGCCAGCAGGTTCGCCGGGGCGTTGAACGGGGTGATCGCCAGCACGGGACCGGCGGGGGCGCGGCAGGTCAGCGCGGTGTTGCCCACGCCGCGCGCCCAGCCGGCCACCGGCAGCACCTCCCCGCCCAGCGCCCTGGCCTCGGCCGCCGAGACCGACAGCGTGTCGGCCACCCGCAGCACCTCGCCGCGCCCGTCCTTGACCGGCTTGCCGAGCTCGACGGCCAGCAGCCGGGCCAGCTCCTCGCCGCGGGCCGTGACCTCGGCCGCGGCGCGCTCCAGGATCGCGGCCCTGGTCGCCGGGGCCAGCCGCGCCACCGCCCCGGCGGCCGGCCCGGCGTAGGCCAGGGCCCGCGTGATGTCGTCGGGGGTCGCCGTACGGGCCCGGCTGACCGGCCGGCGCAGATAGGGGCCGGTCCGCTCGGCAGCCGGGCCGTCGGTCAGCCACGTCCCGGCGACCAGGCAGCCCGCTTGGTAGATCGCATCCATCTCTACTCCACTAGGTGGTGCATCAGAACCGCACTGTGGACTTGCTCAAAGTATGAGCACATCCCAGTCCGCGCAAGAGGAACCGCGTAGTGGAACGTCTGGACCGTATAATGGACCGAGTGTTAGCGTACGGACCGCATGAGAGGGTGAGCAGGAGTTCACCTTCGACCGACAAGTGAGGACCCGTGCCCGCGAACTTCCCGGCAGAATCCGGCGAGGCCGGTGGCGTGCGCAGCGTTCAGCGAGCGTTCGACATCCTGTCCCTGCTCGGCGAGGATCGGCGGATCCTGACGATCCGCGAGGTCGTCGACGAGACCGGCCTGGCGAAGACGACGGCGCTGCGCCTGCTGCAGACTCTTGAGCACATGGGCCTGCTGTGGGCCGCGCCCAAGGGCTACACCGCAGGGCCCGCCCTGTGGCGGTGGGCGCACCTGGCCCGTAGCGCGTGGGAGCTGCCGCCGGAGACCGTCAAGCTCATGCGCGACCTGGCGGCCCGGCAGCGGGAGACCGTCAACCTCTACGTCGCCAGGGACGTTCACCGGATCTGCATCGCCCAGCAGGAGAGCCCGCAGCCGCTGCGCCACGTGGTGCGGGTCGGCGACGAGCTGCCCATGTGGGCGGGCGCCTCCTCGAAGGTCCTGCTCAGGGACGCGCCGGCGCGCCTCCTGTCGCGGATCGCCCGCTCCTCCCCGTACGGCGAGGCGCACCTGGAGACGCTGCGGCAGTGGATCGACCAGGCGGCCGGCGACGGCCACGCGGTCAGCCACGGCGAGCGCGAACCCGGCCTGTCGGCCGTCGCCGTGCCCGTCACCGGCGCCACGAAAGCGATCGTGGCGGCGCTCACCCTCAGCGGACCGACCGTGCGCTTCACGGACGAGCGCGTGGCGGAGTTCGTCGCGGACCTGAGCGAGGTGGCGGGGCGGATGTCGGAGCGCGGGTTCGACCACCCACTGACTTGACATGGGGAGCCTCAGCGATGGGAGAGCGTGAATGCAGCAGTTGCCACTGGACGGGGTCAAGGTCGTCGATCTGACCAGCGTGCTCGCCGGACCCTATTGCAGCTACCAGCTGATGCTGTTCGGCGCCGAGGTCGTCAAGGTCGAGCTGCCCGGCAGCGGCGACCTGGCCAGGCGCCTCGGCCCTGACGACGAGCTCAACCGGGACCGGATCGGCGCCTCCTTCCTGGCCCAGAACGCGGGCAAGAAGTCGGTGGAGCTCGACCTGAAGAGCCCGGCGGGGCGGGTGGCCTTCGAGGCGATGGTCACCGGCGCCGACGTCCTGCTGGAGAACTTCCGGGCCGGGGTGCTGGCCAGGCTCGGCTACGACCGCGACCGGCTGCGTGAGCTCAACCCGCGGCTGATCTACTGCGCGATCTCCGGCTTCGGCCAGAGCGGCCCGATGAGCGGGGCCCCCGCCTACGACCAGATCATCCAGGGCCTGTCGGGCATGATGAGCGTCACCGGCACCCCCGACACCGTGCCGATGCGCGTCGGCTTCCCGGTCTGCGACACGATCGGCGGGCTGATGGCCGCCATGGCGATCTGCGCCGCGCTCGCCGGACGGCACCGCACCGGCCGCGGTAGCTTCCTCGATCTGTCCATGCTGGAGGCGTCGATCTCGGCAATGGGCTGGACTGTGTCCAACTACCTGGTCAGCGGCGTCGAGCCGGAGCCGATGGGTGACCAGAACGCCACCGCCGCGCCGTCCGGCACATTCGAGACGGCCGACGGGCCGCTCAACGTCGCGGCCAACCAGCAGACGCAGTTCGAGACGCTCTGCCGCCTGATCGGCCGCCCCGAGCTGCCGGCCGACCCGCGCTTCGCCCTCCCCGAGGGGCGCAAGGCCCACCGGAAGGCACTGAACGCCGAGCTCAACGCCGCGCTGCGGGCCAGGACAGCGCTGGAGTGGGAGGAGCTGCTGTCCGGCAACGGCGTGCCCGCGGCCCGCATCCTCACCGTCCCGCAGGCGCTGGCACTCGACCAGCTGCGCCATCGCGGCTTCCTCACCGAGCTGAGCTTCCCCGACGGGACCGACCGCCGCCTGACCGTGACCGGCAACGGCGTGCTCGTGGACGACGAACCGCTGCGCCCCCCGGCCTCCCCACCGCGGCTCGGCGCGCACAACGAGGAGTACGCCCATGAGTGAGGCGGCCGACTGGTGGGGCACCGCAGTCTCCAGGATCGAACCGGACGTCATCGAGCTACGCGGCAGGCCGGTCCAGGAGCTGATCGGCCGGGTGGGGTTCGCGGAGATGGTCTGGCTCATGCTCCGCGGCGACCTGCCCGACCCGCGGCGGGCGGCGCTGCTGGAGGCCGCGCTCGTCTCCTCGGTCGACCACGGCCCGCACGCGCCGTCCATCGCCGTCGCGCGGATGGCGATCACCTGCGGCGTCGGGCTGAACAACGCCGTCGCCACCGGCGTCAACCTGCTGGGCGACGTCCACGGCGGGGCGGGGGAGCAGTGCGTGGAGCTGCTGGAGGAGGCGCTGGCCTGCGGCGACACCGCGGCCACGGTCGCCCGCTGGCGGGCCCGTGACAAATACCTGCCCGGATTCGGGCACCGCTTCCACTCCCGCGACCCGCGCCGTGACCCGCTGCTCGGCCTGGTGGAGCGGGCCGTGGCGGACGGGGTCGTGCCGGGCGGCCACCTGCGGGTGGCCAAGGAGGTCGAGGCGCTGATCAGCCCGGTCCCGATGAACATCGACGGCGCGACCGCCGTCGTCTACGCCGAGCTCGGCTTCCCCGCGCCGCTGGCCAGGGGGCTGTTCGTGCTCGGCCGCAGCGTCGGCATCCTGGCGCACGCCTGGGAGGAGTCGGGGCAGGGGCGGCGCAACAAGGGCCCCCTGCCCCCCTCGATCCGGCCGACGTATCTCGGTCCGCAGACTCCGGGTCCGCAGACTGCGGGTCGGTAGGCGAACAGGTCAGTAGACGACGATCTTCCCGGTGTTCTGCGGGAAGATCGCGTCGTTGTAGAAGTACTCGCCGGGCGTGGCGAACGTGTGCGTGAACGACTGCCCCGGCATCAGCACACCACTGTCGAACTCGTACTCGAAGAACGACACGGCGGCGTGCGCGAAGGCGTTGTCCGCCGGATTGACGAACGTGACGGTCGTCCCCTTGGGCACCCGCAGGTGCTGCGGCGACATGGCGTCCTGGGCGACGGTGTTCTCGGCCGGGCCCGGGCGCTGGTTCGCCGCGTCCCAGACGCGGCCCAGCGTGACCGTCGTGCCGGCGGCGACGGCGGCGGCCCTGATGTCGTTGCGCTTCTTGGGCGGGGCCGGGGCCGGAGCGGGTGCCACTTTGCCGCCGAGCTTGAACGCCCACAGGTGGTCACCACGCGGGATGTCCGGGTACGGCAGCCCGTTTCCGCCCGCCAGGACCGCGATGTACTGCTCGCCGTCGATCTCGTAGCTGATCGGGCTGGTGTGCACCCCGGCGCCGCACTGGAAGCTCCACAGGATCTTCCCGTCGGTGTCGTCCATCGCGTGCAGCACCCCGTCGGGGCCGCCCTGGAACATGACCCGCCCCGCCGTGGTGAGGATGCCGTTGCCGTGCGCGAGAGACCACTCCCTGTCGAGGGTCCACACCGGCTTGTTGGTACGGGGATCGACGGCCGCGATGCCCCCGGCGAAGTACTCGCCCAGCGGGCGCGAGGTGTTGACCCGGCCCTCCCTGCTGTTGGAGAAGCCGGAGTTGATCAGCCCATAGCCGACGTAGATCCAGCCCGTGTGGGGGTTGAACGACAGGTGCGCCCAGTCGGCGCCGCCGCCCGCGCCGGGGAAGATGATCGTCGCCCGGTCCCAGTGCGGCGTGTAGAGGCCGCCCCAGGCGTAGAACGGCACCGGCCTGGTCGCCTTGCCGAACTCCGGCGCCTGGGTGATGAACGGCGCGCCGCCGGGGAACGGCTGCGTCGGCGCGGTCTTCTGGCGTAAGTCCTGGGGCACGGGCCGCTCCGTGACTCCATGGACCGGCTCACCGGTGGCCCGGTCAAGGAAGTAGAACATCCCGGCCTTGCTGCCGTAGACGACGACCTTGCGCACGCCGCGGCCGACCCGTACGTCCACCAGCACCGGCGCCATGACGTTGTCCAGGTCCCAGATGTCGTGGTGCACCGACTGGAAGTGCCACTCGCGCTTGCCCGTCTTGGCGTCGATGGCCACGATCGAGTTGGCGAACAGGTTGTCGCCGCCCCTGCCCGAACCGTCCAGCCGGGGGTAGGAGCCGCCGAACGTCCAGTAGACCAGCCCGAGATCAGGGTCGATCGCGGGGTGGATCCACGGCACCGCGCCGCCGGTCTTCCAGGACTCGCCCTCCCAGGTGTCGTTGCCGAACTGGCCCTCGCCGGGGCACGCCCAGAACGTCCACGCCACCTCGCCGGTGGCCGCCTTCAGGGCGTAGGCGCGGCCACGGGCACCGCCGGTGCTGCCCTGCATGCCGACGTAGATCAGGCCGTCCCAGTAGACGACCGCGCCGGCCAGGGTGCCGGTCAGGCCGCCGCACTGCCCGTTCTGGGGGTCGCAGCCGCCGGTGTCGCCGCCGCCCTCGTCCTCGGTGATGAGCTGCCGCTGCCACACCACCTGGCCGGTGTCCTTGGCCAGGGCGTACACGATGTTGGCGCCGGAGGTGGAGAAGACCAGGCCCTCGCCGAGCGCGACCCCGCGCATGTTGGTCTGCTTGGTGCCGAGGTTCGTCTTCCACTTCAGCGCCCCCGTCCTGCCGTCCACGGCGAAGACGTTCTGCTGGGTCGTCTGGACGTACAGGATGCCGTTCTCCGCGACGCAGGTGCTCTGCTGGGGCGCGGCGATGCTGCCGCCTTCCAGGTTCAGGTGCCAGGCGCCGCCGAGGCGGTCCAGGTTGCGCGCGGTGATCTTCTTGAGCGGCGAGTGGTTGTGGTTGCCGAGGTTGCCGCAGACCTTGGGGAAGTCCTTGCCGACCGCGCCCAAGGCGGCGGACTGCGCCGGAACGTCCTGCTCAGGAACGGCGGCGTCCGGACGAGCGGGTACGGCGGCCAGTGTCGCGGCCGCGCCGAGGAGGAAGTTGCGTCGTTCCACTGGCACCACGCCTTCTTGCGGTCCACTAGATGGACCTATAGATCCGCTTAACGGACGCACAATAGGCCGGTGCAGCGGTGAAGACAAGACCTTGCCGGGCTTCGGTGCGCTGGCTACGCTGTGGAACGATCGATCCACCTGGTGGACTTCGGAGGTGCCCGTGAGACCCCCTACGCTCGTGACCGCCGCCCTTCTGCTGGCGGTCGCCCTGCCCGCCTCAGCCGCCTCCAACGATCCCGCGCAGGCCGGCGGCGTGTGCCGGGGCACCGACGCCCGCTGCTACCACGACTGGGGCAACTTCGACCCGGCCAAGGGCTACCGCCTGCTCGTCTACACGCGTACGGCCGGCCCGCGCCACGCCCACCTGGGCACCGTGCTCGGGCCGGGGCTCAACCCGCCGCTCAACGACGACAACGTGGCCGTGAAAGCCGTGCTCAAGCTGGGTCAGGACAACGGCTTCGCGGTCGACTACACCGAGGACGTCACCCAGCTCGCCTCGGCGCAGAGCCTGCTGAAGTACAACGCGGTGATGTTCCTGAGCACGACCAGGGACGCGCTCGACGACGCGGCGCAGACCGCGCTGCGCCAGTACGTCAGGGCGGGCGGCGGTTTCGTCGGCGTGCACAACGCCTTCGGCACCGAGTACAACTGGCCCTGGTACGAAGGGCTGCTCGGCGAGGCCAACTTCTACGACCACGGCCCCGTCCAGCCCGCCACCGTGCGTACGGTCGACCGGCGCGACGCCTCCACCGCGGGGCTGCCGCCCGCCTGGACGTTCAGCGACGAGTGGTACAACCTGGTCCCGGCCCCCACCCGCGTCCGCGTCCTGGCCCAGGTCGACGAGAGCACCATGCTGAAGGGCACCCGCGGCAACCTCGGCCATCCCGGGCACGGCAGGGACCACCCGGTCTCCTGGTGCCAGTACTACGACGGCGGCAGGTCGTGGGTCACCACGCTCGGCCACGAGGTGCAGGCGTGGACCGGCGACCAGCGCTTCCTCGGCCACCTGACCGGCGGCCTCCGGTCGGCGATGGGCATGGCGCCCTTCTGCCGCTGATCACTTCTGTCGCCGAACGCTTCTTGTCGCTGATCACTTCCGGGCGGTGTGGTGCAGGCCGCGCATGGCCAGCACGTAGCCGTGCACGCCGAACCCCACCACGATGCTCCGCGCGACCGGCGAGATGTAGGAGTGGTGCCGGAACGGCTCGCGCGCGTGCACGTTGGAGATGTGCAGCTCCACCACCGGCAGCTCCACGCCCTCGATGGCGTCGTGCAGGGCCACCGAGGTGTGCGTGTAGGCGCCGGGATTGAACACCGCGCCCACGCACTGCCCGGCCTTGACCTCCGCCCCGGCCTCGTGGATCCAGTCGATCAGCTGCCCCTCGTGGTTGGACTGCCGGAAGCGGAGGTCGAGGCCGAGCCCGGCGGCCTCCTCGCGGCACATCTCCTCGACGTCGGCCAGCGTCGTCGTGCCGTACACCTCCGGCTTGCGGGTGCCGAGCAGGTTGAGGTTGGGGCCGTTGAGAACGTACACGGATGTCACACATGCCTCACTTCGTGATCGTCGCCGCTACACCCGGTGGCGGGCCAGGTGCTCCAGGACCGACTGGTTGGCCTCCCAGCCGTCGGGGAACTTCACCGGCACGCCCAGCCGTACCGGCTCCGCCGACGGATGGGCGTCGAGCAGCTCGGCGATGCCCGCCCTGGCCACCACCACGCACGCGTGCCGGTGCCGCGAGGCCAGCACGCACAGCCGCCCCGACTCCAGGTGGAACGCGGTGGCGTCGCGGCGGCCCGACAGCGGGTGCAGCACGATCGTCACGTCGTACTCGCGGCCCTGCAGCCGGTTGGCGGTGTCGACCGTGATCTCCGGCGGCAGCCCCGCGGCCCTGATCGCCGCCACCTGGTCGCGGTGGGCCGCGCCGACCGCGATCCGGTCGGCGGTCACCGGCCGTTCGCCCTGTTCGGAGCCCGCCACCGCGCCGCGCTGCAGCAGCCGCTCGGCCAGCAGCGCCACCGCCTGCACGGCCTCGCCGTCGGTGCGCACGGTGTGGCGGTTGGGCAGCTCCAGCAGCGCCCAGCCGGAGCGGGCCGCCTCCTCCAGCGCCCGGTCGTGCACGGTTCCCATGCCGCCGGTGGCCAGCTCCAGCCGCCGCTCACCGGCCCCGGTGCCCGACCGGAACCCGGTGAACGGGTAGAACGCCTTCGACACCACCGGCGCGGCCGAGGCGGGCAGCCGCCACGACACCGGCAGCCGGTGCACCGGCAGGTCGGGATTGTGGCGCAGCAGCACCGAGACCGCGCTCTGCAGCGGGTCCCACGACAGGCCGGACCAGCGATCGCCGTCCACGATCGAGAACGGGTCGAGCTGGCCGGGATCGCCCACGAACAGCGCCCGCTCGAACAGCCCGGCGATGCGCAGCAGCTTGTCCGAGCGCATCTGGTATGCCTCGTCCACGATCGCCCACGGCCAGGTACGGCCGGAGATCCACGCCCACTTGTCCGACGTGGCGATCGTGATGTCGGGGTCGCCGAGATCCTGGATCCGCGTACCGACCGTGACACCGGTCAGCTCCAGCAGCCGCAGCGGCGGCACGTAGCCGCTCGCCGACAGACGGCCGACCGTCAGCCGCGGGTGCCGCTCCGAGATCCGGGTCACCAGGTCGTCGACCTGCTCGTTGGTCTGCGCGACGATCATCAGCGGCTCGCCGGTCTCGGCCAGGTGGGCGGCGGCCCGGACGACCAGCGTGGACTTGCCCGCCCCCGGCGGTGAGTCGACCACCACGCCGCGGTTCCTCGGCAGGTCGGCGAGCACGTTCCTGATGACCTGCTCGGGACTGATGGCCTGCTCCGGGCTGGCGTCCTCGCCGGTCACGACCACTCCTCGCGGGCGTCCTCGTCGGTGGGGCGGTATTCGCGCGGCGGGCCGCCGTGCGTCCACGGCGTGGCCTCCGCGTCGGGCAGGCTCGGCGCGCCCTGGAAGTCGTCGGTGAGCGAGGTGTAGCAGACCCGCTCTCCCACCTCGGGCACCGCGCCCGGAGTGGGCGTCTTGCCGCGGCCCATGCCCTTGGTGATCTTCAGGGTGACCAGGCCGTCGCTCGCCTCGACCAGCTGGGCGCCCTGGCCGCGCCGCTGCGGGGTGCCCAGCGTGGTGCCGGGTGCCAGGCGTACGGGATCGTCGGTCTTGACCACCACGAGCGGGCGCAGCTTGCGCGAGCGGCCCTCGCCCTCGAAGTTCTCCGGCTCGGTCTCCACGACCTCGCCCGCGAACGCCTCGCCGGTCAGCCGGTATTCGGCCATGACGAGCGGGTCGTCGTAGGCGCGCTGCACCTCGTAGGCGGCTTGGGCGCGCTCCATGCGCGCCAGCCGCGCGGCGGCGGCGATCGCGCCGTCATGCCGGGCCTGCGGCGGCGCGCCGTCCTCGATCTGCGCGGCCAGGCCGCTGAAGGAGGCGCGGTCCTGCTCCCACCGCTGCGCCACACTGTTGCCCTCGGGCAGGCCGGCGAGCAGATCGATCGCCTGCCACATGAGCCGCCAGGTGGGTTCGAGCTGGGAACGCAGGGCCTCGGTGACGCGTTCGGCCGAGCCCTTCTCGATCGCCGGCGCCAGCACCTCGGCGTCGAACCCCGGATCGGTGACCGGTCCCGCGGGCGGCCAGATCAGCGGATCCTCCGCGTCGTCACTGGGCCCGTCGGTGATCCAGGCGAGCAGCGCGGCCAGGTTCGCGTCCTCCAGGCCGCTCTGCCCGCTCGCCCAGTGCCTGCCCAGCTCGTCGGTCGCGGCGATGGTCAGCGACGACCCCGGATATCCGGCCCGCTCGGCGAACCAGGTCAGCCACCTGCCCAGCAGCGGCACCCCCGTGGGCACCGGGTAGGGCCCGTCGGCCCGGCGAAATCGGGTGGAGCGGCCGAGCAGCCGGGTGAACGCCACCCCCGCCTGGTTCGGCACGATCAACTGCGGCGCGTCGAGCGCCCGCTCGTACGGGTCGGCGTTCTTGCGCTCCACCGTCTCCGTCTCGCGCAGAAAGCCCTGGATGTACGGCAACAGCAGCCCGGCCAGCTCGGCGGCCCAGGCGAAGCGCAGATCACGGTTACGCGGCTGGGTGACCACCAGCAGGCGGGGCTCGGCCCGGTCGGTGCCGAGCATGGCGGCCAGCGGCGCGGCGGCCTCACCGGAGAGCTTGAGCGGGATGAACACCATCGGCCGCGCCGACAGATGGCAGTGCCGGACGGTCGCGATGGGCTGCGCGATGCCCTCGTCGAGGGCCCGCAGCCGGGCGAGCGAGGTGAGCAGGCTCACGTCAGGCACTCTCTGCGCAGGCGTTCGGCGTTGCGCAGGAGCCGGGCGATCTCCTCCTGGCCCGGCGCCGGGTCGCGGGTGCCGTCGGCCAGCCCGAGCGCCTCGCCGACGGAGGCCACGCCGCCCAGCTCGTCGCGTACGTTACGGCCGAGCAGGTCGGAAGCACCCTCCTGCCGGGCCTCGTCGCGGCAGAAGAAGCACAGGTCGCAGGTCGACAGGCAGTCGGGCGCGTAGCGGGCGTCGGAGCGGCGCAGCGCGTCGGCCAGCTCGGCGGCGGACCGGGTCGGCAGCCCGTCCTCACCCGGCTGGAGGTCGAACGTGACCTCGTCGGGCAGGACGTCGAGCAGCCGGTCGAGCCCCGTCATCCGGTCGAGCTGGCGTTCCAGCACGGCCAGCTGCTTGCGCACGTCCACCAGCGTCGCGACGGGCCGGTTGGCGAAGTTCTCCGGGCAGACCAGCACGACCTCGTGCGAGACCCGCAGCGGGTCGTGTCCCAGCTCGTCGAGCAGTCTGCGCAGTGCCAGCACGTACACCGCCGCCTGCCGGGCCGCCGCGGCCACCGCGGCCGGGTCCGCCTGCCCGTCGATCACCGCGAACGACTTGATCTCCACGATGTGGAAGCGCCCGCCGAGCTGGAAGGCCACCACGTCCGGCTCCAGGTAGGCGGCGTGCCCGGCGATCTCCAGGGCGAGCAGCGGATGGTCGTAGACCGTCCCCGCGTCGTGCCCTTCGGCCACCGCCCGGTCGAACAGCGCCCGGGTGTGGGCGTGGCGCAGGTGCGCGCCGACGTTCTCCACGTCGTGGTAGGCCACCTCGGCGATCGGCAGGCCGAGCTGCTCCCGCAGCATGCGCAGCAGCTCCGCGCAGCCGTCGGCCTTCACCAGCGCCTCGAACACGTTCCCGCGGGTGATCGCGAACGGCGACTGGCCGAACGGCGCGGGGAAGCCCAGATGCCGGGCCGCGGCGTCCTTGTCGATCCCGGCGCCGTCCATGAGCGCCCGGCGTGAGCAGCCGGGGTTCGCCGCGAGCGCGGCGATGGCGCGGGCGTCGTGCGGCTTCGGTGGCGTCGTGCCTCGCAGCGCGTCAAGCCGGTTCATCGGCTGCCTCTCGTCTCGCTGTTGCGCGCTCTCACCCAGTGATCCTTTTCTTCGCGACAGTGCTCAGCGTAGCGGCGCCGAACAGCCGCGCTGTGTCACCGAGCTGCGTCGCCGCACGTTCGGCCAGCTCAGCGCGGTCCTGCGTGTCGCGCTCGACGTGCACCGCGAGCTCTGCCCTGGCCGCTTCGATGACCCGATCGGGGTCGGGCGGCCCCAGATCGCCGTCGGCGGCGCCGGGGATGTTGCGCGCCATCCTGGTCAGCAGCCGTGCCCCTCCGGGCTCAATGAGGGCGTCGGTCACCTGCTCGGCCACCGCTATGGCGCAGGTGAGGAAGTCGACGCGGGGGCTGAGCGGGCCGACCATCCGGCGCGCCTGCGGCCACGTACTGGCCGCCAGCAGGCCACGGGCGGGGGAGAGGCGGTCGGTCAGGGCCGCGCACAGGTAGTACGGGCGGCCGTACGGGGAGGACTTGAACGAGCGTTCCTCGTCCCGGCGCAGGCTGGTGAGCTGATTGCTCCTCAGCGTGCCGCCGCAGAACGCCGCGCCCACGGCGACGATCAGCCGTGGCTGGGCACAGGCGCCCAGCAGGAGGAGACCCTG
Source organism: Nonomuraea sp. NPDC049750 (assembly GCF_040659625.1). NCBI lineage: Bacteria > Bacillati > Actinomycetota > Actinomycetes > Streptosporangiales > Streptosporangiaceae > Nonomuraea > Nonomuraea sp. NPDC049750. Next base: position 316,770 of record NZ_JBFANB010000008.1, read on the forward strand.
ATGCACCTGCTCGCGCACGGTCACCAGCCGCGGCGCCGGGGGCTCGGGTTCGCTGTCTTTCTGATCATCCGCCGGGGCCGTGCTCACCAGGGCGTCCCAGGTGCGTTCGGCGCCGCGCAGCTCGGCGCGCAGGGTCCTGGCGGTGGCCGTGTCCTTGACCCGCATGGCTCTGCGCACACCGGCTCGGAGCTCGTCGATCCGCCTCTCGAGATCGTCCAGCCGGTCACTCATGGCGCGAGCGTAGCAAGAGTTCCAGTATTTCCCAGTATTTTCAGGACATCGAGACGTTCGCGTGATCTACATTGTAAAGGGCGCGGGCCTGGTTCCCCGCCAAGCAGGGCTCACCTCACGCCGTACCGACGATGGCGCACGCACGGCACGGGGGACGTGCGCAGATGCACTGCATGATCGCGTCGAGAACGTCCTGGTCGTGATACAGGCACCGATCATTGCAGGTGTGGCGCGGAACGAACCCCGCCTGGATCTCGTCGGGCCACGGCTCTTCGCCTTCGCGGCAGCGGACGAACTGTTCGGGGTCCTCCGAGTGCAGGCCGTGCATGCGTTCCCGGGCCTGGGTCTCCAGGGTTCGCGTCTCCGCCACCATGGCCTTGAGTTCGGCGGCGAGGTCGGAGTACCTGTCATCGCCGGTTCGTACGTGCGCGGCCCGCAGCGCCATCACCGCATTGCCCAGGAATCGGCCGGCGTCCTGGAGGTCTGTGGTGTGGTGCAGTTGGATGCCGGTCACGCTGCGGACCCATACGGCGTCGTTGTTCATCTGAATGGTGGCGCGGAGACCCGGTCCTTCAGGGCCGGGAGAAAGCGCCACCCCTCCTCTCGAAAACAGTATGGAAAGAGTCGATCACGTTCGGTAATGTGTGCGGTGGGTGGGGCCGCTGTGACAGGAGGTGCGCGATGGCGATCCGCCGCTCTGCCACCAAACGCCACGGCCTGCCCACGATCGTGCAACTGCGGCTCACGCCTACTCCGGCTCAGGCTGAGTCGCTGGCGGCGGCGGTGCTGTTGTGCAATGAGGCGGCCACCGTCGTCTCTCGGCTGGCGTGGCAGCATCGCGGCTTCGCTGTGGTGGAGTTGCATCGGCTGGCCTATTACGAGGTGCGCGGGCAGGTGGCCGGGCTGGGTGCGCAAGCGGCCGTGCGGGCGATCGCCCGGGTCGCCGGCGCCTACGCCAACCGGCGTTCCAGCAAGAAACGCGCTCACATCATCCGGCCGCAGGGCGCTGTCCCCTACGACGCCAGGCTGATGAGCTTCCATCGGGATGCCCGCACGGTGTCGCTGTGGACCCCCACTGGCCGCGTCACCGTCCCCTACGCGGGTCGGCCGGAAGACCTCAAAGCCGTGGACGTGCTGCCGGTGGGGGAGGCCGATCTGATCTGCCGGCGCGGCGTGTGGCTGCTGCACCTCACCCTCACCCTGCCCCGACCGGCAGTGCGTGAGCCGGTCGGCGGCTTTGTGGGGGTGGATCAAGGGGTGGCGAACCTGGCGGTCGCCTGCGACGGCGTGGTGCTGCCCGGCCCGGCTTTGCCGGGGCCGGTCGGCGGTAACGGCCATGTCCGCACGCTGCGGGAGCGGCGCCATCGCCAGCGCCGCCGGTTGCAGAAGAAGGGGACGTCGGCGGCGCGGCGGGTGCTGCGCCGTCTGTCGGGGCGTGAGCATCGGATGATGGCCGACCTCAACCACCAGATGAGCAAATATGTGGTGCGTGAAGCCGAACGCAGCGGTCGTGGTGTCGCCCTGGAGGATCTGCAGGGTATCCGCGGGCGGGTAAGGGCTCATCGGTTCCAGCGGCGTACCCTGCACGGCTGGGCGTTCGCCCAGCAGATCGCCTTCACCCGCTACAAGGCCGCGCGAGCCGGGGTCGCCTTCGTGCTGGTCGACCCTGCGTACACCTCGCAGGCATGTCCGGAGTGCGGGCACATCAGCACGGCGAACAGGCCGGCGCGGGGCCGGTTCGTCTGCGAAAGGTGCGGCCTCGCTGGGCACGCCGACCACATCGCAGCCCGTAACATCGCCGCACGCGGCGCAGCGGGCTGGGCTGCCATCAACTAGCCACACGCTACCGGCCTCCCTTCACCCAGACGGGACCGCGAGAGCAAACCACCAGCTTCAAACGGTGGTAGTTGATTGATCAATCCTTCGGAGGCGCACACCCCCGTTTGGGAATTTCTCTATGTCGGAGGACATGTCAGAGGTTTGTGCGGCAACACCTGAGGATAACCATATATTTGCACACTGTTCGGGCTGAGTGCGCTGGGTTGACCGTTGGCGGAGCGATGAGGCGGTCGAACAGCCTGAGCGGAGGATTGCCGAAATGGCCTGGAGTCCCGGCACGGAAGGGGCATTGGCCAATCGGATCGCACTCTGCCGCAGTAAACGACTTATGGCGATAAATAGGGAAAAATATTACGCGACGATGGGCGCCAGCAGAGTGCCGTGATCGCGCGGTGGCCACCGCGCGATCCGTGTTCCTCCCCCACGATGGATCGATGCGCGGTGGCCATTCTCGTTCTCAGGCGCCGCTTGACCAGGAAGATCACTCCCAGGGCCCGTCGCACGCGTCATGCGGTGGCGGTCAGCTCGTCACGGCGCACTGTCCGCGCTCCTTCCTGACTGGTCCTTCGGCATTCGGGCGTACGTCGAAGTCGAAGATCGCGGTGGGCAGGTAGAGCGAGCAGCAGGCGTTGGGAATGTCGACGATCCCGCTGATTCGCCCTTCGATCGGAGCCGAGCCGAGGATCAGGTAGGCCTGTTCGCCGGTGTAGCCCCACCTCTTGAGATATTCGACGGCATTGAGACATGCCCTGCGGTAGGCCACCGTCGCGTCGAGGTAGTAGTTGGTGCCGGTGTCGTGGTCCACCGAGACCCCGATGAACGACATGAACTCGGAATAGCGCGGCTCGACGTTTCCCGGCAGGAAGACCGGGTTGGTGGAGACACCGTACTTCTCCATGCCGCCCTTGATGAGGTCGACGTGGAGGTCGATGAAACCGCCCATCTCGATCGCGCCGCAGAAGGTAATCTCGCCGTCGCCCTGGCTGAAGTGCAGGTCACCTCCGGAAAGTTTCGCATCCTTCACGTGGACCGGGTAGAAGACCCGGGCTCCGCGGGTGAAGTTCTTGATGTCTTGATTGCCGCCGTTCTCCCTTGCCGGCACGGTACGGGCGCCCTCCTCGGCGATCCGCCGCGCCGCCTCGCCGCTTGCCGTACCGGTGATGGCGTTGTCGGTCAGCGGTGGCAGGCCGAGCGGCGGGACCCGTTGCGGATCGGTGTCGATGAGCGCCTGCTCCCTGCGGTTCCAGGAGGCGAGCAACTCGGCTGACGGCGCGGTGCCGAACAGCCCTGGGTGGGTGATGCCGGTGAACCGGACACCTGGCAGGTGACGGGATGTGGCCGCCTGGCCGTGGAAGTCCCAGATCGCCTTGTACGCGTCGGGGAAGTAGTCGGTCAGGAATCCGCCGCCGTTCGCCTTGGCGAACACGCCGGTGTAACCCCATCCCTGGCCTGGTGCCTGCCCGATCTGCTGGGGTACCGCGCCGAGGTCGAGGATGTCGACGACCAGGAGATCGCCCGGCTCGGCTCCCTCCACCCCGATGGGCCCGCTCAGCACGTGCGCGACGGTCAGGTCGACGTCCCGCACGTCGTTCGCGGAATCGTTGTTGCCTATCTGGGCGTCGGTCCATTCCCGGCAGTCCATTCGGAACTCATCTCCGGGGCGGACCATCTCGACTACCGGAACATCCGGGTGCCATCGATTGTGTCCCGGGATTTTCTGGTCGCGCATGGACATCGATTGATCGACGCTGAATACGACTTTCGGCATGATGAATGCCTTTCTTGAATACGGATGCCGTCAGGCATGAAACGCATCGACCACCTCCTTACAGGCGTCGCGGGTCTTCTCGTCAGGTCCACCGGGGGCGATGCGTCCGGTCACCGGCGCCCATCGCATCGGCCGGTGCCGCCGCCGTGGGTTCACGTCCACGGGTCAACGGCCACAGCCCGATGAAGACCACCACGCCGAACACGGCGAGGATGAAGGCGATGAGGTTGGTGTTCCGCCAGTAGCCCGTCAGGATCATGAACGCGGGGATCGCCGCCGTGACCCACCCCTGGATCGCCGTCACCCAGCCCGTGTACCTGGTGATCTGCTCGTGTTTCAAACCCAGTAGCACGAAGAAGAGGAACCACAGGAAACCCCAGTAGAGCCAGATGACCCCGAACGCCGGATCGCCCAGGAGCCGGAAATTCGCGTACGAGTATCCGAGCGCCATGATGGCCACGAACAGCGAGAAGTAGCCGACTCCCGTGGAGTCGAAACCGCCCAGCAGGTTGATCCCGACGTACAGGTAGGTGAAACCGAACAGGTAGATCCCGGACGCGCCGAGGACCTGGGCCGGGTTCCCGGGATTGAGGATGATCAGCACAGTGGGCGTGATCACCTGCAGGGCGCCGACGAAGAGATTGAAGATGGCCGCCGCGCGTGGATCGATCTTCTTCAGCAGCATCATCCCGTTGATGAAGAGCACCGCGCCGACGTAGAGAAGTCCGACGGCTCCCATGAGCGACGCACCTCCTGGTGTTGTCGTGTGGCGGCATCACTCACGCCGGGCGGCCTGTCACCGCCTCCGGACCGGCGGAGCCGCGTGTGTGAACGGTTCACACGCACGCGCCGCGTTGTTGGTGTTGATCAAGATGTTTGTGTTGCTCAAGGCTTTCTATTGCTCAAGGCTTTCTGCTGCTCAAGGCCGAGGCAGGCGTGGCAGCGCCGGGTGCGGCGGCGGTTCGCGCCGCTTGGCAGGCACGCTCGTGACCACCTCGGGTGCTTCCTGGCTCTGCTCCTCGCGGGTGAGCGCGGCACTGACTACTGAAGGCACCCGGCCGAGGTAGGGCGAGGAGAAGACTCGACGGGATGGGCGGTGGCACGCGGGGCATTCACAGGCCGCCGCGGCGGTCCCGATCGGTAGACGCACCTCGAATCGTCCGCAGTCGGGGCAGCGATATTCATACGTCGCCATAGGCATTCCTCCGCAGAGATCCAACTCGATCTTCTCCGGCCTTCGGCACCGCAGAGCCATCGCCGGCCTGCGGCGATCTATTTCAGATAACCTCCGCCGCCAACCCCATGTCAAGGTCGTCGAACGCGGTGGCAATTTCCCGGAAAACCAGCCCTGCGCGGAAAAGGGAGTAAGAGTAGCGGAAGGGTGCCCGTGAAGGAGATAAACGTGGTCAGACTTTTAACGTCGGCGCGCGCATAATTGCCTGATCGGCTGGGAGAATTTGCCGGACATTTGATGGATTTCACGATTTTGACCAACAACGAAGACACTGCCATCGACGGCTGCGGGCAGGTCGCGGGCGCGTCCGATGTCAACGCGCGGCTACGGGAGGCCGGGGACGGCGAGTGCCCAGCCGCGGTCCTCGGTGAGGAAGCGGTCCAGGCGGAGCCCGCACTCGGCCAGGGCCGCGCGCAGGTCGTCGTCCGTCAGCCGCCGGGACGTGAACGACTGGGTCCACACCCGATCCCGGTGCGTGTAGCGCATCGTCGCGTTGAACTGGTCCGGCCCGGTCGCCTCCAGGGCTACCAGCGTGACCGTCATGTCGCCGTCCGTCCTGCCCTGGCCGGGCCGCCGGGCGTCGTGCGTCTCGGGCGGCGTCCACTCGATCAGCACGGCTCCGCCGGGCGCCACGTGCCGGGCGCAGGCCGACAGCAACGCCCGCCGGCCGTCCTCGTCGGAGGTGTTCACCAGGTACGAACCCAGCATGACCGCGTCGAAGCGCCGCTCCAGCCGCAGATCCTCCACCCGGGCTCGTACGGTCCGCGCGCCTCGCACGTGGGCCAGCATCTCGGCCGACTCGTCCACGGCCACCACCTCGAAGCCGTGCTCCAGCAGGGCGTGCGTCACCCGGCCGACGCCCGCGCCCAGCTCCAGGACGGAGCCGCCCGGCGACACCACCCCCGCGAGCAGCTCCGCCTCGCCGCGGGGCTTCAGCAGGGTGTAGTACTCGACGGGGGAGCCGTCGGGAGTGATCGAGCCGGGGCCGGTGCCGGAGCGGGGGATGATCGTCATGCCTTCGAATCTAACTCCGGGCGAGCGCACATGGGATCCCGTTCTCGCGGGGACGAAGCTGCTGTGTCCCCTCAGGTGCGTCATCTGATCGGCGCGGTGGCCGGGTCGGCCGCGCTGCCCCTCGTCTACTACCTGACCGAGGCGGGCGCCAGGGCCCTGCGAGCGGCGTACGCCGCCTTCCGGCCCGCGCCCGCCGGGCTCGGCTACCTGGCGGCCGTGGCGGCCATCGTGGTGCTGCTCGCCGCCTGGTCGTGGCTGTCGCCGCTGGCCGCGCTGGCCTGCGGGCTGCCGCTGACCGCCGCCGCCGCGCTGTTCGCGTTAGACCTCGACGTCGCGATGGACCTGGCGGGCCGGCTGCCGAGCTTCGCGGTGCCCACCGGCCAGCCGGTGGGCACCCTGGCCGGTGAGCCGCCGGGCGCGCTGGCCGGGGTGACGGGCCTGTACGCCGTCATCGGCGTCCTGCTGGTGCTGTCGGCGCTGCTGCCGCGCAGACGGCGATCTATCCTGGGCGAATGAGCGGACGGGACCCGGATCGGCGCAAGGCGCTGCTGGACGCGGCGGACCGGGTCATCCTGCGCGAGGGCCCCGAGGCGTCCATGGCCGCGATCGCCGCCGAGGCCGGGATCACCAAGCCGATCCTCTACCGCCACTTCGGCGACAAGAGCGGCCTCTATGAGGCCCTGGCCGACCGCCACGTCCGCACGGTCATCGCCCAGCTGCGGCCTGGGTTCGCCGGGGCTGCGTCCGACCTGCGGCCGGGGTTCGCCGAATCAGCGTCCGACGTGCGGCCGGGATTTGCCGGGCCCGCGACCGATCTGCGACCGGGGTTCGCCGAAGCAGCCTCCGATCTGCGCGGCCGGGCCAGGACGACGATCACCGTCTACCTGGATCTGATCTCGGCCAACCGCAACCTCTACCGTTTCCTGTTCCACCGGGCCAGCGCCGAGGACACCCGGATGCGCTCCCACATGACCGCGCTCGTGCGCGGCCTGGGCGAGGAGCTGGGCGGGGTGCTGGCCGCCCAGCGGGTGGTGCCGGAGCCCGTACGCGCCCAGGTGCTCGGTCACGCGTTCGTCGGCATGGTGCAGACCACCGGCGACTGGTGGCTGGAGCATCCGGAGGTGGATCGGGCGGAGGTCGTCGAAGGACTGGTGGACGTGATCGTCGCGGCCGTCAGTCACCGAAGCGGGAGAGTTTCCCATGCCGCCGGGCGTAGTTGAGCGCCCATCCGAACACCCCCAGCGCGACGGCCAGATAGACGGCGTTGAGCCCTGCCGCCCACGCCATCCGGTCCCACGGCACCGCACCGCCCGACATGACCGTACGCATCCCCTCGAAGACGTGCGAGGCGGGCAGGAACCACGCCACGGTCCGCACCGGCGCGGGCAGCACCGACAGGGGATAGAAGATTCCGGCCAGCGGTTGTACGAAGAAGACCACCGACCAGGCGATGACCTGCGCGTTCTCGCCGAACCTGAGCACCGCCGAGATCCCGATCAGCCCGAGCGACCAGCCGAGCAGGAGCAGGATGCCCATGAACGGCACCAGCCCCACGCCCAGGCTCGTCACCCCGAACCCATAGAGCACCAGCGCGAGACCCGCCATCACGGCGACGGCGAAGACCACCTTGCCCAGCGAGAACAGCATCAGCCCGATCAGGTATTCGACGCTGGACAGCGGACTGACCTGCACGTTGAGCAGGTTGCGCGACCAGACGTCCTCCAGGAAGGCCATCGAGATCTCGTTGCTGGCCTTCTGCAGCACCTGCCAGAGCAGCACCGCGCCGATCAGGAACGCCACCACGAAGGGCACCTGCTGCGTGCGCAGGAACAGCGTGAGGAACCCCCACAGCAGCAGCTCGACAGTGGGCCAGAACAGGATCTCGAACATCCGGACCGGGCTGCGCCGCAGCGCGGCGAAGTCACGCCGGATCACCCCGGAGATCCGGCTGCGCCGGGCGGCGAGGCCGAGCGGCGGCAGAGTGAGCGGGGGCGAGGTCAACGTCTTCATCCGCGGGCCACCTTCAGGAACACCTCTTCCAGGTCGTCGACCCCGTAGTGGCTGGCCAGCTCCTCGGCGCTGCCCGTGGCCACGATCCGCCCGTCGGACATGAAGTGGATCCGGTCGCACATCCGCTCGACCTCGCGCATGTTGTGCGAGGTGATCAGCATGGCGTTGCCGCTCTCCTCGGCCAGGCGCGACAGCAGGCCGCGGATCCGGTCGCCCGCGTCGGGGTCGAGGTTGGCGGTGGGCTCGTCCAGCACCAGCAGTTGGGGCGCGTTGAGCAGGGCCTTGGCCAGCTGCACCCGGGTGCGCTGGCCGGAGGACAGGTCCATCATCCGGCGCCCGCGCAGCGGCCCCAGCTCGAACAGCTCGATCATCTCGCCGACCCGTGCGGCCGGCCGCCGCAGCGCGTAGAGGCGGGCGAACGCGTCGAGCACCTCGTGCACCAGCAGCGGCCCTGGCAGGTCCACGTAGCTGGCGGCGAAGTTGACCCGGCTCAGCACCTCGGTCCGGTGCCGCGCGAGGTCCTGGCCGAACAGGTTGACGCTGCCCGCGTCGGGGGTGATCAGGCCGAGCAGCATATGGAGGGTCGTCGACTTGCCCGCGCCGTTGAGGCCGAGCAGCCCGATCACCTCTCCCTCGGCGACGGTGAGGCTCAGATCGCGGACCGCCGTCACGGACCCGAACCGCTTGACCAGATGAGTCGCCTCCAGGATGGTCACCCGACAAGAGTGCGGTCCGTACGCGATCAACGGCAACGGGTTTTCAGCGGAGCGGGTTCTCAGCCGAGCAGCCGCAGCAGGTCCCACTCGTTCTCGCACACCCGGCGCCCGATCGCGGCCAGCTCGACCGAACGCGCGCCGCCGCGCAGGTGGCGCATCGTCTGCATCACGCAGATGATGCCCCACTTGAGCACGCCGAACGTCTCCCACCAGCGCAGCGCGTCCCGGTCGACGGGCTGCCCGCCGGCCTTCTCGTACGCGCTCACCAGGTCGTCATAGCCGCCGAAACCGCCCACTGGCAGCGGCGAGCCGAACCGCCACGCCTTCACGCACAGCCAGCCGAGGTCCTCGACCGGGTCGCCCGCGTGGGCCAGCTCCCAGTCGAGCACCGCCCGGATCCCCTCGGGCCCGACGATCAGGTTGCCGTTGCGGAAGTCGCCGTGCACCACGGTCCGCCGCGCCGCCGCCGGCCGGGTCGCCGCCAGCCGCCGGAAGGCCAGCTCGAACACCGGATGCGGCTCACCGATCTGATCGAGCACGTTCCGCCACTGCCGCAGCGGATCCTCGGCCACGAGAACAGGCACGGGAACAGGGGGGAGCGCCGACAGCGGCATCCGGTGGATCGCCGCGAGCGCCTCGCCGCACTGGCCGGCCAGCCGCGGCCGGGCCCCCGCGTACGCCTCGTCACGCAGGATCCTGCGCGGGATCGTCTCGCCCGCCACCCGCGTCATGAGGATGTACGGCTCACCGGCCGCCACGATCCGCGGCACCGGCACCCCGGCCTCGTCGGCGGCCCGCATCAGCGTGGCCTCGCTCGCCAGGCTGCCACCGGCCTCCAGGGCGGCGCCGGGGGAGTCGAGGCGCAGGATCAGTTCGTGCCGTTCGTCCCCGTCGAGCACGTCGAGCGCCCACGTCTCACGCGAGGCCCCGCCGGGAAGCCGCGCGCTGAAGGGCACCGACGCGCCGGGCCCGAAGACCTCGCGGACGATCGAGGGGACGATCGAGTGGACCGGCTCCGTCATCGCAGCCCGAACTCCCAGTTCCCGCCCGCCGCGTAGGCGCCGAGTATCCGCCGTCCCACGGAGTCGATGTGCACCTCGTCGGGGCCGTCGTAGATCCGCCCGGCCCTGGCGTGCCGGTACATCCGGTCCAGCGGGGTGTCCGGAGTCAGCCCCGCCGCGCCGTACACCTGGATGGCCCGGTCGATCACGTTGTGCAGCATGCGCGAGCCCACCACCTTGATCGCGCCGATCTCGACCCGGGCTTCGGAGCCGGCGTCGATGGCCCGCGCGGCGTCGAGCGTGAGCAGCCGCGCGGCCTGGATCTCGGTGTAGGAGTCGAACACGTGCTGCCGCATGAGCTGCTTGGCGGCCAGCGGCTCGCCGAACGCGCTCCGCTCGCGCAGCCGGCGGCACATCAGGTCGAAGGCCCGCTGCGCCTGGCCGAGCCAGCGCATGCAGTGGAAGATCCGTCCGGGTCCCAGGCGCCGCTGCGCGATCACGAACCCGTCGCCGCGCTCCCCCAGGAGGTTCGAGGCGGGCACCCGGACGTTGTCGTAGCGGACCTCGCAGTGCGCGCCGTCCAGCCCCAGGACCGGCGTCTCGCGGATGATGTCGTAGCCCGGCGTGTCGGTCGGCACGAGGATCATGGAGAAGGACCGGTGCGGCGCCGCGCCGTCCTCCGTCCGGCACATCACGGTGGTGTACGCGGCCCGGGAGGCGCCGGTCGTGAACCACTTGTGCCCGTTGATCACCCATTCGTCCCCGTCGAGGACCGCGGCCGTCCTGAGCTGGGTCGGGTCGCTGCTCGACACGGACGGCTCGGTCATCGCGAAGCTCGGCGAGATGTCGCCGCGCACCAGCGGGTCGAGGTAGCGTTCCCGCTGCTCGGCCGAGGCGTGCTCGTGCAGCATCAGCGAGTCCTGCAGCGTGTACGTCCCCAGTGCGATCTGCCCGAACTCACTTCGCCCCTGCACCTCGTTGACGTAGACGTAGTCGAGGAAGGGCAGCCCGCCCCCGCCCAGCTCACGCGGGTGACCAAGGGCCCACAGACCCTCCTTCTTGGCCTCCGCCCGCAGCTCGTCGAGCGCCGCCCCGGCGGCCGGCCCGCCCTGGTGGAGCACGTTCTCGGCGGGCTCGACCCGCTCGGTCATGAAGGTGTGTACGGCATCGCGGATGGGGCGGACGCTGTCAGGGACGGCGAAGCTCATGACAGGATCTCAACCGATAATCGTTGCCCGGTCAACGGATAAGGAGTCCCTTATGGCGGCCCCGCACGACGTTCCCTCGGCGGCCCACCTGGTGGCGGCCGTGCGCGACTTCCTGGCCGACGACGTGCTGCCCGCGGTCGAGGGGCGGGTGCGATTCCACACGCGGGTGGCGATCAACGTGCTCGGCATGGTCGAGCGGGAGATCGAGCTCGGCCCCGGCCACGCGGAGGAGCACGGGCGGCGGCTGGCCGGGCTGGGCGTGGCCGACGACGCGGAGCTGGCGGCGGCGGTGCGTGAGGGCCGCTTCGACGACTCGGCCCTGGTCGAGGCGCTCAGGGATGCCGTACGGGCCAAGCTGGAAGTGGCCAACCCCGGATATCTCGGCGACGGCTAGCCGACCTTGACCGGCTGACGGCCGGTTCCCGGTTGGGAACCGACCGTCAACCGGCCGGGAAGGCGATCAGTGCGACGACGCCAGGTCCAGGTCCTTGACCTTGGGGTCGCCCTCGTCGGCGAAGTAGTCCTCGCGCGAGGTCGCGTCCGGCCCGTCGGCCACCTTCATGGCCCGGAACACCAGCGTGCCCAGAGCCGCCACGATCAGGTTCACGGCCAGCGCCAGGAAGCCCGCGTAGATCGTCATCTTGGTGTCGATCCCGAGGTTGGCCAGCCCGAACGCCGACCCGCCGAAGTGGGCCTTGCCGTTGGCCGGGTTCGGGATCATGTACAGCATCCAGATGCCCGCGCCCATCCCGGCGATCCAGCCGGCGATCAGGCCGCCCTTGTGGAACCAGCGGGTGTAGAGGCCCAGCCCCACCGACGGCAGCGTCTGCAGGATGATCACGCCGCCGATGAGCTGCAGGTCGATGGAGAACTGCGGGTCGAGCAGCAGGATGCACAGCACCGCGCCCACCTTGACCACCAGGGAGACCAGCTTGGAGACCTTGGCCTCCTGCGCGTCCGTGGCGTCCTTGCGCAGGTATTCGCGGTAGATGTTGCGGGTGAACAGGTTCGCCGCCGCGATCGACATGATTGCGGCGGGGACGAGCGCGCCGATGCCGATGGCCGCGTAGGCCACGCCCGCGAACCAGTCGGGGAACATCTGGTCGAACAGCGCCGGGATGATCGTGTTGTTGTCCACCTTGCCGCTGGCGCCCACGACCCCCTTGGTGCCCGCCGCGATCGCCATGAAGCCGAGCAGCGCGATCAGGCCGAGCAGGAAGCTGTAGGCGGGCAGCGCCGCCATGTTCCGCTTGATGACGCCGCGGTTCTTGGAGGCCAGCACGCCGGTGAGGCTGTGCGGGTAGAGGAAGAGCGCCAGCGCCGAGCCGAAGGCCAGCGTGATGTACTGGAGCTGGTTGTTGGCGTTGAGGGTGATCCCGTCGCCGGGCGCCGGGCTCGCGTCGAACTTGGCCTTGGCCGCGTCGAAGATCGACCCCCAGCCGCCCAGCTTGGCCGGGATGTAGATGACCGCCGCCAGGATCACGATGTAGATCAGCGTGTCCTTGACGAAGGCGATCAGCGCCGGCGCCCGCAGCCCCGACTGGTAGGTGTAGGCCGCCAGGATGGCGAAGGCGATGATGATCGGCAGGTGCCCGGTGATGCCCATCGTCTTCAGCACGGCCTCGATGCCGACGAGCTGCAGGGCGATGTACGGCATAGTCGCCACCAGGCCGGTGATCGCGATGATCAGCGCCAGCGTCGGCGACCCGAACCGGGCCCGGACGAAGTCGGCCGGGGTGACGAACCCGTGCACGTGCGAGACCGACCACATCCGGGCCAGCACCAGGAACACCAGCGGGTAGACCACTACCGTGTACGGCAGGGCGTAGAAGCCCAGCGCTCCGGCCCCGAACACCAGCGCGGGCACGGCCACGAAGGTGTAGGCGGTGTAGAGGTCGCCGCCGACCAGGAACCAGGTGATCCAGGAGCCGAAGTTCCGGCCGCCCAGCCCCCACTCGTGCAGGCTCTCGATGTTCTCGGGCCGCCGCCATTTGGCCGCCACGAAGCCCATGACGCTCACCGCGAGGAACAGAACCGCGAAGACGACCAGCTCGGTCACATTGGCGTTCACTTGGTCATCCTGTACACGATCGTGGTGCAGCCGACGCCGACGATGATGAAGGCGATCTGCAGCCAGTAGAACAGCGGGAAGCCGAGCAGCCGGGGCTCGTCGGCGTTGAACAGGAAGGTCAGCAGCGGCAGCACGATGGGCAGCACCAGCAGCCAGTTCCAAGGGCTGCGGTCACTGCGTGCCCGCTGGGATTCCCCGGTTGTCATCGACCCCTCCGAAGCATGGATCAGGAGCCGGTCTACGCTCTTGACCGGCTCCTGACATCTCGTCAATGGGAGGAGATTAGCTTTTCCAGGGGATTAATCCCAATGTCGGCAGGGTTACGGTTTGGCCTAAATGTCACGTCGAGCCGGCCAGGTCGAGGTCCTTGATGCGCGGGTCCCCCTCGTCGGCCGTGTAGTGCTCGGGGGCGGTGCCGTCGGGGCCGTCGGCGACCTTGAGCGCCCGGAACAGCAGCGTGCCGAGCAGCGCCACGATCAGGTTGACGGCCAGCGCCAGGAAGCCCGCGTAGATCGTCATCTTGGTGTCGAGGCCCAGCTTGGACAGCGCGAACGCCGACCCGCCGAAGTGCTCGTGCTTGGTGGCCGGGTTGGCGACGTTGTAGAGCATGAGGATGCCGGATCCCATCCCGGCGACCCAGCCCGCGATCAGCCCGCCCTTGTGGAACCAGCGGGTGAACAGGCCGATGGCCACCGACGGCAGCGTCTGCAGGATGATCACGCCGCCGATGAGCTGCAGGTCGATGGAGAACTGCGGGTCGATGAACAGAATGAACAGCACCGCGCCGACCTTCACCACCAGCGAGGTGACCTTGCTGACCCCGGCCTCCTGGGCGTCGGTGGGATCGCGGTTGATGTACTCGCGGTAGATGTTGCGGGTGAACAGGTTGGCCGCCGCGATCGACATGATGGCCGCCGGGACGAGCGCGCCGATGCCGACGGCCGCGAACGCGACGCCCGCGAACCAGTCGGGGAACATCTGGTCGAACAGCTGCGGCACGACGGTGTTGACGTCGGTGCCGATCGGCTTGATCTTCGCCGAGATCGCCATGTACCCGAGCAGCGCGATGAGCGCCAGCAGCAGGCTGTAGGCGGGCAGCGCCGACATGTTCCGCTTGATCACGTCGCGGTTGCGCGAGGCCAGCACGCCGGTGACGCTGTGCGGGTAGAGGAACAGCGCCAGCGCCGAGCCCAGCGCCAGCGTGACGTACTGGAGCTGGTTGTTGGCGTTGAGCAGGGTCCCGTCGCCGGGCGCCGGGGTCGCGGCGAACTTGGCCGTGGCGTCGCCGAAGATCTGGCTCCAGCCGCCCAGCCGGGCCGGGATGTAGATGATCGCGACGAGGATCACCAGGTAGATGAGGATGTCCTTGACGAAGGCGATGAGCGCGGGCGCCCGCAGCCCCGACTGGTAGGTGTAGGCCGCCAGGATCACGAACGCGATGATCAGCGGCAGGTCGGTGAGGAACCCGCTGCCGGACACGCCCATCGTCTTCAGCACGGCCTCGATGCCGACCAACTGCAGCGCGATGTACGGCATGGTCGCCACGATCCCGGTGATGGCCACCAGCAGCGCCAGCGTCGGCGAGCCGAACCGTACCCGCACGAAGTCGGCCGGCGTGACCAGGCTGTGCACGTGCGACACCGACCACAGCCGGATCATGATGAGGAACACGATCGGGTAGGTGATCACCGTGTACGGCACCGCGAAGAACCCCGCGGCGCCCGCCCCGAACAGCAGCGCGGGCACGGCCACGAAGGTGTAGGCGGTGTAGAGGTCACCGCCGATGAGGAACCAGGTGATCCACGCCCCGAAGTTGCGCCCGCCCAGCCCCCACTCGTTGAGGCTGGCCAGGTCGGTGGGCCGGCGCCACCGGGCGGCGACGAAGCCCATGCCGCTGACCACCAGGAACAGGACGGTGAAGACGATGATCTCGGTCAGGTGCTCGCTCACCGCTGCCTCCGCTTGGTCATCTGGTAGACCAGCGTGGTCGTGATCACGCCGAGGGCGATGAAGGCGATCTGCAGCCAGTAGAACAGCGGGAAGCCCAGCAGCCGGGGCTCGTCGGAGTTGTACAGGAACGTCAGCAGGGGGATGGCGATGGGGAGGAGCAGCAGCCAGTTCCAGGGGCTGCGGTCACTCTTGTCATCGGGCAAGGCGGTCTCCTAGGGGAGATGCGGCTCTTGCCCTCGCAGACTAGTGAGGTGATTATTTCGGTCAGGTCACCGATCGACGAGTGGTCGGCTCCCCGCGACGAACGGTCGGTTCGACGATGAGGTCCGGCCGCTCAGACGGTCCGCTCGGCGGCGGTCCTCGGCTCGTGCCGTACGTCACCGGGCTGCCCGACCGGCCGGGTCCAGGCGGCGAACTCCACCAGCACTCCGTCGGGGTCCTTGAAGTAGATCGACCGGACGAACACGCCCTCGTGCATCTCCGGCGCCACCCCGAACTCGCTGTCGTCGTGGTTGAGCAGCACGCCCACGTCGATGCCCTTGGCCAGCAGCCGTTCGCGGTATTCCTCGATCCGCTCGGGCGGCACGTCGAAGGCGATGTGGTTCATCGACCCGACGGCCGACAGCAGCTCGCCCCGATCGGGCAGGTGACGCGGCGCCGACACGCCGGGCACGCCCTCGGGCGCGTCGGGGAACCAGAAGAAGGCCAGCGCGTTGCCGCCGCCGCAGTCGAAGAAGAAGTGCTGCCCCCAGCCCATCGGCAGCTCGATCGTCTTGATCAGCGGCATGCCGAGCACGCCGGAGTAGAAGTCCACGGTCTGCTTCATGTCCGAGCAGACCAGGGCGACGTGGTTGACCCCGCGTAACTCGAATTCGCTGTTCATAGTAACTATCTACTTATCACAGGGGTCCCGTGGAAAACATGACAGGAGATGTCCTCTTTCCGGGTGAGCATGGCCCCATGATTGCTCTGGTGGCGGGCGCGACCCGCGGTACGGGACGAGGAATAGCGGTTCAGCTGGGCGCGGCCGGCGCGACCGTCTACTGCACCGGCAGATCGACGCGGGAGGGCCGCTCGGAGTTGAACCGGCCCGAGACCATCGAGGAGACGGCCGAGCTGGTCACGCGGGCGGGCGGCACCGGCATCGCGGTGCGGGTGGACCACCTGGACCCGGCGCAGGTCCAGGCGCTGGCCGAGCGGATCGAGCGTGCGCATGGGCGGCTCGACGTGCTGGTCAACGACGTGTGGGGCGGCGAGCCGCTGTACGAGTGGGACACGCCGGTGTGGAAGCACGATCTGGACAACGGGCTGCGCCTGCTCAGGCTGGCGATCGACACCCACCTGATCACCAGCCACCATCTGTTGCCGCTGCTGATCCGCCACCCGGGCGGACTGGTGGTCGAGGTGACCGACGGCACCACGGGCTACAACGACACCCACTACCGGGTCTCGCCGTACTACGACCTGGCCAAGGTGTCGGTGAACCGGCTGGCCTTCAGCCAGGCGCACGACCTGGAGCCGTACGGCGGCACGGCGGTGGCGCTCACCCCGGGGTTCCTGCGCTCGGAGGCCATGCTGGAGCTGTTCGGCGTCACCGAGGAGACCTGGCGCGAGGCGGCGCCCGACCCCGCGTGGGCGGTGTCGGAGACCCCGGCCTACGTGGGCCGCGCGGTCGCCGCCCTGGCCACCGACCCGGACAAGCGGCGCTGGTCGGGCCGGTCGGTCTCCAGCGGCGAGCTGGCCCAGGTGTACGGGTTCACGGACGTGGACGGCAGCAGGCCGGACGTGTGGCGCTTCATCACCGAGGTCCGGGAAGCCGGTAAGGAGGCCGACCCCGCGGACTACCGGTAGAGAGTCGCCCGCCGGTAAGGAGGCGGCCCCGGAGGACTACCGGTAGAGAGCCGCCCGCCGGTAAGGGCTACCGGTAGAGGGCCGCCAGCCGGGCCGACGCCCCGGCGACCAGGGCGCGCAGTTCCGGTGGTTCGAGCACCTCCGCCTCCGGCCCGAAGCGCAGCACCTGGCCGTAGGCCACCTGGACCGACTCCACCCCCAGCCGGACCGTCCCGTCGGGCTGGAGCGAGGCCAGTGCGTCGGGCAGGGCCGCCGGGTCGGCGATGTGGCGCAGCAGGCGCACGCCCGCCTCGCTCAGCCGCAGCGTGATCGTCTCGCGCAGCAGCGAGCGGGTGAACGCCGCCGACTGCCCCGCCCAGAAGGCCGCCAGGTCGAAGCCCGGGTCACGCTCGAAAACCCGGGCCAGCACGCCGATCTCCTCGAACCGGTCCACCCGGTAGATCAGGAACCGCTCCCCGCTCCTGGCCGCCAGATACCACGCGCCGGCCTTGAGCACGAGCCCGTACGGCTCCACCGTCCGCTCCGCGCCCTTGTAGACGGCCGTCACGGCGAGGTCCCGCCAGACGGCCCTGGCCAGCGGCGCGAGCGCGGCCGGGGGCGGGGAGTCGCCGGCGAACCAGCCGGGCGCGTCCAGGTGGAAGCGCTGCGCGGCCGTCGCGGGCGCGTCGCGTACGCCGGGTGACAGCGCCGCGGCGGCCTTCAGCCGGGCCGTCGCGGCCACCTCCTCCAGCCCCATCTCGCGCAGCGCCGCGGGCACCCCCGACAGGAACAGCGCCTCCGCCTCGGCCCGGTCGAGCCCGGTCAGCCGGGTACGGTAACCGTCCAGCAGCCGGTAGCCGCCGCCGCGCCCTCGATCGGCGTAGACCGGCACCCCCGACTCCGACAGCGCGAGCACGTCGCGGTGGATGGTCCGCTCGGACACCTCCAGCTCCCCGGCCAGCTCCGCGGCCGTCATCCCGCCGCGCCCCTGCAGCAGCAGGAGCAGCGACATCAACCGCGCGGCGCGCACAGCGGCAGGATCATGGCCGAGGGATGCTCGGGGGAGTGGAACACCTCGACGTCGGCGGGCACCATCTCCCCGCCCAGCCCGAGCGACTGGCCGGTGCCCGGATTGCGGGCGATCGTCGGGTAGGCCCCGGCGGCGACGTGCACCCGGATCCGGTGGTCGCGGGCGAACCGGTGCCCGACCGGCCACAGGTCCACCAGCACCCGCCGGATGTCATCGGCCGCCGAGTCGGGACCCAGCCGCCGCACACCCTCGCACACGTTGAGCGAGCGGCCGTCCGGATGCACGTCGCAGACGCGCACGACCACGTCCACGTACGGCGTGCTCGACCTGACGAACAGTTCGGCGCCGACCGGCCCGATCAGCTCCACGTCCGACTCCAGCGCGGCGGAGCTGTAGACGAGCACGTCGCGCCGTGCCTCCAGCCGCCGCTGGTCCCTCGGCCGGGAGTCGGCCAGCAGCACCGGGCCGCCGAGCACCGGCGTCGGATGATCCGGGTGGTAACGGAAGCGGTCGGGCTCGTCCTCCCGCGGAAGTTCGGTGCCGAGCCCGAAGCCGTGCTGCAGGTGCCAGCGCTCCGGCCGCATCTCAGGCACCGGCCAGTCGGGGTAGTCGCGCCACTCCTCGGCCCCCGTCACGTACAGCCGCACCGGATCGGGGCGCAGCCCGGACGGGTCGTCCAGCAGGTGCGTGCGGAACCAGGCCAGCGCGTCGGCCATGGCGGGCCGCCCGTGCCGGCGGTCCACGTGGTACCAGGGCCCGATCGTCAGGTAGGGCCGCCGCCCGGCCGCCCGCATCGCCTGGTAGTCCTTGAGCTGCCACGGCAGGAACACGTCGTACCAGCCGCCCAGCATGGTGACGGCCGCCTCCACCTCGCCGACCTGCGGGGAGAAGTCGCGCTTGTCCCAGTACGGCACCGCCGGGTCGGCATGGTGCTCCAGGAGGTTCTGGAAGAAGGGCAGTGGCCGCCCGGCCGAGACCTGGTCCAGCTCGGCCACCGGCCGCCCGGACAGGACCGCCCGGCGGGTGAGCCGGGGCGCCGTCAGCATCGCCGTACCTCCGAAGGGGCGGGACATGGCGTCGGTCAGCGTGGTCCAGCTCAGCGCGGACTCCAGCGCGAACGCCCCGCCCACGTAGGCGGCGTCCCTGAACTGCGAGGCGGTGATCTGCGTGGCCATGGCCTTCAGCTCCGGCCCGGCCTCGGCCGCGATGGCCCACTGCGCGTAGCCGAGATAGGAGGGGCCGAACATCGCGAACGACCCGCCGTACCACGGCTGGGCGCGCATCCAGGCGACGGTGGCCAGGCCGTCGTCGTGCTCGTCGCCGAGGGGGTCCAGGGTGCCGCCCGAGCCGAAACCGCCCCGGCAGCTCTGGATCACCACCTGGAAGCCGCGCCGGGCGAAGCCCCGGCCGCACATCCAGCCGAACAGGCCGCGCCGGCCGTAGGGGGAGCGGATCAAAATCACCGGCGCCCGGTCCCCTCTGACCGGCGCGTAATGGTCGGCCAGGAGGGTCACGCCGTCGGGCATCGGAATGGGAAGGTCACGCCGGACCCGCACACGTCGCATTACCTACCAGTAACAGATGTCCCCGGGGTCCGGTAGCCCGGGGGCACCCCAACGGCCGGGCGGTCAGTCGAAGTGCTGGTAGCGGGGCCAGGCCACGCTCCACGGCTGCTTGAGCCCCCGGCACAGGAAGATGCCCATGCCCTGCAGTTCGTTGTTGACGCCGACGCCGTTGTCGACGCGGTCCTTCTGCTCGCAGCTTTTGTACTGGAAGTCCATGCCGCGCGGGCCGATGTTCACCATGACCGCGACGGTGGCGTTCTCGGGCGGTGGACCGTACTCGTGGAGCTGGTTCTGGCCGCTGTAGACGCGCGGGATCCCGGCGCGCACGAGCGCGCCGTGCTCGCCGTAGCTGCCGGTCATGACGATGGCCCGTGCCTGGTCCTCCGGCGGCAGCGCGCGCAGCACGTTCTGGACCTTGGCCGCGAACTGGGGCCAGCCGATGGACTCGCGCACGACCTCGTCGATCGCCGGCACCGGGGTGGCGGCCAGACTGGCGACCGGGATGAGCGGCAACGCGATCACGGCCGAGACCAGGCCGTTGACCACGAGGGACCCGGTGGCCAGGCGTACCTTGCCCAGACCCGCCGCCTCCACGCTCACGCAGCCCGCCGCGAACAGCAGCAGGATCAGGCCGGCCGTGTAGTCGAAGCGCCCGCCGCTGATCAGCGTCGCCACGGCCGCGGCGGGATAGGCGACGGCCAGCGCCCGCACCCGCCGGTCGCGCCACAGGCGCACCCAGCCGAACGCGCCGATGATCGTCACGACCGGCCCGAACAGCGTGAGCTGCATGGGCACGAACAGCGCCCGCAACTCGCCACCCCGCTCCGAGCTCAGCGCCGCCGCCATCTTGAGCTGCGGCCAGTCGTGCGTGGCCTGATAGAGCAGGTTCGGTACGGCCAGCGCCGCCGCGATCAGCGCGCCACCCCACAGCCAGGGGCTGGCCAGGACCCGGCGCGGCCCCACGGCCACCAAGCCCACCGCGAGGCCCAGCAGCAGCATGACGATCAGGTGCTTGTTGTAGGTCGCCAGCCCGGCGATCACGCCGACGGCCGGCCACCACCGTGGCTGCTCGCGCATCAGCGCCTTGGTCATGAACAGGATGGCCGCCGCCCAGAACGGCAGGTCGAAGCTGAGCGTCAGCAGCGTGTGCCCGGCGATGAAGGTGTAGGCGCCGGTCGCCGTGCCGAGCGCGGCCAGGATCTGCGCGACGCCACGGCCGCCCAGTTCGCGGGTGATGAGCGTGACGAGCACGACGAGGACCGCCGCGGCCAGCGCGGGCAGCACCCTGATCCCGAAGAGCGTGTCGCCGAACACGGCGATCGACAGCTTGGCCGCCATCGGCGCGAACGCGGGCTGATCGACGTACCCCCAGGCGGGGTGCTCGGACAGCACACGGAAGTACATCTCATCGCGGTGATAGCCGTAGCTCCCGCTGAGCAGCAGCAGCACCGCGAACAACAAGATCGAGATCAACGTGACCGAGCGCCACGCTAGTAACGGGGGGCGTTCCATGATTGCTAAAGTTAGCCGTTCGTCAGAACTCCCGTCAGGAGTTGCGCACCCCTATTTGCCGGGCGTTTCGCCCATCTGGGGGCCACCCGGTGCGGGCGCGTTGCGTGATCATCGCGAGCCGGTTACGCTTGCCACATGCGAATCTCGTTGCAGCTTCAGTGGTGGCGCCGCTAGTAGGCGGCGCGTGATTCGCATTCCTCAACGGACGGCCGCCCCGGAAGGCGGCCTTTCTCGTGTCCGCCCCCGGGGCATCAGTGTCGGTGTTCGATCATCGGTTTTCGACAAGGGGCAGCAGTGGAGACGAGCGGATATACCACCGCCGGGGGCATCGGAGTCGAGCGCGAGGTACGCCAGGTGCCTGAGGAGGCGCTCGAAGAGATCGTGACGGCGCTCGGAGAGAGACGCGGCGGCGCCTTCTCCTCCGGGATGGACTACCCGGGCCGCTACAGCCGATGGGCCTTCGGCTACGTCGACCCCTGCCTGGAGCTGGTCGCCAGGGGCCGCCACATCTCCGCCAGGGCGCTCAACGCCCGCGGCAGGGTCGTGCTGCCCGCCGTGGTCTCCTGCCTGCTGGCCGCCGGCAAGCCCGTCGAGGAGCCGACCGCCGACCATGTCGAGGTCTACGTGCCCGAGTCGGGCGACCTGCTCACCGAGGAGATGCGCAGCCGCCGGCCCACGGTGTTCACCGCGATCCGCGAGGTCATTGCCGCCTTCCGGGGCGACGACCCGCACCTGGGCCTCTACGGCTCCTTCGGCTACGACCTGGCCTTCCAGTTCGAGCCGATCAGGCAGGAGCTCGTCCGCCCCGACGACCAGCGTGACCTGGTGCTGCACCTGCCCGACAGGCTCGTGGTGATCGACCGCCAGCGCGAGACCAGCGTCGAATACCGCTACGAGTTCACCGTCGACGGCGCCACCACCCGTGGCCTGGAGCGCACCGGCGAGTCCGTGCCCCTCACCGAGCCCGCCGAGGTGCCCGCCGACCCCAAGCGGGGCACATACGCCAAGGTCGTGGCCGCCGCCAAGGAGAAGTTCAAGCGCGGCGACCTGTTCGAGGTCGTGCCCGGCCAGGTCTTCCACGCCCCCTGCACCGACCCGTCGGCCTTCTTCCGCGGCCTGCGGCACAGCAACCCGGCGCCCTACGAGTTCATCATCAGCCTGGGCGAGGGCGAGCACCTCGTCGGCGCCTCGCCCGAGATGTACGTCCGGGTGAGCGGCGACCGCGTCGAGACCTGCCCCATCTCCGGCACGATCGCCCGCGGCAGCAACCCGATCGAGGACGCCGAGGCCATCCGCACCCTCCTGACCAGCGTCAAGGAGGAGTCGGAGCTGACCATGTGCACCGACGTCGACCGCAACGACAAGTCGCGCATCTGCGTGCCCGGCTCCGTCAAGGTCATCGGCCGCCGCCAGATCGAGCTCTACTCCCGGCTGATCCACACCGTCGACCACATCGAGGGCCGGCTGCGGCCGGAGTTCGACGCCCTCGACGCCTTCCTGACCCACATGTGGGCCGTCACGGTCACCGGCGCGCCCAAGACCTGGGCCATGCAGTTCATCGAGGACCACGAGGCCACCACCCGCAGGTGGTACGGCGGCGCCATCGGCTTCATCGGCTTCGACGGCTCCATGAACACCGGCCTGACCCTGCGCACCGCCCAGATCAAGAACGGCCTGGCGACCGTCAGGGCCGGCGCCACGCTGCTGTTCGACTCCGACCCCGAGGCCGAGGAGCGCGAGACCGAGCTCAAGGCCAGCGCCCTGCTCGGCGCCCTGGCCGCGGTCAACCAGCCGCACGCCAAGCCGGTCGTCCCGGTCCGCGAGCAGCCCGGCCAGGGCATGAAGGTGCTGCTCGTCGACCACGAGGACTCCTTCGTCAACACCCTGGCCGACTACTTCCGCCAGGAGGGCGCCGACGTCGTCACGCTGCGCCACGGCTTCCCCTCGGCCATGCTCGACGACATCGCGCCCGACCTCGTCGTCCTGTCGCCGGGCCCCGGCTGGCCGTCCGACTTCGGCATGTCGGCGCTCATCGATGAGATCTACGCCCGTGACCTGCCGGTCTTCGGTGTCTGCCTCGGCCTGCAGGCGATGGTCGAGCACGCGGGCGGCTCGCTGGAACTGCTCGACTACCCCGAGCACGGCAAGCGCGGCCAGGTCACCCGGCTGGGCGGCGGCGACGCGCTGCTCGACGGGCTGCCCGAGGAGTTCGTCGCGGCCCGCTACCACTCCCTGCACGCCAAGCGGGCCGGCGTGGTCGGCTTCACCCCGACCGCGCTGACGCCCGACGGCAACGTCATGGCGATCGAGGACACCGAGAAGCGCCGCTTCGCCGTGCAGTTCCACCCGGAGTCCATCCTCACCGCCGAGGGCGGCGCGGGCGCGCGCGTCATCGCCAACGTGCTCCGGCTCGCCCGCCGGTGAGGCCGGGTCCGAGGGCGGTTTCACACGTGCGGGCCGGAGCGTTCGCACGTGGGAACCGGAGCGCGCTTTCACACGTGAGGATCTAGCGCGTCTTTCGGGTAGGTAAAACCGCCGCGGGAGCGTGCGGAGGCCACCTAGAGTCTCCGCATGCTCCCCGTAGATCTTCCCGATACGGTGCGTGACGCCCTCCTCGCCCCGCTCGTCGACCACCACTGTCACGGGGTGCGCCGCGACGACCTGTCCAGAGCCCAGTTCGAGCTGCTGATCAACGAGGGCGGCTGCCCCGCGCCGCCGGGCACCACCCACTTCGACACGCCGATCGGCGCGGCCATCCGCCGCTGGTGCGCGCCCGTGCTCGGCCTGGAACCGCACGCGCCGCCCGCCGTCTACCTGGCGCGCCGGGCCGACCTCGGCGCCGACGAGGTCAACCGGCTGCTGCTGCGGGCCGCCGGCGTCGGGGCGCTCCTGGTCGACACCGGCATGGAGAGCGCAGAGCTGCTGACGGCCGCCGAGCTGGCCCGCCACGGCGACGCGAGCGCGAACGAGGTCGTCGGCATCGAGCAGATCGAGCAGGACGTCGTGGAGATGGCCGAGACGGCCCTCGACTACATGGACAGCCTGGCCGAGGAGCTCACCGCCAGGGCCGCCAGAGCCGTGGGCGTGGCGACGGTCATCGGCCATCGGTGCGGCCTCGACTTCGACCCGTCGAGGCCGAGCAGGGGCTCGGTCATCGCGGCGGCCAACCGCCGGCTGTCCGACCCCAAGGAGCCGCTGACCGACCCGATCCTGCTGCGCCACCTGTTGTGGACCGCGGTCGACGTGGCCAGGGACCGCGGCCTGCCTCTGCAGTTCCACACCGGATTCGGTGATCTGTCCTATCCCGGTGTGCATCGCGCCGACCCGGCGCGGATGACCACGTTCGTCAGAGCGCTGCAGCCGGCCGGCGTGCCGGTGGTGCTGCTGCACGGCTACCCGTTCCACCGCCAGGCCGCCTACCTGGCCGGCGTCTTCCCGCACGTCCACGTCGACGTCGGCCTCGCGCTGACCCACAGCGCCGCCGGGTCCGCGCGGATCATGGACGAGCTGCTGGAACTGGCGCCGTTCCACAAGCTGCTCTTCGGCTCCGGCTGCCACGGCGTGGCCGAGACCGGCCACCTGGGCACCCTCTACTTCCGCCGGGCCCTGGCCGCCGCGCTGAGGTCGCGGCTCGACGCGGGGGAGTGGAGCGCCGCCGACGCGGCCAGGGTGGCGCACATGATCGGCTCCGGCAATGCCCGTCGGGTATACCGGCTCTGAACTCCTCCTTGGGGAGGAGGTGCCATCAACTCCACATTCGTGATAATTAGCTCACGATGAGTGCGATCGAGATTCGAAACCTTTGCAAGGCGTTCGGACCGGTACGCGCGGTCGACGGGGTGTCGTTCACAGTGGAGCCGGGCACCATCACCGGCTACCTTGGCCCGAACGGGGCGGGCAAGACCACCACCCTGCGCAGCCTGCTCGGGCTGTGCACCGCCGATTCCGGCACGGCGCTGGTCAACGGCCAGCGCTACGTCGAGTTACCGCATCCCCTCAGCGAGGTGGGCGCGGTGCTCGAAGCCACCAACTTCCATCCGGGCCGTACGGCCCTCAACCATCTCCGGGTGCTCTGCGCGGCGGCCCGGCTGCCCCGCGAGCGCGCGACGGAGGCGCTGGACCAGGTCGGCCTCGCCGACGTGGCCGGCAAGCGGGTGCAGGTCTTCTCGCTCGGCATGCGGCAGCGGCTGGCGCTGGCCACCGCGCTGATCGGCCATCCCAAGGTGCTCATCCTCGACGAGCCCGCCAACGGGCTCGATCCGGCGGGCATCCAGTGGCTGCGCGGCTTCCTGCGCTACCTGTCCCACGACCAGGGCGCCGCCGTCCTGGTCTCCAGCCATGTGCTGGCCGAGGTCGAGCAGATCGTCGACAACGTGGTGATCATCGCCAAGGGCCGTCTCGTACGCCAGGGCAGCCTGGCCGAGCTGGTCTCCAACGGCGACGCGGCAGTCAGGGTGCGTACCACGGGGACCGCCGAGCTCGTCCCGGCCCTCGAAAGCGCCGGAGCCACGGTCGAACAGCAGGACGGGTTCCTGCGCGTACGCGGTCTCGGCGCCGAGGACATCGGCCGGATCGCGCTCGACGCGAAGGTCGTGCTGAGCGAGGTCACAACCGAACGCTCCGACCTGCAACAGGTCTTCCTGGAGCTGACGGGGGAGGGGCAGGGCTGATGACGCTGATCAGGGCGGAGCTGCTCAAGCTCCGGACCACCAGACTCTGGTGGGTGATGCTGGGCGTCACGGTCGCCTATGTGCTCCTGCAGCTCGGTCTCACGATCGGGTTCGCCGGCCAGACCGGCCAGAACGGCCAGCAGGTCTTCCCCAGCAGGGGAACCGTGCCCTTCCAGGAGCTCCTGTGGGGGCTCGGCTCGAGCGGCGCGTTGTTCCCGATGATCCTCGGGGTCGTCATGATGACCGCCGAATACCGCTACCAGACCATCACCACCACGTTCCTCGCCACGCCCCGGCGCGAGCGGGTGGTCGTGGCCAAGCTCGGGGCGGGGGTGGTCGTCGGGCTGGCCTTCGGGCTGATCGTGCTGGCGCTGACCGCCGTCGCGGTGGTCGTGTCGGTCCTGCTGTCCGGCGGCGATCTGGTCCTGTCGGCGAAGGTCCTGCGCATCGCCACGGGCGTGCTGCTCGTGCTCGTCCTCTACACGCTGTTCGGTGTCGGGCTGGGCGCGCTGATCAAGAACCAGCTCGGCGCGATCATCGTCGCGGTGGTGTGGGTGTTCATCGTCGAGGCCCTGGTCAACGCGATCCCGGTGTTGCAGCCGGTCGGCAAGTGGACGCCGGCCGGCGCGGGCAGCGCGGTGACCAACAGCGGCGTCGACCTCGGGCTGGGCACCGACTACCTGCTGCCGGCCTGGGCGGGCGCCCTGGTGCTGCTCGGGTACGCGGTGCTGTTCGCGGCGGTCGCCTCGGCCACGACGATCCGGCAGGACATCACCTAGCCGCACCCGATGGGGTCGTGGCCTTCTCTCCCGCGGTCGTCCGCCATGCAGGCGCCGAGCTTGGCTCCGACGCTCTGCATGGCGTCGGCCAGCGCGGCGACCTGCTCGGGCGACAGGTGGTCGAACAGCACCTCGCGCAGGGCCCGCGCGTGGTCGGGCGCGATCGCGGTGATGACCGCCCGCCCCTCAGGGGTGATCTCGGCGACACTTGCCCGGCCGTCGTTCTCGTCGGGCCGCAGCCGTACGTAGCCGCGCTCGACCAGCTTGCTGACCCGGTGGCTCAGGCGGCTGATCGAGACGTTGCCCAGGGTGGCCAGGTCGCTCAGCCGCAGCGGCCCGGCCGTCAGCGTGTTGAGCAGGCCGTATTCGATGTGCACCAGCCCGTACGCGCGGAAGGTGCGCTCCACCTGCGGAATGCCGACGAGCATCACCGCGAGCAGGCCCTGCCAGGCTCGCTGCTCGTCATGGCCGAGCCCTTCGACCAACGGACCCCCAGTGTCAGAATCGGCCGATCGCGACGATGACCGTCAGCGCCAGCAGTACCAGGTTAACCGCGAAGCTCTCCTTGCGCCGACGGTGCACCTGGGCGGCGACGATCATGGTGATCGCGAGGCCGACCGCCGCCAGGGGCGTGAGGATCGGGGCGATGCCGGTGGCCCAGGGCAGCACCAGGCCGATCGCGCCGAGGACCTCCACCACGCCGATGGCCCTGACCTGCGCCTGGCTGAAATCGTCCACCCATCCCATGCGCGCCTGGAGCTTCTCCTTGGGCTGCGTGGCCTTCATGAACCCTCCCAGGAGGAAGGCGGCGGCGAGCAGGGCCTGGAGGACCCAGAGGACGACGTTCATAAGTTGTCCCTTCAAGTATCGAGGGACTCGACTGTAGGGCGAAAAACTTGAAGCGACAAGTGTTCAGGCCGACCCCGTGCCGAGTCGCGCGCGGGTCCCGCGACCTGGTTTGCTGGGGCCATCACATCGCCTGACCCGAGCGGGGGCTCGCCCATGCGCACCGTCGAACCCGAGGTCTTCCTCGTCGCCCGTCCAGACCTCGACTACGACGAGCTCGCCCGCTACCTCGGCGAGGTCGGCGGCGAGAGCTGGCTGGAGCGGCTCGACCGTGGCGACCTCGACGCGCAGAACCTGGCCGAGTTCGCCGGGCGCCTGTGCTACCGCTCCTTCGAGCCCGGCCTCAACCCCAACGTCGTGCGCATCCGCGAGGACCAGGGCGACTACCTGCGCAACATCCTGGCCAGCGCCCACGGCTCGGTGCTCGAGCACCTCAACTTCAGCTTCGTGCTGCACAACGTCAGCCGCGTGCTCACCCACGAGCTCGTCAGGCACCGCCCCGGGGTGGCCATCTCGCAGGAGTCGCTGCGTTTCGTCCGCCTCGACGAGCTGCCGTTCTGGTTCCCCGAGTGGGCACAGTCCGACCCCGAGCTGATGAAGCGGGCCACGGTCCTGCTGGAGCAGATGGAGCAGTTCCAGGTCTGGATGGCCGGTCACTTCGGGCTCGACGAGGAGGGTGTGCCGTTCTCGGAGAAGAAGCACCGCACCTCGTTCATGCGCCGCTTCGCTCCGGAGGGGCTGGCCACCGGCCTGGTCTGGACGGCCAACGTACGCACGCTGCGGCACACGATCGAGGCGCGCACGGCGGTGGGGGCCGAGGAGGAGATCCGGCTGCTGTTCCAGCACATCGGCGCGCTCATGGTCAAGGAGGCGCCCGCCCTCTTCGGTGACTACGTCATCGAGGACGGGGCCTGGGTCCCGGGCTGGCGCAAGGTGTGAACCGAATCAGCGGGGTTCGGCAAGCCGGCTGACCTGACAAGCCGGCGTGATCAGGCCAGCGCGGGCATGACGTAGACCTCGGCGCCCGGCGGCAGCGCGCAGTCGAGGCTGCCGAGGCCGCGGGCGTTCTCGCCGCACACGATCATGTTGATGTGCCGGCGGATGCGCCCGTAGTCGTCGCGCAGGCGCTCCTCCAGCAGTGGATGCGTACGCCGCAGCATGTCCAGCGCGGAGCCGAGCGTCGGCGGGGTGTGCTGGTCGGCGGCGACGGCGAAGACCTTCACCTCGCTGTCGCCGCTCACCCAGCGGCGCAGCGAGTTGGGCAGGACGAAGACCACCATCATCACGTTCTTGGCCATGGGCTACAGCACCGCCGCACGCACGCTGAGCACGTCGGGCAGGTGCCGGACGACCGTCGACCAGGTGCCGCCGTCGTCCCGCGAGCAGTAGACCTCGCCGTCGCGGGTGCCGAAGAACACCCCCGCCTCGGAGGCGGTCATCGCGTCACGCAGCACGCTCGCGTACACCGGCCCCTCGGGCAGCCCGGCCTCCAGCGGCTGCCAGGTGCCGCCCGCGTCCTGGCTGCGGAAGACCCGGTAGCGGTGATCGACCGGGGTGCGGTCGATGTCGGCGGTCAGCGGCAGCACGTAGACCGTGTCGGGCCGGGTGGGATGCACCACGATCGGGAAACCGAAGTCGGACGGCAGCGACGAGCCGATGTCGTGCCAGGAGCCGCCGAAGTCGTCGCTGCGGTAGACGCCGAAGTGGTGCTGCAGGAAGAGCCGCTCGGGCTGGGACGGGTGCATGCCCACCTTGTGCACACACTGCCCGTATTCGGGATATTGCTGGCCCTCCGGCATGAACGGCGCGCGGATGCCCTGGTTGGCCGCCTCCCACGACAGGCCGCCGTCAGTGGTGCGATAGAAGCCGCCCGTCGACACCGCGACGCCCATGACCTGCGGGTCGGTGGGATGGCTGACGACCGTGTGCAGGCACAGCCCGCCGCCGCCCGGCTGCCAGTGCCGGCGGTGCGGGTGCTCCCACAGCCCCTCGGCCAGCTCGTAGGTGACGCCGCGATCCTCCGAGCGGAACAGCGCGCCCGGCTCCACCCCGGCCCAGACCACCTGGGGCTCGGCCGGAGACGGCATCAGCTGCCACACCCTGGTCAGGGTCGCGCCCGTCTTCTCGGGGAAGGCGATGGGGGGACGCTCGGCCTCCTGCCAGGTCTGGCCGAGGTCGTCGGAGTACATCACCGAGGGGCCGAAGTGGCCGTACTCGATGCCCGCCAGGATCCGCGGCGTGGCGGCGCGCGTGTCGATCGCCACCGAGGTCACGCCGACCGTGGAGAACTGGATCGGCGCCACCTCGAACGGGCCGCCGTCCGTCGAGCGGGCGAGGAACAGGCCCTTGCGGGTGCCGATCGCGAGCACTGCGTCGCTCATAACAAGCTCCCATCGCTCCCGTGTTCGCTTCCCGGCCATCGTGCCACGCCGTGACCAGCAGCGCCGAGGACTGGGCGATTTGCTGCGCGATTACGCGTGAGGTAATCGCCGCGCTTCCCTCCTGTCGGTAGCGTTGCCGTATGGGGTCGGTCAATGGCGCGTACGCGGTGGGGGATGAGTCGTTCGGGGAGCTGCTGCGGTCCTGGCGGCAGCGGCGGCGGGTGAGCCAGCTCGACCTGGCGATCCAGGCCGAGGTGTCGGCTCGTCACGTCAGCTTCCTGGAGACCGGGCGCGCCCGGCCCAGCCGGGAGATGGTGATGAAGCTGTCGGAGGAGCTGGAGGTGCCGCTGCGCCACCGCAACAGGCTGCTGGTCGCGGCCGGTTTCGCGCCGCTCTTCCCCGAACGTGAGGTACGCGCCCCGGAGATGCAGGCCGTCCGGCAGGCACTCGACAAGATCCTCGCCGGGCACGAGCCCTACCCCGCGTTCGTCGTGGACGCCGCCTGGAACCTGGTGGCGGCCAACTCGGCGGCCGCCCTGTTCATGGACGGGGTGCCCGCGGAGCTGCTCAAGGAGCCGGTCAACGTGATGCGGCTGTCGCTGCACCCCGAGGCGATGGGCGGCCGGTTGGTCAACCTGGCGGAGGTACGCGCCCACCTGCTGCACCAGCTGCGCAGGCAGGCGGAGGCGTCGGGCTCCGGGCAGCTGGCCGAGCTGCATGACGAGCTGGCCGCCTACACCTACCCCGGCGTGGATCTGAACGTGGCGCACGTGCCGGGTCCGGGCGACCTCCTGGTGCCGCTGCGGATCAGGCACGGCACGCGGATCCTGTCGATGTTCACCACGATCGCCACATTCGGCACGCCTCTGGACGTGACGGTCGCGGAGCTCGCCATAGAGACGTTCTGGCCCAACGACGACGAGACCGCCGCCGCGTTCCAGCGGCCCGCCGCCTCGTAGCGCCGTTACCAGGTTCGTTGCGCGACCGTCTCATTCGTGTGCGGGTCCGTCGTGGCTGGTGTCCTTGGAGAGGGATCCCCCCTTCGGGGGAGTGGAAGGTGACGGTCCGTTGTGGCCGGGGTTCCCAGGGGCGGCTGCCCCCTCCGGGGGAGTGGAAGGGGACGGTCCGTGGTGGCTGGGGTCCTCTGGAGGGGCCCCTCCGGGGGCGGAAGAAGACGGTCCGTCGTGGCAGAGGGGAGGACGGACACCCGGGGAACGGTCGTGGGCGCCGCGTCAGCGCTCTCCCTGCACGATGTCGCGGTGGATGCGGGACAGTGGCACGCCGTCGATCCGCAGGCGCCGGACCGTCTCGCTGACCATGCCGGACGGCCCGCACACGTACACCTCATGCTCGGCCCATGAGTGGAAGCGTTGCGTGACCTCCGGCAGCCGACCGCGCATCCCCTCGTAGCCGGCCTGGCCGGAGACCACCGGCAGTACCCGCAGCCAGGGGAACGTCGACTCCATCCGGATGAGGTCGGGCAGGTCGTACAGCTCCGCCGCCGTCCGTGCCCCGAACAGCAGGTGGATGTTGGGGCGGCGGCCCGAGGCGATGATGTGCTCGATGATCGCCTTGATCGGTGCCAGCCCGGTGCCGCCCGCCACGCACAGTACGTCGCGCGAGCTGCGCTCGCACAGCGTCATCGTGCCCATGGGCGGCCCCAGCATGATCGTGTCGCCGATGCGGGTGTCCCTGGCCAGCGTGGTGGACACCCAGCCGCAGGGGACCGCGCGCACGTGCAGCGTGATCGTGTTGTCCGGGCGCGGCGCGTTGGCGATGGAGAACGTGCGCCAGACGCGCGGCCACCGCGAGACCTGCACGTTGACGTACTGGCCCGCCGTGTACGGCAGGCGCTGCGTCGGCCGCAGCGTCAGGACGGCGATGTCCGGGGCGCGGAGCTCGTGGTCGATGACCTCGGCCAGCCACCACGCGGGCGAGACCCCGGAGTCGGACTCGGCCGACTCGATCATGAGGTTGGCGGCGGCGGTGTAGGCGGCCGCCCAGGCGGCCTCGATCTCCTCGTTCCAGATGTCGGCGGCGAACCGCTTGATGGTCGCGAGCAGGGCGTTGCCGACCGCGGTGTAGTGCTCCGCGATCACGCCGTACTTGCGGTGGTCCCGCCCGAGCTGGCCGAGGAAGGACGCCAGGCTGGCCGGGCTGTCCAGGCTCCACACGATGCGGGTCAGAGCGCCGAAGAGCCGGTCGCGCTGCAGGTCCATCGCCGGGGGGAACATGCCCCGCAGCTGCGGACTCTCGGCGAACAACCGGCCGTAGAAGTAGGCGGCGGCCTTGTCGGCCACCGGCTCCACGACGGAGAAACTCTCCTTTACCAGGCGCGGATTCAACGACATGAAATTAACCCCACCCTTTGGCCGGAATATTCTTCCGGTCGTGTCGTTACACCTCCCTGACGGCTCCGGGTAATGAGCGTGCGGCGGGCCCCGGCACGACTGCTCGCTCGAATTCGAGTCTTACACCACCTCCTGAGCGTCACAACCGTTTCGCCCCGATACAGTGCGGAGCAAAACTGTCCGTGACGATAACGTGATTTTCCGCGTTCAAGGTGGGGAAGATTTCGGTCATCAAAGTGAAAGTGTGTCTTATTCGCATATGTGACTGAGGTGATCAGGGTGAGGGGGAGCCGTCGGCGGCACGGCTCCCGGGCCGGAAGTCAGGCGGGACGTACGTTCTCCGCGAAGTGACCGGGCTTATTGCCGGGCGCCTCGAAAACGAAGACGATGTAGGTCTCGAAGAAGTCCGGGCCCCGTCCGGCCACACGTCCGGCGCCCATCCGCCGGCTCTCCCTCCATACCAGTTGGGTGAAGTGTCCGCAGTCGGCGACGTTTTCCGGGTCGGTGAAGTCGTAGCCTTTGATTTCCTCGTACCATTCGGCAACCGCTTTCCCTGCGTCGAGCGGCCGTTGTTTCGAGCCGGCGCCCCAGAAAAGGTTCTCTCCGGTGCCTTCCCGTAACCCGTCGTGCCCGGCCTCGGTGTCCGGGTATTCCGATCGCGACGCGGCGCGGGATCTGGCGTACTCGACCAGCTCCTGGTCCAGGACCAGCGGCGGGGCGTGGTGCTCGGCGCGGAGGGCATTGGCCTCGGCCAGCGCCTCGGCGAGGAAGGCGGCGCTCGTGGCGTCCGGCAGGGGGGCGCGGTAGCGGGCCACGCTCAGCACCTCGTTTGCGAGGGGCCGTAGGCGAATACGTCATTGTTCGCACGCACGATGAGTTTCCTTCCTGTGGTCCGGCTGTGTCCCCTGGATTGTGGGTGACGGGTTTTGCCTGGACAAGGGCCATAGGGGGCCCATATCTTATGACGATGACATTTCGGGTGGACCTTATCGGGCTTTTCCTGGCCGGATATGAAGACGCGATTCATTGACAAGATCGGCCGGGAATTGTCAGGCGCGCCGCCATGCCGAAGCCGGACATATCATGACAAAGCAGTATAAAATGCATCTTTGGTATATATCTGACAGGCGGTGGGGAATGGATTGACTCATTCAGTAGAGTCGGAATAATCGGATCTTGGCGGACGCGTCGCCACTGGGAGTGACGCAGAGGCAACGGACTGGAAGGGGAGATGCCGCTTGCTTAGGCAGAGGGGGTCTCCGTAGCCGCCTCCCGCTTGAGACCAGCGCATACTCCAGCCCGTTCGCGAAGGTGACCATGGCTCGTTCCCAACCCCCACAGCCCCAAGCTCCGGCCCGCCGGACGCCGTCACCTCAGCGGCCCGCTCCTCAGTCGCCGGCGCCGGCCACTCAGCCGCCGGTGACCCCGTCACCTCAGGCGCAGTGGCTCTGGCCGGCGGCGCTGGCCCTGCCGGTGGTCGCCGCGTGCTGCGCCTTCACCGCCCTGCTCCTCGACAGCCGCACCGGCGTCGTCTGGGCGTGCGTCGGCACCGCGGCGCTCTCGCTCCTCGCCCTGGCCGCCGTGGCGGCCCTGCGCCAGGGGCACCAGGAGGCCCTGCGGACGATGAGCCGCCGCGAGAGCGCCATGCACCAGCGCGAGGCCGAGTTCCAGCACCACCTCCAGCAGCGCAACACCCAGTGGAGCAAGCACGTCGCGGCCCGCTCCAAGGCCCTGCAGGAGGCGGTCAGGCACCTGGTGCACAAGCGGATCCCGGCCGTGATCGCCCAGGGCGAGGTGCCCCCGCCGTACCAGAGCCAGGGGCTCGATGAGGACGCGGCCGAGCTGCTGGAAGAGGTGCTCGACGCGGTCGGCGAGGCCGCCGAGCAGGACCGCGAGCGGCAGGAGTCGCTGCGGCTGGCCCTGCTGGCGCTGGCCCGGCGCGTGCAGACCTCCGCCCACCGCATCCAGGAGAACGTCTCGGTGATGGCCGAGCGCCACCCCCACAACCCGGACGTGCTCGAGACCAGCATGCAGGTCGACCACGCCGCCGCCCAGCAGGGCCGCCACGCGCAGAGCCTCGCCGTGCTGTGCGGCGAGTGGCCGGGACAGCAGTGGCCCAATCCGCTCGCGCTGGTCGACGTGGTGCGGGCCGCCTCCTCCAGGATCGTCGCCTACAAGCGGGTGGAGGTGTCGGGCGACCCGGACACCGCCGTCGCGGCCCACGTGGTCGAGCCGCTCATCCACCTGGTGGCCGAGCTGCTCGCCAACGCCACCCAGTCCTCGCCGCCGGCGACCACGGTGCTCGTGGCGGTGCGCAACGTGCAGCGCGGCGCCGTCATCGAGATCGACGACGGCGGCGTCGGCATGGACGACCACCAGCTGGAGCAGGCGCGCGAGATCGTCTCCGGCCGCCGCTCCGTCGACGTGGGCGAGGTGGGGGAGATCCCGCAGACCGGGCTCGCGGTCATCGGGCACTACGTACGCCGCCACGGGTTCCTGGCCGACCTGCTGCCCTCACCGTACGGAGGGGTGCGCGCGGTCGTCCTGGTGCCCGGCTCGATCGTGGAGACGCTGGAGCCGGCCGAGGCGCCGCCCCGAGCCCGGCCCGCGCGCCACGAGATCCGGCCGATCGACCCGGCCCAGGACCACCTCACCCAGGACCACCTCACCCAGGACCACCTCACCCAGGACCACCCCACGCTGGACGAGCCCGTGCCGAACCAGCCGATGCTGGATGCGCCCGCCCCCTTGGGCGAGCACATCGAGGGGGCGGGGGAGGACACGGGCGGCGGCGGCGCGCTGCCGCGCAGGCGCTCACGCCGTGGCGAGGCGGGCTCCGACGCCGAGCGGCTCGCCGCGGCGGGACCGGCCGCCGAGCCGGCCGCCACTCCGGAACAGGCGGGCGAGTGGATGGCCGCCTTCTTTGACCACAACCCCGACGCAGGGGAACACCACGAGCGATGACGAACGTTTAGTGATGACGAACGGGGTACCGATGCACCAAGATCAGGACTGGATGATCGCCGAGGTCGTCTGGGTCCCCGGAGTCCGCCACGTGGTCGTGCTCAGTTCCGACGGCCTGCTGAAGGCCCGCTCGGCCGGTACGGACAGGGACGTCGCCGACCGCCTGTCGGCCGCCTGCTCCGGACTGCAGTCGCTGGCCCAGAGCGTGGGGCGCGAGTTCGGCGGCGGCAACCGGGCCGTCAGGGAGCTGATGGTGGGCTTCGAGGGCGGCTTCCTGTTCGCCCGCGCCGCCGGATCCGGCTCCCATCTGGTGGTCATCACCGATCCGGTGGTCGACCCGCGGCTCATCGCGCAGCAGATGCAGGCCCAGGTCATCAAGATCGGCGAGAGGAACTTCAGTACTCCCGCACGCCGGGCCGCGCGGAAATGAGCGGCGAGTACCACGACAGCGCGGTACGGCCCTACGTCCTGACCCAGGGCCGGGCCCGCCCCACCCGCAACACCATCGGCCTCGACACCCTCCTCGTCGTGGCCGACGCCGGCAAGCCCCTGCCGCCCTCCGCCACCCGCCAGGCGCGCGACCTGCTGCGCATGTGCGGGCGGCTCCTGTCGCTGGCGGAGGCGGCGGCGCACCTCAAGCTGCCGCTGAGCGTGGCCGGGATCTTAGCCTCCGACCTGGTCGACTCCGGCCACCTGATAGCCCGCTCCCGTATCCCGGAGGCCGGGCGTCCCGACCTGACGACCCTCCAGGAGGTGCTCAATGGGCTCCGCCGGCTCAGCTGACCGCTACCTGCCCGACACCGTGCAGCAGGCGGTCAAGATCCTCGTGGTCGGCGACTTCGGTGTCGGCAAGACCACGATGATCGGCGCGGTCAGCGAGATCGAGCCGTTACGCACCGAGGAGACCATGACGCAGGCCAGCGTCGGCGTGGACGACCTGGCCGGGCTGGGGAGCAAGACCACGACCACCGTGGCCATGGACTTCGGCCGCATCACGCTCAGCCCGTACACCGCGCTCTACCTGTTCGGCACGCCCGGCCAGCGGCGCTTCTGGGACCTGTGGGCCGGCCTCGGCGAGGGCGCCGTGGGCGCGCTCGTCCTGGTCGACACGCGCCGCATCGAGGGCAGCTTCGAGGTGATCGACCAGCTCGAACTCCGTGGCGACCTGCCCTTCGCCGTCGCCGTCAACCACTTCCCCGACTCCGCCGACCACAGCGCGCAGGCGCTGCGGGAGGCCCTGGACCTGGAGCCCGGCACGCCCATCGTGAACTGCGACGCCAGGAGCCGCTCCTCCTCGGTGGACGCGCTGATCACCCTCGTCGAGCACGCGCTCGCCCTGCAGAAGGGCCCCTCATGATCCCCCTGTCCGCCACCACGACCTGCCCCGACCCGCGCGGCGTCTTCCGCGGGCTGCGCCGCGAATGGGGCGACGTCGCCTGGGTGGAGCTGGAGCCGGGCGTCGGCGCCTGGCTGGTGATGGGCTACCACGAGCTGCTGACCATCACCCGGCAGGAGAAGCTGTACTCGCGCGACGCCCGCAACTGGCGGCTGTTCCAGGAAGGCGTCGTGCCGCCCGACTCGGGGCTGGGGCCGATGATGTTCTGGCGGCCCAACGTGATCGGCGCCGACGGGGCCGAGCACCGCCGCCTGCGCCGCCCGATCGACGACGGGGTCGCCGCGATCGATCAGCGCCGCATGCGCCGCTCCGTCGAGTCCATGTGCCGCGAGCTCATCGAGGGCTTCGCCGACCGCGGCGGCGCCGACCTGGTGGGCGACTACGCGGCCATCGTCCCGATGCTGGCCATCGCCGGACTGTTCGGCCTCGACACCGGCCAGGGCCACGAGCTGCTGGCGGCGTTGCGCGCCCTGTTCGGCAGCGCCGAGGACTCCCAGGCAGGTAACAAGAAGTTCGAGGAGATACTCGGTGGCCTTCTGCGGGCCCGGAAGGAGACCCCGTCCGACGACCTGACCAGCCACTTCCTGGCCCACGCCGACCTGCGCGACGAGGCCGAGGTGCTGCAGTCGATGGTGGTGATGATCTCCGCCGGACAGGAGACGACGACCACGTGGATCGCGCAGACCTTCCGGCTCATGCTGACCGACCCGCGCTTCGCCGGCCGGGTGCGCGGCGGGCGCATGGGCGTCGACGACGCGCTGGACGAGGTGCTCTGGCGCGACCCGCCCATGACGAACATGCCCGCCCGGTACGCCCTGCGCGACACCGAGCTGGGCGGCCGGCGCATCGCCCGCGGTGACGCGCTCGTCCTGGGCCTGGGGGCGGCCAACGACGACCCGCGCGTTCACGGCGGCGCGACGGAGATCGAGCTGGGCAACCGCGCCCACCTGGCCTGGAGCGCCGGTCCGCACGTCTGCCCGGCGCCCGTCCCCGCCCGCCTCATCACCCGCACCGCGGTGGAGACGGCCCTGCACCTGCTGCCCGACGTGCGCCTGGCCGTGGACGCCGCGGAGCTGACCCCGCACCCGTCACCGTGGACCCGCTGCCCCGCCTCGCTGCCCGTCCACTTCCGCGCGCTTGGAGACCATTCATGATCCCTGTAGTCACCCTCGACCCCGCCGGGACCGACCACCACGGCGAGGCCGCCCGGCTGCGGGAGCTGGGCCCCGTCGTCCGCGTCGTCCTGCCGGGCGGCGTGGAGGCGTGGTCGATCACCCATCACGCGCTGCTGGCCGACCTGCTGACCGATCGCAGGGTCAGCAAGGACTGGCACAACTGGACGGCCGTCCGTGACGGCCGTATCACTGACGACTGGCCGCTCATCGGCATGGTCAAGGTCACCAACATGGTCACCGCCGACGGGCGGGAGCACCACCGGCTGCGTAAGTTCGTCACCCAGACGCTCACGCCGCGCCGCGTCCAGAGCATGCGGCCGCGCATCGCCGGGATCGTCGGCGGGCTGCTGGACGACCTGCCCTCGCACGCGGCCGCAGACGGGACCGTCGACCTGCGCAAGCACTTCGCCTACCCGGTGCCGATGCAGGTGATCTGCGAGCTCGTCGGGGTGCCGGAGGAGGAGCGCCCGGAGCTGCGGGAGCTGGTGGACAGCATCTTCCGTTCCACCACCGCCCCGGAAGAGGTGCTCAAGACCCAGCGCGACATCTACCTGCTGCTCGATCGGCTCGTCGCCGCGCGGCACGCCGAGCCGGGCGACGACCTGATCAGCGACCTGATCGCCGCCCAGCGCGACGACCCGGAGCGGCTCACCGACGAGGAGCTGGTCGGCACGATGTGGCTGATGCTCGCCGCCGGGCACGAGACCACGCTCAGCCTGATCGTCAACGGCGCCCGCGCCCTGCTCACCCACCCGGACCAGCGCGCGCTGGCGGTGGTCGGCGGCGAGGAGACCTGGTCGGCCGTGGTGGAGGAGACGCTGCGCTGGGACGCGCCCATCGGCAACTTCATGGCCCGTTACCCGCTGGAGGACATCGAGATCGCCGGCGTCACCATCCCCGCCGGAGAGGCCATCCTGGCTCCGTACAGCGCGGCGGGACGCGACGAGGCGCACCACGGTCAGGACGCCGCGCGCTTCGACATCACCCGCGAGCAGCGCAGGCACCTGGCCTTCGGCGGCGGTCCCCACCTGTGCCTGGGCGCCCCGCTGGCCCGCCTGGAGGCCACCGAGGCGCTGCCCGCCCTCTTCCGCCGCTATCCGGGCCTGTCGCTGGCCGTCCCGCCCGCGGCGCTGGTCCCCGTACCGTCCCTGTTCTCCAACTCCGCGGCGGAGCTGCCGGTCCTTCTCACCGTGCCGTAATCACCCCTTATGCAGCAGGGATCTTCAGGAGAGGTGACATAACCGAAATGGTGTACGCCATGATGGGCGTGCGGCCGTCGTCACCACCGGCGGCGGCACGTACTCCACCAGGCACCCTGGAGATCGCATGTCCCGACCGCTGATCGGCATCACCGCCTACTTCGAAGCCGCCCGCTGGGGCGACTGGGTGCGGGAGGCGGTGCTGTCGCCCCCGTCCTACGCCAAGGCCGTCGAGCGCGCCGGGGGCGCCCCCGTGGTGCTGCCGCCGCTGAACCTGTACGCGATCGACGACTACGTACGAGGGCTGCGGGGCTTGGTGCTGGCCGGCGGGATCGAGGTGGGCGGTAGCGCCTACGGCGAGGAGCAGGACGAGCGGGTGCCCGAGGCGCAGGGGCACCGTGACCGGTTCGAGCTGGCCCTGGCCCGCGCCGCCGTACAGGCCGACGTGCCGATCCTGGCCATCGACCGCGGCATGCACGTGCTGAACGTCGCCCAGGGCGGCACGCTGATCCCCTGGCTGCCCGAGGTGCTCGACAACGAGCGGCACGCCGAGCCGGGCACGCCGCACGTCATCCAGGTGAGCGTGTCGAGCAAGCTCGGCAAGGCGGTGGGCGACAAGGTCGAGGTGGTCGCGCCGCACACCCAGTCGGTACGCAGGCTGGGCAACGGGCTGCTGGCCGTGGCCTGGGCCGAGGACCAGATCGTCGAGGGCATCGAGCTGCAGGGCCACCGGTTCGGGGTCGGCGTGCAGTGGCACCCGGAGCGGGCCGAGGACGGACGGCTCTTCGACGCGCTCGTGGAGGCGGCCCGCTAGGCTTCGATCATGCCACTGCACCCCCAGGCGCAGGAGTTCGTCGAGCGCTACATGTCCGATCCCGGCCCGGCCGGGATGGACCTGGCCGAGATCCAGGAGGCCCGGAACCAGGACGGCCTCGCGCTCCAGCGCGGGCCGCTCACCCACCTGCCCTTCGTCCGCGACGAGAGCGCCGAGGACGTGCCCGTCCGCGTCTACCGCGCCGACCGGGGCGACGGCGCGCTGCCCGTGGTGGTCTTCTTCCACGGCGGCGGCTGGGTGAGCGGGGGCATCAAGCGCAGTGACGCGCTCGGCCGCGACCTGGCCATCCGCACCGGCGCGGTGGTCGTCTCCGTCGACTACCGGCTGGCGCCCGAGCACCCGTTCCCGGCCGCGGCCGACGACGCCTGGACCGTGGTGCGCGACATCTTCACCCGCCCCGCCTTCTACCAGTGCGACGGCGGCGTCGCGGTGATGGGCGAGAGCTCCGGCGGCAACCTCGCCGCCGTGGCCGCCTGGCAGGCCCGCGACGCCGGGCTGCGCCTGGCCCACCAGGTGCTCATCTGTCCGGCGCTCGACGCGGCCATGGATTCCCCCAGTTACACCGAGTTCGCCACGGGCCTCGGCCTCGACGCCGAGGAATTCGCGTGGTTCCTGCGCACCTACGCCGGCCAGGCCGACCCGGCGGATCCACGGCTGTCCCCGCTGCGGCTGCCGTCCTTCGCCGGGCTGGCGCCCGCGACCGTGGTGACCGCCGAATACGACGTGCTCCGCGACGAAGGCGAGCGCTACGGCGCGCGGCTGGCCGAGGCCGGGGTGCCCGTCGAGACACGCAGGTTCGACGGGGCGATCCACGGCTTCTTCGGCCTGCCCGGCCTGTTCGACCAGGCCGTGGAGGCCCGCGACTACGTGGCTGAGCGGCTGCGGGAGGCTCTGTGACGTACGGGAGCGCGTACGAGAAGCTGAAGATCGACACGCCCGCCGACGGCGTGCTGCGGATCACGATCAGCGAGCCGCGCAGGCGCAACGCCGTCGACATGACCGGCCATCGCGAGCTGGCCGAGATCTGGCGCGACATCGACCGCGACGACTCCGTCAGGGCGGTGGTCATCAGGGGAGAGGGCGAGGCGTTCTCCGCCGGCGGCGACCTGTCGATGATCGAGGAGATGACCCGCGACCACGCCACCCGGCTGCGGGTGTTCGCCGAGGCCCGCGACATCGTCTACAACGTGCTCAACTGCGCCAAGCCGATCGTCTCGGCCGTCCAGGGGCCCGCGGTGGGCGCCGGGCTGGCCGTTGCCCTGCTGGCCGACATCTCCGTCGCCGGGCGCACCGCCCGCATCATCGACGGCCACACCAGGCTGGGCGTCGCGGCGGGCGACCACGCCGCGATCATCTGGCCGCTGCTGTGCGGGCTGGCCAAGGCCAAATACCACCTGCTGCTGTGCGAGCCCGTCACCGGCGCGGAGGCCGAGCGGATGGGCCTGGTGAGCCTGTGCGTCGACGACGACCAGGTGCACGACAAGGCGATGGAGATCGCCGTGCGGCTCGCGGCCGGCTCCCAGGAGGCCATCCGCCTCACCAAATACTCCCTGAACAACTGGCTGCGCATGGCCGGGCCCACCTTCGACGCTTCGCTCGCCATGGAGTTCCTCGGCTTCAGCGGCCCCGACGTGGTGGAGGGTGTGCGGGCGGTGCGCGAGAAACGGCCACCGGAGTTCGGCTGACCTGCGGTTTCACCCGCGCGCCCAGGGTAGGCGTGACCCTTGGACGGTGTGGAAGGGCTGCTGCCGCACCAGTGCCGGATCGGGCTTGTCCGCCGAGGCCGAGAACGCCGCCCCGGGAGACGAAGCCGCGGCCCGCGCCGGTCGCTGGTGCGCGTGGCAGATCGGCCACACCGTCGACCTGTACGTCTGATCAGAAGCTGCGTGGCAGCCCGAGCACCTGGGTCGCGAGGTAGTTGAGCAGCAGCTCCTCCGTCACGGGCGCCACCTTCCCGATGCGGGCGTCCGTGAGCAGCCTGGCCACCGGATACTCCAGCGAGTACGCCATCCCGCCGTGCGTCTGGAACGCGGCGTCGGCCGCCTCCCACGCCGCCTGTGAGGCGGTGAGCTTGGCGATGTTGGCCTCGGTGCCGCACGGCAGGCGCCGGTCGAACGACCACGCCGCCTTGTAGATCATCAAGCGGGCCAGCTCGATCTTGGCCTTGACCTGGGCCAGCGGGAACGCGATCGCCTGGTTGGCGCCGATCGGCCGGCCGAACACCTCGCGCTCCTTGGCGTACTGCACCGCCACCCGCAACGCGACCTCGGCCCCGCCGAGCGCGGAGGCGGCGAGCAGGACGCGCTCGGGATTGAGGATGTCCCACAGCACCGCCGCGCCCTGGTCGATCTGCCCCACCACGCTGGAGGCGGGCACCCGGAGGTCGTCGATGAACACCATGTTCGACGGCGTCGTGTTGGCGCCGAGCTTCGGGATCGGCTGATAGGACAGCCGCCCGGCCGCCACCGCCTCCGGCACGTTCACCAGGAAGACCGTCAGCCCGTGCGTACGCGGCCTGGCCTCGGCCGCCGGGACGGTCCTGGTGACCAGCAGCATCCAGGTGGCCCGCTGCACGCCGGTGATCCAGATCTTCTGACCCTTGATCACGTAGTCGTCGCCGTCACGCCTGGCCGCCGTCGTGATCGCCAGCGAGTTGGAGCCGGCGTCCGGCTCCGTCAGCGCGAAACACGTTTCCACCTCACCCGTGGCCAGTCGGGGCAGCAGCTCCGCCCGCTGCTCGGCCGTGCCGTGCCTGGCCAGGGTGAGCGCGCCGAACCCGGGCGTCAGCACGTACGTGAACGCCGAGCCGCCGGCCGCCCCCGAGGCGGCCAGCGTCTCCGTCGCCACCGCCAGCTCCAGCAGCCCCTGGCCGCCCCCGCCGAACTCCTCGGGCACGGCCAGACCCAGCCACCCGCCCTTGGCCAGCTCCGCCCAGACCTCCTCCGGCCAGCGCTTGTCCGCCTCGCACCGCTGCCAGTAGTCAAGGTCATAACGTGAGCAGATGTCGCCGATGCCGCGCTGGACGGCCAGGGCGCTTTCGGGAAGGGTGAAATCCATCACGCCATCGTAGAAGTAAGTTCTGTTCAGGGTCGAGGCCGGCGGGCGTGGAACACGAACGCCGGAGGCGCGTTGCGCCACACCGTACGGCCCCGCACGACCTCCTCGAACCGCTCGGCCAGCAGCGCCCGGAAGCGGCGCGCCGAGCTCAGCGGGACGGCGTGGATGTAGGAGAAGGTGGTGAACGCCCCCGCCGGGCTCAGTGTCGCGGCCAGCGCGCCGAGCAGCCCGCGCTGCAGGTCCTCCGGGAAGGCCGCCCAGGGCAGCCCGCTGACCACCACATCCGCCTGCCGCAGGCCACGCTCGCTGAGCAGCCGGCGCAGGTCGGTCGCGTCGTCGTTCGCGACGTCCACGGTGGGGAACCGCTCGGCCAGCAACGCCGCCAGAGACTGGTTGACCTCCACGGCCAGGTGGTGGCCGCGCCCGCCCAGCCGGCGCTGGATCTCGGCGGTGAAGGGCCCCGTACCAGGGCCGAGTTCGACCACGGTCGGCTCGCCGCGTTCCGGCACCGGCGCGCAGACCGCCGCCGCGAGCCACCGTGAGCTGGGCGCGAGCGCCCCGATGGTGGCCGGAGCGCGCAGGAACTGGCCGAGGAACATTGCGGTGTCATTGGGCATACCACAAACGTAAGGGAGTTCTCGCCCCGATTTCGTCCCCCCAAGGGACGAAGCCGCGGCCACTTGGAGGAGACCGCCTCCTCCGCCGGGAGGAGCTGCGGTCAGACCGGCGAGTGTGCGGCACCCGGATACCGTTGGCGCATGCGATGGCGTGGAGTGCCGCTCGACCTTGTGCTCGCGGCCGCGGG
Source organism: Nonomuraea sp. NPDC049750 (assembly GCF_040659625.1). Classification (NCBI taxonomy): domain Bacteria; kingdom Bacillati; phylum Actinomycetota; class Actinomycetes; order Streptosporangiales; family Streptosporangiaceae; genus Nonomuraea; species Nonomuraea sp. NPDC049750. Next base: position 360,207 of record NZ_JBFANB010000008.1, read on the forward strand.
GACCGCTCTCGACGTGTTGCTGTCGGCCAAGGGCGGCGGCTCCGCGCTGCTGCCGGGCAACGAGGTGATCCCGATGGCCGTGGGCGTGGGCGCACCCATGGGCCTGGTCCGGCGCGCGCCCCTGGCGGTGAGCCTCTACCTGGCCGCCTTCCTCGTCTTCACCGACCAGGTGGGGTCGTTCACCTCCAACACCGCCCAGATGCTGCTCTGCGTCTCCGTCGGCCTGGTCGCCTACCGCTCGGGCCGACGGTCGACCTGCCTGGCGCTGGGCGTGGCCATCGCCGCGACCGCGGTCAACCTGGCCGACCCGGGCATCGCGTTCACCACGAACGCGTGGATGTACTCCGTGCTCGTCCCCGCCCTGCCCGTCCTCATCGGCGCCTACCTGCGCGGCCCCGCCGGGCGGCTGAAGGACGCCGACCTCACCCCGGACGTGCTGCTGGCCGGCGGCGGAGTGGCCTTCACGGTGCTGAGCACCTGGACCGACTGGCACAACGGCAGCCAGCCGGTCTGGGTCGTGGGACTGCTCGCGGTACTGGGCGGGCTCTCCCTCGGCGTCGCGCGGCGCTTTCCCGGACTGGTGTTCATGTTCCAGAGCGTGCTGCTGATCGCCGCCGACCAGTATCTCAACGACACGGTCACCACCTGCCTGATCCTGACGCTGATCGCGCTGTGCGTGTTCGCGATGCGGATCGCCTCCTGGGCCTGGATCACGGTCACCTACGTGACCTGCACCATGCTCGCCTCGATCGCGATCGTCCAGGACTCGACCGAGGTCACCGCCTTCCGCGTCGCCGTCCTGATGGCCCTGGTGACCACACCCGTCGCGATCGGCCGCTACCTGGGCGTACGGCAGGCGGCCGCCGAGGCCGAAGGGCTGCGGCTGCGCGAGTCGGCGCGGCTGGCGGTCGCCCAGGTACGCGCCGACCAGCTCCTCGAGCGCGAGAACATCGCCCGCGAGGTGCACGACATCGTGGCCCACCACGTGGGCGCGATGGTCCTGCGCGCCGGCGCCGCCCGCTACGCCGCCCCCGAGGGGCCGGTCGCCGACGCGCTGGCCGACATCCGCGAGACCGGCCACCAGGCGCTTGAGGATCTGCGCGGGCTGCTCGACGTGCTGCGCGACCCCGGCCGCCGCCCTGACATGGCCGCCGACCCCGCGGCCCTCATACGCGAGTCCGCCGAGCGGATGACCGCCGCCGGCCTCCAGGTAGAGCTGGAGCTCGACCCCGCCACCGCGCACGCTCCCCTCGTGGCCCGCGCCTCCGCGGCCCGCATCGTCCAGGAAGGTCTCACGAACGTGCTCAAGCACGCCGGCCCCGGCACTCAGGTGAGTGTCGCCGTCACCTCCGCCGGCCAAGGGCTGACCGTACACATACGCAACGGCTCCCCGCCCACCACCATCGAACGCCTGCCCTCGTCCGGCCGCGGCCTGGCCGGCATGCGCGAGCGCGTCCGCGCGCTCGGCGGCACGCTGACCGCGGGCCTGGACCAGGACGGCGGCTGGCTGCTCACCGCGACCATGCCCACCGCCGCCCCGCACATCACTGAGCCGCACGCCACCGAGTACGTGATCGCGCGCACGGGGTGCGTCACCGAGCGCTTCACCGGCGGCCTCACGGGAGGTGGCGCGTGATCCGCGTGCTGGTCGCCGACGACCAGGCGCTGGTACGCGCGGGCGTGCGCATGCTCCTGCAGGTCACGGGCGACATGGAGGTCGTGGCCGAGGCCGTGGACGGCGCGGAGGCCGTACGCCTGGCCGACCTCCACCTGCCCGACGTGATCCTGATGGACCTGCGCATGCCCAGGGTCGACGGGCTGGAGGCGAGCAGGCGGATCCTGCTGGCGCGGCCGGCGGCCAGGATCGTCGTGCTCACCACGTTCGCCGAGGACTCCAACGTCTACGCCGCCCTGCGCGCGGGCGCCGTCGGCTTCCTGGTCAAGGACGACGAGCCAGAACGCATGGTCGACGCCGTACGCAGGGCCGCGACCGGCGAGCAGCTCCTGGCCCCCTCCGTGCTGCGCCGGGTGGTCGCCCGCTTCCTGGCCGCCGAGGAGGCGGCGAGCGTACCGGTCCCCGCCGGGCTCACCGACCGCGAGCTGGAGGTGCTGGCGCTGGTCGGCACCGGCCTGTCCAACGCGGAGATCGCCGAAGAGCTGGGCGTCGGCGTCACCACGGTCAAGTCCCACGTCGCCGCCGCCATGGACAAGCTGGGGCTGCGCAACCGGATCCAGGCCGCCGTCGTCGCCTACCGCACCGGCCTGGTGGACGCGGCGTTCCGCCCGGTACACCACCCCTTGCGCCAGCCCCTCCGCCACTCCCGCGGCGGCCCTCCGGGTGACCCCCTGAGCTGACCCGCGCGCTGGTCGAGGCCCTTGACCCGCGCGCTGTTCCGAGGTTGCCGAGGTCCCAGTTGCCGCCGCCGTCCGCTCGGGGTCGTTCGGGGTCGCCGGGGTCTCGGTCGCGGTCGTCCGCCGTTAGGGTCAACGGTGTGTACGTGAAGATCTGCGGGTTGAGCGAGCCCGAGCACGTGGCGGCCGCCGTCGAGGCGGGCGCCGACGCCATCGGCTTCGTGCTGACCCGAAGCCCTCGTCAGGTGCCCCCCGAGCGGGCCGCCGAGCTGGCCGCGGCGGTCCCCGCCCACGTCCTCACGGTCGGCGTGTTCCGCGGCGAGACCCCTGAGGCCGTCCGCGCCGCCACGCTCGCCTCCGGGGTGCGCGGCGTCCAGCTGCACGGCCGGCATCCGCACGGCGACTTCACCGCGCTGAAGGATCTCGGCCACACCCTGGTCAGGGCCGTCGACGCCGAGGCCGACCTGCGCTGCGGCGCCTACGACGAGGACCTGCTCATCGTCGACGCGCCCCGCCCCGGCTCCGGCGAGCCCTGGGACTGGGCGGCGGTACGCGGTCGCCCCTCGGGGCGCTGGCTGCTCGCGGGCGGCCTCGACCCGTCCAACGTCGCCCAGGCCGTCGCCGCCGCGGCGCCTTGGGGCGTGGACGTGTCCAGCGGGGTCGAGGTGGCGCCCGGGGTGAAGGACTCCGACCTCATCAGACGCTTCATCACGGCGGCCCGCCCATGACCGGCGGTTTCGGCGGTGCGGATGCCGGGTCTCAGGGTGACTTCGCCCGTAGCGTCGCCTTCACGCACGACTTCACCCGGCGGAAGGCCGGGCGGACCGTCGAGGTGCCCGGCGGATTCGCCGTCCTCAACGACCGCTACCCCGGCTCGTACGACGACAACAAGCTCGTCATCTGGTCCGGCGACGATCCCGGCGCGGCGCTGAAGGCGGCCGACCAGGTGCTCGCCGGGCACGCCCACCGGCTGGTCAATATCGACGACGACCGCCTGGGCCGGGCGTACGCGCCCGCCTTCGAGGCCGCGGGCTACACGCACGAGACGAACCTGGTCATGGTCTTCCGCGGTGAGTTCCCGCACGACGCGGCACCCGTGGAGCACCTCGACCTGCCCGCGCTGCTGCCCACGCTCCGGGCCGGCTGGCGCGAGACCCTGCCCGAGGCCACCGCCGACGTGATCGACCAGCTCGCCAGGCGCGTGGAGGAGCGGCTACGCGGCGCCGACACGGTGGGCTTCCGCGGCGTACGGACCGAGGACGGCGAACTCGCCGCCCGAGCCGACATCTACCGGAACGGCGCCGTCACACAGATCGAGGACCTCTACACGGGGGACCGCCACCGGGGCCGGGGGCACGCCCGCACGTTGATGAGGGCGCTGCTCGCCGAGGCGGCCGGCAGCGAGCTGGTGTTCCTGCTGGCCGACGCCGCCGACTGGCCCAAGGACTTCTACGAACGGCTCGGCTTCGAGCAGGTAGGCCGCACCCACAGCTTCCTCCGCGCCTGACCGCCCGACCCCGGCCGATCATGCGGTACAACCCGGGGCGGTGCGGCTTGGCGCCGGAGATCAGTCGCAGGTCTTGGGTAGGCAGACGAGAGCCGGAGGGGTCAGACGAGGGTCTTGGGGCGGTGACGGGTGGTGAGGCCGAGGGTCAGGGTCAGGGCCGTCACGCCGAGGTAGGCCACTCCCGCCACCACCGCCGCCCCATGCAGCCCGCCGATGAAGCGGGGCCCGCCGGGAGCGCCCGCCATCGCGCCGAAGACCGCGACGCCTATCGCGCCGCCCGCCTGCCGGGCGGTGTTGTTGATCGCGCTCACCAGCCCCTCCCTGCCAGGCGGTGGGTCGCTCATGGCCAGGGCGACCACGCTCGGCGTCAGCAGCGCCGTGCCGAGTCCGATGACGGCCAGCGCCGGGAGCAGCACCAGGTACGACGTGGCCGGTCGTACCAGGAGCAGCAGCCCCATGCCCGCCGCCAGGACCACCAGCCCGGCGACCATGACGGGACGCGGCCCGTACCGGCCGGCCAGGCGCCCGAACGGGGCGGCCAGCAGCGCCAGCGGCACGAACAGCGGCAGCAGCGCCGCGCCCGCCGTCATCGGGGACAGCCGTAGCACGCCCTGGAGGTACAGGGTGATCAGCAGCATCATGCCGTTGATCCCGAAGTTCATGGTCGCCGAGCCGATCGTGCCGACCGCGATCGAGGGGCGCCGCAGCAGCCCCAGCGGCAGCATCGGCTCCTGCCGACGGCTCTCGATCACCACGAACGCGGCCAGCAGCGCCGCGGCGACCGCGAACAGCCGCCAGTCGGGCCCGTCACGCCCCGCCTGGATCACCGCGTACGTCAGGACCAGCAGCGTCCCCGCGCCTGTCACGGTGCCCGGCAGGTCGATCGGCCGGCGCTCGGGCTCGTCGGCCGGAGCGACCCGGAGGACGGCCACGAAGATGATCAGGATGATCGGCACATTGATGGCGAAGATCGACGGCCAGCCGAACGCCTGGATCAGCACCCCGCCGAGCAGCGGCCCGGCGGGCAGGGCCGCGCTGCCCACCGCGGCCCAGACCCCGATGGCCCTGGCCCGTTCCCGCTCGCCGGGGAAGGTCCGGGTGATGACCGCCAGCGTGCCCGGCAGGAGCAGCGCGGCGCCCACGCCCTGCACCGCCCGCGCCGCCACCAGGGCCCCGACGCCGGGCGCGAGCGCGCAGCCCGCCGACGCCACGCCGAACAGGGCGAACCCCGCCAGCACCACCCGCCGGTGTCCGAAGCGGTCGCCCAGCGTGCCGCCCGTCAGCAGCAGCCCGGCCAGCGCGATCTGGTAGCCGTCGACCACCCACTGCAGGTCGGCGAGCCCGGCGTGCCGGCCGGCCGCGATGGACGGCAGCGCCACGTTCACGATGGTCACGTCCAGCAGGACGACGAACAGACCCGCGCACATCACGATCAGGATGTTCCGCTTCATCCGCTACACCTGCGCGGTGAGGGCCGACGCTAACCTCTCGCGACGCGCCGATCCGTGTGGCGTCGCCCAGAGAGCCGCGGAGGAGCAGCCGAGAGAGCCGCGGGCAGTGCCAGCGGGAAAGTCGCCGGGAAGGTCGTCGGGAGTGCCGCCAGGTCGCCGGGAGTGCCGCCGGGAAGGACGAGCCGCTGCCTACCCCGCTGCGGGGAAAGCCGACGCAGTAGGGTCGGCAGCGTGAGCGAAACTTCCGCCGAGGATCGGATCTGGACGGTTCCGAACCTGCTGAGCTTCCTGCGCCTCCTCGGCGTCCCTGTCTTCCTCTGGCTGGTGTTGGGACCCAAGGCGGACGCCTGGGCGATCCTCGTGCTCGCGGTCGCCGGATTCACCGACTGGCTGGACGGCAAGATCGCTCGCGCCTTCAACCAGATGAGCAGGCTCGGCCGGATCATCGACCCGGCCGCCGACAAGCTCTATGTCTTCGCCACGATCCTGGCGCTGCTGGTGCGCGACGTCATTCCGTGGTGGCTGGTGGCGATCATCCTGGGTCGCGAACTCTTCGTCGCGTGTTTCTTTCCCGTACTTCGGAAGAGCGGGTACAAGGCACTTCAAGTGCATTTCCTGGGCAAGGCCGCCATGTTCAACCTGATGTACGCCTTCCCTCTGCTCTTCCTTGCCTCCCACACTGGGTGGTATGCCGATATAGCACGAATTGTCGGGTGGGCCTTTGCGCTCTGGGGAACGGGCCTGTACTGGTGGTCGGGGGTGCTGTATGGGGTACAGGTACGACGGCTCGTAACCGCGGCCAAGGAGGAGTGATCGGGTGAAGGCGGTCGTCATGGCGGGTGGAGAGGGCACTCGGCTGCGTCCGATGACGGCCAACCAGCCCAAACCCCTGCTGCCCGTGGTCAACCGCCCGATCATGGAGCACGTGCTGCGCCTGCTCAAACGGCACAGCATCACCGAGACCGTGGTCACCCTCCAGTTCCTGGCCGCGCTCGTGCGCAACTACTTCGGCGACGGCGACGAACTCGGCATGAGCCTGCAATACGCCACCGAGGACGTTCCGCTGGGCACGGCGGGCAGCGTGAAGAACGCCGCGGCCCGCCTGCGTGACGACCGATTCCTGGTGATCTCCGGCGACGCCCTGACCGATATCGATTTGTCGGATATGGTCCGTTTTCATCGTGAAAATTCGGCGCTTGTCACTATCGGGTTGAAACGGGTGCCCAACCCCCTCGAGTTCGGCATCGTGATCGTCGACGAGGGCAACCGGGTCCAGCGCTTCCTGGAGAAGCCCACCTGGGGGCAGGTCTTCTCCGACACCGTCAACACCGGCATCTACATCATGGAGCCCGAGGTCCTCGACGCGGTCGCCTCGGGAGAGCCCGTCGACTGGTCGGCTGACGTCTTCCCCACCCTGCTGGAGCGCGGCGCCCCCATCTTCGGCTACGTCGCCGAGGGCTACTGGGAGGACGTCGGCACCCACGAGAGCTACCTCAAGGCCCAGGCCGACGCCCTGTCCGGCCGGGTCGCCGTGGACATCGGCGGCTTCGAGGTCTCGCCGGGCGTCTGGGTGGCCGAGTCGGCCTCGGTCGACCCCGACGCGGTGCTCAAGGGCCCGCTGCTCGTCGGCGCGTACGCCAAGGTCGAGGCCGGCGCCGAGCTGCGCGAGTACACCGTGCTCGGCAACAACACGGTCGTGCGCGAAGGCGCCTTCCTGCACCGGGCGGTCGTCCACGACAACGTCTACCTGGGCCCCGGCAGCCACCTGCGCGGCTGCGTGATCGGCAAGAGCACCGACGTGATGGCCGGGGCCCGCATCGAGGAGAACGCCGTCATCGGTGACGAGTGCGTCATCGAGCCCGAGGCGTACGTCTCCAGCGGCGTCAAGGTCTACCCGTTCAAGACCATCGAGGCCGGCGCCGTCGTCAACACCAGCGTCATCTGGGAGTCGCGCGGCCAGCGCAGCCTGTTCGGCCCCCGCGGCGTCAGCGGCCTGGTCAACGTGGAGATCACCCCCGAGCTGTGCGTACGGCTGGCCAGCGCGTACGCCACCACCCTGAAGAAGGGCGAGCACGTCGTCACCTCGCGCGACTCCTCGCTGGCCGCCAGGGCGCTGAAGCGGGCCGTGATCGGCGCGCTCAACGCCAGCGCCATCAACGTCCTCGACCTGGAGGCCGCGCCGCTGCCGGTGGCCCGCTTCCACACGGCCAGGGAGTCGGCCGCGGGCGGCATCGCGCTGCGCACCACCGCCGGCGACCCGCAGAGCATCGACATCGTCATCATGGACGACCGCGGCGCCGACCTGCCCCCGGCCGCCCAGCGCAAGCTGGAGCGCGTCTTCTCCCGCCAGGAGTTCCGGCGCGCCTTCCCCGGCGAGATCGCCGAGCTGCGCTTTCCCGCCAGGGCGGTCGAGGACTACGCGTACGAACTGCTGCGCTGCGTAGACATGACCGGCATCAGGGACATGAAGGTCGTCGTCGACTGCGCCGGAGGGACCTCCGCGCTGGTCCTGCCCACGCTGCTGGGCCGCCTCGGCGTCGACGTGCTCACCGTGAACGCCCGCCTGGACGACATCTCGCCCACGGAGACGTTCGCCGAGCGCCGCAGGGACCTGCAGCGCCTGTCGGAGCTCGTGAGCTCCTCCAGGGCGGCCTTCGGGGTGCGGTTCGACCCCGTGGGGGAGCGCATCGCGCTGGTGGACGAGATGGGCCAGCTGATCGGCGAGGAGCGGGCCCTGCTCGTCGTGCTCGACCTGATCGCCGCCGAGCGCAGGACCGGCCGCGTGGCGCTGCCCGTCACCACCACCAGGGTCGCCGAGCAGGTCTGCCGCTTCCACGGCGTGCAGGTGCGCTGGACCTCCACGGCGGTCGACGCCCTGACCTCGGCCGCGGTGGACGAAGACATGATCTTCGCGGGCGACGGCAGGGGCGGCTTCGTGGTGCCCGAGTTCGGTCCGGCGATCGACGGAGTGGCGGCGTTCATGCGGCTGCTCGGCCTGGTCGCCCGCACCCGGCTCTCGCTCAGCCAGATCGACGCGCGCATCCCCGAGGCCAAGCTGCTCAAACGTACGGTGCCGACCCCGTGGGCGGCCAAGGGCGCCGTCATGCGCTCGGTCATCGAGGCCGCCGAGGCCGAGCCGGACGGCTGCCGCGTCGACACCACCGACGGGGTGCGGGTGGCCGCCGAGGACGGGAGCTGGGTGCTGATCCTGCCCGCCGCCACCGAACCGGTCACCGATCTGTGGGCCGAGGCCGCCGACGTGGACACCGCGCAGTCGCTCCTGGAGCACTGGGCCCGCGTGGTCGAGGAGGCGGCCTCCTGAGCCTCGGAGCCGAAATCGATACGGCAATCCGCATGGAATCATCACGCAGAGTGACACTGGCGGATCGGTGGCGGCGGAACGTACAAGATCGTAATGTTAGAACGCGCGGCGGCATGGACCTTGGGGCTCGGGCGGCGGTAACTTTGTCACCGTCCGAACCCGTCGTCCAGCGCCCCGCCTTGACCTTTGCCGCTGATCAGCGTAAGTTGCGGCATTCGCAAACTTGAAGAGCGAAGCGAGGCGCGCCCAGATCCCCGTTGCCGCGTCTTCGCGGTAGGAGGCCGAGCCGATCGATGCCGAGCGTCTACTGCACGCAGTGCGGGCACGCCAACCCCGAGGATGCCCGTTTCTGTTCCCGTTGTGGGTCACCGCTGACCAGAACCGAGGTCGCCGGGGACACCACATCGACGATCTCTGTCGCGGGAATCGAGGCGTACGAGGCTGAGACCGGTGACATGCTCCTCGCCGAGCGCGCGCTGGTGGAGCAACTGCCGCCTGGCACGGCGTTGCTCACGGTGACCAGGGGGCCCAACGCCGGGAGCCGTTTCCGCCTCGACAAGGACCTCACCACCACGGGGCGCCATCCCGAGAGTGACATCTTCCTGGACGACATCACGGTCTCCCGGCGGCATGTGGAGTTCTACCGCCTTCGCGGCGGCCAGTTCTCCGTGCGCGACGTGGGCAGCCTCAACGGCACCTACGTCAACCGGGAGCGCATCGAGGAGGTGCCGTTGCACTCCGGTGACGAGGTGCAGATCGGCAAGTTCCGCCTCGTCTTCCTGATGCGGACCGCCGCCGGCGCATGAGCGAGCCCAGCGAGCGACCGATAGTCACAGCGTTCATGCGGCTCACGGAGGAAGCCGCATGAGCGCGCAGGCGGCACGCTCGCACATGAGCATCGGGGAGGTGCTCGCCATGCTCCAGGGCGAGTTCCCCGATGTGTCGATCTCCAAGATCCGCTTCTTGGAGGGCGAGGGGCTCATCGAGCCGGAGCGCAGCCCGTCGGGCTACCGCAAGTTCACCCACCTGCACGTCGAGCAGCTCCGCTACATCCTCACCGAGCAGCGCGACCACTACCTGCCGCTGCGGGTGATCAAGGACAAGATGGCCGAGCACTTCGGCCGCCCGCGTGCCGTGAGCGAGCGGCCGGAGACGCGGGAGGTGCGGCTGAGCCGCGCCGAGCTGCTGGAGGCGGCCGGGCTCGACGAGGACACCCTGGCCGAGCTCGAGGACTACGGGCTGCTCTCGGCGACGGCCAGGCGCTACGACGAGGAGGCGCTCAACGTGGCGCGCAGCGTCGGCGCCCTGGCCCGGTTCGGCCTGCACGCCCGGCATCTGCGCGCGGTCAAGGCCGCGGCCGAGCGCGAGTGCGGTCTGGTGGAGCAGACGGTCGCGCCCATACTCAAACGCCGGGCCCCAGGGGCCATCGGAGAGGCCGACGAGGCCGCGAGGGAGCTGTCGGCGCTGCTGCTCGACCTGCACGCCGCTCTGGTGCGTACAGGCGTGCGAACCGTTCTAGGCCGATGACCGGACCAGCGGGACATACAAGGCCCCTCGGGTGTTACGTTGAAATGCAGAAGCGGACCGGCTCAATAGCTGTGCCGGGGTCGCCGACCAGTCGAATATGGAGCAGCCCGTGTTGCAGATGGAGGTCGTGGGCGTCCGCGTAGAGATGCCTACAAATCAGCCGATCGTCTTGCTCAAGGAGGCACACGGGGAGAGGTTCCTGCCGATTTGGATTGGGATGACCGAAGCCACGGCCATCGCTCTGGCCCAAGCGGAGGAGCCTCCAGCCCGGCCACTGACGCACGACCTGTTCAGGGACGTGCTGAGCGCTCTTGGCGTGGGCCTGCGCGCGGTCAACATCGTCGCCCTGCGTGACGGTATCTTCTTCGCCGACCTGGTGTTCTCCAACGGCGTCGAGGTGAGCGCGCGGCCCTCCGACTCGATCGCGCTCGCCTTGCGCACCGGAGCACGAATCTTCGCCAGTGAGGAGGTCGTCCAGGAAGCCGGGGTGATCATCCCCGACGACCAAGAGGACGAGGTGGAGAAGTTCAGGGAGTTCCTTGACACGATCACCCCCGAGGACTTTGGCCGGGCGGGGTAGGTATTTCAGTGCATTTACGCTTCACGACGCGCCGAGCGGGATCGTTGACTGCGCATGGTCACGGTCCTACGGTGCAAGTGAAACCCATGGCCGCGCTTTTACGAACCCCCAGATCAGGCCATGGGATGAGAGAAAGCCGGAGGTCCGCGTGGCGGTCAGCAGCGGCGAGGGAAAGACGGCCGGCCAGGAAGATCCGGTGCGGCGTGAGAGTGCGCGGCAGCGTGCCGGAGAGCAGGGCCTGCTCTTCGACGAGCAGCCCACGACACTGCCGAGTGACATCGGATACCGCGGCCCGACGGCGTGCGCGGCGGCCGGCATCACCTACCGGCAGCTCGACTACTGGGCGCGCACGGAGCTGGTCCAGCCGACGATAAGAGCCGCGCACGGCTCGGGCTCCCAACGGCTCTACAGCTTCCGCGACATCCTGGTGCTCAAGGTCGTCAAGCGGCTCCTCGACACCGGAGTCTCCCTCCAGCAGATCCGTACGGCCGTACAACACCTGCGTGACCGCGGGGTCGGCGACCTCGCGCAGATCACGCTCATGAGCGACGGCGTCAGCGTCTACGAGTGCACCTCGGCCGACGAGGTGATCGATCTGCTCCAGGGCGGTCAGGGCGTGTTCGGCATCGCGCTCGGCCGGGTCTGGCGCGAGGTCGAGGGCTCCCTCGCGGAGCTGCCGGGGGAAAGGGCGGCGGTCGAGGACAGCGTCCCGGCCGACCACCCCGCTGACGAGCTGGCCCAGCGGCGACGGTCGCGCCGCATAGGGTAGCAATCCGGTAGTAACCTTAGAGCGCAAGGCTGACGACCCCCTGCGGGAGAGTCCCGGGCTGGTCCCGGGGCGCCGAAGGAGCAACCCTCCCCGGAATCTCTCAGGCACCCGTACCGCTCGGGGTAGGCAACTCTGGAAAGCAGGCACGCCCGCCAGGCGCGCCTCACCGACGGTGCAAGCCCTCATGGGGGTGAAGCTCTCAGGTCGCCATGACAGAGGGGGAGATCCGGCACTCGCCCGCGCCCAGGCGCCGGTCTCCATAGCCCTCGGGAGGCACCTTCCATGACCGATCTGTCAGCTCCGCCGTTCTCGACCCGGCACATCGGCCCGTCCGAATCCGAGCAGCAGCGCATGCTCGAGGCCGTGGGTTTCGAGTCCGTGGCCGACCTGGTGGCGGTGGCCGTCCCCGAGTCCATCAGGATCAAGGACCGCCTCGCGCTGCCCGCCGCGGCCAGCGAGACCGAGGTCATCGCCGAACTGCGGGCCATCGCGGACCGCAACCGGGTGCTCACCTCGATGATCGGCCTGGGCTACCACGACACGATCACCCCGGCGGTGATCCGCCGCAACCTGCTGGAGAACCCGGGCTGGTACACCGCCTACACCCCCTACCAGCCGGAGATCTCGCAGGGCCGCCTGGAGGCGCTGCTCAACTTCCAGACCGTCGTCTCCGACCTGACCGGCCTCGACGTCGCCGGCGCCTCCCTGCTCGACGAGAGCACGGCCGCCGCCGAGGCGATGACACTGGCCAGGCGCGCGGGCAAGTCCAAGAGCGACGTGTTCGTCGTCGACGCCGACGCGCTGCCCCAGACCAAGGCGGTGCTGGCCACCCGCGCCGAGCCGCTGGGCATCACGCTGGTCGAGGACACGCTCGACGGCGAGCTGCCCGAGTGCTTCGGCGTGCTCGTCCAATACCCGGGCGCCTCCGGCCGGCTGCGCGACTTCCGCGCCGTGGCCGAGCGGGCGCACGCCGCGGGCGCGCTGGTCGTGGCCGCCGCCGACCTGCTCGCGCTGACCCTGGTCACCGCGCCGGGCGAGCTCGGCGCCGACATCGCGATCGGCTCCTCGCAGCGCTTCGGCGTGCCGTTCGGCTTCGGCGGGCCGCACGCCGCCTACATGTCCGTACGCGAAGGACTGCAGCGGCAGATGCCCGGCCGCCTCGTGGGCGTCTCCGTCGACGCCGACGGCGCGCCCGCCTACCGGCTGGCCCTGCAGACCCGCGAGCAGCACATCAGGCGGGAGAAGGCCACCAGCAACATCTGCACCGCGCAGGTCCTGCTGGCCGTCATCGCCGGCATGTACGCCGTCTACCACGGGCCCGAGGGGCTGCGCCGCATCGCCGGCCGCGTGCACCGGCACGCCGCCGCGCTGGCCGAGTGCCTGCGCCGCGGCGGCGTCGAGGTCGTACACCGGGAGTTCTTCGACACCGTGCTGGCCAGGGTGCCCGGCCGGGCCGCCGAGGTCGTCCGGCAGGCCGCCGAGCGCGGCGTCAACGTGTGGCAGGCCGACGTCGACCACGTCTCCGTCGCCTGCGACGAGAAGACCACCGCGGCCGACCTCGAGCAGGTCGCCGCCGCCTTCGGCGTCAGCGGGCCGGTGGCCGGCCTCCTCGCCGACGACGGGCTGGACACGCTGCCCGCCGCGTTGACGCGGGAGTCCGGCTACCTCACCCACCCCGTCTTCCACAGTCACCACTCCGAGACCGCGATGCTGCGCTACCTGCGCAGGCTCCAGGACAAGGACATCGCCCTCGACCGGTCCATGATCCCGCTCGGCTCCTGCACGATGAAGCTCAACGCGACCACCGAGATGGAGCCCATCACCTGGCCGGAGTTCGCCGGGATCCACCCCTTCGCGCCCGACGGGCAGGCCGCGGGCTACCGCCACCTCATCGAGACCCTGGAGGAGTGGCTGGCCGAGGTGACCGGCTACGACGCGGTCTCCATCCAGCCGAACGCCGGGTCCCAGGGGGAGTTCGCCGGGCTGCTCGCGATCCGGGCCTACCACCACGACCACGGCGACGAGCACCGCGACATCTGCCTCATCCCCTCCTCCGCGCACGGCACGAACGCGGCCAGCGCCGTCATGGCCGGTATGCGCGTCGTGGTCGTGGCCTGCGACACCGAGGGCAACGTGGACCTGGCCGACCTCGACGCCAAGATCGACAAGCACCGCGACGCGCTGGCCGCGATCATGCTCACCTACCCCTCGACGCACGGTGTCTTCGAGGAGACGATCACCGAGGTCTGCGCCAAGGTGCACGACGCGGGCGGCCAGGTCTACGTCGACGGGGCCAACCTCAACGCCCTGGTCGGGCTGGCCAAGCCGGGTGAGTTCGGCGCCGACGTCTCCCACCTCAACCTGCACAAGACCTTCTGCATCCCGCACGGCGGCGGCGGCCCCGGCGTCGGCCCGGTCGCGGTCCGCGGCCACCTGGCCGCCTACCTGCCGGGCCACCCGCTGCGCCCCGGCTCACCGGTCGGCGCGGTCTCGGCGGCCCCGTACGGCTCGGCGGGCATCCTGCCGATCTCCTGGGCGTACGTCAGGATGATGGGCGGCGACGGCCTGGCCGCGGCCACCGAGCAGGCGATCCTGTCGGCCAACTACCTCGCCCGGCGGCTGGCCCCGCACTACCCGGTGCTCTACACCGGGCGCGGCGGCCTGGTGGCCCACGAGTGCATCGTCGACCTGCGGCAGATCACCAAGGAGACCGGCGTCACGGTCGACGACGTGGCCAAGCGGCTCATCGACTACGGCTTCCACGCCCCGACCATGTCCTTCCCGGTCGCCGGCACGCTGATGATCGAGCCGACCGAGAGCGAGGACCTGGCCGAACTCGACCGGTTCGTGGACGCGATGGTGGCCATCAGGGGCGAGATCGCGCGGGTCGCCTCGGGCGCCTACGACCGGGCCGACAACCCGCTGCGCAACGCCCCGCACACCGCCGAGGCCGTCGCGGCCGACGAGTGGGCCCATCCCTACAGCCGTACCGAGGCGGTCTACCCGCTGCCGTCGCTGCGGGAGGGCAAGTACTGGGTGCCGGTGCGGCGCATCGACCAGGCTTACGGCGACCGCAACCTGGTCTGCTCGTGCCCGCCGCTGGAGGCCTACGAGGACTGACCTGGCTTGTCGCGTCCGCGATAGCTCCGGGCGCTACGTCCGTAACTGAGCTGGCTGTCGCATTCGCGACTGATCCGGCTGTTGTGTCCGGGACTGACCCGCACGTCGCGTTCGCGGGACCGTGGCCCTCTCCACCGCGTAACCGTGGCCCTCTCCGTCCGCTGTGCTCGGACGGGGAGGGCTACGTCCGTTTTCCGGGATTTTTTCCCGCCACCCAGGCTGAACGTGGCCAGTGAGAAGACATGATCACCGGAACTCGTTAGGCTCTGTCCGACCGTCGCCTAAGGAGCTCTCTTGACGTTCTCAGAGCTGCAGGTCCCGCCTCTCGACACCGCTCGCCGCCTGGCCGAGCACGGTGACCTCGACGGCGCGGCGGCCATACTCAGCGAGCTGGCCGCCGACCCCGAGGAGCCCGACCGGGCGCAGGCCGCCGTGGGCCTGGCCGTGGTGCTCGACGAGCGGGGCGACCCGGAGGGAGCCCGAGCGGCCGCCCGGGTCGCGCTGGCCACCGGGCATCCGGAGTTCGCCGCTCAGGCGGCCTGTCACCTCGCGCAGGGCTTCGAGCGCGAGGGCCGCGCCGAGCAGGCCAGGGGGGCGTGGCAGGCGGTCCTGGGCGTCGGCACCGCCGCCTACCTCCCGCTGGCGCGTCTCGCCCTGGCCCGGCTGGCCGTGCTGGCCGGCGACTACGACGAGGCGGAGAACGAGCTGCGGGCCGCGCTGGCCGCCGCCGGGCCGGACGACGTGGGCGCGCACGCCGCGCAGCAGCTGGCCGAGCTGCTGCTGGAGCGGGGCGAGCCGGGGGAGGCGGCCGAGGTGCTGCTGGAGGCGCTCGAGGTGGCCCCCCAAGACGAGGTGGCCCGGCTGCGGGTGCAGCTCGGCATCGCGCACCTGGAGCTCGCCTGCGCTGAGTTCGCGGGGGCGGTGGAGGACGGCGGTGACGCGCCGACGAGCGGGCTGGCCATCGAGCTGCTGGCCAGGACCCTGCCGCTGCGTGGCCGCGTCGACGACGCGGGCCGCGTCTGGACGTACGGGCTGGAGCACGAGGACGAGACGCTGGCCGCGGAGGTGCGCCTGCGCTACGACCGCGACACCTGACCGACCTCCCCGCCTCGCGAGCGGCTCCAGGACGCCCGCGACACCTGACCGACCTACCCGCCCCGCGAGCGCCTTCAGGACGCCCGCGCCCGCCTGCCGCTCCATCCGCCGGTGCTACGCGGTCGGTGAAGTCCCCCTCGCCGACCACCTCGCCACGGACCGGTCAGTCCGCCGCCAACGGCTCCGTGTGGGGCTGGGCTTCCTGAGTCGCCGCCCAGGAGGCGAGCAGGCGCAGGCCCTCTTCGGAGGGTGAGCCGGGTTCGGCGGTGTAGATGGTGAGGGTGAGACTGGGGTCGGCGACCATCTGCAAGCCCTCGAAGGCGAGGGTGAGCTTTCCGACGATGGCGTGGTCGAAGCGTTTGGTTCCGGTGCCGTGCCGGCGGACGTTGTGCGCGCCCCAGCGGGTGCGGAACTCATCGCTGCGGGTCGACAGTTCGCCGACGAGGTCGTGGAGCTCTTTGTCGTGGGGGTTGCGGCCGGCTTCGGTGCGCAGCATGGCCACGCACATGTCCGCGAAGGGACCCCAGTCCGGGTAGAAGCGGCGCGAGGCCGGGTCGAGGAACGCGAACCGGGCCAGGTTCTCCTGATTGGCCGGGGAGGCGTACAGGTCGGCGAAGAACGCGCGGGCGAACTGGTTGACGGCGAGCACGTCCATACGGCTGTTCTGCACGAAGGCGGGTCCGGCGGTGATCGCGTCCAGCGTCCACTGCAGGCTGCGATGGAGCGTCTGCGGCCGGGCGGCGCGGCGCCGGGGGCGGGTCAGGACGTCCGAGCCGTCGGCGGTCTGGGCCAGGTGCAGGAGGTGGGCGCGCTCGGCGTCGTCGAGCCGCAGGGCGCGGGCGAGGGCTTCGAGCACCGCCGCGCAGGCGCCGGCGAGGTTGCCTCGTTCGAGCTTGGCGTAGTACTCGGCGCTCAGGTCGGCCAGGGCCGCGACCTCACCGCGGCGCAGACCGGGGACGCGCCGCCGGGATCCGGCGATCAGGCCGGCCTGCTCCGGGGTGATCTTAGCTCGCCGCGAGGTGAGGAACTCGCGGACCTCGTCACGATTGTCCACACCTCGACCGTACGGCCTCGTGCGGGGGCGGTGCCGTCCGTCGCCGGATCGGGTACTGCTGGGCGCGTCGTGCGATGGCCACGGCGGCGGCGTCATGGCGGCTGGCCTTGCGAGTCCCGCTGGTCAGCGGGCGCTGCCAGTGCTGGGCTCCCCACCGGGAGGTGTAGGCGGGATCCACCGCGATGATCGCGATACCGGCGCCTTCGGCCATGGAAGTGAGCCGGGCTTTCAGCTTGCCGGTGGGCATGCCGGAGATGAGCCGCCGGAACCGCTTGTTGCGGCCGTGCTTTTCGCGGGTCTTCTCCGCGGCGAAGTCGAGGTCTTCCACCGCGATGGCGTGCACCCCGCACTCCCGGGCCCAGTGCAGCAGTCGGGTGATGGCGTGCCGGACCTGGGCGTCGCGGTGACTGGCGGCGCCGGACAGGTCGTAGCCGAAATGGCGCGGGTCGCCGATCGGATTGCCGTGCACGTCCAGCCGCCAGGCGGCGAGATGGTCGGCGTTGGTGTCTATCCCGATCACCCCGCCGGCGAGCGCCGCCTGGAGCGGGATGGTCGGGGTCGGTTGATGCTGCCAGGAGGCGGTCAGATACCAGCGGCCGCTGTCTCGCCGGTTGCGGGCCCCACCTGGGTGGATGTCCAGGTGGATGCGGCAGGCGACGGCCTGGTTGGCCTCGATGCGGTCGGCCCACTCCTGGCCGCGGTGCGCGAAACGCACCCGCGCCGACAGCACGTAGCGGCTATGGGCGGCGTTGGCCAGGTGAGCCAGCGGGGCCGGGAGTTTGATCGAAACTTGGCCGTCGGGGGTGAGGCGGATGGTCTCGTTGCCGTAGCGCTTGCCCGACTCGCCATCGGCCTGCAGAAACCACCGCTCGGCCTGCCACCGCTCGCGCCACTGCGTTTCGCTGAGATGGGCGGCGGCCAGCTGATGGCGGGCGTTGAGCAGTCGCTTGCCACCCCGTACGATGTGCACCCGTCCGGCCTCGAAGTCGGCCCGCTCCCGCTCCAGCCGGTCGGACAGCACGTGCAGGCGACGCT
>NZ_JBFANB010000009.1:0-149377 GCF_040659625.1 Nonomuraea sp. NPDC049750
TCGTCCCGGTCGGCCAGGAAGGCGGCGGCGGAGTCGAAGGACGCCTGATCCTCGCGGGCAAGCGCCTCCATCGCCGCGCCGATCAGCTCATTGGCGTTACTCACACATGCCGTCCACCTTAAAGAAAGTCCGCCAGAACCCTACCGTGACGGAGCACCGTCCCCTGCTCACCGGCGCGGCGGAAGGCGGCGAGGTCCAGACCGACCCCGGCTGTGTTGTCGTCCCGACCGGCGCAAGTTGGCTTGAGTCCCGGTCCTCAAGCTGCGGAGAATGCTTGTCCGCTCTTATGCCACCCGGTGCAGGGCACGCTGGGGCGTGCCAGCATCGTGCTGACCGTCGGCACCCATGTTTCGGTGCTGCCGCAGCTGTATCACGACAGCGACAAGCGGCCGCGCGGCTGGTGCTGAAGGCGGTGCGGACGACCAGCCGGAAGATCGGCAAGGCCCGGGCTGGGACCTGACCCACATGTGGCTCACCGTGACTCACGATCAGACGACACTGACTACAGATGCGGGTAAAGCCACAGGTCAGTGTGGTAGGGCGGGCGAGACTTGAACCCACGACCTACGGGATTATGAATCCGTGGTTTTGCGTGTCACGCGTTGATCCGCCAGCAGTACGACCAGATCGTGAAGTACACCACCGCCCTGCGCCTGGGCACCGCCGAGGCCGAGGAGGTCCTGCGGCGCTTCACCCGCGGCGGGCCCAAGCACCCCACCTACCGGGCGATCGAGGAACTGGGCCGCACGGTACGTACGGCGAGTGGCAGAAGCGGCCCACCGACGCCGGCCGGCGGGACCTGTCGCCACTGTTCTGGACCCACGTGAACCCCTACGGCCGATTCGAGCTGGACATGAACTCCCACCTCGACCTCGCCACCGCGGTGGCGGCCACTCTTCCCGGCCCCCGAACCCCGCCCGAGGCGGAAACCGCCCGATCGGCGGCTGAAGGTGCGACAGGGTCTGCATCCTGAAGACGCCTGCCCCGACGTCGTCGGCGGGCGGCTCGATCGTTGACCGGAGCGAGGCCGCCATCGGCGATCCGTCTGCTTCGGCCATCAGGAGCGGTCGTACGGCGGTTCTCGATCGGATTGATCTCGGGCTGGGATGTGCCGGCGCCAGCATGTCTGCGCCTTCACGTCCAGGCCAGATGCCTCATTCAGGTGGTGAGACCGGCGCTGGTCAGCCAGATGTGTTCGCAGGTCGAAGATGCTTTTTGTAAATTCTCGCGGGATTCCTGCGAGGCGTGGTAGAAGGTCCGCTCGATCATCCAGCACAAGGCGCGTGCCATCGCTGACGCTTGTTCTGGTTCGGTGCCGGCCTGAACGCCGGCTCGTTCCAGGACAGCGGTGATGGCCGTGATGAACAGGTCAGCCGTGTGGCTCCACAGCTCGCCGATCTCCGGCACGGTCAACGACAGATCGATCGCCGTGCGCATGACCAGACCGTGCTCATCCCACAGCTCAACCGTGCGCTGCATGGCTGCTGCGATGGCCTGGCGCGGCTCGTCGGTCTCTGCAGTGGCCCGGGACCGCTCCCACAGATGCTCAACGGTTCGGGCCACGAGTGCCGTGACCACTTCTTGTTTGGAGCCGAAGTAGAAATACAGAGCGCCGCGGGTGATACCGGCGCCCTGAGCTATGTCGCCGACAGTCATGGCGTCGTAGCCCTTTTGCACCAGTAGAGCTTCGCAGGTGTCCAAAATGGCCCTCTCCCGGACATCGCCCTTGCGTTCGGTGGCGCGCCGGCTCCGCGCGGAGTGGTGGCTGGGCATCAGAGCTGAGCACCCTCGGCAAAGTCGGTCGTACGGGAGAGGGGCTCCCATGCGCGGATGTCCTCGTCCACAGCCTTCCGCGCGGCAGTGACCAGTCGCAGCGCATCCGAGCCAAGGACGAGGTGGGCCGGCGGCTGGTCGACCGACGCGATGTGCACGACGGCCTCCCCGCCCTTGGCCGGATCGCCCAGCTGGTGCCCGCTGGCCTTCTGCCTCGCTTCACGGATGGGGGTGAACAGCTCGTCGTAGTCGTCGATGGACCGCGCGGTGCGTGTCATGGACCGTCCGGCCCAGTCGGTACGGAAGGAGCCGGGCTCGATCGCCGTTACGTGGATCCCGAACTGTGCGACCTCCTTGCCCAGTGCCTCGAGAATGCCTTCCAGGGCGAACTTGCTGCCGCAGTAGGCGGACATGCCGGGCACGGCCATCAGCCCGCCCATGGAGGTGACGGCCATCAGGTGTCCGCGGCGCCGCCGGCGCATGTGGGGCAGGGCCGCCTGCAGCGTGGCGACTGTCCCGAATACGTTGACCTCGAACTGCCGCCGCACGTCGGCCAGCGGCGTCTCCTCGAAGGTGCCCTCCAGGCCGTAGCCCGCGTTGGCAACGACGACATCCAGGGGGCCGACGCTCTGTTCCACCTCCGTGATCACGCTCGAGACGGCGGCGTCGTCGGTCACATCCAGGATGCGGCCGTGAGCGTACCCGGGTTTGAGCCCTTCGAAGGCCCGCAGGTCCTCCTCGGAGCGGACCGTGCCGACGACGGTGTGACCGGCGGCCAGGGCGGCTTGGGCGAAGGCACGTCCAAGGCCCGTGCTGACGCCGGTGATGAGCCAGTTCTGCCTCTGCATTGTTCCTCCTGAGGAGACTCGCGAGGAACTGGACTGCTCCCCATCTCAAAGTCTACACGGTGTCGATTTTTATCATCACCACGTAGATTCTGGCAGTGCGTGCGGGGCGGCGGGCCCGTACATGACGCGCCACGACGGACCGTTGTCTTCCCCTCCGCGGGGGTGCCTCCCGAGGGACGCCGGCCGCGACCGACCGTTGTCTTCCTCTCCCCGCAGGGGGCATCCCTCTCAAAGAACCCCAGCCACCACGGACCGAGACGGTTGTGTGACGAATCCCCCGGGGGCCCTCAGGTGGCCGGGTCGGCGATGCGGTCGAGCCACTCTTCCAGGAGGCGCTGCTCCGGTTCGGTGAGGACGGTGGTCCCGGGCAGGACGGCGCGCAGGGTGACCGCGGCGGTGACCGGTCCGGGGGATACGGCCGCCGGAGCGTCGGTGGTGATCGCGGCGATGACCGCCTCGCGGGCGAGGACGGACAGCTCCGGATCGCGCCGGTCCGCCGGCATGGTGATCAGGGTGACGGTCGTGCCGAGACCGGCCGCCTGGACGAGGTGGGCGGCGCGTTCCTCGCTGACGCGCAGCCGGCCCGCCTCGGCGATCCGGCGGATGTGCGCGGCGAGGACCTCTTCGCCGGCGACGGCGGCGGGCGGGGCAGCGGCCCCGAGGCGGGGCTCGTTCATGAGTAGATACAGGGCCGGATTGGCCAGGCCGAAACCGATGTGCAGGTCCCAGCCGGCGCGGAGGTCCTCGACCGGGTCCGCGATGTGTTCCCGGCCGGTCTTGCTGCTCAGGTAGGCGGCGAAGCCCTCGGCCGCGACCGCGTCGAGCAGGCCTCGCATGTCGCTGAAGAGCCGGTAGATGGTCGGCGCCTGCACACCGGCCGCGGCGCCCACCGCGCGCGTCGACACGGCCTCCCGGCCGCCCTCGGCGAGCAGCTTGGCCGTGGCGGCGAGGATGCGTTCGCGAGGGCCGCCCCCGGCGTCGAAGTCATCGGCATCCATGGTGGCAACGATAACAGATTCGCGTTAGCATCACTATTTATCAGTGATAACGTCCATCTCGTTAGCAGTGATGCGCGGGAGTCGATCTGACCCCGGCGACCCTGCTGCGAGACGACAACTGGAGGTCATGATGATCATCGTCACCGGAGCCGGCGGACAGCTCGGCCGGGCGATTCTGGAGGATCTGCTCGAACGCCTCCCCGCCGAGAAGGTCGCGGTGAGCGTCCGCGACCCTGATAAGGCACAGTGGTTGCGGGAACGGGGCGTCCGCGTCCGCCGGGGTGACTACGCCGAGCCCGCGAGCCTCGCCCACGCCTTCGAGGACGCCTCCCAGGTCCTGATCGTGTCCGCCGCCGCCACCGGCGACACGGGGCTCAGCCTGCACCGCGCCGCGATCACGGCGGCCAAGGCGGCCGGCGCGCGCCGGATCCTCTACACCAGCCACATGGGCGCGAACCCGGCCTCGCTCTTCGCGCCCATGCCGGACCACGCCGCCACCGAGGCGGCGCTGGGGGAGTCCGGCGTCCCCTACACCTCGCTGCGCAACGGCTTCTACGCCGCCACGACGCTGATGCTGTTGCGCGAGGCCCTGCGGACCGGCGAACTGGCCGCGCCGCAGGACGGGCCGGTCTCCTGGACGGCCCACGCCGACCTGGCCGAGGCCGCCGCGATCATCCTGGCCGACGAGGGCCGCTTCGACGGCCCGACCCCGCCGCTCACCGGCTCCGAAGCCCTCGACCTCGCCGATGTCGCCGCGCTCGCCGCCGATCTCACCGGACGCCCGATCAGGCGCGTCGTCATCACCGACGAGCAGTACGTGGCGAGCCTGCTCTCCCCTGGCGTGCCGGAGCCGCGGGCACGGATGCTCGTGGGCATGTTCGCCGCCAGCAGGCAGGGCGAGTTCGCCCAGGTCGACCCGGCGCTGGCCGACCTGATCGGCCACCCGCCGACGCCCCTGCGGGACGTCATGAAAGCGGCGCTCACAGAAGGCTGACGCGGGTCGACATTGGCCCGACGCGGCTGCGGAGGACTAACCCCGTGCCAACGCTGGGCTGACGCGGCCGCGAAGGCCCGACGCGGGTCAACGCCGGGCCAACGCGGGCTAACGCAGACGCGACTCGATGGCCTCGATGATGCGCGGGCGGAGTTCGGCGGCGCGGATGACGGCGTCCACGGAGCCGACCTCGACCGCGCGCTGGATGTTGTGCACCCGGTCGAACTCCGTGGCCACCTCACCGAGCTTCTCCGCGCGGACCGACGCGCGGAGCTCGTCGAGCTCCGCGGTCAACGCGGCGCGCTCGGTGCCGGCGGCGGCCGCGGTGCGCGCCTCCAGGTCCCGTACGCGCGGGTCGGCCGCGGTGCGGACGTTGACGTCGCCGGAGAACACCACCGCGGCGGCGGGGGCGCCGCCGAGCACCGAGGCGAACGAGCCCTCCAGCGCGAGCACGGTCATGTTCGGGTTCAGGGCCTTGGAGAACACCACGAACGCGCCACCGTGGTAGCGCGAGATCACGCAGAACACGATGGGCCCGCGGAAGTTCACGATCGCGCGGCCGATCTCGGCGCCGTACTCCAGCTGCAGCTTCCGCATCGACTCCGGCGAGCCGTCGAAGCCCGACAGGTTCGCCAGCACCACCAGCGGCCGGTTGCCGCTGGCCGCGTTGATCGCCCGCGCGGCCTTCTTCGACGAGCGCGGGAACAGCGTGCCCGCGGTGTAGGTGTCCGGGCCGTCGGTGGGCGGGAACCCGCGCCGCGGCACCGCCCGTGACTCGATGCCGAGCAGGCACACCGGGATGCCGCCGAGATGCACGTCCTGCACCGCCGCGGTGTCGGCGTCGGCCATGCCCGCCCAGCGTTCCAGCACCGGGTGGTCCTGGTCGGACAGCGCCCGCATCACGGTCCGGATGTCGAACGGCTTCTTGCGGTCGGGGTTGGCCTCGGTGGAGAAGATCTCGCCGACGGTGGTGAAGTCGCTGTCCGGCAAGGAGTGCGGGAAGTCGGAGATGTCGCGCTCGACGGGGTCGGTGGTCTTCGCCCGCCGCGGCCCCTGCTCGCCGGGCGCGACGTAGGTGTGGTCGTAGTACGACATCAGCACGTCCCGCGCGGCGGCCAGGTTGGGCGCCCAGTACTGAGCCTGCCCGTTCGGGCCCATCACGCGGTCGTAGCCGCCGATGCCGAAGTTGTCCTCGGCCGACACGCCACCGGAGAAGTCGAGCGACTGCTTGCCGGTCAGCACCATCGCCGAGTCCGGCGTCATCACCAGGATGCCCTTGGTGTGCATGAGCATCGTCGCCTCGGCGTTCCAGTAGGGCTGCGCGCCGACGTTGATGCCCGCGACCACGATGTTGATCTCGCCGCCGTCCTGGGTGAACTCGACGATCCGCTTGAGCGCCGCGGCCACCCAGTCCATGTTCTCGGTGCCGGACTTCATGGAGATCCGGGCGCCGGCCGACAGCGCGTACCACTCCAGCGGCACCCGCATCCGCTCGGCCAGGTCCAGTGCGGCGATCACGCGGCGGCACTCGGCCTCCGACAGCGCGCCGAGCGACTTGGTCGGGTCGCCGAGCAGCAGGACCCTGGTGACGCCCTGCGGGTGCCGGCGGGTCGGCGTGGTGATCACGCCCGCGACGATCGCCGCGGTGTTGCGCCCCTTCGGCCGCTCGACCGGCACCAGCGCGTGGTCGTCGTCGAGGTCGTACTCGGCGAAGTCGCCGAGCCGGCCGGTCAGTTCGTACGGGTAGACCGTGTTGCGGCTGCTGGCCCGCAGCACCTTCTGCCGGTAGTCGTCGAGCGGCTCGACCGGCTCGTCCGACGGCTCGCCGATGGTCAGGTCGGTGCCACCGGTGGCGTCGAAGGTGATGCGCACGGCCATCTTCGTCAGCTCGCCGGTCGTCCGGTCGCGCTGCCGCGCGATGAACAGGATCTCCTCCAGACCGGCGCCCACGGTCGTCGGCCGCACGCGCGCGGCGATCATCTCGATCTCGGCGCGGGTGATGCCGCTCGGCGGCCAGACGTAGACCACGATCCGGTTGGTGTTGAAGCGCTTCTCCGACGGCCGCCGCGACTGCGCGCGGCGGATGGAGTCGAGGCAGGTGGCGATGGTGTCCTCGGCCGTCGGCAGCGCGACCAGCCGGCCGTCGTGCTCGCGCAGCTCGGTCAGGTCGCGCACCTGCGCGAAGGCGACGAGGCGGTCGTCCGACGGGTTCTCCCGCGCCACGCACTGGAAGAGGTAGACCTCCTCGTCCGAGGACGGCAGCCGGGTCAGGTCGAACTTGCTCAGCCGCTCCAGCTGCATCCGCTGCGCGATGTACGGGTGCAGGCCGCGGATCAGCCGCTGCTCGGTCATCCCGGTGTCCGACGGACGGAAGGTGAAGTGGTGGTGCATCACCGTGCCGCCGCTGCCCGCGACGGTGGCGGTGAGCCTGCGCACCTGGCTCGGCAGCGGGTGCGCGCTGACGACCTCGTGCAGCGCGGCCGCCATCGCCTCGGAGCCCTCCGGCTGCCTCTCCCAGGCGAGATAGATGTCGGCGTCGACGGCGTCCTCGCCGCTCACCAGCTCCGCGAGCCCGCGCAGCGCGCTGCCCAGGTCCTCGAAGGCGACCGCGGAGGAGACCACGCGGGAGCCCGCGCGCTCGGCGACCACGAACGTGCAGCCCGCGGCCTGGCTGGTGCGGACGCCGGTGAGACCCTTGTTGCCGTAGTAGCGCCGGGTCAGCACCTCCAGCATGATCGCGTTGTCCAGGTCGTCGCGGGTGAGCCGCTGGCCGAGCAGGCGTACCAGCGGCTCGGTGGTGCGTACCATCTCGGCGATGCGCTCGGCGCGGTCCGGCGCGTCCGGGTGCGCGTCCAGATGGCGCAGGTGCTTGCGCACGTCGGAGTAGACGCGGGCGCGGTTGCGGCGCAGCAGCGGCTGGGCGAACCAGGCGAACACCACGCCGCGCGCGAGGTCGGAGACCACGGGGAAGCGGACCTGGGTCGCGGCCAGCAGCCGCTCCAGCGCGAGACCGGCGGGCTCGCGCAGCGTCTCGTCCGGCGGCGACTCCCGCAGCCAGGCGCGCAGCAACGTCGTGACGACCGCGGCGTCGGCGGACGCGCGCTGCTGGGCGAGGAAGATCCGGAACACCGCGGCCTCGAGCTCGGGAGAGCGCTCCAGCTCGGTGACGCCGTAGTGCCCGAGCGCCTTGGCGAGCTTGGCCTGGAAGGCCGCCGGCAGCCCGGCCCGCTCGACGTCGAGGCTCTGCAGGTAGGTGTGGAAGTACTCGCGAGCGCTGTAGACGTGGCCGGCGCCGCCGTCCTCGCCCGCCGGCCGGTTGCGGCTCAGCTCGGCGAGGTCGGCGAACACCTCGACGAGGGCGAGCTCTTCGGCCAGCGGCCGATGGCCCTCCTCGGTGGCCGCCCGGCGCGCTGTGAGGTAGTCCTCGAGCACCCCGCCTTCGTCGTGCGGGTCGACGTCGAAGCCCAGCAGCAGGCTGCGCAGGTCCTCCTGGCCGCGCGCGGCGCGCTTCCACGCCGGGATCTCGCCCGGCGCGGCGGGCAGGTCCAGCTCGACGGACGCGGCGGCCGAGGTGCTCGCGGCCTCGGCGGCGTCGTCGGCGAGCGGCTCCAGCCGCAGCAGCGGCGCACCGGTCTCGACCTGGCTGCCCACGGAGACGACGCACTCCTTCAGCCGCGCCTTGAACGGCGCCCGCAGGACCGTCTCCATCTTCATGCTCTCCAGCACCAGCACCGGAGCGCCCGCCTCGACCTCGGCGCCGACCTTCAGTGGCGTGGCGACGACCAGCGCGGGCGCGGGGGAGCGGACGACGCCGCCCTCGTCGCGGCTGACCCGGTGCGTCACGCCGTCCACCTCGACCAGGTGGATCGGCCCGTGCGTGTCGGTGAGCAGGCGGTAGGGGGTGCCGTTGACGATGATCCGCCCGGTGTGCCGGTCGAAGCGCTCAAGCTCGACGTCGGCGGTGCGGACGTCGTCACCCGCTTGGACGCCGACGCGGAAGCGGTGCGCGCCGACCCGCGCGACGCGCACGCGGTAGCCGGCGCCACGCAGCTTGAGGTCCAGCGGCCGGCCGCTCTCGTGCTGCACCTGCGGGCGGCCGCCGAACGCCGTGGACAGCAGCCGCTGCCGCTCGGCGCGTTCCTCCTCCTCGTACGCCTCGATGGCGGCGGCCGCCAGCGCGACGGCGGAGTGCCGGTGGGAGACGAGCCTGCCCTGGCCGCGGACGCGGTCGATCCAGCCGGTGTCCGCGCTGGCGTCGATCACCTCGGGCTGGTCGAGCAGGTCGAGCACGAAGCTCTTGTTCGTCGCGCCGCCCTCGATGATCACAGTGGTCTGCGCCATGGCCCGGCGCAGCCGGCCGAGGGCCTCGTCGCGGTCGACGCCGTACGCGATGATCTTCGCGATCATCGAGTCGAAGTCGGCCGGGATGGTGTCGCCCTCGCTGACACCGGTGTCCACGCGGATGCCCGGCCCGGCGGGCAGGTCCAGCCGCGCGATGCGGCCGGGGGAGGGGGCGAAGTCGCGGTCGGGGTCTTCGGCGTTGAGCCGGGCCTCGACGGCGTGCCCGCGCTCCACCGGCGGCGCGCCGTCGAGCCGGCCGCCGGATGCCACCCGCAGCTGCGCCTTGACCAGGTCGAACCCGGTGGTGGACTCCGTGATCGGGTGCTCGACCTGCAGGCGGGTGTTGACCTCGAGGAAGGCGAACAGCTGGTCACCGGGGTGGTAGAGGAACTCGACGGTCGCCGCGCCCCGGTAGTCGACCGCGACGGCCAGCCGTTCGGCCGAGGCCTTGAGCTCGGCCGTCTGCGCGGGGCTGAGCACCGGCGAGGCCGACTCCTCGATGACCTTCTGGTTGCGCCGCTGCACCGAGCAGTCGCGGACGCCGAGCGCCCACGCGGTGCCCTGGCCGTCGGCGATCACCTGGACCTCGACGTGCCGGGCGCCGGTGACCAGGCGCTCCAGGAACACCACGCCGCTGCCGAACGCCCGCGCGGCCTCCTGGCTGGTGCGCTCGTAGGCGTCGGCGAGCTCGGCCTCGTCCGTGACCACGCGGATGCCGCGCCCGCCGCCGCCCGCGGTCGCCTTCAGCATCAGCGGGTAGCCGATCTCGGCCGCCGCCGCGAGGGCGGCGTCCAGGGTCTCGACCGCGCCGCGGCTCCACGGCGCGACCGGCACGCCGACCTCCTCGGCGAGCAGCTTCGCGCCGATCTTGTCGCCGAGCCGGCGCATGGCCTCCGCGCTCGGCCCGACGAAGGTGACGCCGATCTTCTCGCACAGCTCCGCGAACGCCGGGTCCTCGGCGACGAACCCCCAGCCGACCCACGCGGCGTCGGCCCCGGTCTCCACCAGCGCGCGCTCCAGCGCCTTCAGGTCGAGGTACGGGCGCTCGGACGCCGGACCGAGATCGTAGGCGAGGTCGGCCTCGCGCACGAACGTGGCGGCGCGGTCGACGTCGGTGTGCAGCGCGACGGTTTGGATCGGTGTCGCGGTCTCCGCGGCCAGCTCCCGGACTGCGTGGATGAGCCGCATCGCGGCCTCACCACGGTTGACGATGGCGACACGACTGAACACCCGACCGAGCCCTCCTGTTGACTGTGCGCGCCTTCCCTGTGGCACCCCCCGCACCTGTACAGCCTTGCCTCTGCCGGCTCGTAGGGAAATG
Organism: Nonomuraea sp. NPDC049750; assembly: GCF_040659625.1. Lineage (NCBI taxonomy): Bacteria > Bacillati > Actinomycetota > Actinomycetes > Streptosporangiales > Streptosporangiaceae > Nonomuraea > Nonomuraea sp. NPDC049750. Next base: position 10,276 of record NZ_JBFANB010000009.1, read on the forward strand.
TCGCAGAGGGAGCACACCAAGGCTCCACAGTTGTAGGGAACGACCAAAAGCACGCGTGCGCGAGCGCGCCAGGTGGCCCTAGGTTACCGTGCGGCCACCACAGCGTGACGCCGTACGGCCTCGGCGAGGCCCGCTGCGGCGAACGCCGCCGCCACCAGCACGGCGCTGACCCACAGAGGCGAGTGGTAGCCGAGCCCGGCGGCGATGGTGGCGCCGCCGATGGCGGGACCGGCCGCCGCGCCCACGTTGAGGGCCGCGGTCGCGAAGGAGCCGCCGAGCGAGGGCGCCTGAGCCGCCGCGTACAGAACCTGGGCGATCAGCGTCGAGCCGACGGCGAACGACAGGGTCCCCTGGACGAAGACGAGCAGCAGCGTGGCGACCGGGCTGCCTGCCGTGGCGGCGAAGAGCGCCCATCCGGCGAGCAGGGCGATCCCGCCCGCGATCAGGACCAGCGTCGGCCGCGTGTCGGACAGCCGCCCGCCGATGGTCACCCCGGCGAACGACCCGAGACCGAACAGCGCCAGCACCGCCGGCACCCAGCCCGGCGAGAAGCCGCTCACGTTGGTGACCAACGGGGTCAGGTACGTGAACGTACAGAAGGTGGCGGCGTTCACCAGCGCGGCCAGCGCCAGCACGACGAGCAGACGCGGGCCGCGCAGGGCCCGGAGCTCGCGCCCCGCGCGGGGGTCCACCGTCGCCGGTGCGAGGTCCGGCACCGATCGCAGCACGGCGAAGACGGCCGGCAGGGAGATCAGGGCCACGGCCCAGAACGCCGACCGCCAGCCGAACGTCTGACCGAGCGCGGCACCGGCGGGCACCCCTGCGATACAGGCGAGCGTGATGCCGCCCAGCAGGATGGAGGTGGCCCGCCCCTTGGCGTTCGGCGCGACCATGCCGGCCGCGGTCGCGAGCCCCACGGCGAGGAAGCCGGCGTTGGCCAGCGCTCCGAGCACCCTGGTCACCAGGAGCACCGAGAAGCTGGAGGTGAGCGCGCCGGCTACGTGCACGAGCATGAACGCGACCAGGAAGACGAGCAGCGCCCGTCTACGTGGCCAGCGCATACTGAGCACCGCCATCAGCGGCGCTCCCACGATCATTCCCGCGGCGAAGGCGGACGTCAGCGCGCCGGCGGCCGGGATGGACACGTTCAGTTCAGCGGCGATGTTCGGAACCAGTCCGGAGAGCATGAATTCGGACGTTCCTTGGGCGAAGACCGCCAGTCCGAGGATGTAGATGGCGAAGGGCATGAGCGAAAGACTCCAGGCCGCGTTGAAAGGGCATCACAGGACGACGCGGCGCGCACCAGCGCTCAGCAAGGGGCGCTACCGCGTGAAAGGAGGGACCAGGTCCGGCACCACGACAGGGGCGGAATTCCTGGAACGAATCAGTCCGTATGACGGTGATCCGGCGGCGGGAGTGACGAAAGGGCGCGCAGGCCTCAGGGGGCGGCGCTGCCGCGTGACATCACGAGAAGCCACCGGAAGAACCGGTGGCTAGCGTCTTGACGCCTCAGGACTGGACATTGGCCCCACGATAGTCAAAAGTCACAGAACTCGTCCACCGCATAATCGCTTTTGCCCAGACGCGGGTTTTTCGCACCTGGGAAGTGAGCATGATGCGCACGACCCCTCGGTGGACGTCCGGAGGGGGAGAAGCGATGAAGGGGTACGACTTCGAGGGAGCGGCACTGGAGCTTGGTGCCCTGGTACGCGAGGACGGCACCGCCGACTCCGCCGAGCGGATCCGCATCCCCCTGAGCATGCTGAACCGGCACGGACTGGTCGCCGGCGCCACGGGAACCGGAAAGACCAAGACCCTCCAGCTCATGGCGGAGCAGCTCGTCGCCCAGGGAGTCCCGGTCTTCCTCGCCGACATCAAGGGCGACCTGTCGGGCCTGGCCTCGCCGGGTACGGCCTCCGAGCGCGTCACCCGGCGCGCCGCCGAGGTGGGTGAGACCTGGCAGCCCGCGGCCTGTCCGGTGGAGTTCTTCTCCCTGGGCGGTCTGGGAGACGGCATCCCGATCCGCGGCACCATGACCGCCTTCGGCCCGACCCTCCTGGCCAAGGTCCTCGGGCTCAACGAGACGCAGGAGTCCACACTCGGACTGATCTTCCACTTCGCCGACAAGCAAGGGCTGCCGCTGCTCGATCTCAAAGACCTGATCGCGGTCATCCGGTATCTGACCACCACGCCGGAGGTGCTGAGCGGCATCGGCGGGCTGTCGGCGGCGACGGCCGGGGTCATCCTGCGCGCCTTGACCAACTTCGAGGCGCAGGGGGCGGAGGCGTTCTTCGGCGAGCCGGAGTTCGACGTGCGCGACCTGCTCCGGGTGACGCCGGACGGTCACGGGGTGATCTCCGTTCTCGAGCTGCCCGCCGTACAGGACCGGCCGCAGCTGTTCTCCACCTTCCTGATGTGGCTGCTCGCCGACCTGTTCCACGAGCTCCCCGAGGTGGGGGACGTCGACAAGCCGAAGCTCGTGTTCTTCTTCGACGAGGCGCATCTGCTGTTCGACGATGCGTCCAAGGCGTTCCTGCAGTCGATCGCCCAGACCGTACGGCTGATCCGGTCGAAGGGCGTGGGCGTCTTCTTCGTCACCCAGACGCCGAACGACGTGCCGACGGACGTGCTGGCCCAGCTGGGCGCGCGCGTGCAGCACGCCCTGCGCGCCTTCACCCCCCAGGACGCCAAGGCGCTCAAGGCCACCGTCTCGACCTTTCCCTCGTCCTCCTACGACCTGGAGCGGCTGCTCACCGAGGTCGGTATCGGTGAGGCCGTCGTGACGGTCCTGTCCGAGACGGGCGCGCCGACCCCGGTTGCCTGGACGCGCCTGCGCGCCCCTCAGACGCTCATGGGACCGTCGAGCCCGGACGTGGTCCAAGGCGTCATCGCCGCCTCGCCGCTTCAGCCGAAGTACGGTACGGCGGTCGACCGCCAGTCGGCTTACGAGATCCTGTCCGCGAAGCTGGCCGAGCCTCCCAAGGGCCCAGAAGCTCCGCGCGAGCCGGAGCGGGCCAGGCAGCCGGAGCCGAAGCAGTCCATGCTGGAGCGGGTGCTGGAGTCGAAGGAGTTCCAGTCCCTGGCGCGGTCGGCGGCCTCCAGCCTCGGCCGGGAGATCACCAGATCCATCTTCGGCACCGCCCGTCGCGGGCGACGCTGAATCAACGCACGCGGACCGGGCCCGAGGTTTCAGGCCAGTGCGGCGGCGACCCGCTGCCGGAGCAGGGCTTCGTGGCCGGGGTCGGTGCACAGGGTCGTGGTCAGCCCCGTCTTGGCCGCGTCGGCGAGCACGGCCAGCAGGGTCGCGAGCTGCCCGGGAGGTTCGGCACTGAGCAGTTCCTCGGCATGCCCGACGATCAGGGTGACCGCGCCGACATCGCGCAAGGAGTCGGTCAGCGCGTCCCAGTTGCGGCCGAAGTGGCCGGGGAGGCGCAGGGCGCGTGCCACCTCCTCGAAGAAGGCGGCACGCGTCCGGCAGGCCCGCCCATCCACCAGCGCCGGCGCAGGGTCGGTGGACACTGTCAGCCAGTGCGGCGGCGGATGTGCGGCGGCGGTCATGGCGGTCCTAGAGCCGGTAGAAGTCGGTGTAGTGGTTGGGGGAGAACCACGTCACACCGCTGCTGCGGTTGACGACGATCCGGTACGCGTCACGCGCGGCACCCCGCGCCCGGGAGTACACGTCGTACTCATAGTAGGTGGCGCCGCTGGGGAGCTGGCCTTCCCGGTTGTAGAAGCGCCCGCCGGTGTAGTTGTACCTGCCGTCCGTCCAGGTGTACCAGCCGCTGCTGGTGGGGTAGTTCTTGGCAGTCCAGATCGAGTTGGCCGAGCGTGCGTCGGCGCAGCGGGAGATGGTGCAGGAGTTGTAGACCGTGGCGTTGGCTGGGGTGATGCCGACCAGGCCGACGAGGGAGGTGATGGCGGCGAGGACGACGGTCAGTCGTACCGGCCAGGAAGGGCGGGGGCGCGGCTGTGTGTGCACGAGGCCTCCTTCGGGGGGTGACAGACATGGTCATGTTCGCCGCTCAACTCAGGTCAAATCAAGGCAAAGAATGCCAAGGGAAAGGTGAACACTTCGCGGACGGCTCCTGCTCAATCACTCTGTACCCGGCGGGGCGGCTATGTCGGTCGCCGCGCCGGCATAACGGCGGGCCAGGCGCGCGAAGGCGTCCTTGAGCTCGGCCGGGCCGACGACCTCGATGTCGGCGTCGAACCTGCCGAGGACGGCGGCCAGGTCGGTCCAGGACCACGAGCCCACGACGAGCCGGCAGCGGTTCGGGCCGAGCTCCTCGACGACTCCGTCGTGAGTGAAGCGGGAGACGGCGGCGGCTGGTAGGTCGAGGATCACCTCGCCGCGACAGGGCCAGTTGCCGGCGCCGTCGAGGCCCCGGAACTTGCTGGTCACGAAGGCGACCAGGTCGCCTCCGGGCAGCTCGCGCGGGGTGAAGCGGGGCCCTGCGGGGGTGCGCGGGGTGATCCGATCGGCGCGGAAGGTGCGCCAATCCTCGCGGTCGAGGTCCCAGGCGACGAGGTACCAGCGCCCGCCCCACGTGACGAGATGATGGGGCTGCGCCCGGCGCGGCGGGGTCGGCACGCCGTCGTCGTCCACACCGGGCGGGTAGTCGAAGCGCAGCACCTCCCGGGCGTGGACGGCGGCGCTGATCGCCATGAGGACGCCACTGTCGACCTGTGGGCCCGGTCGGCGCGCCGGCCGCTCGACGGCGGTGATCTGGAGGGTGTCGATCCGGTGGCGCAGCCGTGCGGGCATGACCTGCCGGACGGTGTTGAGCGCGCGCGCCGCGGCTTCCTCGATGCCCGCCCCACTGGAGGTGGCGGCGGTCTGGAGCGCGATGGCCAGAGCGACGGCCTGCTCGTCGTCGAACAGCAACGGGGGCAGTTCCGCGCCGGCGTCGAGCCGGTAGCCGCCGTCGGGCCCCTTGAAGGCCAGGATGGGATAGCCGAGCTCACGCAGGCGGTCGACGTCGCGGCGTACGGTGCGCGGGCTGATCTCCAGCCGCTCGGCCAGCAGCGCCCCCGGCCATTCCCGGCGCGTCTGGAGCAGCGAGAGCAACGACAGCAGTCGCGCGGAAGTCTTCGGCATGACCTCATTTTGCCCGGAGAAGAGGCCACTCCCTGTCCGCTTCCTCTGCGACTGTTGTCGCATGCCAGACAACGACAACGACTCGAAGGGCCCGAACGCCGTGACCGCCACCACCACACCCCCCGCGACCCTCGACGCCGAGCGGAGCGACCTGCTCGCCGCGATCGCGAACGCGCGATCCGCGGTGACCAACGCCGTCCGCGGGCTCAGCGACGAGCAACTCGGCGAGCGCCCGACGGTCAGTGAGCTGTGCCTGGGCGGGCTGGTCAAGCATGTCGCGTCCATGGAGGATACGTGGCTGCGCTTCGTGGTCGACGGCCCGTCGGCGATGACGTACGGCCTGCCCGAGGGTGTCACCTGGGGCGACATCGCGGCCGGCACCGCACGCGAGATCCCGCAGTGGATGATCGACCACCAGAACGAGTTCCAGATGCTGCCCGGCGACACGCTGGCCGGGATCCTGGCGAGTTACGAGCAGGTCGCCGCCCGCACCGCGGAGATCGTCGCCGCAGTCCCCGACCTGTCGGCGACGCAGCCGCTACCGGAGGCACCCTGGCACGAGCCGGGCGCGGTGCGCAGCGTGCGCGCGGTGCTGATGAACGTCATCGCCGAGACCTCCCAGCACGCCGGGCACGCCGACATCCTGCGCGAAACGCTCGACAGTCAGAAGTCGACCTGAGCGGCGATGACCATTCTGGACACCCGGGCGCTCAACCGCGCGACGCTCGCCCGGCAGATGCTGCTCGATCGCGCCGACGTGCCGGTGCTCGACGCCGTCGCGCACCTGTGCGGCCTGCAGGCGCAGGAGCCGCAGGAACCGTTCGTCGGGCTCTGGTCGCGGTTGCGGGCGTTCGACCCGGCGGCGCTCTCGGACCTGCTCATCCGGCGGGGCGTGGTGCGTACCCACCTCATGCGCCGCACCGTGCACCTCCTGACCGCCGACGACATCCTGGCCTGGCGGGGCCGCCATGACGCCATGCTGCGTCAGCGCGTACTCGGGACCTATCGCCGCGAGCTCGCCGGGGTGGATCTCGACGAGCTCGCGGCGGCAGGACGGGCGGTGATGGCCGACGACGAGCCGCGCTCGATGAGCGAGCTCGCGCGGGCGCTGGCCGAACGCTGGCCAGAGCCGGGACCGCGGGCGCTGGGCGAGATGCTGGTCGCCGCGCTCATCCCGATGGCGCAGCTGCCGCCGCGTGGGGTGTGGCGTGCGCGGGCGGGAGTACGCAACGTCCTGCTCTCCTCCTGGCTGGGGCGCGAGATCGACTCACCGGCCCGGAACGGCTCCGATCCGAATGGCTCCGATTCGGTCGGCTCGAATCGGGCCGGCTCGAATCGGGTCGGCTCTGATCCGGTCGGCTCCGATCCGGTTGGTGAGGCGCTGGTGCGGCGCTATCTGGCCGCGTTCGGTCCGGCCGCCTCGGCCGACATACGGGCTTGGTGCGGCCTGGCCGGCCTGCCGGCCGCGGTGGCCGCGATACGAGAGGAGCTGGTCACCTTCCGGGACGAGCGCGGCCGGGTCCTGCTGGACCTCCCCGACGCGCCGCGCCCCGACCCGGACACTCCGGCCCCGGTACGGTTCCTGCCGGCCTTCGACAACGCGCTCCTCGGTTACCACGACCGCGGCCGGATCATCGACGACGCCCACCGCCTCCTGTCGGTCGCCGGGGCTCGCGTTGTCCTGGTCGACGGCCGGGTCGCCGCGACCTGGACTGTCCAGGCGGGCACCGTGATCGTCACCCCGCTGGGTGGCTTCTCCCGAGCCGACCGAGCTGAGGTCGGCGAGCAGGGGCAGGAGCTGGCGGCGTTCCTGTCCGACGGCGAGAGCGACCGCGTACAGATCGACGTGTCTCCTCGCTGACCGCTACACCCGCGAGCCGCTTCTCCTGAGCCCGGGAGAGGGCTCAGGCGACGCGCGGGTGTAGCGTCTGACCAGACGAGTCGATCATGAAGGAGGCCTCCCGCTGGAACCGCGCGGTGCGCGGCCGGACATGTCCCAAGGTGGGCGTCTCGGCAGATACGGCGCTGTGGCGAGCGCGCTGGCGTCGCGCAGTGACCGGCAGCTCGCCGAGTCGCTGCGGCAGGCGCGGGAGCTCGGCTCGGGGATAGGTGGCACCTCCGCGTTATTGGACGTCGGCGGCGTGCCGGTCTTCGCGAAGCGGGTGCCGCTGACCGACGTGGAGCGCCAGGCGGACAACGTGATGTCCACGGCGAACCTGTTCGGGCTGCCCCCGTTCTGCCAGTACGGAGTCGGCTCGCCGAGCTTCGGCGCCTTCGACCTGTCCGCCCGCGAGAGTGGATTTCTGGCCCGCAACGCGACGCATGACACCGGTTACGCGCTGATGCAGCTGGTCAACTGGCTCGTCACCAACATCTGCGGGGTGGCGGTGCCACCAGAGGGCGGGCCCGTGCGGCGCAACGCGTACATCCGCGCGTGCGCGGCCGGTGCGGACCCCGCCGGTGCTCCGCCGGCTGTCGCCGCGGTGATCCGCCGGTACGCCCCTGTCGCGGCGGTCATGAACGACTTCTACTGGGAGTTGTTCGGCGTCGATCGCACGACGCCGTACCCGGCGGAGAAGGTCGAAGGCGTCCTGAGCGCGCTGCGCTGAGCGACCGCCTCATCGCCGGTCCTCGGGTACGGCACAGCCGTGCACCATGACCTCGACCACGTTCTGGACGGCTTCCCTGCTGACGCTCCCCGGCGGCGCGGCGACCAGGGTGAACAGCGCACCCCCGTAGAGCGCTATCAGGGCCGGGATCCTCTCGCGCGGGATGGTGAGGCCGAGCTTGTCGTGGTGGCCGGCGGTGAGTAGCGACGCCGTGTCCAGCAGGCTCGCGAGTGCCGAGGCGAGCACCGGTCGGCGCGCGGCCTCCATCTGCAGTTCGAAGATCGCCACGTAGCGGTCGCGCAGGGTGGTCGCGGCGGTGAGCAGCGATTGCGTCCACAGGTCGACCAGCGTCGTGGGCTGCTCGGTGGCGCGGTCGATGGCCTGGTCGGTGTCGGCGTGATGCAGGTCGACGATGCGCTCGGCGGCGGCCACCAGCAGTGCTTCCCGGCTGCGGAAGTAGTTCGAGGCCGTTCCTGGTGGCAGGTCCGCCTGCTTCTCCACCGCGCGGTGGGTCAGCCCATGTACGCCCGAGGACGCCAGCAGCTCGATGGCGGCATCGGTCAGGGCTCGGCGACGGGCCGGATTGGTGGGCGGCATGCGCCCATGCTACCAATGATCGTACTAGTACGATCGTAGTGAATCAGCGAGGAGGTCCCATGAGGATCGCGGTGGTCGGTGCCGGGCTCGGCGGAGTGGCGGCGGCGGTGGGGCTGCATCGCGTGGGCCACGAGGTGACGCTCTTCGAACGCGGCGCGGAGCTCCGGGAGGCGGGCACCGGGATCGTGGTCATGCCCAACGGGCTCCGCGCGCTGGAGGCGCTGGGGCTGGCCGGCGATGTTCGCGGGCACGTCATGCGGGCGACTCATTGCGGATTGCGGGACCGGCGGGGACGGCCGCTGCTGGTCACCGACCTGACCCAAGCGCAGAAGGAGATCGGGACGCCCGTCATGATCGAACGAGCGGAACTGCACCAGGCGCTACGCGCCCCGCTACCCCCCGAGCTGGTGCGCACCGTGACCCTGGTCGAGCGCCTGGAACCCGACCCCACCGGGGTGACCGTGATCAGCGACGGCGGCCCCGTCACCAGAGCGGACGCGGTGATCGCGGCCGACGGCATCGGCAGCAGGCTGCGCGCGCAGCTCTTCCCCGGCCATCCCGGGCTGCGGCGGACCGGCCGGCTGGACCTGCGCGGCATGCTGCCCCGCCCTCCCGGTCTGGCGCCGGAACTGCTGGCCAGCCAGCTGGTCGACCGTCGCAGCGGGGCGATGTTCGGCCTTTTCCCCGTCGGTGAGGACCGCCTGTACTGGTTCACCGACTCCCTCCTGAACGGCACGCCGCCGCCCGACGCGGGCGAGGCGCGCAAGCAGATGCTGTCCTTGATGGCCGACTGGCACCCTCTCGTCACGGCACTGATCGAGGCCACCCCGCCCGCCGACATCTATGTCGACCCGATCGCCTGCCTGGCCGAACCCCTGCCCTCGTACGCGGCCGGCCGGATCGCGCTCCTCGGCGACGCCGCGCACGCCATGTCACCCGACCTCGGCCAGGGCTCCAGCCAGGCCTTCGAAGACGCGGCCGCGCTGACCCGCCACCTGACCGGCGCCGAACCGGTGGACGTCGCCCAGCGGCTCCTGCGCTACGACGCCGAGCGCAGGCCCAGGGCCAACGGCATCATGCGGGGGGCGTCCCGGCAATCGCGGCTGACCTCCCAGACCGGCGCCGCCGCCTGGCTGCGCGACATGTTGCTGCGCGCCGTGCCGTCCCGGATGGCCACCCGGCAGCTCGCCGCCCTCTGGCACGCCTGAGAAATCGCATCAAAACAGTTTGATGTATTGTCGAGTACGTGGCGACGTCCGATCGAGTGCCGGTTCCGCTGCTGATGCGCATGGCGGCGCACCCGCTGCGCTGGGCGCTGATGACCGAACTGGCATCCAGCGACCGCCGCGTACGGGAGCTGGTCGCCGCCGTCGACGAGCCGCAGAACCTGGTGTCCTACCACCTGGGCCTGCTGCGTACGGCGGGGCTGGTCGTCGCGCGGCGCAGCAGCTTCGACGGCCGCGACAGCTACTACCATCTCGACCTGGCCGGCTGCGTAACCGCGTTCAGCGACGCCGCCATCGCCCTGCATCCGGCGCTGGTGCCCACGGACCGTGGGCGGCCGAGGGGCGGCTCGGTGTTGTTCCTGTGCACCGGCAACAGCGCGCGTTCCCCGATGGCCGAGGCGCTGCTGCGGCGCCGAGTCGACGGCGTCGAGGTCACCAGCGCGGGCAGCCATCCCGCAGCGCGGCTCCATCCGAACACGGTGCGGGTCCTGCGCGAGGACTACGACATCGACCTCGAAGCCCGGCGGCCGCAGTCGCTGGACGAGGTCGCGGGGCGGCGCTTCGACTACGTGATCACGTTGTGCGACAAGATCCGCGAGGTCCCTCGCGACCACGGATCGGCCGCCACGACGCATTGGAGCCTGCCCAACCCGTCCGACGCCGCGGACACCGACAGCGCGACCTACCCGGAATTCCGGCGTGTCGCGAAGGAGCTCGATACCCGCATCAGATTCCTGCCTCTGTAAGCACGCACAACGCTTGCGTGAACATGAACACGACAAGGAGACCTGACCATGACGACCTCACCGACCGAACTGGCCAGCGTCCGCTACCTCAACGACGACGTGCGGGCCGCTGTCGACTTCTACACCACCCACCTCGGCTTCAGCGTCGCCTTCGACGCCGCACCCGCCTTCGCCGACGTCAGGCGCGGTGCGCTGCGGCTGCTCCTGTCCGGCCCGACCACCTCCGGCGCCCGCGCCACGCCCGATGACGCCGCCACCGCCGGCCGCAACCGCATCCACCTCATCGTCGACGACCTCGACGCCGAGATCGACCGGCTACGCGCCGCTGGACTGACCTTCAGAAGCGAGCCGGTGTCCGGTCCCGGCGGGCGCCAGATCCTGCTCGCCGACCCCGCTGGTAACCTCATCGAACTGTTCCAGCCCGCCCCGAGCCCCGCGTAAAACTGAAAGCACCTTCCATGCTGATACGCCGCCGTGCGCTCCGTACTCCGAGGCTGATCGGGATGGTCGTGCTTCTCGCGGCGTTCGCGACGATCGCGCTGTTCGTCCCCTATCCGGACGCCGAACAGATCCGCGACTGGGCACGGGCCGCCGGTCCGTGGTTCCCCCTCATGTTCTTCCTCACGCATGCGCTGGTGACCATCGTCTTCCCGCGCTCACCGTTCTCCCTCGGCGCCGGACTCCTGTTCGAGCCGGTGACCGGCATCGCCATCGCGATCTCCGCGACCTTGGTGAGCGCGGCGCTGGCCTTCCTGCTCGCCCGCGCGATCGGTCGCGACGCGGTCGCCGCGCGGTTGACCCACCCGGCGGTCGCGGCGGTCAACCGGCGCCTCGCCCGTCGTGGCTGGCTCGCCGTCGGGTCACTGCGGCTGATCGGTCCGGTTCCCTTTCCGCTGGTCAACTACTGCGCGGGCGTGTCGTCGGTCCGGCTCGTGCCCTTCCTGATCGCCACGGCCGTCGGTGTGGCTCCCGGCACGATCGCGGTCGTCCTTCTCGGTGACGCGCTCACCGGACGTACCGATCCTGCGCTGGTCGTCGTCACCGTGATCTGCGGTGCGATCGGGTTGGCCGGCCTGCTGGTCGACGGTCGCCTCGGCGTCGAGCAGCAGGACGCGGAAGATCCGGCCGGGGCCAAGTGAGCCAGGACGAGCCCGGAGCGCACGGGCAGGACCCGGCGGCGGCCCGGCGTCGGCTGCGTGAGGTGACGCTGGTGTTCCTCAAGCTGGGCATCATCGCCTTCGGCGGCCCGGCGGCGCACACCGCGATGATGCGCGACGAGCTGGTACGCCGCCGCGGCTGGGTCAGCGACCAGCGGTTCGTGGACCTGATGGGCGCCACCAACCTCATCCCCGGCCCCAACTCCACCGAACTGGCCATCCACCTCGGTTACGACCGGGCCCGCTGGCGCGGCCTGATCGCCGCCGGGGTGTGCTTCATCCTCCCGGCCGCGCTTATGGTCACGGCACTGGCCTGGGCGTACGTCACCTACGGCAGCACGCCGGCGGCCGAGGGTCTGTTGTACGGCATCGTCCCGGCGGTGATCGCGATCATCGCGCACGCGCTGTTCGGCATGCTGCGCACCGTGGTCAAGACCGTCTGGCTGGGCGTGCTGGCGGTCGCCGCACTGGCCGCGTACCTGCTGGGCGTCAACGAACTGCTGGTGCTGGCGGCCGGGGCGGCGCTGGCCGCCACGGCCCGAGCCCTGCGCCGGCCGCCGGACCGGGGCGCGGCCCACGGGGTGCTCGCGGCTCCACTGCTGACGTTCGGCGGGTCCCCGGTGATCGGCGGGTTGCCGGTGTTCGGCGACCCCACGGGCGGCCAGCTGCTTCAGCTGTTCGCCACCATGCTGAAGATCGGTTCGGTGCTGTACGGCAGCGGCTACGTGCTGCTGGCCTTCCTGCGCGGCGACTTCGTCGACCGGCTCGGCTGGATCACCAACCAGCAGCTCATCGACGCCGTGTCGATCGGCCAGGTCACCCCCGGTCCGGTGTTCACCACCGCCACCTTCGTCGGCTACATGATCGCCGGGCCGCCGGGCGCGTTCCTGGCCACCGTGGCCATCTTCCTGCCCTCGTTCGTCTTCGTCGGCCTGCTCACCAAACTCACCGACAAGCTCCGCTCCAGCGAGTGGACCTCCGCCCTGCTCGACGGCCTCAACGCCGCCGCCCTCGCCCTCATGGCAGGGGTGTCCTACGAACTGGGCCGGACCGCGATCATCGACCCGCTCACCGCGCTCATCGCCGTGGTCACGCTCGTACTGTTGTGGAAGACGCGGCTCAACAACGCCTGGTTCATCGCCGGCGGCGCCGCCATCGGCATCGCGCACGCCCTGCTGTTCTGACTCCCGGTCCCGCCCCGCCATGTGCGCGGGGCGGGACCGACGCTGAGCGAGTCAGGGATTGTGGAAAGCGACCTCGGGGTTGGCCGATGACGGCCCGCTGAGCAGCGGTTGCTTCTTGCCCTTCAGGTGCAGGTCGAAGAAGGCGCCGACGTAGGCGCGGGTGAGCTCGAGGGAGCGTTGCGGCGACAGCTCGTCGGGAGCTGACATGCCGACCGCTTTCTGCAGGATGGTCAGGTCGGTGAAGCCGGTGTGGCTGGTATGGGCCACGGTGAGCCAGCGCTTCCAGCCGCTCATCTTGGGCCAGCTCGCATCCCAGGTGTCGTCCTTGCCGGGGACGTGGTCGGCCTGGCTGCCCAGCAGCAGGAAGGGCCGGTCGAGCGTGACGGCGGGGTGGAAGGTGCCGTCCAGGTTCACTCCAGCCCGTACGCGCTTGTCGACGGCCATGGTGGCGGCACTGGCGTCGCCGCCGAGGGAATGGCCGGCCATGCCTATCCGCTTGGGAGCGATCATGCGGGACTTCTCCCAGGCGGGGTGCCGGCCGGCCAGCTCGTCGATGACGAAGGAGACGTCCTTGGTCCGGTTCTTGGTGATGGTCGCCTGCCCGCCTTCCGGAGGTTTGGGCTGGTCGCACAGAGGGGCGCAGGTGATGATCTGCCCGTCGGGCAGGGTGGTGCCGGAGGACTCGTAGGCGTGGTCGACCAGCGCGATGACATAGCCGCGGCTGGCCAGGTCTTCGGCCAGGAAGGTGAGGCTGGCGCGCGGGAGGCCGAGGCCGGGGGAGAGGACGACGAGTGGATACCGGCCGCGCTTGGCGAGCGCGCCGGTGTGGGCGTAGGTGCGGGTGGCGCTGACGGTCTCGGGAGGGAGTTCGACGCCGGGTGCCTTACGCCGCAGCAGCGAGGCGGCCTCAGCGGTGGTCATGTAGGGGGCGGGGTCGCCGGTGGCGGAGCGGGCGGGATAGTACATCGACACCATGAGCCGGCGCGGGCCCGAGTCGGGCACCCAGGGGTCCTTACGGCTGCTGTCGACCAGGTACAGGATGTCGCGACCGACCGCGTCGGGGCCGGTCGGGCGGGGGAGTTCCAACCGGACGGCGGTGGGGGCCGGGTTTCCGGACACGGTCGCGGTGAGGGCCGGGTTTCCGGTCGCGGTCGCGGTTGTCGTGGTGACGGCCACCGCGATCAAGGTAAGGCAGGCCGTCAACGGAATGGCCAGCAAGCGGGTCCGAATCGACTGCACTGTCATGCGATTTCTCCTCATTAGGGCGCTCATACGTCACGCCGACGTACGACGATCAAGGTCACGACGGCGGCGGCCAGCGGCCAAAGCGCGAAGGCAGCCCAAGAGCCGGCCACCGTCGGCAGAGCGGGGTCGTCACGGAGCTGGGGCAGGCCCAGGCAGGTACGCCAGACGTAGAAGGGGACCAGGGCGTACAGGTCGTTGAGCCACTGGTGGACATTGGGCTGGAAGAAGGTGGGCAGGATGACGAGCGCGGCGCAGACCGCGACGACGGCGGCGGCGGTGTGCCGCAGCAGCGCGCCGATCCCCAAGCCGGTCAGCGCCGTTGATCGGCTCGTCGAACAGCAGCACGGGCGGGTTGCCCAGCAGAGCGGCGGCGATGCCGAGCCGCTGGCGCATACCGAGCGAGAACCCGCCGATCCGGCGGCGCGCCGCTCCGGCCAGGCCCACCTCCTCCAGCACCTCGGCCACCCGGCGGCGGGGCAGGCCGTTGCCGACCGCCAACGCGCGCAGGTGAGCGGCGGCGGTGCGGCCGCCATGGACGTCGCCCGCGTCCAGCAGCGCGCCGACATGACGCAGCCCGGCGTGGTGGCGGGCGAAGGGGCGGCCGTCGATGGTGGCGGCGCCCGCGGTGGGGCGGTTCAGGCCGAGGATCATGCGCAAAGTGGTGCTCTTGCCGGCGCCGTTCGGGCCGAGGAACCCTGTGACGTGCCCCGGTCGTACGGCGAAGGTGAGGTCCCGCACCGCCGTCACCGCGCCGTAGCGTTTGGTCAGTCCGTTGACTTCGATCACCCGGTCAACGCTGTCGCAGCTCGCAGACGCGCCGCATCTGGCCGTGGGCCGGTTTCCGCGGCGCGGGGGTGGCCTGCGGGCATACGCCCACAGGCCGATGCCCGGCCCGAAGCGGGTGACTACGATCGGCCGGGTGCGCGACAAAACGCCCAGACCACCGCTTTGGTCACGGTTGCCCTCCGGCATGCGGGCGCTGCTCATCTGGGGCGGCGTCGCGGCCCTGGTGCCCCTGCTGTACGCCGTGACGCTGACCGACGGTGAAGACCTGTTCCCCGTGGGGGCGGCGCATGCGGGGTTCACCGTCGCCATGGCCGTCCCCTTGGCCTGGGCACGGCAGCGGCCTGCCACGGTGCTCGCGCTGCTGCTGGCCGAGATCGTCGTGGCGACGTCCCTGGGTTATCCGGCCCAGGGGGTCTGGCCGCTCTTCCCGGCGACCGACGTCATGGTCTGCCTCCTCACCGCCACCCGATCGCGCCGCGCGGGCCTGGCGGCGGCGGTCGCCGCGTTGCTGGTGCAGCAGACGGCCTGGCAGCTTGACCTGCTACGCGACGGCCTGCGTGCCTCGGCGCCGGGCTTCCTCGCGCTGTCGCTCCTGCTCGGCCTGGCGGTCTTGGTCGCCTGGCTGGCCGGGATGTTCATCAGGCAGCGGCGCGAGTACGACCGGGCGCTGCGCGCTTACGCCGAGGCTCGGGCGGTCACCGACGAGCGGCTGCGCATCGCGCGAGAGCTGCACGACATGGTCGCGCACAGCATCGGCATCATCGCCATCCAGGCCGGCGCGGGCGCCCGGGTGATCGACAGCCGACCGGATCAGGCGCGCCAGGCGCTGGACGCGATCGAGGACACCAGCAGGCAGACGTTGAAGGGGCTGCGGCACCTGCTCGGCGTGCTCCGCACGACCGAGCGCGGGCATCCCGGCCCGACCGAGCGCGGGCATCCCGGCTCGGCTGGGCGCGAGCTTTCCGGCCCGGCCGGGCGCGGGCGCCCTGGCCTGGCTGAGCGTGGGTATTCCGGCCTGGCTGAGCCGGCTGCTCCCGTGGGACTGGCCGACGTCGACCGGCTGGCCCAGACGACCATGGCCGCCGGTGTCCGCGTAGAGGTTCGCCTGCACGGAGAGCCACGCCCGCTGCCCGCCGCCGTCGATCGGTCCGCTTTCCGCATCATCCAGGAATCGGTCACCAACGTGCTCCGCCATGCGAGCACGGACCACTGCCGGGTCGTGATCGACTACGGGAAAGAGGAACTACGCATCGACGTCATCGACGACGGACACGCTGCTCTCTGTGAGGGCGACAGGCACGCCCTTGCCGGTGAAGAGGACGGGCATGCCGCTGTCTGCGAGGGCGATGGGCATGGGATCGTCGGCATGCGCGAACGGGTCGCCCTGTTGAACGGATGCCTCAGCGCGGGCCCCCGGCCAGATGGCGGTTTCCGCGTCACCGCACGCCTGCCGCTCGCGCCGAGCGGCCTCGGCCAGGACACGGACATCGACCTGGTGGAGGCCCGGTGATGATCCGTATCGTGCTCGCCGACGACCAGCCGCTGATCCGCGCGGGCTTGCGCATGGTCATCGATGCCGCCCCCGATGTCGAGGTCGCCGGAGAGGCCGGAACCGGAGCTCAGGCCGTCCAGCTCGTCCGCCGGCTGCGCCCCGACGTCGTGGTCATGGACATCCGCATGCCGGGCATGGACGGCATCGAGGCCACCCAGACCATCCTCGCCGAGTCCCAGACCACCCGTGTGATCATGCTGACCACGTTCGACGACGACGACAACGTCTACGCCTCCCTGCGCGCCGGAGCGAGCGGATTCCTGGTCAAGGACATGGCGTTGGACGACATCCTGTCCGCCGTCCACGTCGTCGCCGCCGGAGACGCACTGATCGCCCCCAGCGTCACCCGCCGCCTCATCGAGGACTTCGCCCGTGGTCCGGCCCGCGCCCCGTCTCCCGAGGCGCGGCGGCTCGCGGGCGTCACCGAACGCGAGCACGAGGTGCTGGCCCTGGTCGGGGGTGGCCTGTCCAACGCCGAGATCGCCACCCGGTTGCACATCAGCCCTGGCACCGCCAAGGCACACGTGGCCAGCCTGCTTGCCAAGCTGAGCGCCCGTGACCGAATACAGCTGGTCATCATGGCCTACGACGCGGGCCTGGTGTTCCCGTCCCGTTGACAGGCCGGCCTGCTGCCGTCCGGCGGGTTCACGACGGACGTCAGTTGACAGGCCGGCACCCCTGCCGGGCGGCGAGTTCATGACGGACGTCAGCGCTACCTCGGGGGCAGACGGCTCAGGAGTCGGACCGCGGTCGCCGTCTCCTCCTGACTGCGGACTGACTACGGACTGACTGCGGACGAAGTTTCGCGAGCAACTCGCCGCCCGTTCTTGTTCGACGAGCCGCTACCTTCGCCGACGGCTGCGGCCTGGCGCGGTGTCGGCGAAGCGATGGCCGGCGGGCTCTGCAATGGCGCGTGCCGGGACGGCGACACGGCGTTCCGAAGCTGTCCGTCGCTCTGCGCATTCCTTCCGGCGAACCTGGGGGCTCGGGCCCGACCGCAAGTGCGCCCGGGGGTTGCCGGCTCGGCCGCGGATGCCGTACCCGCAGCCCACCCTCTGATTACCGGGCGCCTCATCGGCGGTTGAAAGACAGGCTCAGAAGGCGTTGACGAGGACGACGTACACGGCGGTGCCGAGTCCGACGCTCAGGATGGTGCGGCGGCCCGAGGCGAGGTGGACGACCGCGGTTACGGCGACCGCGAGCAACGCGTACAGCGTCGCGCGCGGGTCGGCGGTGATGGTGCCGTGCAGGGCGGTCAGGGCGAGGATGGCGAGGATGCCGACCGGCATCCAGACCGACAGCTGCGCCACGGCGGCCGAACCGCGCAACGTGCGCAGCGCCGCGAAGGGGACGGCGCGCAGCGCGAAGGTGATGGTGGAGACGATCGCGAGGACGGCGAGGGTGTAGGCGATGTCAGGCATCGTCGGCCTCCGGGACGGGTCGGCGAGTGGTGAGCGCGTGGCGGGCCAGCAGCAGGGCGACGAACAGCAGCAGGGCCGTGAACATGGCGACGCCTGGGGTGACGATGAGGGCTGCCGTCACGCTGGCCGCGGCGAGCAGCACGGAGGGGATCTCGCGGCGGGAGCGGAACGCGTCCAGGGTGAGCACCGTGAACAGGGCGCACAGGGCGAACTCCAGGCCCTTGATCGGTGCGGGCAGGGCCGCGCCGATGGCGACGCCGACCAGGCCGCCGCCGACCCAGTAGGTCTGGCAGGAGATCTGCATCGCCAGCAGCCGGGGCGCGGAGCGTTCCGCTTCGGGGAGGGAGGCGTTGACGGCGTACGCCTCGTCGATCATCGCGTACACGGCGTACGCCTTCGCCCACCGGTTCTTGACCAGGTGAAGCGGGAAGGAGAAGGCGTAGAAGACGTGCCGGAAGTTGACCACCAGGACGGTCAGCGCGACTGCGGCGAGCGGTGTGACGGTGGCCATCATGCCCACCAGCAGGAGCTCCAGCGAGCCGGCGAAAGCGGCCATGGACAGGGCGGGGGCGAGCCACCAGGGCAGGCCGGCCTGGAGGACCAGCAGGCCGAGGGCGATCCCCAGCGGGAAGATTCCCAGCCCCGCGGAGAAGGAATCGCGCACACCTGCGGTGATCTGCTGGCGCCGGGTGGTGTGGGCGGGGGTCACCGCGGTCGGGATCAGTACATCTTGCACCCTTCTAGGGTGCCGGAAAACGGCTGTTATGTGGTTGCTGATATTGCTCAGCCAGTGGTCCGCGGTGCAATATTCTTTCGTGGATTCGATTGACAGAGCAATCATCGCCGAGTTGGAGCGAAACGGGCGGCTGACGAACGTGGAGCTGGCCCAGCGGGTCGGGCTCACCACCGGGCCGTGCCTGCGGCGCGTTCAGCGGCTGGAGGCCGAGGGCGTGATTCGCGGCTACCGAGCGGTCATCGACGCCGCCGCCGTGGGCCGGTCCTTCGAGGTCCTGGTCGACCTGACGCTCGACGCCCAGGACGCGGACACGGTCGACCACTTCGAGCAGACCCTGGCGCGGGCCGAGGAGGTCGTCGAGCTGCGGCGGCTGTTCGGCAGTCCCGATTACTTCGTGCGGGTGGCCGTTGCCGACCTGGCCGCCTATGAGGCGTTCCTGAGCCAGTACGTCATGACCATCCCGCGCGTCCGGGGCATCACCTCGCACTTCACGCTCAAGAACCTCAAGCCGGCTCCATAGCGCGCACAACATGCCCAGCCCCGCCGGGCCGGGCATGTTGTGCGCGGGGTCAGCCGTAGCGCTCGGTGCGCAGTGAACTCCACGACGGCACGTCGACGAGGTAGATCTCCTTCACGTCGCCTTCGGTGTACTCCCGGAAGATCCCGTTCCGGTCGGTCGCGCCCGAGCCGGCGTACTGGCCGAAGAAGTCGGTGCGCCAGCCTCGGCGCGGCGGCCGGCCCGCCAGGCGTTCGACATCCTGCGCGACACATGACCTCGCGGTGCCGGGCGGGCCTCAGATCCCCGTCGAAGCTCTGGCGGTCGCGGCGATGTGCTCCTCGGCGGTCATGCCGAGGTCGGGGTCCTGCCGGTTGAGGTCGTGCTGGTCGTCGGCCCATCGCTGGTAGTCCCGCCGTACGGTGCGCTCGTCGGAGTCGACGACGCGGGCGATCTCGGCCCAGGTGACTCCGGCCAGCACCGCGTGGTGGACGTTGGCGGGATGACGCACGGTACGCGCGATGCACTCCGCCAGCGCCAGCAGCTCGATGTGCTCGGCCACGGTAAGGGGAGGACGGTCGTCGGCTCCGTGCCGGGCCGGGTCATAGATCCCTCGGGTCACCAGCTCGATCCGGGCGCGGGCCGACGCGTGCTTGGCGGCCAGCTCGTCGTAGCGCGCCAGCTGCTGACTGACAGGCATGTCGTAGCGAGCGTCGCGCCAGGTCGCGATCTGTTCGGACACGGTGCTTCTCCAGGGTGACTTAGGGGCGTGGTGACGAGCACGGCAGGAAGCCAGAGCGCCGCCCCGGCTGATCGACGCTGCCATGGCATCCTGTGGATACGGGGATGATGACATGAAACGTCGCGGAAGGCGTCGAGGCGCTGGACGGCCGCGGCCGGCTCGGCCGCCTCTTCGACCGGTCGCCCTACACCGCGATCTTCAATGTCACGGGCAGCCACGGCTGACAGCCCAGCGTTATGTCATGCGTTCGAGCCAGCGCAGGAGAAGGGCGACCTCGGCCGGTTCGAGGGCGTCGGCGCCCCCGAGGCCGAGTTGCGCGTGAAGGCGCAGCGCGGCGGTACGCAGCGGGTCGGCGTCCTCTTGAGCGGTTGTCTCGGTGAGCACGTGCGAGAACACGGCGTCGCGCATGCGATGGGACAGCGCGGGGTCGTCGAACAGGGCCGGGTCGGCGAGGTGGTTGAGGGCGTTGCCGATGCTCGCCGACAGGATCAGCTGGGCGGCGGTCCGCGGCTCGACCTTCAGCGCGCCCGTCGCCGCGCACCGTACGAGCGTCGCCACCAGCAAGTCGAACACGCGATCGCGAGCAGTAGAGTGAGACCACGGCCGGGGAGTGAACATCAGCTGGTAGAGGGCAGGATTCTCCCTCGCGAACGCCATGTGGCCGTCCCAGCCGGCGCGTAGATCGGCCACCGGGTCGGCCGTCTGTTCTTGCGCGGCCTTGAGCGTGGCGTACCTCTCATATCCGTGGTCGGCGATGGCGTCCAGAAGTCCTCGTTTGTCGCCGAAGAGCCGGTAGAGCACGGGCTGGCTCACACCGACCGCCTCACAGACCGCCCGCGTGGCGATCTCGTTGTCCGAGGAGGTCGCCAGCTGACGCTCCGCGGCTTCGATCATCGCCGTGCGAAGGGAGTCCGTTCCTGTCATGCGACCGATGATACGCCTCGGCGCTAGCGACGATACGAAGACCGTGCTACCGTCATGCCATATCGACGATATCGCTCATGCGTATCGACGATACGAATGGAGGAGTTTCCATGAACGAGCAGCGCATAGCAGTGGTCAGCGGCGGCTCCCGCGGGATCGGCCGGGCGATCGCGACGACTCTGGCGGCACAGGGGTCCGCGGTCGTCGTGGGCTACCAAGGGTCGGCCGCGGCCGCCACCGAGGTGGTCCAGGAGATCACCGCGGCCGGCGGCCGGGCGATCCCGGCGCAGGCCGACGTGGCGGACGAGGCCGCGGTCGCGGCGATGTTCGATGAGGCGGAGAAGGTCTTCGGCGGGGTCGACGTCGTCGTGAACTCCGCGGGACGGCTGTCGCTGTCCCCGATCGCCGACCTCGACCTCGACGACCTTGACGCCCTGCACCGCACCAACATCCGCGGCACCTTCGTCATGGCGCGGGAGGCCGCGCGTCGCGTGCGCGCCGGAGGCTCGATCGTCACCATGTCCACCTCGGTGGTGGGCATGCAGCTCCCGAATTATGGGGCGTACGCCGCCAGCAAGGGTGCCGTCGAGGCGACGACGCTCATCCTGGCCCGCGAGCTGCGCGGGCGGGACATCACGGTCAACGCGGTCGCGCCCGGGCCGACCGCCACCGACCTGTTCCTCGAGGGCAAGGACGAGGCCACGATCGAGCGGCTCGCCAACCAGCCCCCGCTCGCGCGGCTCGGCACCCCGGAGGACATCGCCCGGGTGGTCGCCTTCCTGACCGGTCCCGCGGGGCATTGGGTCAACGGGCAGGTCGTGCGCGCGAACGGCGGCATCATCTGACGTCCGCCTCCTGTCAACTCTTCATCACCCACACGAAAGGGAAACACCATGCCGTTCGCCAACCTCAAGGTGCCCGCCGACACCCTGACCCCCGAATCCAAGAAGAAGCTCATCGACGCCGTCACCGACGCCTACGCGGCCGTGTACGGCGAGCGGGCCCGGGCGAACACCCTGGTCCTCATCGACGAAGTCCCCGACGGCGGCTGGGGGCTCGGCGGGGACATCCTCACCGCTGAGATGCTCGGCCGAAGCTGAGCACCTGTCCCAGCCATCAGGCGCATTCGTGCAGGTAAATGGCTATTTTGGGGTGGTATGTTCGTTCCATGAATCCGGAAGACCTCGCCAATCTCGCGCACCTGCGCCGAGCGCGCGATCTGATCGACCGGGAGTACGCGAAGCCGCTCGATGTGCCGACGATGGCCCGCCATGCCCTCATGTCGCCGGGGCACTTCTCGCGACGGTTCCGGGCGGCCTATGGCGAGACGCCGTACAGCTATCTCATGACCCGACGGATCGAGCGGGCGATGGCGCTGCTGCGCGAGGGGATGAGCGTGACCGACGCGTGCATGGCGGTCGGCTGTACCTCGCTCGGCTCGTTCAGCTCGCGGTTCACCGAGGTGGTGGGGGAGACGCCGAGCGCGTACCGAGGCCGGGAGCACGACGCCGAAACGGCGATGCCCGCGTGCGTGGCGAAGGTGCGCACGCGGCCGACACGAAACCCGCCGAGCAGGATCGGAGAAGCGGGTCGCGTCGCCGCCGCCTAACGTTGGCGACATGACCATCGCACTCCGCTACTGCCACATCACCGTCAACGACGTGGACGAGTCGCTCACCTTCTACCGTGACGCCCTCGGCCTTGAGGTGCGCAACGACGTCGCCTCCGGCGGGTTCCGCTGGGTCACGCTCGGCAGCGCGATCCAGCCGGACCTCGAAATCGTGCTCTCCGAACCACACGCCGGCCGTTCCCAGGCCGACGGCGACGCCCTGCAGGAACTGCTCACCAAGGGCGTCCTGGCGATGATCATCTTCAGCACCGACGATCTCGACGCGACTTTCGAACGGGTCCGGGCATCCGGCGCCGAGGTGCTGCAGGAGCCCATCGAGCAGCCCTGGGGGCCGCGCGACAGCGCGTTCCGCGACCCCTCGGGCAACCTGGTGCGGATCCAGCAGGCGCCCAAGGCGTAAGCCCACGCCTCCCGCGGGCGACGCCGTCCGCGGTGCCGGCGAGGAAGCCTTCACCGGCACCGCTTCGCCGTACCCGCGGGTAGGCGTGGAGGGATGCTTACTTGACGGGCGCGTCGAAGGTCCACACGGCGCGAGCGCCGGGGCCGACGGCGAGGGTGGACCGGCCGATCCGCTCCTCGGTCATGGACAGCAGGGGCTTGTTGAGCGACATCTGGATCTGCTTGAGGCCGGCCTGCTCGCGCGCGACGGAGTCCAGCTGGATCCGGGTGCCGCCGCCCTCGGCGACGACGCCGCCGGGAAGCGTCCGGATGGTGAAGCCGCCGGCGCGCAGCAGCGGCACCGTGTTGGCGAGGTCGCGAGCGGGCACCCCGATGCGGATGGAGGTCACGTCACGCATCAGGTGGTCGCGGTAGTCGTCGGGCAGGTAGCGCTCCCGGCCGACGTCGCCGGGGAAGCTCTCGGGCTCGGTCTTGCTGCGCGGGTCGGCGAAGTACTCCGGCAGGTATTCCATCGCCCACGGGTCGAAGGCGTCGTACTGGTCACCGGTGGTACGGATGGTGTCGAACCACGGCACCTTGACCCCGTCGCCGAAGTCACGGGTCTGGCGGTACGGGAACGGATTGGCGATCCCCGCGGCCTTCAGGCGCTCGGTCACCGTGGAGAGGTCCCCCGCGCGCTCGACCGAGGTCCCGAGCCCGGCGGAGCCGAACTCGGCGTCCTGGCCGGGCAGGTCACCCACCGAGAACAGCTCCAGATAGGTCTCGCGACCCTTCAGGTAGCGGCCTTTCCAGGTCAGCCCACCACCGGTCGTGGTGCGGACCTCGAAGTTGGCGAACTTCCGGAGGTAGTCGGAGTTCTCGACCGCGTCGGCGGTCTCCTTGTCGACGACGCTGTAGGCGTGGTTGTAGAAGAGCAGCTGACGGTCGGGCTTCGGCTGGCTCTCGTCTGCCATCGCCGCGCTCGCGCCGCCGGTGACCGCCCCGGACAACGCGACGGTGAACGTCGCGGCGAGGACTGTGATCGTCCGTAAGGTTCGGTGAATCAGCATGGACGTGATCTTAGGTTGGGAAGATCACACCCACTGAGGATTTGACGAACCTCTAACATTGCGCCGGAACCATGCCCGCCGCCCTCGCGAATCCGCAGGTCAACCGCCATGCTGCCCGGCCGCTCTGTGTTATGCGCGTCGCTGCCGCCCCATGCGATGATCGCTACATGCCGTCGTCACGTACGTCCGCCGCCCTGACCGGTTTAGCCCTGGCCGTCCTGGTCGCCGGATGCGCCGATCCGGCCGCCGACCGGGTGTCGCTCATCAGCGCACCCCAGCCCTTGACGTCCGCGCCACTGCCGTCGCTGACGATGGTCCCGTCGCCGCCCTCGCCCATGGTGTCCTCGGGTCCGGTACGGCACCCGTTCCCGATGGCGACCTCCTTGGCCGAGCCCATGGCGACCGGAGCGCCCCTGACCGCGACGGGCCCGCCGCGGTTCTTCGTCTCCGCCCGCACTCCGCTCACCCACTTCCCCGGCAGGTCCAAGACCGCTGTCTTCACTCCGGTGCCGCCCGCCGTGCACAACGCTAAGACCGGGGCGTTCATCGCGAACATCCCGCTGCCGCCCGGCGTCGAGAGTTCCTGGCACCTCGTGGCCGCCGCCCGGGACAACCGCACGTTCGCGGTCGCCGGCTGGACCGAGCCGAAGAAGCCCCGCATCTGCTTCTTCCTGGTACGCCTTGGCGAGGACGGGCGGCCCGGAAAGCCGGTGGCCATCACGCAGACAGACCCCGACGACCTGACGTTCGTCTACGACCTCGCGCTCAGCGCCGACGGCACCCGGCTTGCCTACTCCACGCCGCTCATCGGAGGTGGCGCCAAGATCTCCGTGCTCGACGTCGCCACCGGCCGACGCCGGGACTGGAAGACATTGGCACACTCGATGGTGACCGGCCTGTCCTGGGCCCCGGACGGCCGCTCGCTCGCCTGCGTGCTGGATGGCCGGGCCATCGCCTTGCTCGACCTCGCCCGCCTGGGCGCCGACCCGGAAAGTGCCGCGCCCCGGATCATCAAGAACACCACGGGCGTCATGCTGATCGAGTCGGTGGCCCACACCCCCGACGGCAGCGCGCTGATCTACGCCTTCGGGCATGTCGTCGAACGCGTCCCCGTGGCAGGCGGGCCGGCGCAGACCCTGGCCCGGCCGGAGCTGCCGCCCGGCGCCTCACTGAGCCTGCGCTTCAGCGTCGACGGAACCGGCGAGCACCTCCTGTACGTGCACGACTGGCGCGCCTACCGGATCGGCCTCACCGACGGCGCGGCCACCTCGGTGCCGATCACAGTCGACCAGCGTCCGGGTGAGGGCGACCCGCCGCGCGCGGCCTGGTGACCACCGGGCTTCGCGAGCTCGGCGGGCCAGGTAGAGGTCAGCCGGCTTCGGCGGAGTCGAGATGGCGGGTGTCACCGAGGCTGACGACCTGGCGGTTGTGGAAGAAGTCGTCTTCGCGCAGCGTGGTGATGCTGCCGGACGGCGCCCGGAAACTGGCATGGCCGACCGACTCGATCGGCATCTTGATCCAGGACGCCACGACGAATGTCAGGGAGCCACCGTGCGTCACGATGATCTGGTGTTCGCAGGGGCTCCGCAAGATCTCGTCCATGGCCGCGTAGATGCGCCGTGCCCACGCCGCCTTGGTCTCGGCCCCCTCCACGCCCTCGTCGTGTTCCAACCGCTCCCCGACCACCGGCGGCGGGACGAATCGTTGGTCCAGCCACTCCTGTGGCCTTCCCCCCGCCTCTCCGTAGGATTTCTCCCGCAGCCTGCGGTCCAGGATCGCTTTCACACCGAACAGCTCGGCAACCTTTTCAGCCGTTTGCCGGGTGCGCCGCAGATCCGAGGAGAACAGCTCCACATCGGCACCGTCCGGGATCTGGGTCCGCAGCGCCTGGGCAATGGAGGCCGCCGCGCTGAGACCGGCCGGCGTCAGCCGCGAATCATGCCAGCCGCCGACGACCCCCTCGACGTGGTGCGTCGCCTCCGGATGAGTGACGGCGTAGATGGTGCGCATGAGTGAGCTCTTCCCATAGTGGACAGTTCCGGGATGATCTTAAGAGCCGCCCTACCGGTGATCGGTGTCGGTGGTGTAGCGGGCGGCGACCTCGGCCGCCTTGCGGGCCAGGGCCTGGCGGAGCTCGGCCGGAGCGAGGACTTCGGCGTCGGTACCGAAGGCCAGCAGTACCTCGGCCGCGGCCAGAGAGCGGAAGCGCAGCTCGACGTGCACCCGCTCCGGTTGGTCGTCGGCGTCCGGCGAGAGGTCGGTGGGAGGGGGCCCGGCCAGATCTGCTTCGTGGATGCGCAGGAATCTGGCAAGGATGTCCCGGTGGACGCTGACCGTGACGGGCAGTGGGGCGGGAATGTCGTCGATGTGGCGGCGCAGGCCGTCCCAGACGTCGGCCAGTTCGAGGCCGTCGCGGCGTCGTACGGGCTCGTCGAGTATGCCGGCTGACTGGGCTCGATCGGTTCGGAAGAGTGCGGGCTCGCCGCGATGGTCGGCGATGAGGTACCAGACGCCTGCCTTGTTGACCAGGCCGTACGGATCGAGGGTGTAGGAGCGGACGCGGTTGTCGCGGCCGTGCCGGTAGCGCAGGCGCAGCCGCCGGTCGGTGAAGATGGCCTGCTGGAGTACGGCCAGATCGACGGCCGGCCCGGTGGCGGGGCGTGCCGGTCCGCCGCGCCAGCGCACCGGGTCGATGAGGATACGGCGGCTGGCCAGGTCGGCGTCCGGCCGGTGCGGGGCGGGCAGGGCGGCCATCAGCTTGCGCAACGCGGAGCCGAGGGCCCGGCCCAGGCCCAGCTCGGTGTGAGCATGATCGGACAGCAGGACGAACAGGGCGCGGGCCTCGTCGGCGGTCAGGCCGGTGACATTGGTGCGGTAGCCGGGCAGCAGGGCGATGCCGCCATGGGGCCCGCGCACGGTGTAGACGGGCACACCGGCCGCCGACAGCGCCTCGATGTCGCGCATGACGGTGCGGACCGACACTTCCAGGCGCTCGGCCAGGTCGCCGGCGGGCAGCCGGCCGTGGGTCTGGAGCAGCAGCATGATCGACAGCAGTCGCTCGGACCTCATGGTGCCAAATTTACCTATGTATATGACAGCACCTGACATATACCTCGGTGAAGCTACAGGCAGAGAGCCACCTACAGGAGGCGGCTCCGAGCGTCCCCGGGCTCGCCAGGGATAAAGCGCCACGAAAGGAACTGTGCTGTGACCGCAACGAACGCGCTCGCCCAGAAGGTCGCCGAGGACTTCGTCCGCGCATGGACCAGCAAGGACGTCGAGAAGGCGCTGAGCCTGCTCGCCGACGACGTCGTGTGCGAGGCCCCGACCGGCACGTTCGAGGGAGTAGAGGGCTACCGCCAATTCCTCGAACGGTTCGCGAACTCGCTCATCGGCGCCACCGTCATCGACGTCCTGAGCAACGACACGAACGCGGCGACCGTGTACGCCGTCGACACGCCCATCCTGAAGGACTTCCGCGGCATCGACTACCTCACCGTCGAGAACGGCGAGATCACCCGCGTGATCAGTGTCTTCGACCTGCTCCCGATGGCTAAGGCCAGAGGCGACATCCAGCACTGACCCGGCCGCGCCGGGGCCCGCATGCGTGAGCGGCAACAGCCTCGGTCAGCAGGCGCGGGCCTGCTGGGCCGCGTCGCGGGCAGCCATTCAGGCGGTGTGCGGGTCGAAGGCCGCCCGGTTCTGGGCGACGAAGCTCTCCCCATCGAAGGGGCCGGCGCCGCCGATCTTCTTCACGAGGTCGTTCGTGCCGGCGAAGACGCCGTGCCGGGCGGATGTGGGTGACGGCCACCGGGAAGCGCTCCAGCACGCGTTCCGCGACCCAGTGCTGGCGTGCCGCGTTGCTGGCGGTGTCGCGACGGACACTGATCCGCCGCTTCCGCGAGGAGAGCGGCACTCCGCCCATGGCCTGGCTGACCGACGCGCGCATCGACCGGGCCCGCGAACTGCTGGAGGCGACC
This sequence comes from Nonomuraea sp. NPDC049750, assembly GCF_040659625.1. NCBI lineage: Bacteria > Bacillati > Actinomycetota > Actinomycetes > Streptosporangiales > Streptosporangiaceae > Nonomuraea > Nonomuraea sp. NPDC049750. The sequence goes on from NZ_JBFANB010000009.1 coordinate 37,853, forward strand.
ACCGTGCCCATCGAGCAGATCGGCCGCCTCACCGGGCTCGGCGCTCCCGGGCCGCGTTCCACCGGCACCTTGGCACCTCGCCTCAGGAATACCGGAGCCTGTTCCGCCACGAGGACGAGATGGCGGACGCCTGACCGATCACACCCGCGCGCGTCAGTCGTGCTCGCGGCCGAACGCCCTGATCTTGGCGAACATGTCCTCCAGCAGGAAGCGCACGTCGATCTCCTCGCAGACCTTGATCGGGTGGTTCGAGCCGGGCAGGTAGGAGCCGCCCGCGCCGAAGCGGGGAGCGGGCCTGACGCGCAGGTTTCCGCTCGCGGGAAAGAGCATCAGCGCGATGGCCGGTGAATCGCCCAGTGAGCGGGACTCGATCGGGCCGGGGTGGTACGTCGCGTTCCACTCGTGCAGCTGCTTGATCAGGTAGCGGCCCAGCGGGCCGGCGTCGCCGATCTTCTCCGCCAGTTCGGCATAGCTCACCGAGACCTTGGTGTAGACGTCTCTGGGCACCTGCCACACGCTGATGCCGGAGTCGAACACCACGTTGGCGGCGTGGATGTCGTTGGAGAGGTTGAACTCGATTCGCGAGCCTTCGTCGTAGCCGCGGTACCCGGAGCCACCGATCCAGATCACCACCACCGGCCGTCGTACGAGGTCGGGGTCCAGCAGGATCGCCGAGGCCATGTCGGTCAGCGGCCCGAGGAACGCCACATAGAGCGGGTCTTCCTCGCTCGCGAGCTTCGACTCCTCGATGATCAGCCGGGCCCCGGGAGAGTCCACCGCGGTGTGCTCGTCCGGCAACGGCGTCGCCGCGCCGTTCGCGACGGTGACGGAGCCGGTCAGGCCGAGCAGATCCAGCAGGAGATCGATCTCCTCGCGAGACTCCTCCATGCTCCGCTGCGACCGCGAGCTGCCGAAATGGGCGGGGATCAGCCCGCGCATGTCGAGAGTCGGCGACAACAACCCGTGGACGATGGCGAACTGGTCATCGGCCTCGTTCTTGGCGTCGGTGTTGATGATCACTCTGCGCTGGCGCATCGCAGCTCCAATTGCATAATTATGCACTGCCGCATAATCTTCCGTTCCGGTAGGTTGTCCGATCTCCGGGGCGCTGTCAATGAGGAGCGCTGTCAACGACTGGCAGATGATCTCGGATCGCCTGACTGCCTGTTATACGGTTAACCGTGTCGATTAACCCGATTACGGTGGCGGGCGCCGTCGCCGACGAGCTGTGCCGTCGGCTGTTCGCCGGCCTGGTAGGCGCAGTGCGGAAGACCTCGTCCCAGGAGCGTGCACGGTGACCTTCAGCGATTTCGACGCCCTCAGCTTCGACTGCTACGGGACCCTCATCGACTGGGAGACCGGCATCGCGGCCGTCCTGCGTAAGTGGGCCGGCACACACGGTCTCCGGATGACTGACGAGCAACTGCTGGCGGCGTACGCGCCGCACGAGGCGCAGGCTGAGGTCGAGCACCCCAGCGACCTCTACCCCCGGATCCTGGCCCGCGCGATGCGGGGCCTGGGTGCGAAACTCGGCGTGCCGGTCAGCGACGAGGAGGCAGAGCGGCTGGCGGTCTCCGTGCCTGACTGGCCGGCCTTCCCCGACTCGGCGGAGGCGCTCGAGCGGCTCGCGCGCCGGTACAAGCTCATCATCTTGTCCAACGTGGACCGGGCCTCCTTCGCCGGCTCGAACAAGCGCCTCGGCGTCACCTTCACCAGCATCCTCACCGCTGAGGACATCGGCTCCTACAAGCCGTCTCCCCGTAACTTCGCGGCGCTGGTGGGCGAGGCCGGGCGGCTCGGAGTGGCCGACGGCAAGTTGCTGCACGTGGCGCAGAGCCTGTTCCACGACCACGTGCCGGCCAAGGCCGCGGGCCTGCCGACGGTGTGGATCGACCGCCGTCATGACAACCCGGGAGGGGGAGCGACGCCGGCGCCGTCGGCCGATGTCACCCCGGACTGGACCTTCACGTCCATGGGCGCGTTCGCGGACGCGGTCGACGCTGTTTGACGGTACACACACGTAAACAGTCTGAAATGCCGCCAAAGTTTACACAGAAGGTTCAACGATACAGTCGAATTCATGACGGCCTTCAGCCGGGACGCCGCCCGCCCCCTCACCGGCGGCGCCCTCACCGCGCTCCTGTCTCCCGCCATCCGCCTGCTCGGCCTCGGCGAGCCCACCCACGGCGTCGAAGCCTTCCTCGAACTGCGCAACGAGCTCTTCCACCACCTCGTCGAGCACGAGGGCTACCGCTCGATCACCTTGGAGAGCGACTGCCTCGCGGCCCTGACCGCCGACGCGTACGTCGCCGACGGCACCGCGACCCTCGACGACGTGATGAGCCGCGGCTTCAGCCACGGCTTCGGCGCCTCACCCGCCAACCGTGAGCTCCTGCGCTGGATGCGCGCCTACAATGAGCAGCGTTCTCCGCACGAGCGGCTCCACTTCTACGGCTTCGACGCCCCGCTGGAGGTGACCGGCGTCGCCAGTCCCCGCCCAGCCCTGACCGCGCTGTACGACTACCTCGCCGCCCACCTCGACCTGGCCTGGAGTCGCGAGACCCTCGACGAGCTGCTCGGATCCGACGAACGCTGGATCGACCGGGGCATCATGGATCCCACCGAGTCCGTCGGCCGCGCCCCCGGGGCCAAGGAACTGCGCCTGCTCACCGACGACCTGCGCGCGCTGCTCACCGCGCACGCCCCCCACCTGGCGGCCACCACCTCACTCGACGACTGGTGGCGCGGCGACCTGCACGCCCGCACCGCCGCCGGGCTCCTGCGCTATCACGCCGGCCTGGCCGACACCGCGCCCACCCGCCTCGGCACGCTCATGTGCCTGCGCGATGCGATGATGGCCGACAACCTCGACTCCATCGTCCGCCGCGAGGCCCGTCGCGGCCCCACGCTCGCGTTCGCCGGCAACCGCCACCTGCAGCGCGACAAGAGTCACTTGTGGTTCGCCGGTCAGTCGCTCCAGTGGTGGAGCGCGGGCGCCATCATCGGCACCCACCTCGGCGACCAGTACGCCTTTGCCGCCGCCACCTTCGGCACCCGCGGCTCCGATGTCCCTCATCCCGACACCCTCGAAGGGCTCCTGTCGACCCTGCCTCACGCCCGCGCCGTCATCGATCCCGGCCGCCTCGCCGAGACCCTCGACCGGAAGCTGACGCCTCGCGTGCCGGCCGACCACACCTATCTGCCCCTCGACCCGGCCACCATCGACCAGATCGACGCCATCGTCTTCGTCAAGGAAATCTGAACCACCCATCGTGGCCGCCGTCCCCGAAAGGGGTCCCTTCCTGGGCGCGGTTCGTCACACGACCGCCTCAATGCCTGTGACGGCCTGTCGTGGCCGGGGCCCCTTGATGGGAATGCCCTTCGGGGGGAGATGGCCGACCACCTCAGTGGTGGGTGGGTGTGCCGTCGAGGTGGTGGAGGGCGGCGAGGAGGGGCCAGGTCGACGCGGCCATCTCGTTCGGTGTCCGCGGGCATCCGCGCTGGAGCCAGTCGGAGGCCACGCCGATGAGCGCGCCGGCGGTGAACGCGGCGGGTACGTCATGCGGGACCTCAGGCGCCGCGACCGGTGACGCGCATGCGGCGAGGTGGATGGTCGCGGTGATGCGGCGGCGTACGTGGTCGATGACGCGCGCGCTGCCCTGCGGCCCCAGCAGGCTGCGATAGAGACCGGCGTACTCGGCGAGGTTGGCGAAGAACGCGGCCAGCGCCTGGATCGGGTCCGGCGCCTCGTCCGCCGTCTCGCAGGCGAGGGCGGGCAGGGACTCGATCAAGTCGTCGACCATGGCGGTGCAGGCGGCTTCAGCCAGCTCGTGTACGTCCCGGTAATGGGAGTAGAAGGCGGAACGGCTCACCTCGGCCCGCTCGGCGACGTCGGCGACGCTGATCTGCGACAGGTCCCGCTCCTCGGCGAGCTGGATCAGAGTGCGCCGCAGGGCCGCCTGGGTGCGTCGCACGCGCAGGTCGACCTTCGGGGGATTGCTGTCTCTGGTCGTTGCCACATCCGTAACTCTAGCCTACCGTACATGTGTCTTTATTCTTGCATGTGTGCTGTATCTTGCAGATGTCCCGTAAATTTCCTCACTGAGATGGAGACGCCATGACCAAGACCCTCGGCCTCATAGGCACCGGAATGATCGGCGGCACGCTGGCCCGCCTCGCCGTCGCCGCCGGCCTGAACGTCGTTCTGAGCAACTCGCGCGGCCCCGAGACCCTCGCCGATCTCGTGACCGAGCTGGGCGGGCAGGCCCGCGCGGCCACGCCGGCCGCGGCCGCCGAGGCCGGTGACCTGGTCGTGGCCACCGTTCCGCTGCACGCCTACGAGCAGCTGCCGGCCGCCGCTCTGGCGGGCAAGATCGTGATCGACACGATGAACTACTACCCGGAGCGCGACGGACGCATCGCCGAGCTGGACTCCGACGAGCTGACCTCCAGCGCCCTGGTGCAGCGGCACCTGGCCGGCTCACGCCTGGTCAAGGCGTTCAACAACATCGACTTCCACCGCCTGTCCACCAGCGCCCGGCCGGCCGGGGCCGCCGACCGCAGCGCCCTGCCCATCGCGGGTGACGACCCGGCCGCCAAGGCCGAGGTGATCGCGCTGCTGGACGTCCTTGGCTACGACGCGGTGGACGCCGGGTCACTCGCCGACAGCTGGCGCGTCGAACCGGGCACGCCGGTGTACGTTCAGCCGTACTTCCCGGGGCAGATGCCCGAGGGGGTCGGCCAGGACGAGGCGTTCCGCTGGTTCTTCGAGACCCCGGGCGTCCCGGTGTCGGCCGCTCAGGTGAAGGAACTGATCGACAGCGCCGTCCGAGGCGTGGCGGGCGGAAAGCTTCCCTCTGTGGCGTAGTCCGGCGCGGCCGGGATCGGGCTGACGCCCTCGCCCACGATGGCGTGGGGGCCACTCAGCCCGACCTGGCATGGCCTTTCGGCGTCGGCAGTTTTCACGTTGACAGTTGCCACATCGTGTCGCGGGCAAAGCGGGCGAGGAGGCGTTTGAGCGTGTCCACGTCCTCGTCGCTCCAGTCCGCCAGGAGCGACTCAAGGTCCTGCTGGACGCACTCCATGATCCGCTCCCCGATCTCCCGTCCCCGGGGAGTGAGGGCGAGCAGCACGCTGCGTTCGTCCGATGGCTCGCGAACACGCACGATGAGGCCCGCGTCGTGCAGGCGATGGGCGATCTTGGTGAGATTGGCCCGCCCTGTTCCGAGGGCCAGCGCGAGGTCGCTGGGCCGCATCGCTCCCCGGTAGCTGAGCTGGTTCACGACGAGGAACATCGGCACATCGTTGACGGGGAATTCGACGGCGGCCATGAGGGCCAGCCGTACCGCATGACTGTCCGCCCAGTGGATGATCGAGGAGAGGGAGACGCGCGGATCGAGGAGGTCCGGGGCGATGACGGAGGACAGGTCGATGTCCTGATCGTCCAGCTCGTGGCGTTGTGTCCGCGTCACGATGTGCCTCTCCTCGCCCGTTGTATCCCCGGGAACCCTACTGCCGGTCGGGCGGGTGGGCGACCGGATGCGGAGGCCCACCGCGCGACCGGTCGCCGGCCCGGCCGCTTCAGCCCGCCCCTCCCGGCTGGCTCAGCTCGCCGTCGCTTCGCGCAGTAGCAGCAGTCGCACCGGTCCGAGCAGGCCGTGGTCGTGTACCTCGGTCTGCTGCATCCCAGCGCCTCCGGCGAGCTGTGCGGCGATGTCGGGAATCGAGTCGTAGTAGCCGCGGGCGAGCAGCCGGTTGTTCAGCGAACTCGACACCCGGACCGTCACCGTGTTCTCCCCGGGCCGCAGGTCGGAGGTGACATCCACGGTCGGGCGGGAGGTGTCGAAGCCCTTGACCGTGCCCTCATTGACCTGGACGGAGCCGAGGCCACCCGCCGTCGATCCGAGGTCCAGCACGTACCTGGCCCCCGCGACGGGCGCCTCCTCCAGGGTGAACGTCGCGTCGTACGCGCCGACGCCGCTGACGTCGGGACCGACCTCGGGGAGGTCCTTCCACGGGCGGAGCGAGCCGTGGCCGCCGTCGAGGCGGGTGATCGCGGTGGTGGGCCGTACCTCGCGGGTCTCGTAGCCGAGCCCGCGGTCCTCGCTGATCACCTCGAACTCGCCGGCGTCCCAGCTCTCGACCGTGGTCGTCCACTCCACGATCTCCTGGAGGAGGCGCGGCTCGACGGGCTCGGAGCCTGACGGCTGCCGTGCCGAGCGGTCGATCGTGAACAGCGCGGTCTCCCCGGGCGCCAAGCTCACGGTGATGATCGTCCGCCCCGCTTCGTGCCGGACGCCGGAATGAGGGCGGATGTCGCCGGTCCAGGGGTCGATCCGGTGAGCCGTCCCGGTGCCGGGGAGGGCGATCTCGACCGTGGCCGCCTCGCCGGTCTCGTACAGGAAGTGGTACAGGTACAGGTGCAGCAGGTCGCCGTCCTCGCGCAGGTGGCTGAGCAGGCTGCGGTTCTCGCCGGTGAACTCGGCGCGTCCGGCGATGCCGAGTTCGCGCAGCGCCTCGACGGTGCCGGCCGGGGCGTTCACCTCGGCGACGGTCGGCAGCGCGCGGAGTCGCGCCATCGTCTGGGCGAGCTCCTCGTCGCGGCCGTCGAGCCCCGGAGTGCGGGCGGCGGCATGGGGGTGGGTGGTGTACTGGCCGGCCATGAGCCACTTGAGCTCGGTGGCGCCGTTGACGATGAGCAGCTTCAGCCCCTGCCGCGCCCACTCCAGGAGCTTGACCGCCACGTCCGGGTCGAGCGTGTCCTGGTAGACGACGAGCGCCTGGTAGCCGGGGCCGTGCGGCTGCACTAGCCCGTCCGCGAACGACACCTCCTCGCGCAGCAGCAGTGAGCCGTCGAAGAACTCGTAGGTCCACCCGGCGTCCTGCATGCCCAGGTCCCGCCACCAGTGGTTGTCCCGGTCGCGCATCCACATGCGCCCGTAGGCGTCCTCGTCCGGGACCCGCCGCCCGTCCTGGTCGAGGAAGACCAGCCCCGAGGTGTTGTCGGTGAAGTGGTCGGTACGGAGGATCCCCACGTCGATCCGCGGCCGGCCCTGCCGCAGGACGCACTGGTAGCGGCCGATCGCCTTGTTCCACAGCGGGTAGAACTCCGCCGCGGGCTGACGTGTGTCGAACCGCTCGGAGAACATCGGCCACATGCCCTCATGTCCCGGCCAATGGGTGACACCCTCCGCGCCCGCGGTGCTCGCCCAGCCGTGCAGCACGGTCTTGGTGATCCCCGCCGCCAGCTGGGTGGCGATGATCTGGTCGTAGAAGCGGTGGTCGAGCATGTGATTTCGGGTGGTCGCGCCGGTCTCGGAGGAGTACTGCTTGCCGAACAGGTGCGCCGGACCGGCCAGCAAGCGATAGGCGTCGATCTGCGCGCCGAACTCCAGGGACTCCGTCTCGATGCCGTCGACCTCCGGCCCGGGCCGGGTGAGCTCGAACGGCAGTCCGTAGCTGATCTCGGCGCGGAGCGAAATCCCGTTGGCGTGCAGGAACGCGGCGAAGGGGCGGAGCATGTTCTCGATGTAGAGGTCGGTGAGCGTACGCACGTAGTCGAAGCGCACCTTCTCGACGGTGACGCGGTGCTCCTCGCGCACGTCGTTCTGGTAGATCGTGCTGACAGCCATGAAGGGCGCGGACCGGATCAGGAAGGGCAGCCAGCGGGTGAGGTCGTACCCGCGACGGGCGCGGAACTCCCGCGCGAGGGTGCGCCCCCAGAACATGCCCCCGGCGCCGTAGACGGACAGTTCGAGGGAATCCATGTACATCTGCGCGCGCGGGTTGCGGCTGATCTGCTCGCGCAGCTCCGGTGTGAGGACGACCGAGTCCCAGTAGTCGATGACCGCGTCGACTCCGTCCCGGTCCAGGTAGTTGACGGTGTAGTTGACCGACGCCGAGGGGGAGGCGGTCTGTCCGGTGCCGTGCATCCAGAAGACGAACAGCCGCCAGTCGCCGTCGGCGGGCGCGCTCCACTCCAGCGCCTCGTCCCGCACCTGGTCGGAGAGGTCGACGACGGAGTCGAGGTCGAGGATCGCGCCCGCCTCGCCGCTCTCCAGCAGGCGGGCGGCCACGACGGCCACCAGGTGCTGCTCGGTGATCTTGCCGCGGTGGCCGGGAATGTGCAGCGTCGGCGGCTCGGCGTCCAGGTCGACGCGCGGCAGCGCCCCGCTGCGGGAGCTCGAAGGGGCGAGGTCCTCGAACACCACGTCGAGCTCCTGGGCCGCGGCCGGGTCGTCGGGGGTGATCGTGGGGAGATTCGCGTTCGACCAGTTCGTGCCGGAGGTGAAGCTCACCGACATGTTCCGCTTAGTGGTCTCTTCGACGACCACCTGGGAGTCGTGCACCCACTCCTCCGCGCCCCAGCCGTAGCGAGAGTGGTCGATGGCGCCCTCGTCCATCGCGAGGAACTCCATCCCGCCGAAACCCAGCCGGTGCGCGGTGTCGATCTCGCGGATCAGCGTCTCGTCGGTGTGCAGGCCCTCCGCCAGCCACCAGCGCAGCTCGGGCCGGAACTCGATCGACGGGTCGGCGATCATGCGGGCGAGGTCGTCAAGTGACACGCGTTTCTCCCTGAACGTCAATGGGGCCCTGAGAGTGCCCGCCGGACCGACACTAGGGCGCGCAACAGCAGAAAACAATGTCGTGAGGAAACAATAAATTGTCCTGAGGAAACTTGTGAGCTCTCGCGTACGCCTCGGAACAACGGCTCGACAGTGGCTCGACAGCGTCTCGGCTTCGCGGCAAGCTTGAGATCAGTGGACGCGGCCGCCAGCGGTCCGAGCCGGAACTACCCGAAATGTCAGCCAGTGGCGTGGAGCGGATATGACGGTTCCGAGGCCGGACAACCACTACGCGCGCCTGCTCGGCGCCACCCTGCGCGGCCACCGGGTGGCGCGCGGCATGTCGTTGCGCAAGCTGGCCGGTCAGATCGGGCTGAGCGGGCACGGCACGCTCGTCGACTACGAGCACGGACGGCGCATTCCGCCGGAGGACCTGCTGACGGCCTGCGAGAAGGTCCTGGACATAGCCGACGGCCACCTGCTCAACCTGCGGGAGAAGGCCCTGGCCGAACGCGCGGGCCACGCCGCCGCCCTCCTGCTCGACCCGCCGTCCGAGTCGGGGTTGGAGCCGGTGCCCGAGCCACCTCGCAGGCGGCGTGGGCTGATCCTGTCCGCAATCGTGCTGCTCGTCGCCCTGACGGTCGGCGCGGTGGTGACGTTCCCACTGATCACGGGCGGCGCCGCCGCGACGGTCCGGGTCGGGTTCGAGCGCGACACCGACGACTGGGTCATCCTGTACGGCCCGCAGGTCGCCCAGGCCGAGGTGACGACGAGCATGGCGTACGAGGGCCGCCACAGCCTCCTGGTCACGGTCGCCGGCGCGTCCTCGTCCAAGGGCTACTCCGCCGTGGGCACCACGCACGACCTCACCGGCCTGCGTACCGGGATGAAGGTGACCTTCCACCTCTGGGTCCCGGGACGTCAGTCCGGCGGCGTCCGGTTCTTCGCCTACGACTCGGCCTCCAAACCCCATTGGGCCCCGGAGACCGGCGAGACGGAGGTCCACCTGCCGTCCACCGCGGGTTGGTCCGCGTTCACCTGGACCGTCCCGCAGGTGGACCGCGTGCACGCGATCGGCATGCAGATCTGGTCGGAGTCCGACCGGCCGCTCATCGTCGCCGTGGACGGCGTGGCCTGGTAGCCGGTTCACCGATGGTCCGGGAACGGTTCCCGTTTGGTCCGCTTCGGGTCGCGGCGGCTTGACCAGGGATAACGTCCCCATCGTCGCGTACCCCTCACCGGCAAGGAGAGCAGGCATGATCCCGAGACTCCGCAAGGGCAGGCTCGCCGCCACGGCGGCCGTGGCGATGGTCGCGCTGTCCCTGATGGCCGGCCCGGCGGCCGCGTCCAAGGGCGGCTGCAAGGAGAGCTCCACCATCCAGGGCTACCAGATGGGTGTGTGCCTCTCGGACCTGGACCAACCCATCCTGACCTTCCCCGACGTCTACGTGAACAAGACCCCGGCCAGCACCTCCGGCTGCCGGCTGTACCTGGAGCTGTGGGAGGGCGGCAAGTGGGAAGGGGAGGTGGTGACCGACCCCTTCTCCTGCGCCAAGGGACACTACCCGCTGGTCGCCGGCGACAACGGCATCGCCAGGGAGCCCGGCTGCCACAAGCTGCACTCGCACGCCTACATCCGCATCAACGGCGGCCCCATCATCCGGATCGGCGACAGCCCCGAGATCTGGTACGGCTGGCCGGGCGACACCTGCCCTTCGTGACCTACCGGGACGCCCCCCGCGCGGCGACGCGGGGGGTCACACGACGGCGACGGCGTCGACCTCGACGAGGAACCCGGGGCCCAGGCCGGCGACGACGTGCACCGTGATGGCCGGCGGTGGGTCGGCCCGGTTCCACACCTCCTGGAAGGCGGCCACGCCCTCGTCGAAGGTGTGGCCGTCCACCACGGCGATGCGCCAGTGCACGATGTTCGCCAGGCTCGCCCCCTCGCTCGCCAAGATGGCCGCGAGGTTGCGGAACACCTGCCTGGCCTGCTCCCCGACCGTGGGACCGACGACCTTGCCGTCGGCGTCGACGCCGTTCTGCCCGCCGATGTAGATCGTCTTGGTCGGCTGTTCGACCACGACGGCCTGGCTGAAGGCCGGGCTGCGGTGGAGTCCCTCGGGGTTGATGTGCCGTGTGCTCATGTGTCGCCCTCCTCTGACGCTGACACCAGTAATAGTGGTTTCGTACGACACCAGTTATAGTGGTTTCATGCGTATGAGCACAACCGGCCGGATGCTGCACGACCCCAAGGGAGGGTCGTTCTGGTTCGACGCCGGCGCAGTCTGCCTGGACTTCGCCCACACGGGCGGCGAGGGTCGTTACGCGGTGTTCGAAACCCTGCACGAGCCTGCCGACCTGGGCGAATGGCTGGCCGAGCCGCCGCTGGCCGCGGTCATGACGGTCCCCGTGACGGCCCGCGAACTGATCGCGGCCAAGGCCCTCCGCCAGGCGATCTGGGACGCGGCGCACGCCCAGGCCGCGCGTCGCCCTCTCCCCGCCGAGGCGGTCGCGACCATCAACCGGGCCGCGGCCGAAGCGCCGCTGGTTCCCGAGCTGGTCTCCGCGTCGGTCTCGGCGTCGGTCTCCGCGTCGGTCGCCGGAGGCGCGACCGCGGGGTGGGTGTCGCCCGTGCGGGCGACGCAAGCGCTGTCGACGCTGGCGCGGGAGATGATCGAGCTGCTGTCCGGGCCGCTCTCCGGGCGCATCCGCGAGTGCGCGAGCGACGACTGCCCGCTCGTGTTCGTCGACTCCTCCCGCCCGGGGGCCCGGCGCTGGTGCGCGATGGAGCGCTGCGGCAACCGCCACAAACTCCGGGCGCACCGCGCCCGGCGCACCACGGAGCCGGATGGCGGCTGATGCCGCCATCCGGCCCGGGGAACGTCAGCGCGCAGGTTTCACGTCTTGCTCACGGCATGCCGAAGGCGAGGCCCGTCCGGCGGCCTGGTCGTACCGATGAATCCAGGAAGTGATCCCACCGCCAGCTTGGTTGTCGCCTGCCAGTTCGATCACGGAAACCTTGCCGTACGTGGTTGAGGCGTCGCGAACAGTTCCGATCACTGCACGCTCGCGCCGCTGGCCGTGGCGTTGGTGAAGGACGGCGCAGGCGACGCCGCGGCCGTTGAGCGCTTTCTTGACCTATTCGTCGGGAACCGCCACCGCGGATTCCGCCGCCGAGATGCCGAGGGCGGACAGGAACGCCGCGGCGACGGGGGAGGGAGAGAAGCGACTCCAGATGAGGTGCTCCATACGGGCGGGAGCGTCGCGAAGCTGGAGGACGGGCAGATCGGCGAGTTCGGCCACGAACGCGGCGGGCAGCATCCCGATGCCCAGGCCCTGCCGAACCAGGCGAGTGATGAAGTCCACGGTCGTCACCTCGAAGGCGACCTCCCGCCGCACCCCGGCCGCCGCGAACGCCTCGTCCGACTGGGCCCGCGCGGCGGTGCCCGGGGGGAAGTCGACGAACGGTTCGTCCGCCAGTTGACGCAGGTCCACACGCTGCTCGTCCGCCAGCGGGTGGTCGGGCGCGACCAGGGCGACGAGGTCGCCGCGCGCCAGTTCGCGGCCGCGGACTCCCTTGGGGCGCACGCCCAGGGGAAGCCCCAGGAAGGCGACGTCCAGGGTGCCCTGGCTCACCCCTTCGATGAGATCCTCGCTCGCGCCCGAGCGGAGGCTGATCCGTACCTGCCGATGCCGCAGGTGGAACTCCTTCAGCGCGGCCGGCAGATCGACCGCCGCGACCGTGGGGATGGTGCCGATGGCGAGCCGGCCGCGGATCTCGCCGGCGGCGGCCGCCACCTCGGCGCGGGCGCGTTCGGCGGCGTCGAGAGCCTGGCGGGCCGCGGGCAGGAACGCCGCGCCGGCGGGGGTCAGCCGGACGCGGCGGCTGGTGCGCTCGAACAGCTTGGCACCCAGCTCGCGCTCCAGGCGGGCGATCTGGTGGCTCAGCGCGGACTGGACGACCAGGCACTGCTCGGCGGCGCGGGTGAAGTTGCTCGTCTCCGCGACCGCGACGACGTAGCGCATCTGCTGCAGTTCCATGGATCAATCGTGATACACGATCGGTCCGATGACAAACATGCGTTGGACTCATTGATCTCCTGTCGCCCAAGGTAGGGGCATGACGGCGATGAGACCTCACAACACGGACGGCGGCCTGTCACGCGGGCTGCTCCTGCTCATGTCGGTGGCGACCGGGCTGGCCGTCGCGGGCAACTACTTCGCGCAGCCGCTGCTCGACCTGATCGGCCGGGAGCTGGGGATCGGGTCATCACGGGCGGCGCTGTTGGTGACGGCCGCGCAGATCGGGTACGCACTGGGGCTGGTCCTGCTGGTGCCGCTCGGCGACCTGGTGGAGCGGCGGCGGCTCGCCATGTCGCTCTACGCGGCGACCGCGGTGTTCCTGCTGGTCTCGGCCATCGCTCCCCATGGCATGGTCCTCCTGGTCAGTACGGCCCTCACCGCGCTGACCTCGGTGGGCGCGCAGGTCGTGGTGCCGTTCGCGGCGACGCTGGCGGCTCCGGCCGAGCGTGGCCGGGTGGTCGGCACGGTGATGACCGGGCTGATGCTCGGCCTGTTGCTGGCGCGTACGGCATCCGGAGCCCTGTCGGAGCTGGGCGGCTGGCGGACGGTCTACTGGGTGACCGCGATCCTGATGGCGTTGATGGCCGTGCTGCTGCGCGCCTTCCTTCCCCGACTCGGCGGAGGCGGTGGGCGCCGGTCTTATGTCGGTCTGCTGCGCTCGACGGCGGCGATGTTCCGGTACGAGCCGTTGCTGCGGTGGCGGGCGGGCATCGGCGCGTTGAGCCTCGCCTCGTTCAGCGTGCTGTGGACGGCGCTGACCTTCCTGCTGGCGGGCTCGCCGTACGGCTGGCCGGAGTCGGCCATCGGCCTGTTCGGGCTGGCCGGTGCCGTGGGCGCGCTGACCGCCACGGTGGCCGGGCGGCTGGCCGACCGCGGGTACGTGCAGATCGTTTCCGGCGCCGGGACGGTCCTGCTGGTGGCGTCCTGGCTGGCGCTCGCGGCCGGGGCGCACTCGCTGGTCTTGCTGCTCGCCGGCGTGATCGTGCTGGACCTGGCCCATCAGGCGGTGCTCAACAGCAGCCAGAACGTCCTCTACGCACTCCGGCCCGAGGCCCGCAACCGGATCAACTCCGCCTTCATGACCTCCCTGTTCGTCGGCGGCGCGGTGGGGTCCGCGCTGGCCTCGGCGGTCTGGGCGAACAGCGGCTGGACCGGCGTGTGCGTCCTGGGCGCCACCCTCTCGGCCGGGACCCTCGTGCTCTGGATCCTGGAGCGCGTCATCGTCGACCGGGCGACAGGCAAGCCCCCTAAGGTCGTCCGCGACCTCGTCCGTACCTCCACCAAGGGAGAATGAGCATGTCGCGTACCGTGCTGATCACCGGCGCCACCGGAACCGTGTCCACCGCACTGATCAACGCGCTGGAAGGCGCCGATGTGGACCTCCGGGCTCTCGTCCGCGAAGAGTCCAAAGCGGCCGGCCCGCGCGAGCGGGGCGCCGAGGTCTTCGTCGGTGACCTCGACGACGCCCGGTCGCTGCCGCCCGCCTTCGAGGGCGTGCAGGACGTGTGGCTGCTCACCCCGAACAGCCCGCGCGCTCCGGAGCACAACATGAACGCCGTGTGGGCCGCCCGCCAGGCCGGCGTGGAGCGCGTCGTGCGCCTGTCCGTCGTCGGCGCGGCGCACGACGCGCCGAACCGCAGCGGCAGGTTGCACGCGCTGTCGGACCGGGAGACCGAACGGTGCGGCATGCGCTGGACGATCCTGCGTCCCCACTGGTTCATGCAGAACCTGCTGAACGAGGCGGGCGACCTCGCCGCCACCGGCACCTTCTCGCTGAACATGGCCGCGGCGCGGGTCGGCATGATCGACGCACGCGACATCGCCGAGTGCGCGGCCCGCGTGCTCCTCGACGACCCGGATCGCCACCACGGCCAGACGTACACCCTCACCGGCCCGCGCTCGCTGACGTTCGACGAGGTCGCCGGCCACCTGGGTCTCGCTCTCGGCAGGTCCATCACGCACGTGCCGGTCAGCGACGACGCCAAGCGCAAGACACTGCTCGGCTACGGCGTTCCGCGGTGGATCGTCGACATGCTGGAGGAGTACGCGCAGGCGTATGAATCCGGCTGGGGAGACTTCATCACCGATACGGTCGCCGACCTTCTCGGCCGCCCGCCGCGCGACGTCGCCGACTTCGCCCGCGACCACGCCGCCGCGTTCGCCCCGGCCGCCGGCAACGACTGAAGGCATCAGACCATGCGACCAATCACGGGATTTGGTGCGACTCTCGCCGCACTCATGCTGGCCATCACCATGGGCGGTTCCGCCGGAGCGACATCGGACCGGCGGGCCAGGACGTCTCCGACCTCCCTCTCGTTACCCGACGGCTTCCAACCCGAGGGCATCGCCATCGGACCCGGCCCGTTCGCCTTCATCGGCTCCATGGCCGACGGCTCCCTCTACCGCGCCGACCTGCGCACCGGACGCGGCGCGATCATCAGCCGCGGGCCCGGCACACCGTCACTCGGGATGAAGACCGACCCGCGCGGACGGCTGTTCGTGGCGGGCGGCACGGGTGATGACGCGCGGTGCGGATCCCGCTCACCGGGGATCTGGTGTACGGCGACGGCTTCAACGCCAACGGCATCACCCCGACTCCGGACGGTCGGGGCCTGATCGTCGTGCAGTCGAACACCGGCGGACTGTTCCGCTGAACGCGGCGGGGACCAGCGGCCGCGTCGTGCGGCGGGTGAGTGATCGCCGGTTCGACGTGCCGGCGACCGTGGCGGCCTTCGGGTCCCGGCTGTACCTCCCCAACCCCCGCTTCGACACCAGCCCGACCCCCACCACCCCGTACACCGCCGTCGCGATCCCCCGCCCCTGAGCTGCGGTCGTGAGTCGCCATCGCGTCCTCCTAGGCCGACTACGGCCCTAGCCGTAATAGGAGTACTTGACCGTCACCCCCCTACTTCCTAGATTTCGGTCATGACCTTAATCAGGAGAATCCTGGCGGTGGGGCTCAGCGCCGCCATGCTGCTGAGCGTGGCGCCCCCCGCCCACAGCGCGGCCGACCGGCACCGGACGGGCCGGGTGACCGATCTCGGCGTCCCGCTGCAGGACGTGCTCCTCCTCGGCGGCGTCGTGGCTCCCGGCCCAGACGGCCAGGCGGCGCTTTGGGGCGCCTCCTCGGGTACCCCCGCCCACCTCAACGCCGTCGACCCCGCCACCGGCGCCGAACGCGGCCGGTTCGACCTGCCGGGCGCCGCCGGGTCCTGGGCGGTGGACGCGACGCCCGACGGCAGCCTCTACGCCGGCACGTACGGCGACGGCCGCCTCTACCGCTGGACCCGCCAGGGCGGCGTCGCCGACCTGGGCCGCCCCCTGCCGTCGGAGAACTTCATCTGGTCCGTGGCGGCCGGCGAGGGCGCGACCGTCTACGGCGGTACGTCACCAGGCGGCCGGCTGTTCGGCTACGACCCGGCCGGCGGCGTCCGGGACTACGGCCGGCTGTCCCCGTCGCACGCCTACGTCCGCAGCGTCTCCCACGCCAACGGCAAGATCTACGCGGGTACGGAAGCCCCGGCGGCCGTCTTCGAGGTCGATGCCGCCACGGGCGTGGCCGAGCGGCTGCCCGCCCCGCCGGGGCTGGACCTCACCGACAAGTGGGCCTACGACGTCAACGCCGTCGGCGGGTTCCTCTATGTCAGGTTCGGCAGCGCCTTCCCGGGGCCGTTGCACGTCTGGGACATCGCCGCCCATGCCTGGACGGACACCGTCGAGTCGGCCCACGGCCTCGACGTCTCACCGCCCGACGACCAGGGCCGCGTCTACTTCGTCAAGGCCGCCGAGCTGGTGTGCTACGACCCGCGCACCCGTACGGTGACCGGGACCGGGATGCCGTTCACGGGGCGGGTGGCGAACACCCGGGGCATCGGCTGGGCGGAGCTGGGCCTGCCCGACTATCCCGGCAAGAGCCTGGTCGGGCTGCTGTGGAGGGGGCTGATGTTCCGCTACAACCCGCAGACCGGCGCGCGCTCGTTCGTACAGACCGGCATCAAGGGCGAGCCGATCGACATCACCGCCATCGCCGATGGTCCGGACGGCCGCGTCTACGCCGGTGGCTTCCTCAACGGCGGGTTCGCCGCGCTCGACCCGAAGACAGGGGAGCGGGCCGAATTCCACACCTTCTCCCAGAGCGAGGCCATGACCGCGCACGCCGGCAAGCTGTACGTCGGCGCCTACCCCGAGGCCAGGGTCTACGCCTACGACCCCGCGCTGCCGTGGAACAGCACCGAGTACTCGCCCAGCCCGGAGCCGGGACCGGCGCCCAACCCGGCCAGGCTGTTCGACCTCGCGGCCGACAAGCAGATCAGGCCGCGCGCCCTGGTGTCGGCGGGGCGCTACCTGGTCGCCGGTACGATGCCCGACCTCGGTCAGCTCGGCGGGGTGCTGGCGGTGTGGGATCCGGTGAAGGGCGAGCTGAAACACGCCGCGCGCAACGTCGTACAGGACCAGAGCATCGTGTCGCTGGCCTACCGCGACGGCGTCGTCTACGGCGGCACCTCGATCTACGGCGGCCAGGCGGCCACCCCGCCCACCCAGCCCGAGGCCAAGCTGTTCGCCTGGTCGGTGCGGGAGAACCGGCTGCTCTGGGAGATCGTCCCCGCGCCGGGCAAGCCGGCCATCCCGGCGCTCACCTTCGACCGCCGCGGGCGGCTGTGGGGGATCGCGGGCGGCGAGGTGTTCGCGGTGAACGTGGCGGCCCGCAAGGTGGTCTCCAAGGTCACCCTCTCGTCGAGTACGAGCGCGAGCGGCGCACTCTCCCTCAACAGGAGGGACGGCCTGCTGTACGGCGCGCACGCGGGGACGGAGGTGTTCGCGCTGGACCCGGTCTCCGGGCGGCGGACGGTGCTGCGGCAGGGACCTGTGCACCAGCTCGCGGTGCACAGGTCCGGGGACGTCTACTTCGCCGAGGGGCCGCGGTTGTTCAGGTATCAGCCGCAGAGCCGGTAGGTGGAGAAGTTCTCGAAGCGTGACAGGTACATGTGCTGGTCCGGGCCCTTGAGCAGGATCGAGATCGGGCGGGCGATGAGCGTGAGCGTCATCGCCGCCCGGTCGATCCGGTAGGCCTTGCCCTGCACCTTGCCGTACAGCATGCCGTCGCGGCCCAGCTCGATGTTGGTGTCGAGCCAGACCTGGGTGGCGGTGGACCACGGGTAGGTCTGGTGCCGCACACTGCGCAGGGTCTGGCCCGTGGCCGGGTCGAGCTCGAAGAGCGTGTCCGGCGTGAGCCCCCAGAGCCTGCCCTCGCCGTCGAAGGTGATCGAGCCGAGCGCCAGGTCGCCGGGCACCGGGGTGCTGGTCCACTTGAGGGTGTCGGTGGCGATGTCGTAGGCGAAGGCACGGGCTTCGCCCTGAGGGGTGCTGGTGCCGCCGAACGCCGACGTCGTGCCGTACAGGACGCCGTCGCGGTAGGCCAGGGCGATGATGCTGTGACCCGGGATGAGGTCGCGCCTGATCACCGACCTGCCGGTGGCGGGGTCGAGCAGCCCCAGAGCGCCGCCGACCGTGCCGGCCTTGGGCACGGTGCCGAAGGCGAGCCAGTCGCCGGCCGAGACCATGGCGAAGGGCCGGTCCTGCTCCTGGTCGGCGAGGCCGAGCAGCAGCCGGGGCTCGGTGCCGTCGAACTCGTAGATGCGGGCGCCGGGGTAGACACCGAGGTAGAGCTTGCCCTTGTGGGTGACGATGCCCTCGCTCTGGCCGACGTTCGGCCAGAACTGTGCCGCGCCGGTCACCGGGTCATAGGCGGCCAGGCCGCCGGTGAAGAAGCCGCCCGCGTAGACGCGGCCGTCAGGGCCGACCCCCATCGACCTGATGGAGACGGGCTGGCCGGTCAACGTGGAATCGAACAACTTGCCCCGGCCGCTCTTGCGGTCGTAGTGCCACATACGGCCGGTGGAGGAGGTGCCGACGAGCGTGTGGCCGATCCAGCCCAGCGGGCGGGCGGCGCCGCCGCCGAAGTCGGTGAAGCCGAGCCGGGTCGTCTTCCGGCGCTTGATGTCGTAGACGGCGAGCTCTTCGCCCTGGAACAGGTAGACGCGCTCGCCGCGGGCCCCGCCGCCGACGGTGAGGCTGTCGACGTCCTCCACCACGTCGCGCCATCGGTTCCCGGCCAGGTCGTAGACGCCCATGGGGTTGGCGCCGGTGGAGGTGCCGAAGCGGACCAGCAGGCGACCGGCCACCACGTCCAGGTCGTAGGCATAGCCGCTGCCCTGGATCGGTGGGTCGATGACCTTGATCAGGGTGCCGTCGGGCTTCAACACCGCCACCTTCATGCTCGCGGCGCCCATGCCGGCGTAGATCGTGCCGTCCTTGGCGATGGCGAGGTCGCGTATGTACTGCTCGCCCGGCACCGGGCTGCCCAGGTCCGAGATCTGCCCGGTGGCCGTGTCGTAGCGGAAGAGCCGGCCGTTGGGCGAGGTGCCGCCGTAGACGGCGGAGCCGTCGGGGCTGGCGGCCACGGTCCACACGAACGTCTCGCCCGGCACGGCGATGCCCAGTTCGCTGACCTTGTCGGTGGCGGGGTCGTAGCGGAAGAGCCGGCCCATGGCCCCGGCCGTGGCGTTGTAGCTGCCCACGTAGACGGAGTGATCGGGGGCGACGGTGACGGCCCAGGAGCCGAGCGCGTACGGCAGCGGCCGTTCGGCGACCAGAGTGGCGTCCGCCGCGTTCCTGATGCCGAGCATCGCGGGGCCGGACGCGCTGGAGGTGACCGAGTAGACGCGGGCGCCGTCGCGCGCCGTGCCCGCGGTGGTGGCGCCGGTGAGCGGCAGGGTGCCCAGGCTCTGGAAGCCGCAGCCTGTCGGAGGCGCAGCGGTTTCGGCCTTGACCGGAGATGTGATGGACAGTGCGATGGCTAATGCCACAGCGAGGATGCGCATAGGTCCCTCCAAGAGAGATATAACGGCCTTGACCGTAATTTCTCGCCTGGCTCTCTGGCAAGAGCCGCCAGGGTCAGCGGCCGAATGCCTTCCGGTACGCGGACGGGGAGGTGTGCATCGAGCGGCTGAAGTGGTGGCGGAAGGTCACCGGGCTTTCGAAGCCGACGGCGGCCCCGACCTCCTCGACCGGCGCCGTGGCCGACTCCAGCAGCGGCAGGCTGGCCGCGATCCGCTGCGCGATCACCCAGCGCAGGGGGCTGGTCCCGGTCCTGCGGTTGAAGTGCCGGACGAAACTGCGCTGCGACATCCCGGCGACACGGGCCAGCACCGCCACCGTGATCGGGCGGGAGAGATTGGCCAACGCCCATTCCATCGTCCTGGCCACGGCGTCGTCATCCTCGACGGGGGTGACGGCGGCCTCGATGAACTGCGCCTGGCCGCCCTCCCGGTGCGGTGGCACGACCAGCCTCCTGGCCACCGCGTTGGCCACGCCCGGGCCATGGTCCCGGCGGATGAGGTGGATCAGCAGGTCGATGCCGGCCGCGCTGCCCGCGCTGGTCAGAACATCGCCGTTGTCCACGTACAGCACGCCCGGATCGACCCTGACCTGCGGAAAACGCTCCTGGAGCAGCTCGGCGTACCTCCAGTGCGTGGTGGCCGAGCGGCCGTCAAGGAGGCCGGCCGCCGCGAGGACGAAGGCCCCCGAGCAGATCGACACGACGCGGGCGCCCCGCTCGTGCGCCCGTCGCACCGCGTCGATGAGTGCGGGGGAGACCTCGGCGCGGACGTCCGCCACACCCGGGACGATCACCGTCCGCGCCTCGGCGAACACCTCCAGCCCGTACGCCGCCTGGATGGTGAAGCCGCCGACCGCCCGCAGCGGGACGTCGTGCTCGGCGCAGACGGCGAGGTCGTACCACGGGACGTCCAGCTCCGGCCGAGGAAGCCCGAAGACCTCGACGACGCACCCCAACTCGAACGTGCTCATGCCGTCGTAGGTCAGGACCGAGACGGTGCGGTTGCTGTCATAGCGTCGGAGCATGGCTGGATATTAGCGACATTAGGCATTCATGCCACTCGTGAGGGTGCGGGGGAGCGCTGCACCATTCATGGAAGGAACGAGTTGGAGGTAATCCCGAAATGTCAGCAGTTCTCGCCACGCTGGCCGCCGACGTGGCCGCCACTGTCGCTCACTTTTCCGCCCGTCTGACGTTCGAGACGGACGTGTCCGATGTCCACGCCGATCTCAGCGCGGGTGATGCGAGCATCGTCGTGGTCGACTCGCGCAGCGTGGAGAGCTGGCGTCAGGGCCACATCGAGGGCGCCCTTCACCTGCCCACGGCGGAGATCGCCGCACGCGCGCCATCGATCGTCCCCCGTGACGTGACCGTGGTGACGTACTGCTGGGGGCCCGGGTGCAACGGGGCGACGCGCGCGGCGCTGGAGTTCGCCAAGCTCGGTTATCGCGTCAAGGAGATGATCGGCGGCTTCGAGTATTGGGCCCGCGAGGGCTTCCCCGTCGTGACCGGCTCCGGCGTGGAGAGGCGGCCCGCCGACCCGCTGACGGCTCCCGTCCACGCCGACGCATGCGGCTGCTGACCTGGTCACATACGGCCGCTGACCGCGGACCCCGGCTTCATAGGGTGCGCAGGTCGATGGCGTCGGCCATCGCCTGGTAGCCCGCCGGGTTGGGGTGGAGGTGGTCTCCGCTGTCGAAGCCGGGCCGAATCCGGTCGGGGTCGGCGGGGTCGGCGACGGCGCGCTCGAAGTCGACGACCGCGTCGAACGCGCCGCTGGTCCGGATCCACGTGTTGACCGCGTCGCGGATCCGCTCGGCCTCGTCAGTGAGGTACGCGTACCCCTTGGCGGGCAGGAGGGTGCCGCCGACGATCCGCACGCCGTGCGCGTGGGCGGCGCGGATGAGCTGCCGGTAACCGCCGATCAGGTCGTCGGCACCGACCTTCACCGCGGGCGAGGTGCAGGGCGTGGGTTCCTGCAGGCCCAGGAGGATGTCGTTGATGCCCTCCAGCACGATCACGCTCTTGACGCGGGACCGGTCGAGTACGTCCCAGCGAAAGCGCGCCAGTCCCCGCTCACCCAGGCACGCTGAGTCGTTGAGCAGGCGGTTGCCGGCGATGCCGAGATTGAGCACCGGCCGTCGTCCGGCCAGCCTGTGGGCCAGCGCGTCCGGGTAGCGGTCGTCGGCGTCCTGGGTGGCGCCGTACCCGTCGGTGATGGAGTCGCCGAAGGTCGCCACCGCTGCCGCGTCGCCCAACACGTCTACTCCGGACAGGTAGAACCAGGAGCTGTTGGTCTCGGCGAAGGAGGCCGCGCCGAGGTCGCGGAGGTGATCGCCGATGGCCCGGTAGGAGGTGGCCTGCGCGAGGTTGTGGTAGGTGGCCGGGCCGGTGGTGCCCTGGAAGTAGAGCGTCACGGTCAGCCGCTCGCCCGGCTTGACCGCGAGACGGACGGGATCGCTGGCGGCTTGCCCACCGGTGGGAATGTTCACGGAGGCGGAGCGCGCGAAGGACAGCGGTCGGAGGGTCTCCGCCTGCACTGCGGCGCCCGTGCCGGCCTTGCCCACGCTCGCGCCGGTCAGCCGGAGCGGGGTGCCGCCGTAGCGGTTCGACAGCCGGATCCGGAGCCTCGAGCCGCCGGCGGTGACCCGCACCACCTGGCGGACGGAGTGGTTGGCGAAACCTTTCTCCGCCCAGGTGGGATACCAGACGTCGGCCGACGGCTGCTGGACGGCGCTCGCCCATCCCGCTGTCCACCTGCCGGTTTCCGCGTCGGCGGGTGCCGGTAACGCCGTCAATGTGGCGATCAGGGCGGCCGCGGTCGCGATTTTCCACATGTGGGTGCTCCTTCAGTCCAGGACGGGGAAGTTGGCGCGGAAGACGCCATAGGGATCGCGGTCGCGCTTGATCTCGCGCAGCCGGGCCAGGGCGCCGGCGGGGAAGGCTTGGGCGGCGTTCTCCGCCGGCGCGAGGAAGGTGTACGGTTTGCGCCCGCTGACCGCCTGCCCCAGCGCCTCGACCAGGGCCGCCTGCTTGCCCCGCACCGCGTCGGCCAGGTGAGGCAGCCGCAGGCCGAGCAGGTAGAGCAGGTACGGCTCGGCGAGCACGCCACCCGCGCCGCCGCCGGGATCGGCCTCGGCCAGCGCCCCGCCCAGATGCCGGACCTGCAGGTTCAGCAGCGGCGCGAGGTCGGCGCCGGCGAGCGTCTCCAGCGTCGCCTCGTCCAGGCCGGTCAGCAGTTCGGCGCGGGCCAGCATCGGGCTGGGCTCGATCGGCTCCGCGGCGATCGTGCCCAGGTCGGCGAGGTCCATCAGGCCGCGGCTGTCGGAGAGGCTGCCGCCGATCTCGTCGAAGACGGCCAGCAGCGCCTTGGCCTCCGCGTCGTCGCCGAGGTAGGTCACGTCCACGGTGACCATCGGCGGGGCGGGGGGCGGCGGAGCCACGCGGTTGACCCACACCGACAGCTCGCGTGGCGCGTCCGCGGTGATCTGGCGGAAGGCGTCGAACACCGCGGCCGTACGGGCGGCCGGCCAGACGATCCGTCCGCCGTACACGCTGGGCGCCGGGTACAGCGCCAGCTCGATCGAGGTGATCAGCGCGTAGTCACCGCCACCACCGCGCAGCGCCCAGAACAGCTCGCTGTCGGATTCGGCGGTGACCCGCACCTGCTCGCCGTCGGCGTCGACGATCTCGAAGGCGCGTACCGAGTCGGCGGCCCAGCCGTACTCGCGGCCGAACCACGAGATCCCGCCGCCGGCGACGAACCCGGCGACCGTCACCGCCGGGCTGCTGCCGGCCAGCCCGGTGAGGCCGTACTTGCCGGTCTCGGCCAGCACCCGGCCCCACCGCACGCCGGCACCGACCCGGGCGACACGCGCCTCCGCGTCGACCTCCACCCAGTCCAGGCGGCCGGTACGCAGCAGGATCACCCCCTGCACATCGCCCGAGGCGCCATGGCCCGACGGCTGGGCGGTGACCGTCAGCCCGGCTTCGCGGGCGTATCGCACCAGCGCCGCCACATCCTCGGCGTTCTCGGCCGTCACCACGGCGGCCACCGGCTGGTGCACGCCCACCGCCCACGGCCGGGCCGCCTCGTCGAACCCGTCCTCGCCGGGGAGCAGTACACGCCCTCGGACGGCATTACGCAGATCCATAGCTGTCATCTCCTTCAGGGGTTACCAGGGACTACCAGGGAAGAGGGCCTTCGTGCTGGACGAAGGTGGCGGTGGGGCCGTCGGCTTCCAGCAGGGCCATGGCCACGATCGGTGCGGCGCCTTCTTCGGGGGTTTTGATGCCTTCGTTGTGGTTGATGTCGGTCTTGACCCAGCCCGGGTCGACCGTGTTGACCTTGATCGGGGTGTCCCACAGTTCTTTGGCGTAGGACACGGTGATCATGTTCAGGGCGGCCTTGGAGGAGCAGTAGGCCAGGTTGAGCATCGGCCACAGCGGATGGCTCCGGTCCAGGGTGCGGCCGATCGAGCCGCGCTCGCTGGAGACGTTCACGATGCGGCCCGCCGACGAGCGGCGCAGCAGTGGCAGCATCGCGTTGGTGACCTCGATGACGCCGAACACGTTGGTCTCGTAGACCTGGCGGGCCTGCTCTACCGAGGTCTCGCTGGGCGGCCCGTCGGCGAAGGTGATCCCGGCGTTGTTGACCAGGATGTCGAGCTTGCCGTACTCCTGCTCGATCCATGTGGCTGCGGCTCTGATGCCGGCCGCATCGGTGACGTCGAGTCGCACGTACGGCAGGCCGAGCAGCTCGGCCCCGGCGCGTCCCCGCTCCTCGTCACGGGCGCCGATGATCGCGGTGATGCCCCGGTCACCGAGCTGGCGGGCGATCTCGAAACCGATGCCCTTGTTCGCGCCGGTGACGAGGGCGACCGCTACCATGCCGCGCCCGCGATCTGCCGGGTGGTGGCGTTGAGCCTGTTCCACAGGTTGACGGTGGAGACCGTCATGATCAAGGCGGCGAGCTCGGTCTCGGAGTAGTGGTCGGCGGCCTCGTCCCACACGTCGTCGCCGACCTGACCGCCGTCGGCGAGCCGGGTGACCGCCTCGGCCAGTGCCAGCGCGGCGCGTTCCGCATCGGTGAAGTACGGGGCCTCGCGCCAGGCGGCCACGGCGAAGAGCCGCTCGTCGCTCTCGCCCTGCTTGCGCAGGTCCTTGGCGTGCATGTCGACGCAGACGCTGCACCCGTTGATCTGGCTGGCTCGCAGCAGCACCAGGTCGGACGTGACCTTGGGCAGCCCGGCCTGGTCGGTGGCCTTCTGGAGGTTCATCAGCGCCTGCATGGCACCGGGCAGGACGATGGCGGGGTTCTTCATGCGTGCTTGCATGGTCTGTCTCCTGGAGAGTTCCGAACGTTGTCGCTCATATGACTGAGGCGAGCGGGGGAATGTGACCGCCGCGCCGTACGACCAGCATCACGGGGGCGATTAATACATCGGCGATGCATCGGCGATGTGGTGATCCGCCGCGGATATAGACTCCTGCGATGCTCGGCGGGAATGTACGGTTTGCGGTCCTGGGTGCCGTGGAGGTGTCGGTCGATGGCCTGGAGCTTCCTTCGCTCGCCCCGCGGCACCGTGCGTTCCTGGCGTACCTGTTGCTGCATTCCGGCACGGTGCTGAGTGTCGAGCGGCTGAGCGAGGCGATGTGGGGCCCGACGCGGCCGGACACCGCCCGGGCTCAGGTACACGCCGCGCTGACGGCGATCCGGCGCACGCTGCGCGCGGCGAACGCGGGCCACCTGGTCGAGACCCGGCCGGCCGGATACGTGATCACTCCGGAGCCGGGACAGCTCGACTTACAGGAGTTCACCACGCTCGTGGCCAAGGCGAGGTCCGAACTGGGGTCCGAACTGGGGTCCGAGCGGGGGTCCGAGCCGGCCGCGGCCGTACGGACGCTGCGTGGAGCGCTCGCCCTGTGGCGCGGGCCCGCCTTCGCCGACGTCCAGGCCCATTTCGCCGAGAGCGCCAGGGCACGGCTGGAGGATCGGCGGCTGGCCGCGATCGAGCGGTTGGTGGAGCTCGAGTTCGCCGCCGGAAGGCACGAGGAGCTCATTGATCAGCTGGCCGCCGAGCTGACCGCCCATCCCTTGCGTGAACGACTGGCCGGGCAACTGATGCTGGCCCTGCGCCGCGCCGGGCGCCAGACGGACGCGCTGGCCGTCGGCCGTGGCTACCGCCGCAGACTGGCCGATGAGCAGGGGCTGGATCCGGGCCCTGCCTTCCTGGCCGTGGAGGAGACCGTCCTGCGCGGTGAGCCGCCCGTGGCTGCCACGATCCGGCCCGCGGCGGCCGACCTACTCGCCACGGCGAGGCCCGCGGAGGCCGTGCTGCCCGCTGCCGTCACGGCCCGGCCCGAGGCGGCGTTCCTGCCCTACGACATCGCCGACTTCGCCGGCCGCACCGCGCAGGTGGAGGAGTTGTGCGAGCCCGCCGGCCAGGCGGTGACGATCTCCGCGATCGACGGCATGGCCGGCATCGGCAAGACGGCGCTGGCCGTCCACGCCGCGCATCGGCTCGCCGAGCGATACCCCGACGGTCAGCTCTTCATCGACCTGCACGCTCACACAGCGGGCCAGCGGCCACTTGAGCCCGGGGAAGCGCTGGAGGTGCTGTTGCGGCAGCTCGGCGTGCCGACCGAGCGCATCCCCGCGTCCATGACGGAGCGGGCCGCGCTGTGGCGAGCCGAGCTGGCCGGCCACCGAGTAATGCTGGTGCTGGACAACGCCGCCGACGCCGCCCAGATCCGGCCCCTGCTGCCGGGCGCTTCGAACAGCCTGGTGCTCATCACCAGCCGCCAGCGGCTCACCGACCTGGATGGCGCGCGGGCCCTGTCCATGGACGTACTGCCCCTGCCCGACGCCTTGGCGCTCTTCACCGGCATCGTGGGCGAGCGTGCGGCCGCCGAGCCCGCGGCGGTCACCGAGGTTCTGCTGCTGTGCGGGTTCTTGCCGTTGGCCGTACGCATCGCCGCCACCCGTCTGCGGCACCGCCCTCGCTGGAGCGTGGACCATCTCGCCGAGCGCCTGCGTGATGAGCGCCGCAGGCTCACCGAGCTGGCCAGGTCGGAACGCGGCGTGGCGGCCGCGTTCACCCTGTCGTACCGCCAGCTCACCGCTGACCAGCAGCGGCTCTTCCGCCTGCTCGGACTGCATCCCGGCCGCGACTTCGAACCCTACGCGGCCGCCGCGCTCGCCGATCTCCCCGTGGAGCATGCCGAGGACGTACTGGAGGACCTGCTGGACGCGCACATGCTTCAGCAGCGCGTCTTCGGCCGGTACGTCTTCCACGACCTGCTCCGCCGGTACGCCGCGGACCTGGTGGCCGAGCAGGAGCCGCCGCAGGCCAGGGACGCGGCGCTGACCCGGCTGCTCGGCCACCAGCTGACCACGGCGTCGGCCGCCATGGAGGTGCTCTACCCCGACAGCGCCCACCGGCGACCGCGCATCGAACGAGCCACGCTCCCACCGGTCCCGCTCCATGACGCGCCGCAGGCATTGGCGTGGCTGGAGGCCGAACGAGCCAACCTCGTCCTGGCCGCCGATCGCGACGTGGCGCACACCAGCCTGCTGGCCACCACGCTGTACCGCTATCTCTACGACCACGCCCACCACGACGACGCCCTCACTCTGTACGGCAAGGCACTGCGGGCCGCCCGACGCCGTGAGAATCCGGCCGACGAAGGGCGGGCGCTGACCGACCTCGGCTGGGTGCATCAGGTGCGGGGGCGCCATGACGTCGCCCGTGAGCACTTCGACCGGGCGCTGGCCGCCTGCCGTACAGCTGAAGACCGGCGAGGTCAGGCGCGGGCGCTGCTCGGCTTAGCCAGGGTGAGTACGGACGAAGGCGACCACGAGCGGGCCAAGGAGGCGAACCTGCGCGCCCTTGAACTGTTCCGCGACATCGGCGACCGGTTCGGGGAGGCCGTGACGCTGGACTACCTCGGCATCGTCCACGAGCGGCTTGGCCGGTACGCGCTGGCGGCCGACCTGCATCGTCAGGCGCTGGAACTGTCCCGGGAGATCGGCAGCCGAGGCGGTGAGGCCGACGCTCTGGACAACCTCGGGGTGGCCTGCACCCGGCTGGGCCGGCTCACCGAGGCACGTGACCATCACGAGCAGGCGCTGGAGCTGTATCGGCTCTTCGGCTACCGGCGAGGCGAGGCCAAGGCACTCAACAGCCTGGCCGAGATCGCGGCGACCATGGGAGACCTCGGCCAGGCCGTACGCCTGCACAGCGCGGCTCTCGATCTGGCCGTGGAGCTGAGCAACCGGAGCGAGGAGAAGCGCGCCCGCGAGGCCATCGCCCAGCTCCTCCCCGCACCGGAGACCTCTCACCGAAAGTGACCAGGGGGCTGGCGGTCACCGGTACGACGACGCCTGCGGACGGTACATGTCCTACCGCCGGACCGGCCACAGCCGCCATGACGGACTCGCAGTCGACGGTGGTGTCAGCACAGATGACGGGCGAAGAAGCGCAACGCGCTGTCGGCCTCGAAGGCCGGCACGTCCCCGTGCTTGCCGGGGTTGGCGTGCAGCGTCTTCTCACTCGAACCCAGGGCGTCGAACAGCGCCAGGGCATCCTCGCGCGGAACCCGCTCGTCATCCCACTGAACCAGGAACCGCACGGGCACCGCGACCCCGGCGGCGGCCTCGGCCGAGGCCAGTGACGTCCCGCTCAACCCCAGCACCGCCGCGCGGACGCGCGGCTCGGCGGCGACCAGCGGAATGCCGAGAGCGCAGCCCAGCGACATGCCCCAGTAGCCCACTGGGCCGACATCCCCGAGCGCGTCCAGGACCGCGCGCCATTCCGGGACGGTCTGGGCGGCCAGCAGAGTGTGCAGCTCGGCCAGCAGGGGGAGCGGGTCGCCCGCGCCGGCCATGCGGGCGCGCATCTCGGTGATGATCCGCTCATGTTCGGCGCTTCTGGGCCGGTCGCCATGGGCGGGGGCGTCGATGGCCGCCGCCGCGTACCCGCACTCGGCCGCCAGCCGGACGGCGCGGGCCACCACGCCAGGGGCCCGCTTGTGCTCTCCGCCGCCATGTCCGATGAGAACCAGAGCACGGGGCTCGGCGTCGTCCGGCGTCCACAGTACGCCGGGGATCTCGCCAAGGGTGAAGGGTCGTTCGGTGACGCCGTCGGTAGACGTCTGAGAGATGAAGCGCATGCGCGTTTCACGCCTTTCGGGATGCCTTGCGCGGGCGCTCCCTAGGCCATGCGAGGGAGGGAGCCCCGACCTGTCACAGCGTTGATCGGACTCACCTCCTGGGGTTTGATGCGGTGCACGGCGACGCCGAAGTTATCACAAGGGGGGCGCTCACGTTCCGCAGGGCGGGCGATGCCTGACGCGGCACCAGGGCCGACGGACGGTCAAGGAGCGTCGCGGGTGACGAGGCCGTGTTCGTGGGCGTAGATCGCGGCGTGCACGCGGGTCCGCAGGCCGAGTTTGGTGAGAATCCGGTTGACGTGGGTTTTGACCGTGCCTTCCTCGATGGTGCATGCCGCGGCGATCTCGCCGTTGCTCAGTCCTCGGGCCAGCAGGCGTAGCACGTCGTGTTCGCGCGGGGTCAGCAGGTCGAGTTCAGGTGTGGCGGGGCGCGGGGACAGTGCGGCGAAGCGGCTGATCAGGCGGCCGGTGACCTGCGGGTCGATCAGCCCCCGGCCCTGGTGCAGTTCGCGGACCGCCGTGACGAGCACGTCGGGATCACTGTCCTTCAGCAGGAAACCGGCCGCTCCTGCGCGTAGCGCGCCGAACAGGTACTCGTCGAGGTCGAACGTGGTCAGAGCGAGCACGCGGGGAGCGGACTGGGCGCTGGCGAGACGGTCAATGGCCGCGATGCCATCCATGCCGGGCATCCGCAGGTCCATCACCACCACGTCCGGCCGCCGCCACAGCGCCTGGTGCACCGCTTCGGCGCCGTCGGCGACCGTCGCGACCACGTCGATGTCGGGTTCGCCGTCGAGTATGCACCGCAGCGCCTCCCGCGCCGCCTCCTGATCGTCGGCGACCAGCACCCGGATCGTCACCATGCCCTCCTTACCCTAAGCGGTCGTTTCCCTAAGCGGTCCCTTCCCTGGGCAGATCGGCCCGGACCCGCCAGCCGCCCGTTTCGACCGGTCCCACCGACAGTGTGCCGTCGAACAGGCGCACCCGTTCCCGCATCCCCCGGATGCCCTGGCCCTCAGCCTGGGACGCCGGCGCAGGGGCGCCGTTGTCGAGGACCTCAACGCACAGGCCGCGGTCGTCATGACGTAGGTGGACGGTGACCTCGCTCGCGGTCGAATGGCGTACGACGTTCGTCAGTGCCTCTTGGACCACCCGGTAGGCGGTGTGGTCGACGGCCGGCGGCAGGACGCCTGCTGTCCCCGTACGGCGGATGGTGATCGTACGATCGGCGGAGGTGAGCTGCCCGGCCAGCCGCTCCAGGTCGGCGATGCCGGGCTGAAGGGCGGCCGGGTGCTCGCTGAGCGTCCGTAGCAGGTCACGCACCTCCGTCAGCGCGGACAGCGACAGGTTCGAGATCACTTCCAGGGCCCGCGTAGCCGAGGTCTCGTCGCGCATTCGCCGGGCCGCCGCGGCCTGCAACCGGATCGCCGTCAGGTGGTGGCCCACGCTGTCGTGCACGTTCCTGGCCAGCCAGGTGCGCTCCTCGGCCAGCACACGCTCCGCCTCGGCCCGCTGCACTCGCAGCGACTGACCGGCCCGGTCCCGGTGCAGCCGCAGCGCGTAGCCCGTGGCCACCGGCGCGACACTCATGATCACTATGCTGGTGAGCGCCAGCCCCTTTCCGCCGGTCACCATGCCGATGCCCGTCACCCAGCATGTGGAGATCGCCAGCACCAGAGCGGGACGCCGCGGCCGGTGGTAGACGGCCGCGCAGAACACGGCCATCGTGACCAGCATCCCTTCCCAGCGGTGCAGCTGGACCATCCCGGCCAGCGCGATCACCGCGGAGGCCACCGCGGCGGTCAACGGCAGCACCCGCCGGATGAACAAGGGGAGGCTGACGCCGGCACTGAAGACGACCAGGAGCGGCACGTCGGGCGGGACCGACCCTTCCAGCGCCGTCAGCAGCGTCGCAGCGGTCGCGGCGCCGACGACGAGCAGAACCTCCCTCAGCCAGAGCATGTCACGATGATGCCGGACCGCAGGTCGTGCCCAAGGGCGGGAGCTGCCCGGTGATCAGGTAGCGGTGCACCTGATCGCGGATGCAGGGATTGCCGCTCAAGTAGAGCGCGTGACCGCCCTTGGCCGCCATGTAGCGGGCGCCGTCAAGTTGTGCCGTGATCCGGCGGGCGTACGCGGGCGGCGCCACGTCGTCGTACAGGCCGCCGGCGATCAGGATCGGGGGCAGGCCGCGAGGCTGTACCGGATGGGGCGGGAAAGGCGTCTTTCGCGGGAGTCCGGTGCAGAAGTTGGCCAGCGGCCACGCGATGGTCCAGCCGATGCGCGGCGCGGTGCGCTTCAGCCGCTTCTCCGTGGCCTTGACCTCGTCATATGCGGTCGGGTACGGGAAGTCGGCGCAGTTCGCGATCCTGCTGAAATCCGGATCGGCCACACCGGTGGACGGCTTGGCGAACCGGGTGGCGTCACCCGCGTACGCCTCGGCCAGGGACTCGGCCAGTCCGGGCCACGTCGCATCGAACGTGACAGTCGCGCGGGAGGCGATCAGTGTCGCACTGGCCGCTGCTCCGGCGCCGGCGCCGGGCGCGGGGATCGGCCGCTTGGCTGCGCGGTCCATGACCTCGTCCCACACCTTGAGCACGTCGCGGCCGTGGAGCGCGCAGCTCTGGTCGGTGGCGCACCACTCGGCGAAGCGATGGAGGTTGTCTTCCTTGACCTTCGCCTTGGGCAGGAGCCATTCGGCCCACGATCGGTTGGTGTGGTCGATCGGGCTGTCCAAATACATGCGGCCGACGCGTGAGGGGAACTTCTCGGCGTAGGCCACACCGAGGACGGTGCCGTAGGAGTTGCCGTAATAGTTGAGTTTCTGTTCGCCCAGCGCCCCTCGGACGGCCTCCAGGTCATGGGCCCCTTGACCGGAGTCCAGGTGGCCCGCGAGCGGGCCGGCGGCCTCGGCGCAGCCGTGACCGAAGCGGCGGTTCTGCTCTGTGTACCGGGTGTAGGCGGCGCGGTCGGGGAACACCCACTCCGCGTTCGCAGCCCACGGCGCCGGGCCGGGGCAGCGCACCCCGGTGCTCGCCTCGAATCCGCGCGGGTCGAAGACCACCACGTCGAACCATTGGGTCAGGTCGGCGAAGGCCTGCTTCGCCTGACGCAGGACCGAGATCTGCTGGGCGGGGCCGCCCATGTTGAGGACGAGCGTCCCCTTCTTGGCGGCCGGGTCCCTGGCGGGCAGCTTGGCGAGTCCCAGCGTGATCTGCTCACCCTTGAGGGCGGCCCAGTCGGCGGGTACGGTGAGCCGGCCGCATTGCAGGCCGTCTCCGCAGTCCTGCCAGGAAAGCTTGGCGCCTGCCGTCGCTGTCGCCGGTGCCGCCGCCACCGCGGAGAGCAGCATCGTGCCGAGCACGGCGAGGATCGTCTTCTTCATGACCCTCAGCCTTGCCGGACGGCCTGTTGGTGGTCGTCCACCTTTCGATAGATCCTCACGCGCGCGCACCGGCGATCACCTTTCGATGGATCTTCACGCGTGTGCACCGGCGCTCGCCTTGCGATTCGCCGAACCGGCGCATGGTGTGGGTGATGTAGGGCGAGACGGTGGGATCGAGGCCCAGCAGCGCGCCGAGGCGAAGACCGGTCGCCGTCCTCGCAAAGCACCAGCGTGCCGCGGGTGCTGACCGTCATGTTGTCGGGCAGGTCCAGCGCCAGTGTTGTCGGGCAGGTCCAGCACCGAGTAGCGCGGCGACCTGCGCCTGCCCTGGGTACGGCCCTCCGCTCGAGTCCACGCGGCCAGCCCCAAGTGCTCACCCGCTGCCGGCTGTCAGACACGAGTCTGCCGCGTTGCATCGGACGGACCCGTTAAGACTGATTAGTAGCTAAGCGTGACGATGACCACACTCCGCATTCTCAGATCTGAGCAGTTGTGGAAGCGGGAAGACCCCGGCAATGTGAGTGAGATCGCCGGGGTTCTTGATGTTCACGTCGGCGGCTGAGGGCGCGTTTCCGTCGGCTACCGAGACGTGGCCCGCCCCCTTGCCGTGGCCAGATGGCCCACTCTTACCGCAGCACCGGGCTCCGCACCACCATGCTGAGCTTCACTCGGCGGGGCGGCAGACGGTGCCGGGTGGAGGGAGACGCAGGCTGGTCAGGTAGCGGTTGACGTGGCCGATGATGCAGGAGACGCCGCTGTTGTAGAGCGCGTGGCCGTACGCCTGGTATTGGATCGCCGCCGAGCCCGGTACGCCCCGTACGAGGTCCGCGGACGGGTCGAAGTCGGTCCAGGAGCCGACGCCGAGAAATGGCGGCAGTCCCTTGGTGGGCAGCGGCTCGAACGGGTCGGTGACGGGGGTGGGCCAGCCGGCGCAGCCGAGCCGGTGCCACAACTCGATACCGGAGAAGTTGGGCAGTAGCCGCTCCCCCTTACGGCGCTTTTCGCGGTAGTCCGCGTAGGAGTTGTATCCCATGCCATCCGGGCAGTGGGTCATGTTCATGCCGACGACCGAGGGGACCTTGAGGCTATACGTGCCTTGCCGGACATAGTCGGCGAAGCCGGAGGCATCGCCGATCACGGCCCGTTTGATCGCTTCGGCGAGTTGCGTCCATCGCGGATAGTCGGGCTTCTGACCAGGCGAGATGACGCTGGGAGCGGCGGCCTCCTTGATGTCGAACCCGCTGTAGGCGACCTGCGACGGCTCTCCCCTGATCGGGATCGGTGAGCGGTCGGCGCGCTTGATCAGCGCCCGCCAGACCTCGCCGACGTCCTGGCCGTGCAGGGCGCAGGCGGTGGTCGCCGCGCACCAAGCGGCGAAGCGTTCGAAGGACTTCTCGCTGGTGAGCCTGCTCTCCGCGTCGTCCATGGTCGGGCTCATCGTGCCGTCAATCACCAACGCCCGGACTCGGGCGGGGAACAGGCGGGCGTAGGTGACGCTGGGGATGCCGCCGTAGGAGGAGCCGATGAAGCTCAGCCGCTCCTCGCCCAGCGCGACACGGATCGCCTCCATATCACGCGCCACGGACGCCGAGTCGAGGTGGTCGAAGTACTCCGGGTCGGCGGCGCGGCAGCGCTGCGCGGCTTCCCCGTTGCGCCGGCCAAGCTCCGCGTACTCGGCGGGGCTGTCGGGCAGGGCGATCCACGGTCCACCGATCAGACACTTGTACGGCAGCACGCCCTTGTCGACGGTGTTACGCGGTTCGACGGTGACGATGTCGAAACGTTCGCGCAGTTCGGAGAAGCTGCCCGCGTACTTGCTCAGGTCCTTGACTCCGGAGGCGCCCGGGCCGCCAGGGACCGCGAACACCGCGCCGATGCGGCGTTGGACACCTGTGTTCGGCAGCATCCCGACGGTCAGGCGGATCTTCCTGCCGGATGGCTTGGACCAGTCCACGGGCACCTCGATCGAGGCGCACCTCATCTCCTTGGACAGTTCCTTGTCCGCGCATGCCGCCCAGTCCAGCGAGGAGGGTCCAGAGCCGGGCGAACCGGACGCGGCAGCGGGCACCGCCGACACCAGCATGGTGACGGCCGCACCGATGGCCAGGGCCCTGATCCGGCGTCCCCTGAGCGTGATCGCCGTCGCGCCCGCCGTCAGTGCGGCGATCACGTACGCGACCAGCAGCCCCGCCGCAGCCGCGGGCGACAGCTGCCCACCGCCGACCCCCGCGATCTGGAGCGGCAGATTCTCGATCATGAACGAGCCGACCTGGGCGCGTAGGGAGGAGGGCAACGTCTTGACCACCACCGGCAGCACCACGATGATCACGGTCAGCACGACCAGGGCGCCGGGGGTGGAGCGGACGGCGGCCCCGACGCCCAGCCCGATCAAGGCGAAGGCCGCCATCGACAACCCAGCGCTGATCACCGAGGCGAGCACGCCCGGCTCCGACAGTGACGTGCCCAGCGTCTGGCCGTCGCGGAGCAACTGGCCGGCCCGGTCGCCGAGCACCACCATGGCGGCCGCGTGCATGGCGAACGCCAGAATCTGACCCGCCACCAGCGCGACCGCGGCCAGGCCCGGGATCTTGGCCAGCAATAACGCGTGCCGGCGCGGCACGGCGACCAGGCTCGTCTGGATCATCTTGGTGCTGTACTCGGAGGTGATCGTGAGGGCGCCCAGCGTGGCGAAAACGAAGTAGGCGACCGCGATCCCGTTGCCAAGGCCGTCGCCGTTGCCGGTGAAGGCCATCCGCTCGTCCGGCGACTGGTTGTCGAACCCGCGGCCGATCATGAACGCCACGCCGGCGCAGGCCAGGACGGCCGCCACCGAGCAGGCCAGCAGGTAGAGATTCGAGCGGAGCGAGCGGAGCTTGAGCCACTCGGAAGCGATCACATCGATCATCGGACGGCCTCCCTGTCACCGGCCTTGTATTCCGTCATCGGACGGCCTCCCCAGCACCGGCCCGGTATTCCGTGCTGTCCTCGGTGAGCCGCATGAAGGCGTCCTCCAGGGAGGCGCCGCGCGGGGACAGCTCCGCCAGCGCGATGCCACCGGAGAGCGCCAGCGCGCCGATCCTGGCCGCGTCGAGATTCCGTACGGACAGGGCGCCGTCGTCCTCAGGGGTCACCGTCGCACCGTGCGCGTCCAGAATGGCGGCGAGGCCGGCCGGGTCGGGCGTGCGGACCAGCACGTCGCGCTGGAAGTGGCCGGCCAGAGCATCGATGGGGGTGTCGGCGATCAGCCGGCCCCGTCCGATGACGATGACGTGATCGGCGGTGAGCGCCATCTCGTTCATCAAGTGGCTGGACAGCAGCACGGTGCGGCCCTCGTCGGCCAGCGAGCGCAGCAGATCGCGCAGCCAGCGGATGCCCTCCGGGTCGAGGCCGTTCAGTGGCTCGTCGAACATCAGCACCCCCGGATCCCCGAGGAGCGCAGCCCCGATCCCCAGGCGTTGCCGCATGCCCAGCGAGAAGCCGCCGATCCGCTCGTCGGCGACGCCGGTCAGGCCGACCTGCTCGAGCACGGCGGCCACCCGGGCACGGCCGATGCCGTTGCTGCGGGCCAGGCAGGCGAGATGCGCCCGCGCGCTGCGGCCCCCGTGCACAGCCCCGGCGTCGAGCAGCGCTCCCATTGAGCGCATGGGCCTGGACATTGACGCGTATGGACGGGCGTTCACCAGGGCCTTGCCCGCGAGGGGCACCTCCAGGCCGAGCACGACGCGCATGGTGGTGGATTTGCCCGCGCCGTTCGGGCCGAGGAAGCCGGTTACCAGTCCCGGTTTCACGCTGAATGTTAGGTCGTCCACGGCGACCTTGTCGCCATATCTCATGGTCAGTCCGCTCACTTCGATCACGGCCTGGCCTCCCTTCGTCGGTTGACGGCCGCCGGCCTTCTGGCTCGGGTCGCCGATCTCGATGCCTGCTTCGGTTGACGGCCGCCAGCTTTCCGGCTCGGGTCGCCGATCTCGATGGGCGTGCGCCCACCGGCCGGGGCGAAGATTCCCACCTCCGGAGGTAGGCCTAGACCTACCGACCGCGCGCCGCGCATCGGGCAGACTTCTGGCGTGACCGGCATTCGAAACCTCATCGCCGCAGGTGGTGGGCTGCTGCTCAACGTCGCCACGGGTGTGGCCGCGCTGGTGCTGCTCGCCATGCTGCTGGTGAGCCTCGCGCTGGTCCCGGTAGCCGGGCTCGGCCTGCCGCTGCTGGTCCGCGTGCTCGCGCTCGTACGGTCTCTGGCGCGGCTGCAGCGTGACTGGGCGAGCCAGGTGCTCGACCCGGCCAACCACCGGCCGCACCGGTGGCACAGCAGACCGCGAACCCCACTGGTCCTTGTGCTGCGGGATGCGCGGACCTGGCGGGATCTGGCGTGGCTGGTCGTGCACGGCCTCACCTGGCACGGCCCGGCGCTCGTCATCTGGGCGCTCCTGGCCGCGTTCGACTACATCTTCTCGGTGCAGGTGGTCGTGGTCGACAGCGTGACCACGTTCGCCTTCAGTGTGGCCGTCGTGGCCATCGCGGTGATCGCCGTCATGGCGGTGCCCGTACTGCGCACCGGGCAGGCACGGCTGACGGGGATGTTGCTCCTGCCTGACGCGACCCCGGCCGCGCGCATCCGACACCTGACCGAGTCGCGGGCCGTGGTGGTGGACGCGCAGGCGGCCGAGCTGCGCCGGATCGAACGCGACCTGCACGACGGCGCGCAGGCCAAGCTGATCGCGATCCGGATGAACCTGGGTCTGGCCCGCAACGCCCGCGATCCCACCCAGGCCCAGCTGATGATCGACGAGGCCAGGGAGGTCGCCGGCCAGGCGCTGACCGACCTGCGTGACCTGGTGCGCGGCATCCACCCTCCGGTGCTGACCGACCGCGGTTTAGCCGGGGCGATCCAGGCCGCCGCGCTGCTGTGCCCGATACCGGTGACGGTCGAGATCGAGCTGCCTGGCCGGCTGGAGGCGCCGGTCGAGTCCGCGGTCTACTTCGCCGTCGCCGAGGCCCTCACCAACGTGGCCAAGCACAGCGGCGCGTCGCGTGTGTGGCTGCGGCTGTCCCATGTGGGCGGCCTGCTGCGCGTGAAGGTGTGCGACGATGGCCGCGGCGGAGCCAACCGGGCCAGCGGCAGCGGCATCCGAGGCATCGACGCGCGTCTGTCGGCCTTCGACGGCCGGCTCATCATCCGCAGTCCTCTCGGCGGCCCTACCGAACTCACCATGGAGTTGCTGTGCGCGTTGTCATAGCCGAAGATCTCGCCCTGCTCAGGGATGGGTTGATCCGCTTGCTGACGGCGTACGGCTTCGAGGTGGTCAAGGCGGTCGACAACGCTCCGATGCTGCTCGACGCGCTCGCTCATGGCCGTCCGGATGTCGCCGTGGTCGATGTGCGGCTGCCGCCCGGCTATACCGACGAGGGGCTGCGCGCCGCCCTCGAGGCGCGGCGGCTGGTGCCGGGCCTGCCGGTGTTGATCCTTTCGCAATACGTGGAGCAGTTGTACGCCCGCGAACTGCTCTCCGACCGGCCTGGTGGGGTGGGTTACCTGCTCAAGGATCGCGTCGGTGACGTCGACCGGTTCGTGGACGCGGTGCGTCAGGTGGCCTCCGGCGGCACCGTGATGGATCCCGAGGTGATCTCGCAACTACTGAGCCGTCACAGCCGCGACGAGCCACTGGGTGAGCTGACCCCTCGGGAGCGGGAGGTGCTGGCGTTGATGGCGGAGGGGTTGTCCAACATGGCGATCGCCGCCCGGTTCCAGGTCACGGACAAGGCGATCAGCAAGCACACCAACAACATCTTCGCCAAGCTTGGCCTGCCGCCGTCCGACGATCACAACCGGCGGGTGCTGGCGGTGCTCGCCTACCTGCAGGCCGCCCCAGAGACGGCTTGACCTGGCGGCCTCTCAGGCCGGGCTGTCGAACTGGCGGCCTCTCAGGCCGGGCTGTCGAACTGGCGATCCCCCAGGCCCGGCTGCCGAACTGACAACAGTTGGATAGGCGACCCCACACCAGTCTGGAACCCACAGAACGACAACTCCCTCCTGTGCCGGGCAGCGAGGAGCAATCGTGCCAGGCGTGCGCGGTCGTGGTGGCATCGCTCCGGCGGCGGCTTCTTGCTCAAGGCTGCCCGGCGGTTTCCAACAAGGTTGCCCGGCGGCTTCCCGCTCAAGATGGAAGGAGGGCGGGGGAGCGGCAAGGTCGTGGGAAAGCATCCGGCGGACACGCTCGTTAGCTCTGGCCCAGCCTGCCGGGCCTCGACTTCGGTCCTCTTCGGCCTACTCCTCCAGCTGCCGGGGTGCTTCCGCCACCCGTTGCCTGCGCTGCTGAACGCCACCCCACGCCTCTTCGGGGATAGGGTCTCATTGCGAATCTACATTGTAAAGGCGCTCAACTGAGAACTTCCACACACCAACAAAGCACGGGCTTCGCCCGTACCCCCATCAACAACTCCATTGACGACTCGCTGATGGGAACGCAGCGGACTGGGGGGCAGGGCGCTCGGCACATCTGTCAGCGCCGGCTCACCCAGTCGCTGAGCCGGCGCTGGTGACGGGGGCGGGGGCGGAGGGCGGAGGGCGGGGCGCTCCGGTGGCGTGGATGACTCCTCTGCATAGTTCCACCGGGCGCCCCGTGCGGTGCTTACAGGACCGCACGGGGCGCCCCGTGCGGTGCTACAGGACCGCGCCGCCCCGTGCGGTGCTACAGGACCGCGCCGCCCCGTGCGGTGCTACAGGACCGCGCCGCCCCGTGCGGTGCTACAGGACCGCGCCCGTGCCCTGCCGGCGGCGTTTGCGCGGCTGGGGCGGCTGGGGTGGGGGTTGCTTGCTGAGGCGTTCGAGCTCGATTGCGAGGGGGCCGGCCACGAACGATGACGACGCGGTCCCCACCACGATGCCGAAGATGAGCGCGATGGCGAAGTCGCGCAGCGTGTCACCGCCGAAGACGGCCAGCGCGGTGAGGATGAACAGGGCGCCCAGGCCGGTGTTGACGGTACGCGGCACGGTCTGCAGGATCGCCGCGTTGACGATGCCGGGGAAGCGTGCCTGCCGCGAGGCCTGCCATAGTTCGCGGACGCGGTCGAAAACCACCACCTTGTCGTTGATTGAGTAGCCGATGATGGTCAGCATGGCTGCCAGGAAGACCCCGTCGATGGGTTTGCCCAGCCAGGCGAACAGGCCGAGCACAGCGAGGGTGTCCACGACGAGGGCCATCACGGCGGCGGCGCCGAATGTCCAGCGGAATCTGACGGCCAGGTACAGCAGTTGCGCCGCCAGCGCCACGGCGAGTGCGATGAGCGCGTTGCGCCGCAGTTCGTCGCCCAGGCTGGGGCCGATGAGCTCGTCGCGTTGCTTGGTCACTTCGCCGAGCTGGGTATCGAGTGCCTGCTCGATGGCGGCGCTGTCGTCGGCGCTGATCTGGCCGGTACGCACGGACACGCTGGTGCCGGAGCTTTGCACGTTGGCCGCCGGGTGGCCGGCCTCGGCCACCGCCTGCCGCGCGGTCTCGGCGCTCACCGGTTGCGCGGCTGTGTACTGGAGCATCCGACCGCCGGTGAACTCGATGCCGAGGTTGAGCCCGTGCAGGGCCAGCCCGGTCACGGCCGTGGCGACCAGGGTGGCGGCCGCGGCCAGCCACCGTCGGCGCCCGGCCATCAGGGACGGGTCGCGCCGGGTGATCCAGGCCCTGACCCGGCCGTGCACCGCCAGCCCGGACAGCCGGGCCAGCCGGGGGCTGGTTCCGCTGAGGATGAGGTGGGTCAGGACACGGGTGATGAGCATGGCGGAGACGAGTGAGGCAAGGACGCCGACGGCCAGCGTCACACCGAATCCGCGCACCGGCCCTGAGGCCAGCCAGAACAGCAATCCGGCGGCCAGGAGCGTGGTGATGTTGGAGTCGGCGATGGCGCTCCAGGCGTTGGCGAAGCCTCGGTCGAGGGCGGTGCGCAGGCTGCGGCGCGGCGCGCGGCCATACTCTTCCCGCGCTCGCTCGAAGACCAGCACATTGGCGTCGACCGCCATGCCGATGGCCAGAACGAACCCGGCTAGGCCGGGCAGGGTGAGCGTCGCGCCGAGGGCGAGCAGGGCGGCGTAGGAGATGAGCCCGTAGGCGGCCAGCGCGAGGGTGGCCAGCAGCCCCGACAGCCGGTAGGTGAGGATGATGAACAACGCGGTGAGCAGGACACCGGCGATGCCTGCCTTGGCGCTGGCCTCGATGGCCTGCGCGCCGAGCGTGGGGCCGACGGTGCGCTGCTCGATCAAGGTGAGCGGGACGGGCAGGGCGCCGCCCTTGATCAGCACGGCCAGGCCTTGTGCCTCCTGGTGGGTGAAGGAGCCGCTGATCTGGGTGGATCCGCCGGGGATGCCGATCTGGCAGGGCACGCCCGCATCGACTTGGGGCGACGAGATGATCTCGTTGTCCAAGACGATGGCGACCCGCCGCTGGGGGTTGCTCGGGCTGTGGCAGGCGGCCTCGCCGGTCAGCCGCTGCCAGGCGGCGGCGTCGCGGAAGTCGACGGTGGCGAACCAGCCCGGCCCCTGCTGCGGGTCGTTGCGTGCGGCGGCGTCGCTCACCCCGTCGCCGGTGATCGCGGCAGGGCCGAGCCGCAGGCGTTGCCCGCCTTCGTCGGCCAGGACCTGCCCGGATGCGCCGATGCCCCTGCTGGTGGGGGTGCCTTGATCGGCGCTGGTGTCGTCGGCTTGTTCCAGGACCGGGTGGAAAGTGAGCTGGGCGGTCTTGCCGATGACTTCGGCGGCCTGGCGGGGATCGAGCACCCCGGGCAGCTCGACGATGATGCGCCGATCGCCGGAGCGCAACAGGGTGGGGTCGACCACGCCGAGCGCGTCGGCGCGCCGGCGCAGCACGTCCAGGGCACGGTCAGTGGTCTCGGCGTCGGCCTTGACTGTTGAGGCGTCTCGGGTTTCGAAGACGAGTTGGGTGCCACCGCGCAGGTCCAGCCCTAGACGTGGCGATGTGGTGAGGGTGAATAGCAGTGCGGTGGCGGCGATGGCGCACGCCGCCACCGCGCGCCAGAAGGGCGCGCGGGACATGAAGCCTCCACGGGCTGTCGAAGAAGGAAAGGGGACGTCAGCGCGTCGTGGAGGGTGGCGCTCGGGCCGGCGCCTGACGGGCGGGCGGCTGAGGTGCCGCGGTGAAAGGCCGGGCGAGGGCCGTCAGGGGCCGCGCCCGTGGACCGGGCCGTTCGGTGGACGGCAGTACGGCCGGCCACATCGGCAGCGCGGGCGCGCTGCGGGCGGGATGCAGCCGGGGCAGGGCCGCGTCCTGCACGGCGTGCTCGGACGGGCCGCTCCACCAGGTCGCGGGCGTCGCGGTGACGGGCAGCTGGGCGCTGCCAGGCGCGGGGCCCAGCAGGAAGGCCGACAGCAGCAGGAGCAGAACGGCGGGCAGTCTGCTGCGCACGTCTCCTCCTGGCAGGTTACGGGTCGGGTCTCGGCGGTCACCGTACCCCGGCCCCGGCGC
The DNA here is from genome assembly GCF_040659625.1 of Nonomuraea sp. NPDC049750. Classification (NCBI taxonomy): domain Bacteria; kingdom Bacillati; phylum Actinomycetota; class Actinomycetes; order Streptosporangiales; family Streptosporangiaceae; genus Nonomuraea; species Nonomuraea sp. NPDC049750. Next base: position 79,430 of record NZ_JBFANB010000009.1, read on the forward strand.
GGATCGCACCCTGCGATGGAACGGCATGCCCTTTTTCGCGCCGTCTGGGCTATGGTCTGCCCTATGACGGGACCGTGGAGAACACCACGAGGGTCCATCGCGTTCGCCGGCGTGATGGGTCTGGTCCTGCTGTGCTTGGTGCTGGCCGGCGCCACCGGCAGTGCGAGCGCCGACGGCCCGATCGCGCCTGAGAATTCGCTGTCCGGCCTGGCATGGAGCCCGGACGGTGGGGGCGGTGACCTGCCCGGTCTGCCCCCGCAGGCGGGTAGCGTCCGCGAGCACCACGTGCTGGCGCTGTGGCCGCCGTTGCGCGGTGAGCGTCACGATGAGCCCGCTTATCTGGCGCTGTCGGCGTCGCCTGGCTCGAAGGTCGATGAGCTCCGCGATCCGCAACAGCTCGCGCACCGCACTGCGGGATCGCGCAGCCCGCCGCTCATCTAGCCGACGCTACCTCTCTCCGAAGGGCTGCGGCCGCTCGTGCCGTGGATCCTGACGCCCCATGTCCCGAGCCCATGGACTGCGCCCTGGGTGGGGCTGGTCCATGCTCGCCGTCGCCTTCGGAGCCCTCTCGCGGTCCCTGCAGCAGGGCCGTGTCCTGTACTGCCTTCCTTTGGCCTCAGCAAGGAGCCGATCATCGTCATGTCCGTTGTCGAATCAGTTCACGCCTGGCCGCGGCTGGAGCGGCCACATCCGGCATCGCCGGGAGGTGCGAGGTGAGCACCGGGCAGCGCTTCGTGGCGCTCGACCTGGGTACCGCGCGTACCCGGTCGCTGTCCTTGAGCGGGTTCGCCATCGTGGACCGGCCGTCGTCGGTCACCCGGCCGCCGTCCGGCTCCGGCCTGGCGGCCGCGCTGTGGCCCGTCCGGCACGGCATGGTGGCCGACCCGGACGCCTGCCTGCGGCTGGTGCGGCGGCTGCTGCAGGACGCCCAGGTATCGGGGAGCCGCCCGCGATGGGTGCTGGCCGGCGTGCCGGTGGCGGCCTCGCCGAGCGATCGCCGGGCGGTCCGCGCCGCGGTCGCCGAGGCCGCCGGATGCGAAGTGGGCCTGATGGAGGAGCCGATGGCCGCAGCCGTCGGCGCCGGCCTGGACATCCTCGATTCCCAGCCCTGCCTGGTCCTGGACGTGGGGGCGGGCATTGTCGAGGCCGTCGCCATCGCGGACGGGGCCGTCACTGACGCGGTCGCCCTCCAGCTCAACGCCACCACCAGCGAGGGGCTGGTGTCGTATGCGCTGGAAGGCGTCATCGAGATGACGGCGGGCCTGGTGCGTCGCCTGCCCGCCGCTTCGCGTCCGGCCGCGCGCGAGCGGGGTCTGACGGTCACCGGCGGCGGTGCTCACCAAGAGCAGCTGCTGGCCCGCCTCCGCGCCGCGCTTCGCCTGCCGGTCACAGCGACGCCCCAGCCGCAGCACGCCACCATCCGCGGCCTGATGCGCCTGTGCCTGCAGCCGTCTCTGACGGCCGCCCTCGCCCCGCGCGTCCGCTGACGTCTTCGCTTCGCAAGAAAGGACCTTCGATCATGACCGACAGCCACGCGACCTCACACCTCAGCAGCGTGCAGCTTGAGTCGCTGCGCCAGGACCTGACCCAGCAACGGGAGCAGCGCAGCCGGTACCTGGATAGGCTGCGGGCACAGGAGCAGGACGGTAGCGGCGCCGACGGCACCTGGCAGGAGCTCCTCGCCTCGATCACCGCCGCCGAGCGCGCCGTCGCCGAACTCGCTCAGGCCTACGACAGGCTGGAGGCCGGCATCTACGGCCGCTGCGGCCACTGCCAGGCGGCCATTCCGTTCGAACGGCTCAAGATCCGGCCGCTGGCCCGCAACTGCATCGAGTGCCAGCGGCGGCACGAGGCCGCCTGACAACCAGTGAGAGGGGAGCGGGGTCGCCCCGCCCCCTCTGGGCACCCGGAGCCGCACATGATCACATTGGACCGCCTGGTGAACGTGCTCGGCGGGTACGGCGTACGGTTGTGCGGCCGTCCCGAGACCCGCTCGGCCTGGCTGCGCAGCGTGGCGGTGCCGGATGCCACCGACCGCCACGTCACCGGTGATCTGCTCCTGGCCGTCGGCACCTCCTCGATCGCCGAGGCGGTGCGGTGGGCGGCCGCCGCCCGCGCCGCGGCGGTCCTGGTCCGCCCCATCGAGACCGCGACCGGGACCGACGCTGACCCCCCGTGCGCCTCGCCGAGCGCGGCGGCCGAGCGCGAGGCCGCCGCGCTCGGCGACCAGCTCGGGGTGGCTGTGCTGCTGGCCGATTCCGCGGTCTCCTGGAGCCAGCTCGCCGGCGTGGTGTACGGGCTGGTGCTGGAGAGCCGCGAGACCGCTTCGGGACGCGGCCCGACCGACCTGTTCGCCCTGGCCGACAGCCTGGCCGACACGATCAGCGGGGCGGTGACCATCGAGGACCGGCACTCGCGGGTGCTGGCCTACTCCCGCTCCCAGCAGGCGGGGGATCCGGCCCGGTTGGAGACGATCCTCGGCCGGCGCGTCCCGGACCGGCTACGCGAGCTGTTTCAGCAGCGGGGGGTGTTCGCCCAGTTGGCGGCGACGGACGAGCCGGTGTTCGTCCCCGCCGATCCCGGGCACGGCCTGACCGGGCGGATGGCGGTGGCGGTGCGGGCCGGCCGCGAGTTGCTCGGTTCGGTCTGGGTGAGCTGCGAGCGCCCGCTGACCGGCGCCCGCCGGCGCGCGCTGGCGCACGGCGCACGCACGGTAACGCTGCACCTGCTGCGCTCGCGGGCCAGCGCCGACCTGGAGCGGCAGGTGGAGTCCGACCTGGTCCTCCGGCTGCTGGAGGGCAGCGTCGACGCGGAGACGGTGATCAGCCGGCTGGGCCTGCCGTCGCAGGCGCTGCGGGTCATCGCGATCCGCGCCCACACCGACGGCGAGGAGCCCCACGCCGCGCTGCTGCTGGCCTTCGAACAGGCCACCATCGGCTTCGGCTGGTCCAGACCCGGCCGCAGCACCCTGCTCGGCGACACGCTGTACACGATCCTGCCCGCCGAGCAGGCGGACATCGCCCGCCACTGGATCGCCGCGCTGCGGGTCGAACTGCCCGCCCGGGTACGCATCGCGGCCGGCATCGGCGCGCCCGCCGCGACCGAGGAACTGCCCGCCGGCCGCCAGGAGGCCGACGAGTGCCTGGCTTTGCCCGAGACCGGCCGGCCCGGCACTGTCGCGCCCGCCTACGACGAGTCGTGGGACGACATCTTGCTGCGGCGGCTACGCGCGGCCTCGCGCACCGGCCGTACCCCGGCCCGCGGGCCGCTGAGCACGCTGCTGCGACATGACGCCCGCCATGGCACACGCTACGTGCCCACGTTGCGGGCCTGGCTGGAGACCCAGGGCGACCCCGCTTTGGCCGCCGAACGACTGCGGGTGCATCCCAACACCGTCCGCAACCGGCTGCGCAAGATGAGCGAGATCACTCTCCTGGACCTGGACGACCCCCGTAAACGCCTCGCCATGATCATCATGCTGGCCGCCTCCGACGCCGAGGACGACCCCGCCGATGATCTTGTGCCAGGCCTGTCGCTGACGCCGACGCGGCCGGTCAACGCTGTCGAGGCGTGGCTGGGGGCCGGGCGTTGTGACGATGGCACAACGGCCGCGAAGTGATTGTCGGCCGCCCACAACGCCGCCGGCTGCCGCGCGCGCCATGCTGGCTTGGACACCGGCATTCGTACCCGTTGGAGGTTGGGCATGGTCGGCAACTGGCCGCGATCGGTGATCGTGGTGGGCGCGGGCATCGTGGGCCTGTCGACCGCGTGGTTCCTGCAGGAGCGCGGCGTCGAGGTCAAGGTGGTCGACCGTGGCGGCGTGGCGGCCGGCGCATCCTGGGGCAACGCCGGATGGGTCGCCCCAGGCCTGGCCATCCCGCTGAACGAGCCTGCGGTTCTGCGCTACGGCCTGCGCTCGCTGCTGAACGCGGACGCGCCGCTGCACGTGCCGGCGAGCCTCGATGCGGGGCTGTGGGCGTTTCTGGCCCGGTTCGCCGCCAACTGCCGCTGGCGATCGTGGATGCGCGCCGTGCGCGCCAACCTGCCGCTCAACGAGGAATGCGTCGAGGCTTACGAGGTATTGGCCGCCAACGGCGTGTCCGCCCCGGTCATCGCGGCGCCGATCACCGCCGCGTTCCGCACGGCACGCCATGCCGAGAGCCTGCTGCGCGAGCTGCGCCGACTGGAAGCGGCCGGGCAGCGGGTCGACCATACCGTGCTGGACGCCCGGCGACTGGCCGAGCACGTGCCGCTCGCCGGTCCGGCGCTGGGCGTGGGGGTGCGCATCGACGGGCAGCGCTACGTCGACCCGGGCGCCTTCGTGCACGCCCTGGGCAAGGCCGTGATGAGCCGCGGCGCGACCGTGTACGCCTTCGAGGTCGACGAGGTGCGCACCGACGGCAGGAAGGTGATCGTGCGCTCGGGCAAGGGCACCGTCCTGTCGGCCGACGCGGTGGTACTGGCCACCGGTGCGTGGCTGCCCCGCCTGGCCCGGCAGTGGGGCGTGCGCGTCCCGGTCCGGGCCGGCCGCGGCTACTCCTTCACCGTGCCGGTGGACCACCCCGTCCCTGGCCCGATCTACCTGCCCGACGTACGGGTGGCGTGCACGCCGTATCGCAACGGGCTGCGCGTGGCCGGCACCATGGAGTTCCGCGACCCGGACGCCCCGCAGGTGCCCGCCCGGCTGGAGGCCATCGTCGCCTCCGCCCAGCCCCTGCTGCGCGGTGTGCACTGGGACGAACGCACGGATGTCTGGGTGGGCCCTCGCCCGATCACCCCGGACGGCCGGCCGCTCATCGGCGCGACCAAAGCCCCCGGTATCTACGTGGCCGGCGGTCACGGCATGTGGGGTCTGGCCCACGGCCCCATCACGGGGCGGCTGCTCGCCGAGCACATCACCACCGGCAAGCAGCCCACCGCCCTTGCCGACTTCGCCCCCCTGCGCTGACGGGCTTCTCCTGTCCGGCCGAGCGCGCGGGCTGGCCATTGTGCCGAATACGTCAGGCAGATCTTCGCCGTCAACCTGGCAGGCGCCGCAGCATCAATGGCACCAGCAGGAACGCCAAGCCGGCAGCCAGGAAAGCACCGGCTCCGACAGCGCCGACGACGGTCGCGGCGGCCGCGGCCAGCGGTGGGACCATGGGTTGCGCCACGCCCCACGATGATCCTTGTACGGCGAACCAGCGCGGCCGGTCGTCTTCCGGCGCGGCATCGGCGACCGCCGCTTGCCAGCGGCCGAGCAGGACGCTGTTGGCCGCGGTACAGCCCAGGTAGGCGGCGATGGTGAGTGGCACACTGGTGGTGGCGGCCATCACCAGCGCGAGCACCCCGAGCAGCAAAGCGCCCACCCCGAGAATCAGCCCGTGCGAGCGCCCGGCCAGCAGCCGGCGGGCGGCCCACAGCGTGAGGGGGGCCAGCGCGGCGGCGCTCGCCAGCGTCAGGCCGGGCAGCCACGATGCGGCGCCCCGTTCCAGCAGCGCCAACGGCACGTACATCAGCACCGCCAGAGAGCCGATCGCGAACGCGGTGCCCGCCACGGTCAACCGCATCAACGCGGCGGGTGGCCGCCAGCGCCCGCTCAGCCGCTCGGTGCGGTGCCTGCTCTTCCCTGCGGGCTCGGTGCGGCGCTCGTTTGGCCCAGCGGGCCGCTCGGCGCGGCGGCCGCTCTTCCCAGCCTGCTGCTCGGCGCCGCGCCCGCCGGATCGGGCATCATCGCGTGGCAGGAACGAGACCGCGACGGCCGCCGCGACCAGGCAGGTGAGCGCGTCGGCGGCCACCAGCCAGCGCACTCCCAGCGGCAGGAGCACCGCCGCCAGCAGCCCCGCCGCGGCCCCGGCCGCCGACAGTGCCACTCCCAGGACGGCGAAGGTGGCATGGCGCTGCTCACCCTCGCTCGCCCTCGCCAGCAGTTCCTGCGAGGGGGGCTCGTACACCTCGAAGGCCAGTCCGACCAGCGCGATGGCGATCAGCACCTGCGCCGGGCTCTGCGCCAGGACGAGCGTGAACAGGGCCAAGCCGGTCGCGGCCAGCCCGGCACTCAGCACACCGCGCGGCGAGAACCGCTCCAGCAGCAGCGCCCCCGCCCAGCGCGAGAGCAGCGCGGCCACCCCGAACAGGGCCAGCGCCGCCGCGGCCAGCTCCGGCCCGGCCAGCACCGCCAGGAAAGACAGCGCGTAGGCGCCGAGCGCGTTGAGAATCCGGACCCACAGCAGCACCCGCGCCGCCACCGGCAGCGACCTCCACATGGAACCCCCGAGACGCCGACAAAGACGCCATCCTCACAGACGCCACCGACGATTCCGGTGCCCTCCTGGAGTCTGGTGGCGCCGTGGGAGCCCAGGGACCTGCGGCTCGGCTGGCCGGCCGAGCTCGGTGCCGCGCCCACGGGATCCGCGTTCGCATCGGCCGACCGGCCAGGCTCGCCGCCGTCCCTATCCCGTTGCGGTCCTCGTGCGCAGCGTCGCTTCGACCGTACGCACCCTGGAGATGACGCGCTGGACGATCTCCTGCTTCTCACCGACAGGCGCCGCGTACTCTATCGCGGCCCGGGCGGCGGCCTCGCCGACCGTGTGGAGGAGCGTCCACGCCGCCAGATAGACAGATGCCAGGCATCCGCCCGCGGTGGCGATCGCGCCCTCCGCGTGGAACGGCGCGTCCAGCACCGTCACTCCGCGCTCTTCGAGCCAAGGCCGTGTGATGGTGTCGGTGCAGGCGGGTCGTCCGGCCAGAAGGCCGAGGTGCGCGAGCATCAGGGCTCCGGAGCACTGCGAGCCGATCAACTGTCGTGCGGGATCAAGGGGGAGACGCGTGAGCAGGGTGTCATCAGCGACGACATCACGGGTCTTGATGCCGCTGCCGAGGAGTACGACGTCGGCCTCGGCGATGAAGTCCAACGGCCGTTGTCCGGTCACCTCCACGCCGTTCATCGAGGTCACGGCGGGCGCTGGTGTCGTGATGTACGCGGTGACGTCCTGACCTTGCACGCGAGCGCGATTGATCAGCCCATACGCGATAAAGCTGTCGAGCTCGTTGAATCCGTCAAAGGTGACGACCGCGACCTGCAAGCTCACTCCCTGCGCAGCTCTCCACAGCAAGCTCATATGGTACAAGTCTCACGACTGGCAGTTCAGGTCGGGCTCCTGCTGGGGGCGACGACGTCTTCCACGCCACCGACCGCCGCGTCCGCGAGCTGCCCATCACCGCCGATGCGCTGCTTTGACCACGCGGGTCCTCAGCCGTCCGTACGGGGGAGGCGGCGCAGCAGGTAGGTGTCCATGATCCAGCCCTTGCGAGCCCTGGCCTCGGCGCGAAGCTCACGGATCCGGTCGCCGACCTCGGCCACCGGGCCGGACACCAGGATCTCGTCGGGGCTACCCAGATAGGCGCCCCAATGGATGTGGAAGTCGTCGAGGCCGGCGAAGGAGCAGTGGGCGTCCAGCATGACGACGACGTCGTCGGCGGACGGGCCGTCCTCGGCCAGACGGCGGCCGGTGGTCAGGTGCACGGGGCGGCCGACCTGGGTGAGGCTGGTGCGGTGCCGGGCGGTGAGCGCGGCCACGCTGCTGACCCCGGGGATCACCTCGTAGTCGAAGGTGACGTTTCCGCGTTGGAGTATCTCCTCGACGATGGTCAGCGTGCTGTCGTACACGCCCGGGTCACCCCACACCAGGAACGCCCCCGTCTGGCCCTCCTTCAGCTCCTCGCGGATCAGCTCCTCGCAGGCCAGCGCGCGGCGGGAGCGCCAGTCCTCGACGGCGGCGGTGTAGGCGGGGGTGGTGCGGTCGCGCTCGGGGTCGCGGGCCTCGGCGATCCGGTACGGCGGGCGGCCGTGCTGGTCGATCAGGTCCAGCCTGAGGCGTACGAGATCCTGTTTGACCTCGCCCTTGTCGACGATGAAGAACACGTCCGTGGCGGAGATGGCCTTGGCCGCCTGCAGAGTGAGATGGTCGGGATCTCCGGCGCCGATGCCGATGATGAGTAGCCGCTTCACCCGCACGAGTCTGCCAGAGAGCCGGATATACGATATGCCTCCGCAATTCCCTTGAGGAGGCTCGTGAATCTGGTCGAGCAGGGCGCCGCTTTCGCCGCGTTCTGGCAGGAACGGCACCTGTGCACGCTCTCAACGGCGCGTTCCGGCGGGCCGCCGCACGCGGTGCCGGTCGGCGCGACGCTGGATCTGGAGACCGGCATCGCCCGGGTGATCACCTCCGGGACCTCGTACAAAGCCCGGCTCATCGGGGCGGACGGCGCGCTGGTCGCGCTCAGCCAGGTGGACGGCCGACGGTGGTCGACGCTGGAGGGGCGGGCCGTGGTGCGTACCGAGCCGGAGCAGGTGGCCGACGCCGAGCGCCGTTACACCGCCCGCTACAAGCCGCCCCGGCCCAACCCGGCGCGGGTGGTCGTGGAGATCCAGGTGACGCGCGTGCTGGGCAACGTGTGATCACCGTCGTCGGCATCGGCGCGGATGGCTGGGACGGCCTGCCGCCGGAGTCGCGCCGCGTACTGGAGGCGGCGGAGGTGCTCATGGGCGCCTCCCGCCAACTCGGCCTCGTGCCTCGGTCCCGTGCGGAGCGGGTGGCCTGGCCCTCGCCGCTGCTGCCCGCGCTGCCCGCGCTCATGGAGCGGTACGCCGATCTCCAGGTGTGCGTGCTGGCCAGCGGCGATCCGATGTTCTACGGCATCGGCTCCACCCTGGTGCGGCTGCTCGGCGCGGCCCGGATCAGGGTGCTGCCTCATCTGTCGTCGCTGTCGCTGGCGTGCGCTCGGCTGGGCTGGCCGGTCGAGCAGGTGGACGTGGTCAGCCTGGTGGGCCGACCTCTGGCCGCGCTGAACGCGGCGGTCCTTCCCGGGCGCCGGGTCCTGGTGCTGGGCGCCGGTCGGGACACTCCAGCTCTGGTGGCGGGGCTGCTGGCCGGGCTCGGGTACGGTCCGAGCCCGATGACGGTCTTGTCGGACCTGGGCGCGGCGTCGGAGTCCGTCCGGACGGGAACGGCCGAGAAATGGGCGGGAACGGCCGCGATGTCGGCGTTGCAGGTGATCGCGGTCGAGTGCGTCGCCGGACCCGGCGCCGAGCCGTTCGCTCGCGTGCCCGGACTGCCGGACACGGCCTTCGAGCATGACGGGCAGCTCACCAAGCGCGAGGTCCGGGCCGTCAGCCTGTCACGGCTGGCGCCGCTTCCCGGCGAACTGCTGTGGGACGTGGGCGCGGGCGCGGGCAGCATCGCCGTCGAATGGCTGCGCGCCCACTCGTCGAACGCCGCCGTGGCGGTCGAGAGCAGGGCCGATCGCGTCGCCGCCATCCGCCGCAACGCCGACCGGCTCGGGGTTCCCGCCCTGCGGGTCGTGGAGGGGCGAGCGCCGGTGGCGCTGGAGGGTCTGCCCGCGCCGGACGCGGTGTTCGTCGGCGGCGGCGCCACCGCGCCCGGAATGCTGGAGACCTGCTGGGCGGCGCTGCGGCCCGGCGGCAGGCTCGTGGTGAACGCCGTGACCTTGGAGTCGGAGTCCGTCGTCGCCGGATGGTACGCCCGGCTGGGCGGCGATCTGGTGCGCCTGTCCGTGCAGCGGGCCGCGCCCGTCGGCGGGTTCACCGGCTGGCGGGCCGCGATGCCGGTGACCGTGTGGTCGATCACCAGAAAGGACGTGCCGTGACCGTGTACTTCATCGGGGCGGGGCCCGGTGCCGCGGATCTGATCACGGTGCGGGGGTTGCGGCGGTTGGAATCATCGCCGGTCTGCCTGTACGCGGGCTCGCTCGTCCCCCGCGAACTGCTGGAGTCCTGCCCGGCGGGCGCCAGGCTGGTGGACACCGCGAACCTGACGCTCGACGAGATCGTCGCGGAGCTGGCCGCCGCCCACACCAAGGGCGTGGACGTGGCGCGGCTGCACTCGGGGGACCCGTCGGTGTTCAGCGCGGTGGCCGAGCAGATGCGCAGGCTGGACGTGCTCGGCGTGCCGTACGAGGTGGTGCCGGGCGTTCCGGCGTTCGCGGCGGCGGCGGCCGCGCTGGGCCGGGAGCTGACCGTGCCCGGTGTCGGCCAGACGGTCATCCTGACCCGTACATCGGCGCGCGCCACGCCGATGCCCGACGGCGAGGACCTGACCACGCTTGGTGCCAGCCGGGCCACGATGGTGCTGCACCTGGCCGTGCAGCGGATCGACGCGGTGGTGGCGGAGCTGCTGCCCTCCTACGGGGCCGACTGCCCGGTCGCGGTGGTGGCGCGGGCGAGCCGGGCCGATGAGGTCGTTCTGCGCGGCACGCTGACGGACATCGCCGCGCAGGTCCACGAGGCGGGGATCCGCCGCACCGCGGTGATCGTCGTCGGCCGGGCGCTGTTGGCGACGCAGTTTCCCGACAGCCACCTGTACAGCGCGGAGCGGGAGCGATCATGCGACGGGACTTGATCGCGCTGCCCCTGCGGCAAGGCAGGCGGTGCCGCAGGGCGAGCGGCAAGGCGCGGGAGCGCAGGATCGCGGCATGAGACGGGTTCTGATCCTGGGCGGCACGGCGGAGGCGCGGGCGCTGGCCGCCGAGCTGGCCGACGTCCCGAGCGTGCACGTGGTGTCGTCGCTGGCCGGGCGGGTGACGAACCCGAGGCTGCCGGTCGGCGAGGTGCGTTCGGGCGGGTTCGGTGGGCCGGACGGGCTGGCCACGTGGCTGGCCGCCGAGCGGATCGACGCCGTGGTGGACGCCACCCACCCGTTCGCGGCGCAGATGACGGCTTCGGCGGCCGAGGCGTCGGCGCGCACGGGCGTGCCGCTCCTCGTCCTGCGCCGACCGGGCTGGCCGCAGGGACCAGCCGACACCTGGCAGCGCGTCGACTCCCTGGAGGCCGCCGCCACCCGCTTGGCCGAAGCCGCCACCGCCCGCCTGGCCATCGCCAAGCCGGTCGAGCCGACCGAGGGCACTACCGAGTCGGCCGGGCCGGTGCGGGTGTTCCTCACCACCGGGCGCCGGAGTCTGCCCGTCTTCACCGGGCTGGCCGGAGTGTGGCTGCTGGCCAGGTCCGTCGATCCGCCCGAACCGCCGGTCCCGCCCCACGTACACGTACTGCTCGACCGCGGGCCCTACACGGTCGAGGGCGAGCTGGCCCTCATCCGCGAGCACCGTCTGGACGTGCTGGTCACCAAGGACAGCGGCGGCCGGCTGACCGCCGCCAAGCTCGTCGCGGCCCGCGAGCTGGGGCTACCGGTGATCATGGTGGACCGGCCGCCGCTGCCGACGGGTGTCCGTCTGGTGGAGACCGTGAACGCGGCGGCCCTCTGGGCTCAGGGGTAGCGGCGGGGGGTGTAGACGACGCCGCGAGCGGTGACCTGGGTCGTGGAGGAGCCGACGATCAGCAGGCAGCGCATGTCCACCTGGGCCGGGTCGAGCTCGCCGAGCGTGGTGACGGTGACGCTCTCCTGCGCGCCGCCGACGTCACGGCCGATCACCACGGGGGTGGCCGCGTCGCGATGCTCCAGCAGCAGGTCACGCGCGGCGGCGAGTTGCCACGTACGGCTGCGCGAGGCCGGGTTGTACAGCGCCAGCACCAGGTCGGCCTTGGCCGCCGCGGTCAGCCGGCCGGCCACCACGTCCCACGGTTTGAGCAGGTCCGACAGCGACAGTACGCAGTAGTCGTGGCCGAGCGGCGCGCCCGCCCTGCTGGCCACCGCCTGCGCGGCCGTCAGACCCGGCACGATCCGCACCGGCACGTCAGGGAACCCGGCCGCCGCCTCCTCCAGCACCGCGCTGGCCATGGCGAACACCCCGGGATCGCCGGAGGACACCACGGCCACCCGTGCGCCCGTCGCGGCCAGCTCCAGCGCGTGCCTGGCGCGTTCGGCCTCCACCCGGTTGTCGGTGCGGTGGCGGCGCTGGCGCGCGTTGGGCGCCACCCGGTCCACGTACGGGCCGTAGCCGACCAGGTCGGTGGCCGCGGCGAGGGCCTCCTGCGCTTCCGGCGTGAGCCACGGCCGCCCGGCCGGGCCGAGGCCGATGACGGTCACCTCGCCGCGCCCCTCGGTCGACGAGGGCTCGGGGACGAAGGTGCGCTCGGCCGGGCTGGCGAGCAGGGCCAGCGAGAAGTACGGAACGCCGTCGGCGTCCACGTCCTTGAGCGGCGCGACGCGTTCGGCGCCCATGGTGGCACGCTCGACGTACCAGGCGTCGTCCAGCCGCCCTGCCTCGGCCAGGGCGTCGCGGACCTTCTCGAACGTCCTGCCCAGCTTCAGCACCGCCGCCGAGTCGGTGCCGCGCAGCCGCTCGGCCAGCACTTCGGCGGGCAGCGTGCCGGGCAGTATGGTCAGCACTTCGTCGCGCTCCACCAGCGGCCGCCCCAGGACGGCGGAGGCGGCGCTGACCGAGGTCACGCCCGGCACCACCTCGGTCGGATAGCGGTGGGCCAGCCGCTTGTGCATGTGCATGTAGGAGCCGTAGAACAGCGGGTCGCCCTCGCTCAGCACGACCACGGTCCGGCCCGCGTCCAGGTGGGCGGCCAGCCGTTCGGCGCAGTCGGCGTAGAAGTCGTCCAGCGCGCCCTGGTAGCCGCCGGGGTGGTCGGTGGTCTCCGTGGTCAGCGGGTACAGCAGCAGCTCCTCGATCTGCCCCTCCCGCAGGTACGGCAGCGCGATCGAGCGGGCGATGCTGCGGCCGTGCCTGGCGGCGTGGTAGGCGATCACGTCCGCCTCGCCGATCAGCCGGGCCGTCTTGACCGTGACCAGCTCCGGGTCTCCCGGGCCCAGTCCGACCCCGTACAGTCGTCCCGTCATCGCCGTCACTCCGTCTCGTTCGCGATGGCGTTGACCGCCGCCGCCGTCATCGCACTGCCGCCGCGGCGTCCGTGCACCACCAGGTATTCCAGGTCGCTGTCCGCCAGAGCCCGCTTGGACTCGGCCGCGCCGATGAAGCCGACCGGCACGCCGAGCACCGCCGCCGGCCTGCCGGCCCCCTCGGCGACCAGTTCGAGCAGCCGGAACAGGGCGGTCGGGGCGTTGCCGATCGCCACCACGGCGCCGTCCAGCCGGTCGCGCCACAGCTCCAGGGCGGCGGCGCTGCGTGTGGTGCCGAGGCGTTCGGCCAGCTCCGGCACGCCTGGCTCGCCCAGAGCGCACACCACGTCGTTGTCGGCGGGCAGCCTGCGCCTGGTGACGCCGGAGGCGACCATCTGCGCGTCGCACAGCACGGGCGCGCCGCGCCGCAGCGCCTCGCGGGCCCGGACGACCACCGAAGGCGACCAGTCCAGGTCGGCGACGAGGTCGGTCATGCCACACGCGTGGATCATCCGCACCGCCACCTGGGCCACATCCGGGGGCATCCCGGTGAGATCGGCTTCGGCACGGATGGTCGCGAACGAACGCCGGTAGATCTCGGCGCCGTCGCGCAGGTAGTCGGTCACTGCTGCCTTTCCTCGCATCGGTCGAAGCTGACCGCCATCAGTGCGGCCGTTCCTCGTATCCGTCGGCGGTGGCCACCATCTGGACCACCCGGCCGCGGGGCAGTCCGCAGCGCCGCTCGCAACCGGCCCAGTGCACCGGCGTCGCAGCGGGCGCGTCCAGGGTCGCCACCCACCGCCGTACGTCCTCCTGCACGTCCGCCAGCGATTTGGCGCAGCCGGGACGTCCGGTGCAGGCGCTCACGCCGACCCAGGGCGACGCCGGATCGGTCACCAGCCCGGCCGTGGACAGCTGCCGCACCGCCCGCTCGGCCGCGGCGGGGGACAGGTCCAGCAGGACGACCGTTCGCCAAGGCGTCAGCCGTACGGGAACCGCCCCACCGTCGTCGGCGGTGTCGGCGATGGCGTTTACCTGAGCGGCGGACAGCCGCCCGAGCGGCACCACGGCCTCCAGCGCCACGCGGCCGTCCCGCTGATCGACAGGCCCGGGGCGACGGGCCGAGAAGGCAGGGGAGGCGTCCAGGGCGGTCGTCTTACGCGCGCCCGCCACGCCCAGGTGGGCGGCGATTCGGGCGGGACCGTCCGCCAACTCCGCGATCCGCCACGCGCCCCGGTCACGATCGGAAAGCCCGCGCTCCCGCTCGTCGAGGAACGCTTCGGCGGCGGCGATCATCAGCCCGACCGCCGCGTCACGGGACACGACAAGCCCGACGTCCACGCCCGCCAGCAGCAGTGACAACCAGGCGCCACCGCCCGCCACCGCGCCCTCGGGCAGTGAGACCCAGGCGTCACCGTCCACTGCCGCAGGCACGAGAGTGACATCGGCGGCCAGCTGCCACGTATCCCCAGTGCCGTCGTCCAGCGCGAACAGAAAGCGCCCCGGCAGCCCGGCCAGCCGGACCCGTGCGCACAGAGCCAGGTCCAGGGCCTCGACCAGGGGTTGCGTGTCCACCGAACCCGAGGGACCACGGCCGCCGAGCGGCGAGGCGACGATGTTGCGTACCCGTTCGTGCGCGGCCGAGGGCAGCAGCCCAGCGGTGGCGATCCGTTCGGCGAAGGCGGCCGGCGCGCGCAGGCCGCGCACCTGTACGTTCGCCCGCGACGTGAGCTCGACCACCCCGGAGCCCAGCTCCGCCGCGCAGGCCGCCAGCTCGCGGAGCTGCCCGCCGGAGACCGCGCCGCCGGGCAGGCGGACCCGGGCCAGCGGGCCGTCGGCGGCCTCGTGCACCTGGAGCGCTCCCGGACAGGCGTCGGGCCGGACCCGTCCGGAAAAGTCGGCTATGGACACGATGAGGATGGTAACGCCACTTCTGGTGGAGGTTGCTCCTGCCGTAGGCTCCTGGGTAGGCGATGGCAAAGGGAGGAAGCCGGTGCGAATCCGGCGCGGTCCCGCCACTGTGACCGGGGAGCGAACCCCACCGCAGGCCACTGCCCGGCAACGGGTGGGAAGGCCGGGGTGAGCGCTGATCCGGGAGCCAGGAGACTCCTGCCGTCGCGACACCCACGACCGGGGCGAGGACCCCGAGGGAGGATCGCGCCGTGCCTGGCGACAGCCGTACCGTCCTGCTGCTCTCCACCTCCGACACCGACCTGTTGAGCGCGCGTGCCTGCGGCGCCGCCTACCGCCTGGGCAACCCCGCCCGGCTCGGCCCCGACGATCTTCCCGGCCTGCTGGAGGGGGCCGACCTGGTCGTCGTACGGCTGCTCGGCGGTCGCCGCGCCTGGCAGGAGGGGCTCGACGCGCTGCTGGCCGGGCCCCGTCCGGTCGTAGTGCTGGGCGGCGAGCAGGCGCCGGACGCCGAGCTGATGGAGCTGTCCACGGTGCGCGGCGGCGTCTGCGCCGACGCGCACGCGTACCTGGCGCACGGCGGGCCCGCCAACCTGACCGAGCTGCACGCCTTCCTGTCCGACACCGTCCTGCTGACCGGGCGCGGGTTCGCGCCGCCGGCGCCCACGCCGTCCTGGGGGCGGCTGGAGCGCGAGGCACGGTCACACGAGGGGCCCGTGATCGGGGTGCTCTACTACCGGGCGCACCACATGGCGGGCAACACGGCCTTCGTCGAGACGCTCTGCGCCGCCGTCGAGGAGGCGGGCGGGCAGGCGCTGCCGGTGTTCTGCTCCTCGTTGCGCACCGCCGAACCCGAGCTGCTGGACACCCTGCGGGCCGCCGACGCGCTGGTGGTGACCGTACTGGCGGCGGGCGGCTCGCGTCCTGCGACAGCGGGCGCGGGCGGGGACGACGAGGCGTGGGACGTGGGCGCGCTGGCCGCGCTCGACGTGCCGATCCTGCAGGGCCTGTGCCTGACCACGGCCAGGCAGGCGTGGGAGGACAACGACGACGGCCTGTCGCCGCTGGACGCCGCCTCGCAGGTGGCCATCCCCGAGTTCGACGGCCGGATCATCACCGTGCCGTTCTCCTTCAAGGAGATCGACCCCGACGGGCTGACCGTCTACGTCGCCGACCCCGAGCGGGCCGCGCGGGTGGCGGGCATCGCCGTACGCCACGGGCTGCTGCGCCACACCCCGCCTGGCGGGCGGCGGCTGGTGGTGATGCTGTCGGCGTACCCGACCAAGCACTCGCGCGTCGGCAACGCCGTCGGCCTGGACACCCCCGCCAGCACCGTACGGCTGCTGGCCCGGCTCGCCGAAGCGGGCTACGACCTGGGCGAGGGCTTCCCCGGCGTGGCCGAGCAGGACGGCGACGCGCTCATCCACGCGCTCATCGCCGCGGGCGGCCAGGACCAGGACTGGCTGACCGAGGAGCACCTGGCGGGCAATCCGGTACGCATCTCCGCCGCCTCCTACGAACGCTGGTACCGCACGCTCCCCGCCGACCTGCGCACCGGGATCGAGCGGCACTGGGGAGCCCCGCCCGGCGAGCTGTTCGTCCATGACGGCGACATCGTCCTGGCGGCGCTGCGCGCCGGGAACGTGGTGGTCATGGTCCAGCCGCCGCGCGGCTTCGGCGACAACCCGATCGCCATCTACCACGACCCCGACCTGCCGCCCAGCCACCACTACCTGGCCGCCTACCGCTGGCTGTCGGCCGAGTTCGGCGCGCACGCGATGGTGCACGTGGGCAAGCACGGCAACCTGGAATGGCTGCCGGGCAAGTCGGCCGGCATGTCCGCCTCGTGCGGCACCGACGCGGCCATCGGCGACCTGCCGCTGATCTACCCGTTCCTGGTCAACGATCCGGGCGAGGGCACCCAGGCCAAGCGGCGGGCGCACGCGGTGCTGGTGGACCACATGGTGCCGCCGATGGCGCGGGCGGAGACGTACGGCGACATCGCCCGGCTGGAACAGCTCCTGGACGAGCACGCCACCATCGCCGCCATGGACCCGGCCAAGCTGCCCGCGATCCGCGCCCAGATCTGGACACTGATCCAGGCCGCCCGGCTCGACCACGACCTCGGGCTGGCCGATCGGCCGCACGACACCGAGTTCGACGACTTCATCCTGCACGTGGACGGCTGGCTCTGCGAGGTGAAGGACGCGCAGATCCGCGACGGCCTCCACGTGCTCGGCCAGGCGCCGGTCGGGCAGGTCAGGGTGGACCTGGTGCTGGCCATGCTGCGCGCCAGGCAGATGTGGTCGGGCCGCGAGACGCTGCCCGGCTTACGTGAGGCGCTCGGCTTGGCCGAGGACGGCACGGCGGGGCTGGCCGACGTGGACCGGGCCGAGGCGACCGCCCGTGCCCTGGTGGCGGCGATGGAGGAGCGAGGCTGGGCGCCGGAGGCGGCCGAGGAGGTGGCGCAGGAAGCTGCGGAGAAGCTCGCGGAGGAGGTTGCGGAGGAAGCTGTGGAGGAAGCTGCGGAGGAGGTCGCGGAAAAGGTCGCGCAGGAGGTCGCCCTCGCGCTGCCCGCCGATCGGCGCGAGCTCGTCACGCGGGTGCTCGCGTTCGCCGCCACCGAGGTGGTCCCGCGCCTGGCCCGGACGACCGACGAGCTCGACCACATCCTGCACGCCCTGGACGGCGGCTACGTGCCCGCCGGGCCGAGCGGCTCGCCGCTGCGCGGCCTGATCAACGTACTGCCGACCGGCCGCAACTTCTACTCCGTCGATCCCCGCGCGGTGCCCAGCCGCCTGGCCTGGGAGACCGGCCAAGCGATGGCCGAATCGCTGCTGGAGCGCTACCGCGCCGACACCGGCGACTGGCCGCGCTCGGTGGGGCTGTCCATCTGGGGCACCAGCGCCATGCGTACGGCCGGCGACGACGTGGCCGAGGTGCTGGCCCTGCTCGGCATCCGCCCCGCATGGGACGAGGCGTCCCGCCGGGTCACGAACCTGGAGCCGATCCCGCCGGCCGAGCTGGGCCGGCCGCGCGTCGACGTGACCGTCCGCATCAGCGGCTTCTTCCGCGACGCGTTCCCGCACGTGGTGGCCATGCTGGACGACGCCGTACGGCTGGCCGCCGGGCTGGAGGAACCGCCCGAGCACAACTACGTACGCGCCCACGTGACCGCGACCGGCGGCGAGGAGCGGCACGCCACGATGCGCATCTTCGGCTCCGCGCCGGGCGCCTACGGGGCCGGGCTGCTGCCGCTGATCGACAGCCGCAATTGGCGCGACGACACCGACCTGGCCGAGGTGTACGCGGTCTGGGGTGGCTACGCCTACGGCCGCGACCTCGACGGCGTGGCCGCGCGCCCGCAGATGGAGGACGCCTACCGCAGGATCGCCGTGGCCGCCAAGAACGTCGACACACGCGAGCACGACATCGCCGACTCCGACGACTACTTCCAGTACCACGGCGGCATGATCGCCACGGTCCGCGCGCTCACCGGCCGGGCCCCGGCCGCGTACGTGGGCGACAGCACCCGCCCCGACGCCGTGCGCACTCGCACCCTGTCGGAGGAGACCTCACGGATCTTCCGCGCCAGGGTGGTCAACCCGCGCTGGCTGGCGGCGATGCGGCGGCACGGCTACAAGGGCGCCTTCGAGCTGGCCGCGACCGTGGACTACCTGTTCGGCTACGACGCCACGACGGGCGTGGTGGCGGACTGGATGTACGACAAGCTCGCCGAGACGTACGTGCTGGACCCGGAGAACCAGGAGTTCATGACCCGGTCCAACCCATGGGCATTGCACGGCATCGCCGAACGGCTCCTGGAGGCCGCCGAGCGGCGCATGTGGGAGCACCCGGACCCGGAGATCCTGCGCGGTCTGCAGGAGGTCTATCTCAAGACCGAAGGGGACCTGGAGGACGACACGAGCCGGTGAGCGAGGGCCGGCGATCCGGCCCAGTGAAGGTGCAGGTAGGACGCGGTGACCAGCGGGTCGCCGTGTCCGTCCGTGCCGCCGCCCCGGTTACGGAACAGCGGCTCGCCCGCGTGCTCGACCGTGGTCCGGTGGAACTCGTGCCCGTGGAAGCGCTCGCCCGCCCTGGTCAGGGGCGAATCCTTCAGGGCCACGGCGTCCCGGTAGCCGAGCGTGAGCCTGCCGGTCATCCGTGCCCGGCCCGGCACCCGCCCGCACATGCGCCGCCCGTCCAGCTCCTCGCACAGGTAGAGCAGCCCGGCGCACTCGGCGGCGATCGGGCCGCCGAAGGCCGCCACCTGGTCACGGAGCTGCTCGTTGGCGGCCAGCTCGGCGGCGTACACCTCGGGGAAGCCGCCGCCGAGCACCACCGCGGCGGTGCCGTCCGGCAGCTTCTCCTCGCGCAACGGGTCGAAGGTCGCCACGTCCGCGCCGGTCGCGCGCAGCAGTTCGACGTGCTCGGCGTACCCGAACGTGAAGGCCGCCCCGCCCGCCACCGCCACGACGACACCCTCTCCTACGCGCGCTCTCTCCTCGACGCGCGCGCTCTCCTTCGCCGGGCCCCATGCCGGGCCGGCGAGCTCGGGCGCCGCCGTTTCCGGGTCCCATGCCGGGTCGGTGAGGGCGGGCGCCGTCGCGGGGTCCCATGCCGGGGCGGTGAGTGGGGGCGCCGTCGTCGCCAGCCGCATCAGCCCGTCCAGGTCGCAGGAGCGCGCCACCAGGGCGCCGAGCCGTTCCACGGCCCGTACCGCCTCGGCCTCACGCTCGGCGGCGGGCACCAGACCCAGATGGCGGGAAGGTGTGGAGACGGCGTCGTCGCGGCGGATCGCGCCGAGCACCGGCATGCCTGCCGCGTCCAGAGCGGCCCGGCACAGTTCCTCGTGCCGGTCCGAGGCGACCCGGTTGAGCACCACTCCGCCCACCCGTACGCGCGGGTCGAATGTGGCGAACCCGTGCACCACGGCCGCCACCGACCGGCTCTGCCGGGCCGCGTCCACGACCAGCACCACCGGCGCGTCCAGCAGCCGGGCGACGTGCGCGGTGGAGGCGAAGTCGCCGTCGCCCTTACCGTCGAACAGCCCCATCACGCCCTCGACCACCGCCACTTCACACCCGGCCGCACCGTGCAGGAACAGCGGTGCCACCCGCTCCTCGCCCACCAGCCACGGATCCAGGTTGCGCCCCGGACGCCCGGCGGCCAGCGCGTGATAGCCCGGATCGATGTAGTCGGGCCCCACCTTGTGCGGCGAGACCGCCAGCCCGCGCGCCCGCAGCGCCGCCATCAGCCCGGTGGCCACGGTCGTCTTGCCGCTGCCCGACGCAGGCGCGGCGATCACCAGCCGCGGCACTACCACTCGATGCCTTTCTGACCCTTCTGCCCGGCGTCCATGGGATGTCGTACCTTGCCCATCTCCGTCACCAGATCGGCGAGTTCGACCAGCCGCTCGGGCGCGTCCCTGCCGGTGATCACCAGGTGCTGGTTGCCCGGCCGCCCGGTGAGCGTCTCCAGCACGTCGTCCAGATCGAGCCACCCCCACTTCAGCGGGTAGGTGAACTCGTCCAGCACGTAGAACCGGTACGTCTCCGCCGCCAGGTCGCGTTTGATCTGCGCCCAGCCCTCACGGGCGTCGGCCGCGTGATCCTCCTCGGTGCCGGGACGCTGGATCCACGACCAGCCCTCGCCCATCTTGTGCCAGGTCACCGAGCCGCCCTCGGCCGTGTCGCCGAGCACCTTGAGCGCCCGTTCCTCGCCGATGCGCCACTTGGCCGACTTCACGAACTGGAACACCCCGATCGGCCACCCCTGGTTCCAGGCGCGCAACGCCATCCCGAACGCGGCCGTCGACTTCCCCTTGCCCGGCCCGGTGTGCACGATCAGCAGCGGCCGCGTCCGGCGCTGCCGGGTCGTGAGACCGTCGTCGGGCACGGTGGCGGGCTTCCCTTGCGGCATGATCAGACCGCCTTCCGGTGATCACGTACGACCGAACTCAGGTCGGAGAGCGTGTCGAGCGAGACCAGGCGCGCCCGCAGTCGCACCGCCAGCCGGACCGCCAGACCCAGCCGCACCGGGCCGCTCTCGCAGTCCACGACCACGCTCGCCGTGCCGTCCAGCAGGGCGGCGGCCCGTTCCACATCGCCGCCCGCCGTCACCCGCCCGTCGGTCACCAGCACCAGCAGCGGCCGCCGTGCCGGGTCACGCAGCCGCTCCACGCGCAGCACCTCCGCCGCCCGCACGAGCCCGGCCGCCAACGGGGTACGGCCGCCGGTCGGCAGCGAGCGCAGCCGGGCCGCGCCCGCCTCCACCGACGAGGTCGGCGGCAGCGCCAGCACGGCGCCCGCGCCACGGAAGGTGACCAGGCCGACCTTGTCGCGCCGCTGGTAGGCGTCGAGCAGCAGACTGAGCACCGCCGTCTTGACGGCGCTCATCCGCCGGCGAGCCGCCATCGAGCCACTGGCGTCCACCACGAACAGCACGAGGTTGCCCTCCCTGCCCTCGCGCACTACCTCGCGCAGGTCGTCCTGGCGCAGCACCAGCCCGGGACCGGTGCGCCCGCGCGTCACCTGGTACGGCGCCGCCGCCAGCATCGTCGCCATCACGTGGAGATCGCGGACCCGTCCGCCGGGGCGGCGTGCGGCGGTGGCCCGGCCG
Source organism: Nonomuraea sp. NPDC049750 (assembly GCF_040659625.1). NCBI lineage: Bacteria > Bacillati > Actinomycetota > Actinomycetes > Streptosporangiales > Streptosporangiaceae > Nonomuraea > Nonomuraea sp. NPDC049750. Next base: position 100,708 of record NZ_JBFANB010000009.1, read on the forward strand.
CGTGTGGTGCGCGAGCGCGAGCGCCGCCCCGCCACGCCCTCGCCGATCCCGGGCACCTGAAGCAACGGCACCCTGTACGGCGCCGCCAGCCCGGCCACCCGGCCCGGCGGCTCCTGCTCGCGTGTGCCCCCGGCGTCCGGTGGCTGCCCAGCCTCGGCCGACTGCTTCGCCGACCCCCTGCCATCCGGCATCCAGCCGAAATTCGGCATCCAGCCGTGGTTCGGCACGCGGCCGTCGTTCGGGACGCGGCCATCATCCATCGTCCCGCCGTCGGAGGGACCGGTCGGCTGATCGCGCATCGGTGTTTCGCCGTCACCCGCCGGTGGCGCGGCGCTCGCCGGGCGGCCGTCCTCCCCAGGCCCGGAATGGTCAGCAGCCCCGGAGACGTCAGGAGGCCCGGAGGCGTCAGGACCCCCGCCACCGGGACCCTCCGGATCGTCCGGATCCTCATCCTCCGACGTGCTCTCCAGCAGCTCGTCGAGCAGCGACTCGTCCAGTCCCGGCGCGTCGAAGGGGTCGCGCCGCCGCCGATGCGGCAGCGACAGGCGGGCCGCCGCCCGTACATCCTCGGTCGTCACCGCCTCGCGCCCATGCCAGGCGGCATGGGCGATGGCGGCGTTCGCCGTGACCAGGTCGGCCCGCAATCCGTCGACCTCGAACGCCGCGCACACCGTCGCGATCTGCCGCAGCCGCGCGTCGGGCAGCCGCACGCCGGACACCCGGCCGCGGGCCTGGGCGATCCTGGTCGCCAGCGCCGATTCCTCGGCCGCCCACCTGGCCGCGAACTTCTCGGCGTCCGCGTCGAAGGCCAGCCGGCGCCGTACCACCTCGGCGCGCTCCACCGGATCCCTGGACGCCTTCACCTGCACCGTCAGCCCGAACCTGTCCAGCAACTGCGGACGCAGCTCACCCTCCTCCGGGTTCATGGTCCCGACCAGCAGGAACCGGGCCGGATGCCGGACCGAGACCGACTCCCGTTCCACGTAGCAGGTCCCCAGGGCCGCCGCGTCCAGCAGCAGGTCGACCAGGTGGTCGTGCAGCAGGTTCACCTCGTCCACGTACAGGACGCCGCGGTGCGCGGCCGCCAGCAGGCCCGGCTCGAACGCCTTCACCCCCTCCGTCAGCGCCCGCTCCACATCGAGTGAGCCGGCCAGGCGGTCCTCCGACGCGCCGACCGGCAGCTCCACCAACGCGGCCGGACGGCGAAGCCCTTGGGCGTCCGGCTCGTGCGGGCCGTCCGGGCACTCGGCGTCGGGCGCGGCCGGATCGCAGGCGAACCGGCAGCCCGGCACCACGTTCACCGGGGGCAGCTGGGCGGCCAGCGCGCGCACGATGGTGGACTTGGCGGTGCCCTTCTCACCCCGTACCAGCACACCGCCCACCCGTGGCGAGACGGCGTTGAGCACCAGCGCCAGCTTCAGGTCGTCGAGCCCGACGACGGCGCTGAACGGATACGAGACGATCAAGACAGGACCTTCCGTACGTTCAAGAAAGGATCTTCCGGTTGACGTGGGCGACCCGCCAGCCGCCTCGCGTGACGGTCAGCTCAGTGACGGACAGCGGCGCGAGATCGAAACGGGCGGAGTGCACTGGGTCCAGTCCCAGCGCATGGCCGAGGGCCGCCCGGATGGCGCCCGCGTCGCAGACGGCGACCGCCTCGGGCTCCCCGCGCACCGAGTCGAGCCAGTCGGCCACCCGCGCCGCCAGCACGGTCAGGCTCTCCCCGCCGTGCGGCGCCGCGTCCGGATCCGCCAGCCAGCTCGCCAGCGCGTCCGGCTCCTCCCGCGCGACCCGTCCGTACGGCAGGCCGCGCCACCGGCCGTGATCGGCCTCCGCGAGCGCGGCGACCACGCACGCTTCCCGGCCGAGCGCGGCGGCGGTCTGCCGCGCCGCGGCACCGGGAGCGACCCACGCCACCGAGTCGACCGCCGCCGAGCCGCCCGCCGCCGAGCCGGTCACTGCCGAGCCGGTCGCCGCCGAGCCGACAGCCATCGAGTCGGCCACCACCGAAGCCAAGCCGTGTGCCCTGGCCAAGCCGTGTGCCCTGGCCAGGCTCGACGGGTCGGCGTCCTCATCCGCCCCGGGAAAGCAGGCGGTCCGCATCCCCGGCGTGCTGGCGTGCCGGACGAACAGCACGCCGGCTCAGCCCGGCGAGGCGGCGGTCGCGGGTACGGCCCCCCGCCGCGCCGCCCTGTCGCTCACCCACCCGAACAGCACACCGAAGGCCGTCCAGAAAACGAGCTGCGTCCCTAACGACACGAGCCTGAACTGCCACAGCAACGTGGCAGGAAAGCCCTCGGGCACCTCGTCCACGGTCGGCAGCAGCAGCCACGCGGCGACCACCGGGACCAGGTACGCGACCCCGGCCGCGACCCACCGCGCCCAAGGCCCGGCGGTCACCCGGCGCGCGGTCGCCACCGCGATCGCGATCGCGGCCAGGCCGACAAGGATCATCACGACATAGAGGGCGGTCCGGCTGTTGATCGTTTCCGGGTCTCCGACAGCCGGCGGATTGGCCGGATATTTCACGAACGGTACGAGGATCACCGCCCCGAACGCCGACCCGGCGGCGGCGAGCGCCAGCCCGCCCTCCGACCGTGGACCGACCCGGCCCCGCAGACCCGCGTACACCAGGGCGAAGACCCCTCCCACGGCCAGCCCGTACAGGCCGGTGGCGAGGAAGAGCCCGGCCTTCTGGCCCGGCCTGCTGACCAGTTCCTCCTCGCCGTGGTCATGGCCAGGTTCCTGCGCGGCGTGCGCCTGTTCCAGTGCGATCGCACTGTCCACCTGCGGTTCCCCGAAGGCGAAGGCGAAGCCGCCCGCGATCAATCCGGCCAGCAGGCCCAGAAGCAGGCCCCTGACCAGCAGGGTGCGTACCATGCCTGGGTCTAGTGGCAGGGCACGCCGAGCAGGTGACGCCCGTCGTGCATGAGTTCGTGCAGGTACGCACCCGTCTGCGAGATGGCGCCGTTGTCCATCAGCACCAGGTAGGCGACCAGCAGCAGTACCGGTACGGCCAGCAACCACAGCCGCAGACGGGGGAACGGAATGACGGTAGGAGCGGACAGACCACTCATCAGTGCCTCCTCAGGGATGACGCGTCCCAACAAATGAGGTCACGGAGGCCCAAGCGACCTGGCTCCCGGGATCTACGTCCCGGATACAGTGGCGCGTCCGCACCGGCATCTCACCGGATTTCCCTTGGACAACCGTGAAATCTACCGGAACGTATCCTTTCCTCCCGTTCGCGTCAACACATCGAGGAAGCCGGACGTTGACGGTGTGAAGCGCGCACGGCTGGTCGCGGGTGCCACTCGCGGCGGGATGGAGCGGAGGTTGAACGCGTATCGCGCGACGGAGTCGGCGATGGCGTCCGCGTCCACGTCCAGCGCCGTGGCGTTGATGTTGGCGATGGTGTCGCACGCCTGGTGGTAGCAGGCGTCGTAGGCGACCCCGGCAGTCCCGCCGAACAGCGCCGCCTCCGCGGCCGTCTTGATCCCCTCGGCGCCGGTGAAGATGCCGCCGGCCGGGATCCCGACCGCGATGAACGGCCCGTAGTCCGAGCGCCCGTCGAAGTCCGTGCCCACCGTGGGCAGGCCGCGCGAGCCGTAGAACGCCGCCAGCTGCTTCTCGATCTCGGCGGAACCGGGCGGACCGGCGGGGGAGCCGACGTTGTCGGAGTCGTCCCCGTCGTACAGCTTGTAGGCGTAGTTCGGCGTGGCCACCATGTCGAAGTTCAGGTACACCCGGACGCGGTCCCGCTGCGCCTGCGACAACGACCCGACGTACTGATCGGAACCGAGCAGCCCGATCTCCTCGGCGGCCCAGAAGGCGAAGCGGACCTTGTTCTTGACCGGGTAGAGCGCCATCTCCTCGGCGACCTCCAGGATCGCCGCGCTGCCCGAGCCGTTGTCGTTGATGCCGGGCCCCGCCGTCACGCTGTCGAGATGCGCGCCCACCATGACGACGTCGCGCGGGTCGCCGAAGCGGGTCTCGGCGATCACGTTGTCCGTGCTGCCGAGCACGAGGTTGGCGTCGACCTTGAGGTGTACGGTCGCGCCCGGCGTGTTCGCGAGTTCGTTGCCCACGGCGAAGTCGGCGAACACCATGGGGATCCCGCCCCGCCACTCGCCGATGTCCAGCGGGAACGCGTCGGTACGACCCGGCTGACCCTCGTTGAAGATGATGAGCCCGGTCGCACCCGCCGCGGCCGCGTTCTGCACCTTCGTGACGAACGGGCAGGTGCCGCGCTGGACGAGCGCGATACGGCCGGCCACGAACCCGGCGAAGTCCGCCGCTTCGCAGCCGCTGGTCGAGGTCGGCGTGGGAGTGGGTGGCAGCGTGAGGTCCACGCCCTGGACCTGCGCGGTCACCTCGCCCGAGGGGGAGGGCTGGAAGGTGAAGAAGTCCTCGTTCGGTACGTACGTCTTCGCGCTCGGCGCGGTGAGCGCCAGCGTCGGCGGGCTGTTCTCGGCCCAGCTCTTGACGTAGTTGATCGGTTGCAGCGTGACCTTGTAACCGGCCTTGCGCAGCTTGTTCGCCACGTAGTCGCGGGAGGCGCCGTAGCCGCTGGTGCCGGTCGCGCGGATGCCGCCATGGGCGGTGGCGATGTCCTGCAGGGCTTGCAGGTGCTTGGCGACGTTCGTCCCCTTGACCTGCTTGACCAGCAGCTTGGCGAAGACGTCGTCCAGGCCGCCGGCGGTGGCGGGCACGGCCATGGCGATGGTCAAGGAGAGCGCGGTGGCCAGGATGGTGATGACTCTGCGCATTCGGATTCCCCTGTAGGACAGGAACGGGAAGGCAGACGATCCCCGAGGCTCGCCGAACGCGAACGTAACCCGGCCCCGCACCGTTGGAAAGACCCCCAGCTGAAAGACCCCCGGCGCCACGCTTGGCGCGGAGAGAGGGCGGCCGCGCGTGGTACGCGGGACCGCCCAAGGCCGGCGGGCTAGCGGACGCGGATGAAGACGGGATTGGAGTAGAACCACAGGTCCTGCCACGGGCTCTCCTTGCCGTCGGCCGCCGGCTCCATCTCGTCGGTGCTGGTGCCGCGTACCCGCAGGTAGCTGTCGGCCTGCACATCGCGCAGCGTGTGCCGGATGACATAGTCCCGGCCCTGCCGGCGCCAGTCGCCCGGCCCGAAGCGCGCCACGACCTTGGTGGTGGGGTTGGTGTCGGCGTCCAGGTTGGCGCTCACGCCGCTCACCTGTCCGGTGATGAGGTCGACGCGCCGCACCTCCGGGCGGTCGCCGTTGCCGTTCTTGCCCTCCAGCGGCCGGAACCGGATCTCGGCCTCGACGTCGGTGCGGTTGCGCCGGTTGACCACCAGCGTCTCGCCGACGGTGGCCTGGCGGCCCTGGTTGCCGGCGGTGACGTCGAGAGCGGTGATCAGGTCGCCGGTGGCGACGAAGATGCGGCCGTTGCGCAGGGCGTCCATGATGTCGCCGTAGTCCTGGCGGGCCATCACGTACGTCTTGCTGTACTCGCCCGGCCAGAAGTCCGAGCCGCCGCGGGTCCAGTGCACGTGCGAGTCGGAGGTGGCCGTGATCCACCAGTGCCGGCCCTCGCCCAGCAGCGAGTCCCACAGGCCGCCGACCCGCGCGGTCATCTGGTCGAAGCCGCCGTAGGTGGGGTGGTTGCCGTACCCGCCGCGGGCGCCGCCGTTCAGCGGGCCGGCCTGGTGCCCGGGGGCGCCCTCGAATCCCACGTACACGTCGGGGGCGGTGTTGTTGCCGTTGCGGAACTCGCGCGGAGTGTCCTGCCCCCACACGCCGAGCCCGGTCGCCGACCGCGCCGCGTGGTGCGCGATCACCAGCGGCTTCTGCCGCATGTCGCGGGCGGCCTTGAGGAACTCCACCATCTTGGCCTCGGTGTCGCGCCCGGGGTCGGCCGGGAAGGCGTCGTGCTTGGCGAAGCGACTCTCCAGCTCGAACAGCTGCCGCGCCTCGTCGGCGTGGTGCGGGATCATCAATGTGTGGTGGTCCAGCGCCGGCGCGTCGAACTCCATGCCCCAGAACTGCAGGACCTCGGGTACGAGCACCCGCGAGCGCAGCAGGTCGGGGTAGGCCTGCTCCAGGTTAACCTTGGAATGCGTCGGGCCGCCGTGGTCGGTGCACATCGCCCAGGTCAACCCGAAATACTTGGCCATGATCGCGTTGGTGACGATCGGGTAGACCGCGTCGGCGCCCTTGTGGAAGGTCGGCGGGCTGGTCTTGATGTCGAACTCACCGCTGTACTCGGAGTGGACATGGTGATCGCCCGCCCGCCACATCCGGCCGTTGTTGGCGCCGTCGCCGAAGGAGCGCTCGTCGTCGGCCTGCGCGGCGGTGCCGCCCACCAGGGGTGCCGCGGCGGCCAGCGTCGCGCCGACACCGGCGTACTTGACCAGCCGCCGCCGGGAAAGCCCGGCAGATTCGGGCCGTTCATCCTTGTTGTTCCTCACGATGAAGCCTTTCGCGGTGCAGGTAGGGTGCCGACCCGCAAGCCTCGAAGAGCCCGCTGAACGCCATGTGAACGCCGCTCGGGACGAGCAAGAACACTGCGTTGATCCCATCCGGAACCCGCCCGAACCCGGGGCCGCTGTCGACGCTGAAAGGGGCAGGCCCGAGAGGTCGCCGCCAGGTCCTGTTCGGGCCGATCGGTATAGTCGAGGGGAACCTCCCTGGGGGAGGTCGCGGTGGTGGGGCCCACCGCCTCGCCGCCGATCCGGTGGCGGGTAACCGTGGCACCCAGCCGCCAACGGTCCCTACCAGAGGTTGTTTCGTGCTGCTGGTAGGAGGATTTTCATGTCCCGTCCCGAAACGGAGCGTCCCGTGGACGCCGATGTCGACCTGCGCGTGGCCGCCCAGCGGGCCGAGCTGCGCCGGGCTCCGTGGGCGACGCTGGGGGTGATCGCGCTCGGCGGCGCGGCGGGTGCGCTGACCCGCTACGGCCTGGGCGTGGCCTTTCCGCGCCAGGCCGGGGCCTTTCCGTGGACGACGCTGGCCATCAACACCGTCGGGTGTCTGCTGATCGGAGTGCTCATGGTGGCCATCACCGAGGTCTGGTCCGCGCCCGGATGGGTGCGCCCGCTGCTGGGCGTCGGCGTGCTGGGCGGGTTCACCACCTTCTCCACGTACATCCTGGAGACCAGCCAGCTGCTGGCGGGCGACGCGGCTCGCATGGCGCTGGCGTACCTGGCGCTGACCCCCGTGCTGGCCTTGACCGCGGTATGGGCGGGCAGCGCCGCGGCCCGCTGGTGCCTCGGAAAGAGCAGGCGGGCATGAAACTGACCGGAGCGGCGCTACGGCTGACCATCTACGTCGGCGACACCGACACCTGGCACCACAAGCCGCTGTATCACGAGATCGTCCACCGCGCGCATGCGGCCGGGCTGGCCGGCGCGAGCGTGTTTCGCGGCATGGAGGGCTACGGCGCCTCCAACCACATCCACACCTCGCGCATCCTGTCGCTGTCGGGGGACTTGCCGGTGTCGGTCGTCATCGTCGACGCCGCCGAACGGATCCGGGCCTTCCTGCCGCAGCTGGACGAGCTGATCTCTGAGGGGCTGGTCATCTTGGACGAGGTCGAGGTGATCCGCTACGTCGGCCGCCCCAGCAGCGGGCAGGCCCGGTGAGCGGCCCGCTGACAGTGGCGCTGGTCGTTCTCGGCGCGGCGATCGGCGCGCCCCTGCGCTACCTGGCCGACCGGTTCGTCCAGGCCCGCCACGATTCCCTGTTCCCGTGGGGCACCTTCAGCGTCAACCTGGCCGGATCGGCGCTGCTGGGCTTCCTGGCCGGACTGCCCGCCGACGGCGCGGTGCTGGCCTTCGCCGGCGCCGGGTTCTGCGGCGCGCTGACCACCTACTCCACCTTCAGCTATGAGACCCTGCGGCTGGCCCAGGACGGCGCTCGCTTCGTCGCCTGGGCCAATGTGGTGGCCAGCGTGGCCGGCGGCCTGGGCGCGGGCGTGTTCGGCTTCGCGCTGGCCCATGCCGTGACGGGCTGAGCCTGGTGGTGATCGATGCCGCGCTCGCGTCGGCGTCGGATGGCGCATTCGCGTCCACTTCGGATGTCGTGTCCGTGCCTACGTCGGATGTCGTGTACGCGTCGGCGTCGGGTGCCGCGTGGGCGTCGGATGCCGCGTTCGGGTTGACGTCGGTGATCGACGGCACGTTCGCGCTGACGCTGGCCGCCGCGTGCGCGGCGGCGTTCGTGCTGGCGGTGGTCTCGGCGGTGGCCGGGTTCGGTGGTGGGGTGCTGCTGCTGCCGGTCTTCACCGCCTTGTTCGGGTTACGCGTGGCGGTGCCGATGCTGACGCTGGCCCAACTGGCCAGCAATGGCTCCCGGGTCGTGTTCAACCGGCGTGAGCTGCGCTGGTCACTGGTGGGCTGGTTCGCCCTCGGTGCCGTCCCGCTGGCCGTGGCCGGCGGCCTGCTGCTGGCGCACGCTCCGCTGGGGCCGCTCAAGCGGCTGCTGGGCGTCTTCTTGCTGGTCGTGGTCGCCTGGCGGCGCCTGCGCCCCCATCCCCGCTCGCCGGCCGACCCGGCCTTCGCGGCGGTCGGAGCGGCCTCCGGTCTCGGCTCGGCGCTGCTGGGCTCGGTCGGACCGCTCACCGCGCCGTTCTTCCTGGCGTACGGCCTGACGCGAGCCGCCTACATCGGCACCGAAGCGGCCAGCGCCCTGGTCATGCACCTGGCCAAGATCGCCGCTTATGGTGCCGGAGATCTGCTCGGCTGGCGCGTCCTGACCTACGGCGCGGCCCTGACCCCGGCCACGCTGGCCGGCGCCTGGCTGGGCAAGAAGATCGTCGCCCGGGTGAGCGACGGCGTGTTCGTCGTGGCGGTGGAGGCCGGGCTGGTGGTGGCCGGCGGGTTGTTGCTGATCGGTCTCTGACCTGGGTGGATTCTCGTGGCCGCGGCTTTCAACGGCCGGTGTCGGCCTGGCCGCGAATGGCGGCGGTGACGCGAATCGGCGATCAGGTAGAGGCCGTGATACCGGAGCTCATCTCGCTGGAGCTATTCGTTGCCGAAAATTGTTACGGGTGTAACATGGGCGCGTGACGGAGAGCGCGGACGAGCAGGGCTGGTTGTTGATCAGCGTGTCCACGGCGGGAGCCGCCCCGACGCTGCGGGTGCAGGTGTGGCGCAAGCTGCGCTCGCTGGGCGCGCTGTATCTGCAGCAGTCGGTATGCCTGCTGCCCGAACGCGAGCAAACCCTGCGGCAGGTGCGCCGCTTGCTCGACCGGGTCCGTCAGCAGGGCGGCACCGGCCGCCTCCTGCACATGGCGCTGACCGATCAGGCCGAGAAGCGGCAGGTCACCGGCGAGTTCAACGCCGCCCGAGACGCCGAGTACGCCGAAGTACTGGAGCGCCTGCCCGCCTTCCGGCAGGAACTGGCGCGTGAGCGGGAGCGCGGCAGGGCCACCTACGCCGAGGTCGAGGAGTCGGAGGCCGACCTGGAGCGTTTCCGCTCCTGGCTGGCCAAGATCGCCGCCCGCGACTACTTCGCCGCCCCGGCCGGCGCGGCGGCGCGAGCCGGGGTCGAGGAGGCCGCAGCCGACCTGGCCGCCTTCGAGCAGGACGCGCTCGCGGCCGAGTCACCGGCCACGGAGAGCGGTCTCACCGTGGTGGCGCGGACCGCGTCCGAGGCGCCCGCCACTGACAGGGGTTCCACAAGGGCGGCGCGGACCGCGGCCGAGGCGCGGGTCACGGAGAGCGATCCCACAAGGGCGGCGCGGGCCGCGTCCGAGGTGCCCGTCACCGAGAGCGGTCTCCCCGTGGCGGAGAACGGAACGGGGAAGCGGCCATGACCGGCTGGTGGGGATGGGATCTGCTGATCGGGATCGCCGTCGCGCTGCTGGTCACCTGGTTGGCGCTGATCGCGGCGCTGGCAGTCCTCCGGCCGCGCGGTGGGCTGCTGCGCGAGGCGTTGCGCCTGCTGCCCGACGTGCTGCGGCTGGTGCGCCGCCTGGCCGCCGACCGTGAGTTGCCACGCGGGGTGCGGGTACGTCTGGGGTTGCTGCTGGCCTATCTGGCCATGCCTCTCGATCTTGTGCCCGACTTCATCCCGGTCCTGGGTTACGCCGACGACGCGATCATCGTCACGGCGGTGCTGCGCTCGGTGGTCCGCCGCGCCGGGCTGCAGGCGGTGCGCCGCCACTGGCCCGGCACCGAGGACGGGTTCACCGCGCTGTGCCGCCTGACCGGCCTGGCCGAGCGCGGCTCGGCGTCCTGAGTCCCGCTGAGAGCCTGTGGCATCCAGCCGACCGCGGGCCGGCTTTGTGGCATCTTGCCGACTGCCGGCCAGCGAGCTCGGGCGGCCCGCCCGCTGACCTGCAGGTTTGGGCGGCCCGACCGCTGGTCAGCGGGTAGGCGGCGTTCTTCTGTCCCGCAGGCTGCGTGCCCGTCATCGGGTATGGTCGGCGCGGTTCCACCAGAGGGCGGTCGTGACGACTCCGGCCGCGCCGGTGGCCGCGCACAGCAGTAGCCCGGCGAGGCCGGGCGGGTCTTGGCCGGGGCCGGCGATGCGGGCGTACAGGGCGGGCACCGACCAGGGGAAGGCGGCGCCGTAGCCGAGCGCGGCGATCACCTGAGCGGCGAAGACGATGGCGAGCAGGACGCCGACGGCGGCCAGGTAGCCGCGGCCGGCGCTGGCGGCCAGGGCCGGTGGGGTGGTGGTCAGCGCGGCCAGCGCGGCCGCGGCCACGATGCGGCCGACGCCTTCGCCCGCGCTCGGCCCTGACCAGCCGGGCAGGGCGAGCAAAGTGCCGATCAGCAGACCGAGCCCGGCGAGTAGCAGGGCCAGCAGCAGCGCCCAGAGCGCGGCGATGGTGAACTTGGCGGCCACGATGGCGGTGCGGGAGGTGGGCAGGGCCAGCAGGTCGGTGGCGGTGCGATCACTGAACTCGCGGCCGAACAGCCAGATGGCGATCATCCCGTAGAGGCCCAGGCCGCCCACCGCGACGGCCTGGGCGAGCAGGGCGAGATAGCCGGGCCAGTCGGCGCTGGCGCTGGACAACTGGGCCTTGGCGCCGAGCAGGCCGAACGCCCGGGCGCGGGCGGGGTCGGCCAGGATGAACATGAACATCCCGCACATCAGCGCGACGATCGTGAAGGCCAGCGCGGTGATCCAGGGCAGACGGCTCCGCCGCACCTTCAGCAGTTCCGCCCACAGCGCCTCACGCATGCTCGGCCCCCGATTCGGCACTCGGTTCGGCACGCCTCTCGGCCGCCGACCCGGCACGCGTCTCGGCCCCCGATTCGGCGCTCGTCCCGGCTCCTGGTGCGGCCTGGGCGCTGGGCCCGACCGTACGCAGGAAGAAGGTCTCCAGGTCTTCCTCCTCCAGATGGAGGTCGGTGGGCGGCACGCCGCCGTGGACCAGGACGGTGGCGACCTGTTCCGGCTGGGCCAGGGCGCGGGGATCGGTGAGCAGCAGGCCGGCCGGCCCAAACTCGGGGCGGTAGCCGTATGCGCGGAGCACCGCGCGGGCGGCGTGGTCATCGCGGGTGGCCAGGCGCAGATGGCGGCGGCGGTGCCGGTCCAGGTGGTCGGCGTCGTGTTCGCCGATCAGGTGGCCGTGGTGCAGGATGCCGATGCGGGTGGCCAGGCGGGCGACCTCGGCCAGCAGGTGGCTGGACAGGAACACGGTGGTGCCGTGCTGGTGGGCCAGATCGGTGAGCAGGGCGCGGATCTCGGCGACGCCGGCGGGGTCCAGGCCGTTGACGGGCTCGTCGAGGATGAGCAGGGCGGGGGCGTGCAGCAGGGCCCTGGCCAAAGCCAGGCGCTGCAGGTTGCCGAGCGACAGGGCGCGGGCGCGGCGGTCGGCGTACGGGGTGAGCGCCAGCCGTTCGATGATGTCCTCGGCGTTGCCAGGTAGCCGGCGCAGCCGGCGGACCACCTCCAGGTTCTCGCGTACGGTCAGCTCGGGATAGGCGGCGGCCTCTTCCACCAGGTAGCCCACCTTGGCCCAGGCGGTGCGGTCGCCGGCCGAGACGTCGGCGCCCAGGACCCGTACCGTCCCGGCGGTGGGTGCGATCATGCCGAGCAGCATGCGGATCAGGGTGGTCTTGCCGGCACCGTTGAGACCGAGCAGGGCGTAGATCTGTCCCGCCCGCACCCGCAGGCTGACGTCGTCGACGGCTGCCACGTCGCGATAGCGCTTGCTGAGGTGCGCGATCTCGATGACCGGGGTTGCCGCGCTCATGGCCGGGGACACAGACCGAGCGTCATCAAGTCGTGGGGGTAGGGGTTTCGGGGGCACACGGGCACATCCTTCACTCGATACGGAGTGGACGTGCCGACCAGGCTTCCCGGCTCACCTGCTGCCAGCGTACCCCTCGCGGTTCACCCCGAATAGTGACGCTTCCGGACTTGTCACATGAGGTAGCGCAGCCATAGGTAGGGGGCGACCAGTGTGACGGTGACCGCGGTGACGATCAGGCCGTACTTGGTGAACTGCCAGAAGCTGATGGGAGTGCCGTTGCGGGCGGCAATGCCGAGCACGACCACGTTGGCGGCGGCACCGACGGCGGTGGCGTTGCCGCCCAGGTCGGCGCCGAAGGCCAGCGCCCACCACAGCACCTGTCCGGGCCCGTTGCCGCCGCTTGCCTGCACGAGGTCGGACACGATCGGGCTCATCGTCGCCACGTAGGGGATGTTGTCGACGATGGCCGACAGCACGGCCGAGGCGCCCAGGATGCCCATGGTGGCCAGTTCCAGTTGTCCGCCGGTCGCCGCGGCGGCGGCCTGGGACAGCCGGCCGATGACGCCGGTCTCGACCAGCGCGCCGACCATGACGAACAGCCCGGCGAAGAACACCAGCGTGGGCCACTCCACCTCGGCGATGGCCTGCTCGGTGGTCACCTTGGTCGCGGCCACCAGCACGCCCGCGCCGAGCAGCGCGACCACCGAAGGCTCGTAGTGCAGCACGGGGTGCAGCACGAACGCCGCCATCACCAGCGCCAGCACGGCCAGCGACTGCCACAGCAGCCTGTGGTCGGCGATCGCCTCCCGCTCCTCCAGCGCCATGATCTCGCTGGCGCGTTCGGGGTCGTAGCGGAACGAGCGGCCGAACATCAGCCAGCACAGGCCGACGAACACCGCCATCAGCACGATGACCATGGGTGCCATGTGGAGGAGGAAGTCGTTGAAGCTCAGGCCCCCACGGCTGGCGATGATGATGTTCGGCGGGTCGCCGACCAGGGTGGCCGTGCCGCCGATGTTGGAGGCCATCGCCTCGGCGATCAGGAACGGCGCCGGGTTGACGGCCAGCCGCTCGCACACCAGGAAGGTCACCGGCGCGATCAGCAGCACCGTGGTCACGTTGTCGAGCAGCGCCGAGACGCCGGCGGTGATCAGCACCAGCTGCGCCATCAGCCGGAACGGGCGCCCGCGAGCGCGCTTGGCGGCCCAGATCGCCAGGTACTCGAAGACGCCCGTCTCCTTCAGTACGCCGACGATGACCATCATGCCGAGCAGCAGGAAGATGACGTTCCAGTCGATCCCGGTGTGCTCGGAGAAGAACGCCGCCTTCGCGCCCGTGGCGTGGACGGCCAGCATGATCCCGGCGCCGCCGAGCGCGGCGGCGACCCGGTGGACCTTCTCGGTGGCGATCAATGTGTACGCGATCAGGAACACCGCCACGCTCACCCAAGCCGGCGCATTCACGCCCCGAGCACCCGGTCCAGCAGCGCCTGCAGCGTCACGGCGCCCAGCAGGCGCCTATCGGCGACGATCGCGACCAGCGGGCTGTGGGTGCGGGCCATCAACGCGGCCAGTTCCAGGACGGTGGCATCGGGGTCGGTGACCGGCAACTCGCGCCGGTCTCGTGGCAGGACCTCGCGTATGGTGCGGCCCTCCAGCGCGTTCAGGAAGGCGTCGGCGTGCGCCTCGTCCACCACCCGGGCCAGCGCCGGATCATCCTGGCAATAGCCGGGCACGGCCAGCCGCAGCACCTGGGTGCCGGGCAGGATCGTGAACGGGGCGCCGTCGTCGTCCACCACGATGATGCCGGGCAGATCCTGCTCGGCGAGCATCCTGGCCGCGTCGATCACGGGAGAGTCGAGACCGACCACGGGAAAAGCGGCGAGCAGGTCGTGGGCACGCACTGGGCACATCCTTCGGGGTTCCGCACCGCCTGAAGCGCGGCATCACGGGGCCGCGGTCGTGTTCAGGCCGTCCAGGAGCAGGTCGAGGCCGGTGATGAACTGGTCGCGGTCGTCGTGGTCGCGCAGGTCCGTGGTGGTGCGCGTCAGGAAGGGGTAGTCGGCGGGGTCGAGTTCTGCCCAGCTTTCGGCGGTCCGCGCGAGGTAGGCGTCCCGGCTGGTGGCCGCGTCGAGGGTGGCGCATGGGGTGATGATCTGGGCGCTGACGCCGGTGATGTAGTAGGAGATCGCGGTGGAGACCGCGAAATGCCGTTCGGCGGGCAGCTCGGTTCGTGCGACAAGGGTGCCGATGCGGTCGAGCAGGCGCAGCGCGTTCGCCAGCGTGGCCGGGGCGGTGACGTGGGAGGCTGCCCACGGGTGCCGATCAAGGGCATCGAAGACGGCGATGGCGAGCGCGCGCAGCCCGGCGCCGGCGCCCTCCTCGAGGCGCGGAACCGCGGCGAAGGCGTGGCCGAGCACCTGATCGGCGGCCAGGGCGACGAGCTCGTCCTTGTTCGTCATGTGCCAATAAAGCGCGCCGGGTCCGGTGTTCAGCTGTTTGGCCAGCAGCCGGAAGGTGAGTCCCCGTTCGCCGTGCTCGTCCAGCAGCGTGACGGCCGCGTCGACGATCACCTCTCGCGAAAGGGCGCCGGCGCGTCCCCCAGTGGGTGCTCTTCCGCGTGTCCGTGCCATGACCTCATTTTGACACATCCTGGACCGGCGTTCCATATTACTTATGGAACGCCGATCCATATTGGAGTCCGGGCAGCCGCCCGTACGGGAACGAGGAAGCCCATGAACACCAGCCACCACCCGATCGCCATCGTCGGCGCCGGCCTCGGCGGCTTGACCCTCGCCCGGGTCCTGCACGTCCACGGCATCCCCGCGACGGTCTACGAGGCCGACCCCTCGGCGAAGTCCCGTACGCAGGGCGGCCAGCTCGACATCCACGAGGACGACGGGCAGCGCGCGCTCGCCGACGCCGGTCTCACCGCCGAGTTCCGCGCGATCATCCACGAGGGCGCTGAGGCGCTGCGCGTGCTCGACCGGCACGGCAAGCTGCTGTTCGACGCCCCGGACGACGGCAAGGCGCGGCGTCCCGAAGTGCTCCGCGGAGACCTGCGCCGGATCCTGCTCGACTCCCTGCCCGGCCAGACGGTCCAGTGGGGGCGCAAGGTCACCGGTGTCCGGCCCCTCGGCGACGGCCGGCACGAGCTGACCTTCGCCGACGGCGCGAGCGTGACCAGCGGCCTGCTCGTGGGTGCCGACGGCGCCTGGTCGAAGATCCGCCCACTGCTGTCCGACGCCGAGCCCGAGTACACCGGCACGACCTTCATCGACACCTACCTCTACGACGCCGACGAGCGGCACCCCGCGACGGCCGAGGCGGTCGGCGCCGGCGCGATGTACGCGCTGACCCCGGGAAAGGGGATCATCGCGCACCGCGAGGCGGGGAACATCCTGCACACGTACGTCGAGCTGAACCGCCCCGCCGAGTGGATCGACGACCTCGGCTTCACCGATGCCGCCGCCGTGACCGCTCGGGTCGCGGCCGAGTTCGACGGGTGGGCGCCGGAACTCACCGCGCTGATCACCGACGGCGAGACCGCTCCGGTCGCGCGCATGATCCACACGCTCCCGGACGGGCACCGATGGGATCGCGTCCCTGGGGTGACGCTCCTCGGCGATGCCGCGCACCTGATGCCGCCGTCAGGCGATGGCGCGAACCTGGCGATGTTCGACGGCGCCGAACTCGCCAAGGCGATCGTCGCGCACCCCGGCGACATCGAAGCGGCACTCACCGCCTACGAGAAGGAGCTGTTCCCGCGCACCGAGGCCTTCTACGCCGACGCCCACGAGATGCTGGACCTCTGCCTCGGCGACCGCGCGCCGTTCGGACTCATCGACCTCATCAACGGTGATCCCCAGCCCTGAGCCGCACCGTCGATCACGGGGCGAAGGCCGCGGCGGCCGCGTGATCCTGCGCGAGCCGCTCCTGCTCAGCCGTCCACCCGGCCGCCGCGCGCAGCCGGTCGAACTCCTGGGACAGGGTGGTCCCCGAGGTGGTGCGCGCGTCGGTGCTGATGGTGACGGCCAGCCCGTCGGCCAGGAGCCGGGCCGCGGGATGCGCTTGGAGGCTGGAGACCGCGCCGGTCAGTACATTGCTCGTCGGGCACATCTCCAAGGCGATGCCGTCGCGCCGCAGCCGCTCGAGGAGCGCGTGCTCGCCGGCGCACCTGACGCCGTGGCCGATCCGGCGCGCGCCGAGCACGTCGATCGCCTCCCACATGCTGTCGGCGCCCGCCGCCTCACCGGCATGGACCGTACACGGGAGTCCGGCCGCGTGGGCGAGATCGAAGGCGGCCCGGTGCGGGGTGGCGGGGTAGAGCCGCTCATCGCCCGCGAGGTCGAGCCCGGCCACGTGGTCGCGATGCCGCAGCGCCGTCTCGGCGACGGCGAGGCTCTCCTCGGGTGTCTGGTGTCGCAGGCAGCACAACAGCAGCCCGGTGCGTACGCCGGTGGCCTGCCGCCCCGCCGCCAGCCCCTCGGAGACCGCTTGGACCGCCTCGTCCTGGGTCATGCCGCGATGGCCGTGCAACTGCGGGGCGAAGCGCGCCTCGCCATAGACCACGCCGTCGGCGCTCCAGTCTTCGACCAGCTCGCGGGCGGCCCGGTGGAGGGCGTCGGGGGTCTGGAGTACTCGCAGCGGCAGGTCGATGTAGGTGAGGAAGTGGCTCAGGCTGCCGCAGGAGGCGGGTGCCGTGACCAGCTGTTCGACGGGGGCGGTCAAGGCGATGCCCTGGTGGCGGGCCAGGTCGGCGACCGTGCCGGGGCGTACCGATCCGTCGAGATGACAGTGCAGTTCGTGACGCGGTACGGAAGCGGCGATCATTGGTGCTCTTTCAGGTCGTGTCGGCTTTGGTGGATTCCGGCGCAGGTGGTGAACAGCAGGTCCTTGAAGCCGACTTCATTGACCCGGCGGACCAGCGTCAGATTGGGCGGCGGGGCGGAGCGGCGGCGGTCGATGATCAACTGGCCGCGGGTCTCGTCGCCGAGGGCGATGTCCACATGGGCCCGCTCCCGTTGGGTGATCAAATCGGGCCGCAGTGCCACGGCCATGGCGACCGGGTCGGGGAGGTCATAGCCGGCCAGGCCGGTGACGTCGCGGGCCCAGTCGGCGAGAGTACGGTTCACGCGGTGGGCGAAGGTGGCCATCGGGGTGCCGAGCCGCTCCAGCCGGGACTGGTCCTCGGGCGTCATGACGGCGTCCCGGCGGGAGACGTCCCAGCCGATCCAGGTCACTTTGTCGGACGTGGCGCTCCGCAACACCACCCGGGCCGCCTCGGGGTCGGCCCAGGCGTTGAACTCGGCGGTGGCCGTGATGTTGCCGCTCAGGTCCGCGGCGCCGGCCATGCAGTACACATGCCGGTAGCGGGTCAGCAGATCGCGGTCGCGGACCAGCGCGGCCGCGAGATTGGTGAGCGGGCCGAGCGTGACCAGCGTCAACTCGCCCGGGTGATCGCGCGGGGAGGACAGCAGGACCTCGACGGCGTGCCGCTCCTCGGCCGGCCGCAGCGGGTCGGGTAAGCCGATGTCGCCCATCCCGTCCTGGCCGTGCACCTGCTGGGCGGTGGACAGCGGACGTGTCATCGGGCGTTCGCATCCCGGGTGGACGGGGATGTCGACGCGCCCGGCCACTTGCAGGGAAAAGAGCGCGTTGCGGGTCCCCGTCGCCAGGGGTACGTTCCCCGCCACCGTGGTCACGGCGCGGATGTCGCCCAGACCACTGGCGGCGGCCAGCAGCAGCGCAACCGCGTCGTCCGACCCGGTGTCGGTGTCGATGATCAAGGGAAGAGCCGGCACTGCTCACCTTTCATCTAATCGGTTAGACCACAGCCATCTAATCGATTAGATGGCAGAATGTAAACCGCTATGATGAAACGCGCAGACAAGCCCATCACGCTGGCCGATGTCGCCCGCCGAGCGGGGACCTCCACGGCGGTGGTCAGCTATGTGATCAACAACGGTCCGCGTCCCGTCGCCGCCGCGACGCGCGAACGCGTCCTGGCGGCCGCGGCCGAGCTGCGCTACCGGCCCAACCGCATCGCCAGGGCGCTGCGCTCGCGTACGACGGGCGTGGTCGGCCTGGTGCTGGCCGACGCGTCCAATCCCTACTTCGGCGCCCTGGCCAGACACATCGAGCAAGCGCTCGAGAAGCGCGACCGCCTCACGCTGGTCGGCAACGCCGGATACTCGGCGGATCGCCAGCGGCATCTCATCGAACGTTTCCTGGCCGCCCAGGTCGACGGGCTGGTGATCGTCGCCGCGGACGGCGGGGGAGATGTGGCGGCTCAGGCTGAGGCGGCAGGCGTACCGGCCGTGTACGTCCATCACGGGCACCCCGGCGGGCACGGACAGGTGGTGGCGGCCGACAACCAGGCCGCCGTGCGCGAAGCCGTCGCACACCTGCGCCGGCACGGGCACCGGAGCCCCGCCTTCCTGTCCGGCCCCACCGACGAAGGGCCCGTGGGAGTGCGCCGCGAGGCCTGGGCCACGGCCGTGTCCGGCGATCCGGACGCCGTGCTCCTGCGCTGCGACTACTCACGCGGCGCCGCGGACTCCTTGACCCGCCACCTCATCGCCGAAGGGGCCATGCCGCGCGCCTTGATCACCGCCACGGACGAGCACGCCATCGGGGTCCTGTCCGGGGCGTGGGCCCGCGGGCTCGCGGTCCCCGACCGGCTGGCGCTGATCAGCCTCGACGGTACGCCGGAGAGCGCCCACACCGCTCCGGCGCTGACCGTTACCGAGCAGCCGCTGCGGGTCATGGCGGAGCAGGCCGTCGAGCTGCTGTTCGGCGACATTTCCGAGGCGCTTGCCGCGTATGCCCCGTTGGTCGTCAGACGCAGCTGCGGCTGTGCGGCTTGATGATCTCGTCCAACACGCTGAAACCTCTTACGCTGGGCGTGTGCCCGACGATGATGGAACCCGGCCCGCCCGCGTCGAGGACGTGCACGAACTGGCTCTGGCCATGCCGCACGTCACCGTCGTACACGGGACCGGCGGCAATCCGGTCTACCAGGTGGGCGGCAAGTCGTTCATCTTCTTCCGCAATCCACGGCCGGATGCGGTCGACCCCGAAACCGGGGAACGCTATCCGGATGTGATCGTCTTCTGGGTCGAGTCCGAGGCGGACAAGCAGGCGCTGGTGCAGGACGAGGCGTCGCAGTTCTTCACCACCGCGCACTTCAACGGTCACCCGTCGGTACTCCTGCGGGCCGGCCGGATCGGTGAGCTCACCCGCGACGAGTTGGCCGAGGTGGTCCAGGACGCGTGGCTGTCGCGTGCGTCGGCGCGCAGAGCGGCAGCCTGGCTGAGCACACATCCTCCGGCGTGATCACACTTCGACCGGGGGAAGCTCGCTCACGGGTCCGGGCGCCCACCTCTCGAAGGTTCATTCAATTAATTGATTGAGTAGTATGTGCGGCATGTCATGTCGCCAAGGGAACGGCATGCTCACCGAGGATCAGGGGAGGCCCCACACAATGGTCACGGTTGTTTTCGGCGCCCGGGGGAGTGTCGGCCGCCATGTCGCCGCAGGTCTGACCGCTTTGGGCAGGCCGGTCCGGCTGACGAGCAGGACGCCGGACAGCTCCCACATAGCGGCGGATCTGGACGCGCCGGAAACGTTGCCCGCCGCGCTGGAAGGCGCCTCGCACGTCTTCCTCTATGCCAAGCCCGCGGGCATCGCCGGTTTCGTGACGGCTGCCCTTACTGCGGGGGTGCGGCACGTGGTGTTGCTCTCGTCCGGGGCGGTCGTGCAGCCCGGCGCCGACCGTAATCCGATCGCGCGGGACCATCGCATCGTGGAGTCGGCCCTGGAGGAGTCCGGGTTGTCCTGGACCTTCCTGCGGCCGGGGATGTTCGCGACCAACGCCCGATGGTGGTGGACGCGGGCGATCAAGGGCGGGGAGGCGGTGCGACTGCCGTACCCGGAGGCGATGACGGCTCCCGTCAGCGAGCGGGACATGGCCGCGCTCGCGGTGACGGCGCTGACCGAGCACGGGCACGGGCGGCAGGCGTACACCTTGTACGGGCCGCAGGCGCTCACCCTGCGCGAGCAGGTCGGGCACATCGGCGCGGCCATCGGCAGGGAGATCCCGATCGAGGCGATCACACCCGAACAGGCGCGGGCCGACCTGGGCAGGACGATGCCCGCGATGGGCGTGGAGGCGATCATGGGCGCGTGGGCAGCCGGCGCCGAGACCGTCCCGGAGACCTCCGTCATCGTCGAGAAACTCACCGGACACCCTGCCCAGACCTTCGCGGAATGGGCACGGGACCACGCCGCCGACTTCCGCTGACCACCTCCAGGCCGGTCCTGCTCTGACAGGTCTCGCAGGCCCTTCGCCGTCGCAAGGTGCATGATCGTTCGGCGGCTGGGCAGGTGCACCCTCGTGCAAGATGAGGGATTGGTGTTGCTCGCGGCCTGGGGGCAATTCCTGGTGCTGCTGGTGCTGCTGGGGTACTTCCTGCTGCGGCGCCGTACATGAGGGCCTCGAAGCATGTCGCGCTGACCCTGGCCATGCTGCTGCTGAGCGGGTGTGCGAGCCCTGCCTGGGATGACCACGACTACGGGCTGAAGGCCGCCCAGTCGGCGCAGTCGGCCGCCTCAAGCCTGGAGATCGTACGGCTGGCCGTACGCCACGAGGACCGCCTGACCACGCCCTACCTCAAGACGCTGTTCACCGAGACGGTCAAGGATCTGGGCAGCGTCAACAGCCAGTTCGGCGGGGTGCAGCCGCCGTCCCCCGCCGCCGACGAGGTGCGCGGGCGGCTGCTCGACCTCACCGGCGAGGCCGAGGACCAGGTGGCGTCGCTGCTCATCCAGGTCAGGCGGGACGGGATCAAGGATTCGGCCGCAGCCGCAAAGGACCTTGAAGGGGTCGCCACGAAGCTGCGGGCCTTCGAGGAGGCACATCGGTGAAGAAGCTCTTCGCGGTGACGCTGGGCATCCTCACCGCCTTCGGAGGGTTCGTCGACATCGGCGACCTGGTCGCGAACTCACTGGTCGGCGCCAGGTTCGGGATGTCGCTCGCCTGGGTGGTCGTGGTCGGCGTCATCGGGATCTGCCTGTTCGCCGAGATGTCGGGCCGGATCGCGGCCGTCTCGGGGCGGCCGGTGTTCGACCTGGTCAGGGAGCGGATGGGGCCACGGGCCGGCCTGGTCAACCTGGGGGCGTCGTTCTTCATCAACGTCCTCACCCTGGCCGCCGAGATCGGTGGCGCGTCACTGGCCCTGGAGCTGGCCACCGGGATCAACTACCTGCTGTGGGTGCCGGGCGTCGCGCTGGTGGCGTGGCTGGTGATGTGGCGTGTCAAGTTCGAGACGATGGAGCGGATCTTCGGGCTGGCCGGGCTGGCGCTGGTGGCGTTCGCGGTGGCGCTGTGGCAGCTCGGGCCCGACTGGCACGAGCTGGGCCGCCAGCTCACCCAGCCGCCGGCCGACGAGGGCGCGCCGACGTACTGGTACTACGCGATCGCCCTGCTCGGCGGCGCCATGACGCCGTATGAGGTGTTCTTCTTCTCCTCCGGCGGGGTCGAGGAGAAGTGGACCCGCAAGGACCTGATCACCTCACGGGCCAATGTGTTCGTCGGCTTCCCGCTGGGCGGATTCCTGTCGCTGGCCATCGCGGGCTGCGCGGCGGTGGTGTTCTTCCCGGTGAAGGCGGAGGTCGACACACTCGGCCAGATGCTGCTGCCCGCCGGGATCGGACTGGGGCAGCTCGGCCTGGCGGCGGTGATCTTCGGGGTGTTCGCGGCGACGTTCGGCGCGACTCTGGAGACCGCGCTGTCGTCGGGCTACACCATCAGCCAGTACTTCGGCTGGCAGTGGGGCAAGCTGGTCCGTCCCCGCGACGCCGCGCGCTTCCACTCCGTGGTGCTGGCGGTGGTCGTCATCGCGATCGCGCTGATCCTGACGACCATCGATCCGATCATGGTCACCGAGTACTCGCTGGTCTTCTCGGCGGCGGCGCTTCCCCTGACGTACCTGCCAGTGCTCATGATCGCCAACGATCCCGACTACATGGGCGACCAGGTCAACGGCCGGTTCGGCAACGCACTCGGGACCGCGTACATGATCCTTCTGCTCGTGGTGGCCGTGGCGGCCGTCCCGCTGATGATCGCGACGAAGGCGGGGCAATGAGGGCTAGGGAACTGCACGCGAACCTGCACCTGCTCGACCGGCAGGTGATCAGCGCCGACGACGGGCACCCGGTGTGCAAGATCGACGACCTGGAGCTGACCTTCGACGAGGAGGGGCGCCCCTACATCGTGTCGATCCTGACCGGCCCGCTCGCGCTGGGCCCGCGCCTCGGCGGCCTCGTCGGCCGCCTGATGGTGGCGGTCACCGAGCTGTTCCGCCCCGAAGAGGATCCCGGTCCGCAGCGCCTCCCCATGCGCCTGGTATCCGACATCGACAGCGCCGTCACGGTGGGGGGTACGCCTCAGGAGGCGGCTCTCGAACACTGGGCCCGGGTCAACCTCATCGCCCCGCTGCCGGGCAGCGGCGCCGAGCCGGTCGCCCGCGACCGGCACCCGGCCAGGATCGGCGAGGTCACGGGCGAGCTGCGGATGAGCACCCTGCTCGGCCGCCGCGTCCTCGATGCCGACGGCAGGCCGGTCGGGCAGGTGGCCGATGTACGGCTCCGCCAGGACGGGCCGATGCTCGGCGACGTACAGCACGCTTTTCGCGTCGCCGGCCTCATCGTGGTCCCTCGTCACACCGGCCGGTTGTTCGGCTACGAACGCGGGCCGCACGGACCTGGACCAGCCCTCGTCCGGGCCCTCGTCAGAGGACTGCACCGCGACAGCCGCTACGTCACCTGGGAGCAGGTGGACGACCTCGGCGAGGATGTGCGGCTCAACGCCGACACGGGCGCGCTCCTGCCGCTCTCCGACCTCTATCGGCCAGTCTCAGCAGATGAGGGGCAGGAGAGCGGGCCGACAGCGTAACGGACCGCCGGTAACTTTGTAGAATACCGCCGGTATGAACACCCGCGCGTCGCTACCGCGGTAGGCGGAGTCCCGCGATGAGGAATTCGACCAGCCGCCGAGCGTCGTAGCGGGGATCGTTCTCCGCGCCGATGCAGAGGTTCCCGACGCCGCGCATGAGCTCCAGGGCGTCGACGTCGGCGCGGATCTCGCCGGCGGCGGCCGCGGCTTGGAGCAGGTGGCCGCACACGGGTACGAGCCGGTCGAGGAAGTAGGCGTGCAGCGCGTCGAAGCCGGCGTCGTCGGAGCGGAGTACGGCGGCGAGCCCGTGCTTGGTGACCAGGAAGTCGACGAACAGGTTGATCCATCGCCCCAGCGCGGCGTAAGGACTCGCGACGGCCGCCAGCAGGGCCGGTCCGGCCTCGGCGCAGGCCTCGACCTGGTGCCGGTAGACGGCGATGATGAGATCCGCCCGGGTCGGGAAGTGCCGGTAGATCGTGGCCACCCCGACTCCCGCCCTGGCCGCGATGTCGCGCACCGGCGCCTCGACGCCCGAGGTGACGAAGACGGCCGCGGCGGCGTCGAGCAGCGTCCTCTCGTTGCGCCGGGCATCGGCCCGCTTGCGGGGGCCCGCGCCTCCGTCGTCCACCGTTACCGTTCCCTCCATTGTCGGGTTGCGAACCGGAACCGTGTTCCTTATAGTAGTCGGAACGGGATTCCGTTTACTCATGATGCCAGAGCGCCGACCGGCGGCCAACCCGCGCCTCGTCATCGCGTCATGCCCATGCCTGGGATCGCAGTGGGATGCGAGTAAGTCGATGCGATGGGCGTCGGCAGAACATATCGGAAACCCGTTCCGTTTATAGCGCCCAGCGTCGAAAGGACCAAAGCCCTCAATGTCGCAAACCACCCGACCCCGCTTCGGGATCATGACCGCCCCGTCACAGGTCGACTACCACGACGTCCTGCGGGTCTGGCGCGAGGCGGACACGATCCCCGAGATCGAACACGCGTGGCTGTTCGATCATCTCCTGCCCATCTTCGGCGACCCGAACGGCACGATCTACGAGGGCTGGACGTTGCTCTCGGCCCTCGCCGCCCAGACCCGGCGGCTGCGGCTCGGCGTGCTGGTGACCAGCAACCGCATCCGGCCTCCCGCGATCCTTGCCAAGATCGCCACGACCGTCGACATCGTCTCCGGCGGACGGCTCGACTTCGGCATCGGCGTCGGCTCACGACCCAGCGTGCCCTGGGCCCGGCGCGAGTACGAAGCACACGGCCTGCCCTTCCACGACACCGCCCACGCCGTGGGCAGCCTCGCCGAAGCGTGCACGGTGATCAGGCGATTGTGGACCGAGACCGAACCGTTCGACTTCCACGGCACGTACGTCCAGGTCACCAACGCTTTCGGCAACCCCAAGCCGGTCCAGCGCCCCCACCCGCCGATCCTCATCGGCGGACGCTCGTCCGCGACGCTGCGCGTGGTCGCCGAGCACGCCGACCTGTGGAACATCCCCGGCGGCGACATCGACGACGTCATCAGCCGCAGCGCGCTGCTGGACCGCTACTGCGCCGAGATCGGCCGTGACCCCGCCTCGATCACCCGCTCGATCCACCTGCCCGTCTCCTACGACCAGCCCGGCAGCACCCGGGACGCGATTGGCGAAGCGCTCGACGCCGGTTTCCGGCACATCGTCCTCGGGTTGTCGGCGCCCTATCCCGCCGACGTCGCACGCTGGGTCGCCGACCAGTTCATCACCAAAGACCACTGAAGGAGCATCCCAATCATGATCGAAACAGACATGGCGGTCCCGGCCGCGGGCGACGGCGACGTGGCCGTCAGCGCACCCACCCCGGTCGTCTCGGTGAAGCCGGTGGTCCTGTCGGCCCCGGGCCGTGGTGAGGACCTGCGGGTGCGCGTGTCCGCGCCCGCGGCCGGGCACGAACTGCCGGTCATCGTCTTCTCGCACGGCTTCGGCTGGTCGTCGGACGGCTATGCCCCGCTGGCCGACTTCTGGGCCGCTCACGGCTTCGTGGTGATTCAACCCACCCATCTCGACTCGCGGACGCTGAGCCTGCCGCCAGAAGATCCCCGTACCCCACTGATCTGGCGTTACCGGCTCGAGGACATGAAGCGCGTCCTCGACCAGCTCGATCTCCTCGAAGCCGCCGTACCCGGCCTCGGCGGGCGCCTCGACCACGGCCGCGTCGCCGCGGCCGGGCACTCCTGGGGCGGCCAGACGGCGAGCATGCTGCTGGGCGCGCGAGTCCTCGATCCCGAGGGCGAACCGGGACAGGACATGTCCGACCCCCGGATCAAGGCGGGGGTGCTGCTCGCCACGCCCGGCCGGGGCGGAGCCGAGCTGAGCCCGTTCGCGGCCGAGCACTTCCCCTTCATGAATCCGAGCTTCGCGGGCATGACCACGCCGGCCCTCGTGGTCGCGGGGGACCGAGACCAGTCCCACCTGACCGCCCGAGGGCCGGAGTGGTTCACCGACCCCTACTTCTTGAGTCCGGGCGGCAAGAGCCTGCTCACGCTGTTCGGGGCCGAGCACTCGCTCGGCGGAGTCTCCGGCTACGAAGTCGCGGAGACGACGGACGAACACCCCGGACGTGTCGCCCTGATCCAGCGGCTCACCTGGGCCTACCTTCGCCATGTCTTCTACCCCGAAGACCCGAGCTGGCTCGCGGCGCGCTCCGCGCTGGCGGACGATCCCGAGCCGCTGGGACGGATCGAGAGCGACTGAAGCGGCCCGGGTGGGCGCTACGCCTCGACGCGGTAGCCGCTGGCCTGGGTTTCGAACAGCCGGGCGTAGCCGCTGTCCGCGGCCATGAGGTCGTCGTGGGTGCCCCGCTCGACGATGCGCCCGTCGCCGAGCACCACGATGAGGTCGGCGTCCCGCACGGCGCCGAGCCGGTGGGAGACGAGCAGGCTGGCACGGCCCGCCCGGTGTTCACGCAGCCGCCGGTGCACCTGGTATTCGGCCTCCGCGTCGAGTCCCGAGCTGGGTTCGTCGAGGATGAGCAGGTCGCGCTGTTCGCGGACGAGCGCGCGGGCCAGGGCCAGCCGTTGCCACTGGCCTCCGGACAGCACCACTCCGGCCTCGTCCTCCGGGCCGAAGAAGATCCGGCTCAGCATCGTGTCGTACCCGTGCGGCAGGGCCCGTACGGTCTGGTCGGCTCCGGACATCTCGGCGGCGGCCTGGATCCTGCTCCGGTCGGACATCGCCTCGATCTCGCCGACGCCGATGTTCTCCGCCGCGGTGAGGTCGTAGCTCATGTAGTCCTGGAAGAGCACGCCCATCCGGGCGCGGAGGTCGGCCGGCGGTACGTCGCGAATGTCCACGCCATCCCAGAAGATCGCCCCCCGGGAGGGGTCGTAGAAGCGGCACAGCAGTTTGATCAGCGTGCTCTTACCGGCTCCGTTGAGTCCGATCAACGCGACCGACGCGCCGTGAGGGATGGTCAGGTCGACGCCGCGCAGCACCCAGGGGTGGCCCTCGGCGTACCGGAACCACACGTCGCGCAGTTCGATGCCGCGCCGCAGGGCCGGCAGCGCGGCCGGGCGGTGCGGCGGTGGGAGGTCGTCGGAGAGTGACATCACCCGCTCGTGGTGGTCGAACAGGAGCAGTGAGTGGCCGGCGTTGGCCGCGTTCTCCACGGTCGCGATGAGGGCGGCCTGGGTGCCGGCCACCGCCCCGGCGAAGGCCGTGACGTCGCCCAGGGTCAGCCGCCCGGACAGGGCCGAATACACCGCCCAGACCAAGCCGATGCCGCTGACCAGGGCGGACAGGGTCGCCAGTGACGACTGCGTGAGCGCTTCGCGCCGGTCGAGGCGCCGCTCGGCCGTCTGCATCGTGGTGAGCTCGCCGATGACCCGGCGCCTGAGGAAGTCGCCGAGCCCGAAGAGCCGTACCTCCTTGGCGGCCTCCACGTCGGTGAGCAAGGAGGAGTAGAAGATCTGCCGCCGGGCCGCCGCCGACTGCCCGGCGAGCATCCTGGTCCGCCGCTTCTCCAGGGACATCCTGGCGGCGAGGGTGGGCAGCGCCGCGACCGCCACCAGCCCGGCCATCAGCGGGCTCAGCACGGCCAGAGCGCCGAGGAGCCCGGCCAGGGCGATGACGTTGCGACAGAGATCGAACAGGCCCGAGGTGATCGGCCCCATCGCGCCGCCCGTGGCCTGCGTGGCCATCCGCAACTCGTCGAGGAAAGCGGGGTCCTCGAAGCGTGACAGCCCTTGGAACTCGTTCACCCTCGTGTACAGGCGGTCCTGCAGCAACAGGTCGAGCCGGCGGTCCGACTCGCCCCGCAGGTACCCCGTGACGTGCGGCAGCACCCCGGAGGCCAATCCCAGCGCGACGAGCCCGGCGACCGGGCCCAGCGCCCGTTCCGCTAGGCCCGTCGCCAGCCCGTCGATGAGCAGCTTCGTCGCCCACAAGGCGCCCGTGGGCAGCAGCCCGGCCACGACGGTGACGACCAGCTGGGACACCGCCAGCACAGGTCCCGCCCGCCAGCACAGCAACCCCAGGGTGGCGGCCCGCCGCAGCCGGTCCGGCATCATCCGGCGGTGGCCATGGCGGCGAGTTCCGTGTCGGCGGCCAGCACTCTGCCCTCCTGGTCGGCCCGGAGGAAGGTGGGGAAGGCCTCCACGCCGAGGGCGTGCGCGAGACTGCCGGCCTCATCGCCCGTGATCACGCTCGACACGCCGCCGACCACGGTGACGAGATCGGCCACCTTCGCGCCGTCGCCGGTGATGACCGCCAGGGCGGGCTCCTTGCCCGCCTCCTCGGCGAACTGCGGTGCGCGCTCGTGACAGGTGCTACAGCCGACGTCGAAGAAGCCGACGAGCCGCGCGCCCGCCGCCGCCTCGGGCAGCGTGCGACCGACCAGGACGCCCGGATCGTACGGCATGAGCATCGCGTGTCCGGCCAGGCGCTCCAGCTCAGCGGTGTGCTCGCGGAGCCGGCGGAGCACTCCCAGGTTGAGCACCAGGTTGAACAGGCACAGGAGGGCGAGGAACACGACAGCGGCAACCAGGAAAGCCATCAGGAAACAACCTCACTTCGAGCGAGCCGGGGTCTGGCGGCGGGTGGCCGCCGCCGCCAGACCTGCGTGTCCTACTTAGCCGCCGCAGACTCTGAACGCGTAGCAGGCGCCGCATCGGGTCGTGCCGCCGGCGGTGGTGCAGATCTTGCGGAAGTCGGAGCGCTCCCGGCAGTAGCAGTGGACGTACCACTCGGCGGCCGCCTTCGCGGACGCCTTGGGCACCAGCTTGCCGAGAATCCGGTCGCCGAGCCGGCCAAGAACAGCAGTCATGGACTCGTTCCTTTCGTAGCGATGCGGTTAGCCGAAACCTATTCGGGCGGCATACAGCACCCCATACAGCCGCGCTACAACCGGGCGGTGAGCAGCCTTTCCAGCACCGGATCGCAGCGCGTCGCGGGATCGGCGAACAGTCCCGCGGCCTTGCCGGCGTCCGCCGCGGCCCCCGGGTCGCCGAGGGCCGCGCGTGCTCTGGCGAGCTGGCGGAGGCAGGCGGCGTGGCCGTACGCGTCGCCGATCTTGGTGGTCAGCTCAAGGACGCGGGTCAGGTCGGCCACCGCCGCGGCCGGATCGCCCTGCCGCAGCCGGATCTCGGACCTGCTGAGCAGTACCTCCCACTGGTCCTCCCGGTTGCCGGTCGCCTCGCAGCGGACCAGCGCCTCCGCCAGTACCGCCAGTGCCCTGTCCCGCTGGTCGAGCAGGCAGTGGGCGCGGCCGAGCGCGGCCAGGGTGATGCTCTCGCCGTACAGGTCGCGATCGGCCCGCCGGATGGCCAGGCACCGTTCGAAGCGGTCCACCGCCTCGGTGTGGCGGCCCAGCCGGAGCAGCACCTCGCCCAGGTTGTGCGAGACCAGTCCGACCCGGTTCGGCCGGTACGTCTCCAGCAGCAGCAGGCCCGCGCCGATGTGCTCGAAGGCCGCGTCGAGATCCCCGGTCTGCATGCACAGCCAGCCGAGATTGTGCAGCGCCAGCCCCTCCTCACCGCGCTCGCCCACGGCCCGCCAGAGGCCGAGCGCCCGGTGCAGGAGGGCGCGGGCCGCCTCGGGCCGGCCGGACTTCCACTCCAGCAGGCCCAGCGTCGCCAGCGTGGCCGCCTCCGCGACACGGTCGCCGTCACGCCGCGCGACCTCGATGGCGAGCCGCGCGATGGTCTCGAGCTCCCGCCAGTAGCCGCTCTTCATCGCGATGGCCTTGATCAGCGCCGTCAGCTCGATGACGAAGCCACCCCGCTCACCTTTCGCCGCCTGTACGGCCGCCGCCACCAGGAACGGCAGCTCCGTGTCCAGCCACCGTAGGGCCGCGGCGAGATCCGGCAGCCCCACATCGGAGGCGTTCCCGCCCCCGCCGGCCGGCACCAGGTGTGGTTGCAGCAGGGTCTGCAGCCGGCGGAGACGATCGAGGTACCACTCCAGAGCCCGTCCGACCGCCCGCGTACGCTCCCGTGGCGCGTCATGGGCGACGGCCAGCTCCGCGGCGAACAGCCGCAGCAGGTCATGCATGCGAAACCGGCCGTCGCAGACCGGCTCCAGCAGCCGGGCCTCGGTCAGCTCATCGAGCGCGGCCTCCGCCGTCGTCTGGTCGACGTCGGCCAGCGCGGCGGTGAGCTCGACGCCGGCCTCAGGCACCTCCAGCACGCCGAACGCCCGGAAGACCGCCTTCGCGGTGCTGGTCAGCGTCCCGTACCCGACCTCGAAGCAGGTACGCACCCGCAGGTCGGCGGCCTGGAGCTCGTCCAGCCGCCGTTGCTGGTCGCCCAGCCGCTCGCCGAAGCGGGCCAGCGACCAGTCGGGCCGGCCCGCCAGCCGGGCACCGGCGATGCGCAGGGCCAGCGGATGGAAGCCGCACCAGCGGGCGATCTCCGCGGCCGCTCGCGCCTCGGCGCTCACCCGCTCGGGACCGGCCAGCAACCTCAGCAGGCGCACCGACTCCACCTCGTCGAGCATGCCGACGGCGATTGGCACGGCGTCCATGGTGGTCAGCGCGGCGCGACTGGTGACCAGCGCCGCGCAGCCGCCGCCCGCCGGCAGCAACGGCGCCACCTGGGCGGCGCCGACGGCGTTGTCGAGGACGACCAGGACGCGGCGGTCGGCCAGCAGCGACTGGTAGTGGGTGGCCGCCTCCGCCGGTGCCGCCGGGACGTCGCAGGGCGGCACTCCGAGCGCGCGCAGGAAACGGCCGAGCACCTCGGCCGGCCGCAACGGGGGCAGGCCCGGCGTGGATCCCTGGAGATCCACGTAGAGCTGGCCGTCGGGATAGCGGTCGGCCACGCCGTGCGCCACCGTCAGGGCGAGCGCCGACTTGCCCGCCCCACCAGGCCCGTGCAACGCCACCACGGGCGGGCTCGCCGCGTCGGGACCGTGCGGCCTCTCCACGGGCGGGCCCGCGCCGGAACCGATCACGGCCGCGCCCGCCTCCCCGTACAGGACGCTGCGCAGGTGGGCCCGCTCGGCCGAGCGGCCCACGAACGCCAGCGGCGCCCGGGGAAGCAGACGTGGGCGCGGGCGTCCGTCCGCGACGGGCACGGCCGCGGTGTCTCGGTCGGCCGCCAGCAGGGCGGTGTCCCTGCGCAGGATCGCCTGCTGCAGCAAGCGCAGGTCCGGCCCGGGATCGATGCCCAGCTCGTCGGCCAGGACCCGGCGGGCGGCCCCGAACGCGTCCAGTGCGCCGACCACGTCGCCGCAGCGATAGAGGGCCGTCATGAGCTGACCGTGCAGCCGCTCGCGCAGCGGATACTGGCGGATCACCTCGCGCAACCGGGCGGCCGCGAGCTCGTTCCTGCCGAGGGCGAGCTGGATGTCGGCGTGTTCCTCCACCACGCCCAGGTAGTGGTTGGTGAGGCGGGCGACCACCTCGCGCAGCGTGGGCCCGAGCGGTACGTCCTCCGCCGCCGTCCCTTCCCACAGGGCCAGGGCCTGGGTGAATGCCTCCCCGGCGGCGCTCGTGTCGCGCTTGGCCAGCGCCTGGCGGCCGCGCGCGGACAGCGCCTCGAACTCCAGGAGGTCGAGCTCCTCCGGTCCGGCCCGCAGCAGGTAGCCGACGTCGGAGGTGACCAGCCGCTCCTCATCCGGCAGCAGCTTGCGCAACTGCATGAGGTACGTACGCAGGTTCGCCACCGCGGAGCGGGGCGGCCGCTCGTCCCACACCTCCGCCACCAACGACCTGATGGGTACGACGTGACCCGCCCGGGCCAGCAGCATGGCGAGAACGGTACGTTGCTTGGGCGCCGTGATCCTGACCGGCGATCCGTTGACCTGGATCCGCATCGGCCCGAGAAGTCGAAACCGCACGATGTACCCGCTTTACAGCGGTGGCCCGCCCAACCGGCGCAGCGCGACACCGAGCAGGCGGTCGGCGTCGAAGAACCCGCGCTGCCGGGAGTCGACGCTGTCGATGTTGTCACCCAGGACGACCAGCGCGCCGGCGGGCACCCGGGCCACGCCGTCCCCGATCCCCGGGGGAACGGGGTCACCGGGTAACGCGACGGCCCGCTTGATGTTCCAGTGCCGGCTGTCCCGTCCCGGCGGTCCGAGCCCCGCGGCGGTGCGCGGCGGTTCGAGCACGACCACGTCGCCCGTGGTGACCTGGTCGATCCGGCGCCTGCGTACCAGAACCAGATCTCCGTCGGAGAGCGTCGGGGCCATGCTCGTCCCCTCGACCGTGACCACCACGTAGCGCCTTCGCGCCCACAGGGCGCCCGCCACCGCCGCCAGTCCGAACCCACCGATGATCATTTTCATGGCGCTCTTCCACGGTCGGCCCTGCGAGGAATGAGACTTCTTTTACGAAACGATCTACGTTGGGACGCGGCCCTGTCAAGGCGGCGGATTCTGGTGATTGGTCCACTGCGGGACCAACGGCACTCGTATTCGGGACTTCGGCCCCCTGCGGCCGGCCGCCTGTTTCGCGAGGCTGGAGCTGAGGTGTTCCAGTTCGGGAAGGGGTTGTGTGATGACCAGACGGATCGTGGTCGGCGTGGACGGGTCCGAGCCGGCGACAGCGGCGGTGCGGTGGGCCGCCGCCGACGCTCGGCGCAGGGGACTGGCCCTGCGGATCGTGCATGTCTGCGAGCCGTGGCCGTACGGGCTCGCCGCGTTCAGCGCGGAGTACTGCGCGGGCACGCTGGATGCCGCCGCCGACCAGGCGCGTGAGCTGGCGGGCGGCGTGGAGGTGACGACGGAACTGCACACCGGCAACCTGGTCGACGAGCTGATCGGCGAGTCGGCGTCGGCCGACAGCCTGGTGCTGGGCAGCAGAGGACTCGGCGGTTTCAGCGGCATGCTGCTCGGCTCGGTCGGCACCGCCGTCGCGGGGCACGCGTGGGGCCCGGTGGTGATCGTCCGCGGGCGCGGCCAGGAAGAGCACGGCCGGATCGTCGTCGGCTATGACGGGTCGGAGGACTCCGAATTCGCCATGCAGTACGCCATCGAGCAGGCCCGCGCCCGCCACGCGCGGCTGCACGTCCTGTACGCCTGGCAAATGCCGATCTTCTCCCCGTACGCGGCCGCCTACGACAGCCTGCTGGACAACGCCTTCCAGCACGAGGTCCATACGGCCGGCGAACGGGTGAGCCCCTGGCGCGAGAAGTACCCCGACATCGAGATCACCGACGAGCAACTGTGCGAGCACCCGGCCGGCGCCCTGATCAAGGCCTCGACCACGGCCGACCTGGTCGTCGTCGGGTCGCGTGGGCTGGGCGGATTCGCCTCGGCGGTGCTGGGCTCGGTCAGCCGCGCCGTGCTGCACCACGCTACGTGCCCGGTCGCGGTCGTCCGGCCGCACCCGGAGAGGTCATGAACGGCGACTCGCCGACCACGGGGGACGACGATGAGCGGAGCGATCGTGGTCGGCTTCGACGGCGCTGTGGTGGGCGCTCCGAGGATCACGACGTGACCGGCCATCCGAGGTCTCGGGCGGTCAGTCTCGCCGATTCGTCCGCAGTCGTGCCGAGAGCGCCGCCGCCTGCGTACGGCGCTGCAGGTCGAGCTTGGACAGCAGGTTGGACACGTAGTTCTTGACCGTCTTCTCGGCCAGGAACATCCGCTCGCCGATCTGCCGGTTGGTGAGCCCTTCGCCGATCAGGTCGAGGATGTTGCGTTCCTGATCGGACAGGGCCGCGAGCGGGTCCCTTCTGGCGGCCTGCTCCCGCAGTCGTTGAAGCATCGCCGCGGTGGTCTGCGGATCGAGCAGCGACTGGCCGGAGGCGACCGTGCGCACGGCGCCGACCAGGTCGGAGCCGTGGATCTGCTTGAGCACGTAACCGGCGGCGCCCGCCATCACCGCCTCGAACAGCGCGTCGTCGTCGGCGTAGGAGGTCAGCATCAGGCACGCCAGCCCGGGCAGCCCGGACCGGGCCTCACGGCACACGTCCACGCCGTTACCGTCGGGCAGCCGGACGTCCAGCACCGCCACGTCCGGCTTGAGCGCCGGAATGCGGGCGATCGCCGACTCCGCGGTGCCGGCTTCGCCGATCACCTCTATGTCGTCCTCGGAGTCCAGCAGGGCGGCCACGCCCCTCCGTACCACCTCATGGTCGTCGACGAGGAACACACGAATCATGCTCCGACGCTAACCGGCCAGGTCAACCACGGAATAGAGGCCAAAGTCCCAAAAGCGAGTGAAGACCAAAGCACTCAATAGGCAGGACTTTCGCCCCTAGGAGGCATAGAGCTGCTGCTGTGGGATGCGAGGGGATGAGGCAGGGCAAAAGACCAGGTGGCAGCGGGTGAATGCGACAGGAACGGGTGAGATGAGCACCGACAGGATCGACCGAGCAGTCCCACGCTCCGATCTCCGTGGGCCGGCGCTGATGCTGGCGGTGGCGACCGTGGGATTCGCGGTGAACTTCTGGGCGTGGGCGCTGCTCAGCCCGCTGGGCCCGCGCTTCAAGGAACTGCTGGGACTGTCGGCGGCCCAGCAGGCGCTGCTGGTCGCGGTTCCGGTGATCGTCGGCTCGCTGGGCCGCATCCCGGTCGGGGCGCTGACCGACCGCTTCGGCGGCCGGGTGATGTTCCCGCTGATCTCGGCGGCCACCATCGTCCCGGTGCTGTTCATCGGTCTGGCCGGGCATGGCTCGCTGGCGGCGCTGCTGGTGGGCGGGTTCTTCCTGGGCATCGGCGGGACGGCGTTCGCGGTGGGCGTGCCCTTCGTCAGCGCCTGGTTCCCGCCCGAGCGCCGTGGCCTGGCCGTCGGCGTCTTCGGCATGGGAATGGGCGGCACCGCGATCAGCGCGCTGACCACGGTCAAGCTGGTCAGGACCGGCGGCTCGGCCACTCCGTTCCTGCTCACCGCGGCCGTGCTCGCCGTCTACGCGATGGTGGCCTGGTTCGTGCTGCGGGACGCTCCGGGCCGTACGGCGCCCGCCCAGTCGACCATGGCGCGGCTGGCCGCGGCCGTGCGCCTGCCGATCACCTGGCAGGCCTGCGTGCTGTACGCGGTGACGTTCGGCGGATACGTCTCCTTCTCCGTCTACCTGCCGGTCTATCTGCGGTCGGCCTACGGACTGGAGCAGGCCGACGCGGCCGACCGGATGGCCGGGTTCGTGATCCTGGCGGTCGCGGCGCGTCCCGTCGGCGGCTGGCTGTCAGACCGGATCGGGGCGATTCGGGTCCTGGCCGCCGTGTTCGCCGTCGTCGCGCTCTGCGCCACGGTCCTGGCGTTCACCCCGCCGCTGATGCCGCTGGGCACGGTCGCGTTCCTGACCATGGCGGCGGCGCTCGGCGCCGGCAGCGGGGCCACCTTCGCCCTGGTCGCGGTGGCGGCCCCGGCCGACAAGGTCGGCTCGGTCACGGGCCTGGTCGGCGCGGCCGGTGGGCTGGGCGGGTTCGTGCCGCCGGTGGAGATGGGGTTCGTCTACGGCCTGTTCGGCTCCTACGGGGTGGGCCTGGCCCTGCTGGCCGGGGTGTCGGTGCTGACGCTGGTGCTGACTTTGACCGCGGTGCGTGCCACGGCCAGGCGGCGCTCCGCCGCGCTACCGGTGCCGTTCGGACCGTCCGCCGAGGAAGCCCGATGACGAAGAGACTGCCGCGCAAGACGTACGAGAAGGAGCTCTTCCGCCTGCAGGGAGAGCTGGTGAAGCTGCAGGAGTGGGTGCGGGTGCGAGGCCGGCGGGTGGTCGTGATCTTCGAGGGGAGGGACGCGGCGGGCAAGGGGAGCACGATCAAGCGGGTCTCCGAATACCTCAACCCGCGCGTGGCGCGCATCGCGGCGCTCCCGGCACCGACCGAGCGTGAGCGGTCGCAATGGTACTTCCAGCGCTACATCGAGCATCTGCCCGCCGCCGGGGAGATCGTGCTGCTCGACCGCAGCTGGTACAACCGCGCGGGTGTCGAACGGGTGATGGGATTCTGCACCCACGAGGAATACACGCGGTTCCTGCACCAGTGTCCGATCTTTGAGCGGTTGCTGGTGGAGGACGGGATCCTGCTGCGCAAATACTGGTTCTCGGTGAGCGACGAGGAGCAGGAGCGGCGCTTCCACGACCGGCTGAAGGATCCGATGCGGCAGTGGAAGCTGTCGCCGATGGACCTGGAGTCGATCAATCGCTGGGAGGACTACTCCAGGGCCAAGGACGAGATGCTGGTGCACACCGACATCCCAGAGGCGCCGTGGTACGACGTGGAGAGCGAGGACAAGCGGCGGGCCAGGATCAACATGATCGCGCACCTGCTGTCCACGATCCCCTACGAGGAGGTACGGCGGGCGGAGCTGAAGATCCCGCCCCGCCCGCCCGCCACCGGCTACCGGCGCCCGCCGCGCAGGCCGGAGACCTTCGTGCCGGACGCCGCGGCGGACCTCCGCCTGCCATGACATGACGATCGAAGCGCTGATGGATGAAGGAGTTGTGCGAATGGCGGGTATGGACGGGCCGGTCAGTGACGCCCTGCTGAGACTCGGCCGGCACCTGCGACCCGGCGCGGTCTCCGACGACCTGCGGACCCTGCACCAGATCGGCGGACGCCAAGGCGACGCCTTCTACCGCGACCGGTGGAGCCACGACAAGGTCGTCCGCTCCACCCACGGCGTCAACTGCACCGGCTCCTGCTCCTGGAAGGTGTACGTCAAGGACGGCGTGATCACCTGGGAGGCGCAGCAGACCGACTACCCCAGCGTGGGCGGCGACCGGCCCGAGTATGAGCCACGCGGCTGCCCGCGCGGGGCCGCCTTCTCCTGGTACACCTACTCGCCCACCCGGGTCCGTTTCCCGTACGCCAGGGGCGTCCTGGTGGAGATGTACCGGGAGACGAAGGCGAGGCTGGGCGACCCGGTCGCCGCCTGGGCCGAGATCACCACGGACCCGGACAAACGCCGCCGCTACCAGTCGGCCCGCGGCAAGGGCGGCCTGGTGCGCGTCACCTGGGACGAGGCCTGCGAGATCATCGCCGCGGCGCACGTGCACACCATCAAGACCTACGGCCCCGACCGGGTGGCCGGTTTCTCCCCGATTCCGGCCATGTCGATGGCCTCGCACGCGGTGGGCGCCCGGTTCGTGTCGCTGATCGGCGGGGCGATGCTGTCGTTCTACGACTGGTACGCCGACCTGCCGGTGGCCTCCCCGCAGGTGTTCGGCGACCAGACGGACGTGCCGGAGTCGGCCGACTGGTGGGACGCCGCGTACCTGATGCTGTGGGGCTCGAACGTGCCGGTCACCCGCACGCCCGACGCCCACTTCATGGCCGAGGCGCGCTACCGGGGCCAGAAGGTGGTGGTGCTCGCGCCCGACTACAACGACGCCGCCAAGTTCGCCGACGAGTGGCTGGCCCCGCACCCGGGCACGGACGGCGCGCTGGCCATGGCGATGGGGCAGGTGATCCTCAAGGAGTTCTTCGCCGACCGGCCGACGGCCGGCTTCACCGACTACGTCAAGCGCTTCACCGACCTGCCGTTCCTGGTCCGGCTGCGTGAGCGGGACGGATCGTACGTGCCGGACAAGTTCCTCACCGCGGCCGACCTGGG
The DNA here is from genome assembly GCF_040659625.1 of Nonomuraea sp. NPDC049750. Lineage (NCBI taxonomy): Bacteria > Bacillati > Actinomycetota > Actinomycetes > Streptosporangiales > Streptosporangiaceae > Nonomuraea > Nonomuraea sp. NPDC049750. Next base: position 137,821 of record NZ_JBFANB010000009.1, read on the forward strand.
GCAGGAAGGGGAAGAGGCGGCGTTCGCTACGGTGCTGCTGGACGCGCGGAGCGGCGAGCCGGTCGTGCCGAACGGCTCGCTCGCCTTCCGCTACTCCGAGCAGGGGCGGGGCCGCTGGAACCTCGACCTGGGCGAGGTGGACCCGCTGCTGACCGTCCTGGGCGAGCACGCGGTGCCGGTCGCCCTGCCGCGCTTCGACGGGCACGGCGACGGGGTGCTGGAGCGGGGTGTGCCGGTGCGGCGGGTGGGCGGTCACCTGGTCACCACGGTGTACGACCTGATGCTCGCCCAGTACGGCGTGGCCCGCGACGGGCTGCCGGGGCGCTGGCCGTCCGGCTACGACGACGCGGCGGAGCCGTACACCCCGGCCTGGCAGGAGGCGATCACCGGCGTGCCCGCGGCCAAAGCGGCCCGGATCGCCCGCGAGTTCGCGCGCAACGCCGAGGAGTCGGGCGGCCGGTCCATGATCGTCATGGGGGCGGGGACGAACCACTGGTTCCACTCCGACACCATCTACCGCTCCTTCCTGGCGCTGACCACGCTGACCGGCTGCCAGGGCGTCAACGGCGGCGGCTGGGCGCACTACGTCGGCCAGGAGAAGTGCCGGCCGATCACCGGCTGGGCGCAGCTCGCCTTCGGCCTGGACTGGTCGCGCCCGCCCCGGCAGATGATCGGCACCGCCTACTGGTACCTGCACACCGACCAGTGGCGTTACGACACCTACGCGGCCGATGTCCTGTCCTCGCCGCTCGGCGACGGCGCGTTCGCCGGCAAGGCCACCGCCGACCTGCTGGCGCAGTCGGCGCGGCTGGGCTGGATGCCGTCGTACCCGACCTTCGACCGCAACCCGCTCGACCTGGCCGACGAGGTGGCCGCGGCGGGCGCGGAGGCAGGGCCGTACGTGGCCGAGCAGGTCGCCGCGGGCCGGCTCGGGTTCGCCTGCGAGGACCCCGACGCGCCCGCGAACTGGCCGCGCGTGCTGACCGTGTGGCGGGCCAACCTGCTCGGCTCCTCGGCCAAGGGCAACGAGTATTTCCTGCGCCATCTGCTGGGCACCGACTCGGCCGTGCGGGCCGATGAGGCCGCGCCTGGGCAGCGGCCAGAGAGCCTGACCTGGCCGGAGCGGGCGCCGCGCGGCAAGCTCGACCTGCTGCTGTCGCTGGACTTCCGGATGACCTCCACCACGTTGTTCTCCGACATCGTGCTGCCCGCCGCCACCTGGTACGAAAAACACGACCTGTCCTCGACGGACATGCACCCGTTCGTGCACGCCTTCACCCCGGCGATCGACCCGCCCTGGCAGACCCGCACCGATTTCGCCGCCTTCCATGCCATCGCCAGGGCCTTCAGCGCCCTGGCCAAGACCCACCTGGGCACTCGTACGGACGTGGTGGCCATGCCGCTGACGCACGACACGCCCGATGAGCTGGCCACCCCGCACGGGCGGGTGCACGACTGGCGCGTGACGGGCCGGCCGCCCACTCCGGGACGCGACTTCCCCAAGATCGTCACGGTGGAGCGCGACTACGGAGCGGTGGCGGAGCGGATGGCCGCCCTCGGCCCGCTGCTGGAACGGCTCGGCGCCACGACCAAGGGGCTGACGTACGATGTCTCCGGCGAGATCGCCCGGCTGGGCCGGATGACCGGCACCGTCCGCGGCGGCAGCGTCGAGGGCCGCCCCTCCCTGGCCCGCGACAGCGACATGTGCGAGGCCATCCTGGCCCTGTCGGGCACCACCAACGGGCATCTGGCCGCCCAGGGGTTCGCCACGCTGGGCCGGCGTACCGGAACCTCCTTCGACGGGCTGGCCGACGAGCACAAGCAGATCACCTTCGCCGACACCCAGGCCCGGCCGGTGCCCGTGATCACCTCGCCGGAATGGTCGGGCAGCGAGACCGGCGGGCGGCGCTACTCGCCGTTCACCATCAACATCGAGCACCGCAAGCCCTGGCACACCCTCACCGGCCGCCAGCACTTCTATCTCGACCACGACTGGATCCACGAGGCCGGCGAGGCGCTGCCGACCTATCGGCCGCCGCTCGACATGACCGCGCTGTTCGGCGAGCCCGGCGTCGGCGCCTCCGGGGCGGACGGCATCGCCGTGCGCTACCTCACCCCGCACTCGAAGTGGTCCATCCACTCCGAATACCAGGACAACCTGCTCATGCTCACGCTCTCCCGAGGCGGGCCGACCATCTGGATGAGCCCGGCCGACGCGGCCAAGGCGAAGATCCGCGACAACGACTGGATCGAGGCGGTCAACCGCAACGGGGTCGTCGTGGCCCGCGCGGTCGTCTCCCACCGGATGCCCGAGGGCACCGTGTACATGTACCACGCGCAGGAACGCGTCGTGGACGTGCCCAAGAGCGAGACGTCGGGGCGGCGCGGCGGCATCCACAACTCCCTCACCCGCCTGCTGATCAAGCCCACCCACCTGATCGGCGGCTACGCCCAGCTGTCGTTCGCCTTCAACTACCTCGGGCCCACCGGCAACCAGCGCGACGAGGTCACCGTGATCCGCCGCCGCTCTCAGGAGGTCGACTACTGATGCGGATCATGGGGCAGCTGGCCATGGTGATGAACCTCGACAAGTGCATCGGCTGCCACACCTGCTCGGTCACCTGCAAGCAGGCCTGGACCAACCGGGCCGGGGTCGAGTACGTCTGGTTCAACAACGTCGAGACCCGCCCCGGCCAGGGCTACCCACGCACTTACGAGGATCAGGAGACCTGGAAGGGCGGCTGGGAACTCAACCGGCGCGGCCGGCTCCGGCTGAAGGCGGGCGGGCGGCTGAAGAAACTGCTCACCATCTTCGCCAACCCGCTCATGCCCTCCATCCAGCAGTACTACGAGCCCTGGACCTACGACTACGACCGGCTCTTCTCGGCCCCCGCCTCCGAGGACACGCCCGTCGCCCGGCCCAGGTCGCTGATCACCGGCGAGCACACGAAGATCACCTGGAGCGCGAACTGGGACGACAACCTCGCCGGCGGCCCCGAACTCACCGCCGCCGACCCGGTTCTCCGTAAGCTGTCGGACCAGGTGAAGCTGGAGTTCGAGCAGGCGTTCATGTTCTACCTGCCGCGCATCTGCGAGCACTGCCTCAACCCCTCGTGCGTGGCCTCCTGCCCGTCCGGCGCGATGTACAAGCGATCCGAGGACGGCATCGTCCTGGTCGACCAGGACCGCTGCCGTGGCTGGCGCATGTGCGTGACCGGCTGCCCGTACAAGAAGGTGTACTTCAACCACCGCACCGGCAAGGCGGAGAAGTGCACCTTCTGCTACCCCCGGGTCGAGGTCGGCATCCCGACGGTCTGCTCGGAGACGTGCGTGGGCCGCCTGCGCTACCTCGGCCTGCTGCTCTACGACGCCGACCGGGTCCTGGAGGCCGCTTCCGTCCCGGACGAGAAGGATCTGTACGAGGCGCACAAGAGCGTGCTGCTGGATCCGCGCGACCCCGAGGTGATCGCCGCCGCCCGGGCGGCGGGCATCCCCGAGGACTGGCTGGAGGCGGCCCGGAACTCCCCGATCCACCAGCTGATCTTCGAGTACGGCGTGGCCCTCCCGCTGCACCCGGAATACCGCACGATGCCGATGGTCTGGTACATCCCGCCGCTGTCGCCCGTGGTCGACGTCCTGGCGAACACCGGCCACGACGGAGAGGACGCCGGCAACCTGTTCGGTGCGATCGACGCCCTGCGCATCCCGATCGGCTACCTGGCCGAGCTGTTCACCGCCGGCGACCCCGGGCCGGTGCGGGCCGCGCTGCGCCGCCTGGCCGCCATGCGCTCCTACATGCGCCGCCTCAACCTCGGCCAGGACCCCGACGAGTCGATCGCGGCCGCCGTGGGGATGAGCGGCCGGCAGGTCGAAGGCATGCACCGGCTGCTCGCCCTGGCCCCCTACGGCGAGCGGTACGTCATTCCCAAGGCCCACGCCGAGCAGGGCGCGCGGCTGGAGGAGAGCGCCACCGGCTGCAGCCTCGATTACGAGGGCGGCCCCGGCATGAGCGGCCCGTTCGGCGAGTCCTCCGGTCTGCCCGACCCGGTGGCGGTGGAGAACTTCCACGCGCTGCGCGAGCGGCAGTCCGGCGACGAACTGGAGGACGTCGGCGAGCTGCGCGGCCGCGTCAACCTCCTCAACTGGGACGGCAAGGGCACCCCTGAGGGGCTGTTCCCGAAGAGAAACCGGGACGGATCATGATGAGAGCTCTGGGAGAAGGCGAACTGCGCACCGCCCACATGGTGGCCAGCGTGCTGCTCGGCTACCCCGACGAGCGGCTGTACGGCGCCCGCCAGGTGCTGGCCAAGGCGGTGATCACGCTGCCCGCCGGGGAGGTCCGCGACCGCCTGACCGCCTTCCTCGACCACGTCGCGGGCACCGCTCAGGCCGACCTGGCCGCCCACTATGTGGCGACCTTCGACCTCAAGCGGCGCTGCTGCCCGTACCTGACGTACTACGCCTACGGCGACACCCGTAAGCGCGGCGGGGCGCTGCTGCGTTTCAAGCACGCCCTGCGCGCGGCGGGCTTCGAGGTCGCCGATGGCGAGCTGCCCGACCACGTGGCGGTGGTGTGCGAGCTGTCGGCCCGCGGCGCCGTGCGGGAGGCCGGGCGCCTGCTGCGGGAGCATCGGGCGGGCCTGGAGCTCCTGCGTACGGCGCTGGAGGACGAGCGCTCGCCGTACGCCGGCGTGGTGGCCGCCGTGACCGCCACGCTGCCCCCGGCCGGCCCGCGTGAGAAGGAGGCCGCGCTGCGGCTGGCGGCCGAGGGACCGCCCGCCGAGGAGGTCGGACTGGAGCCCTACGCCGTCACGGAGGCATCCCGGTGAACGCCCTCGACATCCTGCTGTGGGTGGTGGCGCCCTACGTGGCGATCACCGTGTTCGTGCTCGGCCACGTCTGGCGCTACCGGTACGACAAGTTCGGCTGGACCACCCGCTCATCACAGATGTACGAGTCACGGCTGCTGCGCGTCGGCAGCCCGCTGTTCCACTTCGGCATCCTGGTCGTCCTGCTCGGCCACATCGGCGGGCTGGTGATCCCCAAGAGCTGGACCGAGGCGGTGGGCGTGAGCGAGGCGACCTACCACGCCGGCGCCGTCCTGCTCGGCACCATCGCGGGCCTCGCCACCCTCGGCGGCCTGGCGATCCTCATCTACCGGCGCCGCACCGTCGGACCGGTGTTCACCGCCACCACCCGCAACGACAAGCTCATGTACCTGGTGCTGAGCGCCACCATCGTGCTCGGCCTGGCCGCCACGGTGGCGGCCAATGTCATCGGCGGCGGCTACGACTATCGCACCACCATCTCACCCTGGTTCCGGTCGATCTTCTCCTTCAGCCCGGACCCCGCCCTGATGGCCGGCGCGCCCATCCTGTTTCAGCTGCACGCGCTCAGCGCGCTGCTGCTGTTCGCCATCTGGCCGTTCACCCGGCTGGTGCACATGCTCACCGCGCCCCTCGGCTACCTGACCCGCCCCTACATCGTCTACCGCGGCCGCGCCGACCGGCCGACCGGCTCCCGTACGCCCTGGCGCCCCTGACCGCGGGAGCAGCGAGGAGTGCCGTATGGCCGTGATCGATGGGACTTTGGCCTCTGCCGGTGGCAGGCACGCGGGCGGATCGTGGATCCATGGCGATCCGCGGCCTGACCTGGGAGAACGACATGACCATCGACATCGCGCTCGAGGCGGCGCGCTGGGCACCGTCGGTGCACAACACCCAGCCCTGGACCTTCGCCGTCACGGGCCAGGAGATCGCCGTCCGCGCGAGCACCGATCGCAAACTGGCCCTGGAAGACCCTGGCGGCAGGGAAATGCTGATCAGCTGCGGGGCGGCCGTGTTCAACCTGCGTACCGCGCTGCACCAGGCCGGCCGCGAGCCGATCGTGCGGATCCTGCCCGATCCCGACCGGCCCTCGCTGCTGGCGACGGTACGGCTGGGCGAGGCCGTCGAGCCTGACGAGCACACCAGCATGCTGGCCGGGCAGATCGAGGTGCGGCGTACGCACCGGGCGGGATTCACCGAGACGCCCGTGCCCGAGCGGCTCGTGGCACAGTGGCAGCGCGAGGCCGCCACCGAGGGCGCGACCTTCACGCCGGTCGGGGCGCCCGCCGCCGTGCGGGCCCTGGCCGCGCTCACCGAGGCGGCCCAGGCGGTCCAGTCGCAGGACTGGCCCTTCACCCTCGAGGTCATGCGGTGGGCGCGCCCACCGGAAAGCACCCGAGGCGACGGCGTGCCCGCCGACGCCTACCCCAAGCAGCCGGCCGGCGAATTCGCCCAGCGCGACTACGCCCACCAGCACTCCTGGGGCATCGACACCGACCAGCGCATGTCATGCGCCACCGGGGTGGTGGCGCTGCTGACCACCCGCGAGGACACCCGCGAGGCCTGGCTGGCGGCCGGGCAGGCGCTGCAGCACGTGCTGCTGCACGCCTCGGCCCACGGAGCGAGCGCCGCCTTCCACACCCAGGTGCTGGAGGAGCCGCACCTACGCGACTTCCTCCGGCAGCGGATGTGCGCGGGCGCCTACCCGCAGATGCTCATGCGGCTCGGCATCGCCGCCGACGAGAGCCACGGGGTCCGCCGCCCGCTCACCGACCTGACCGACCCATGATCTTCCTCCTGATCCATAGGGGTCAGGCGGACGAGGCGTCCTGGGGTTGGCGTGTGAGCCGGAGGAAGGTCTCCTCGACCTGGCGGGCGATGTCCGCCGCGGTCAGGCCGAGGCGGGCGAGCACGCGATCGCGGCCTGCGTGGTCGAGGAACGCCACCGGCACCCCGAAGTCACGCATGGGCACGTCGACCCCCGCGTCGCGCAGGGCCTGCGCGACGGCGGAGCCGACGCCGCCCGCCCGTACCCCGTCTTCCACCGTCAGCACCATGCGGTGCCGGGCGGCGAGGCCGGGCAGCAGGTCATCGACCGGTTTGACCCAGCGCGGGTCGACCACCGTGGCGGTGATGCCGTGATCGGCCAGGCGTTCGGCGACCCGCAGGCACAGCGGAGCCAGCGCGCCGACGGCCACGATCAGGACATCTGCCGCCGGTTCGGTGCCCGTGCTCCGGCGATCAACGGTGGCTTCCCGGAGCACGTCCATGCCGCCGATCCGCCCGACGGCCGGGATCGGGGGACCGACGCTTCCCTTCGGATAGCGGACCAGTGTGGGCGCGTCGTCCACCACCAGCGCCTCGCGCAGCTGTTCCCGCAGGCGTTCGCCGTCCCGGGGTGCCGCGATCCGCAGCCCCGGTACGACCTGGAGGACGGCCAGGTCCCAGACGCCGTTGTGCGAGGCGCCGTCGTCGCCGGTGATCCCCGCCCGGTCCAGGACGAACGTCACCCCGCACTGGTGCAGTGCCACATCCATCAGCAACTGGTCGAAACACCGGTTGGCGAACGTGGCGTACACGGCGACGACCGGATGCAGCCCGCCCGTGGCCAGTCCCGCCGCGGCGGTGGCCGCGTGTTGCTCGGCGATGCCCACGTCGAGGACCCTGCCGGGGTAGCGCTGGGCGAAGGGTTCCAGCCCGGTCGAGCGCAGCATCGCCGCCGTGATCGCCACCACGTCCGGTCGTTCGGCACCGATCCGCACCAGTTCCCCGGCGAACACCGAGGTCCAGTCCTCTCCGGCCACGCGCAGCGGCACGCCGGTGTCCGGGTCGATCACCTTGACCTGGTGGAACCGCTCGTCGGACTGCTCGGCCGGCGGATAGCCGCGCCCCTTCTCCGTGATGCAGTGCACGATCACCGGGCCGGAGAACTGTTTGGCCAGGTGCAGCGCCTGCTCCACCGCCGCCCGGTCGTGACCGTCGATCGGGCCGACGTACTTCAGGCCAAGGTCTTCGAACATGCCCTGCGGCGCGACGAAGTCCTTGAGCCCCTTCTTGGCGCCGTGCAGAGCGTCGAACAACGGACGCCCGATCATCGGGGTGCGGTCGAGGATGTCCCGGGTACGCCGCAGGAACCGTTCGTAGCCGTCGGTGGTGCGCAGCGCCGCCAGGTGGGTGGCCAGGCCGCCGATCGTCGGTGAATAGGAGTGCTCGTTGTCGTTGACGACGATTACCAGCGGCAGCGACGGGTCGGCGGCGATGTTGTTCAGCGCCTCCCATGCCATCCCGCCGGTCAGGGCGCCGTCCCCGATCACGGCGACGACGTGGCGGTCGCGCCGACCGGTCAGACGGTGGGCCTTGGCCAGCCCGTACGCCCAGCTGAGCGCGGTCGAGGCGTGCTGGTTCTCCACGACGTCGTGCGGGGACTCCACCCGGCTCGGGTAGCCGGAAAGCCCGCCTTCCTGCCGCAATCGCGAGAAGTCCTGCCGCCCTGTGAGCAATTTATGCACGTACGCCTGGTGGCCGACGTCGAAGATGACGCGGTCGGTGGGGGAGTCGTAGACCCGGTGCAGGGCGATGGTCAGCTCCACGACGCCGAGGTTCGGCCCCAGATGCCCGCCCGTACGGGAGACCGCGTCGATCAAGTACTCACGGATCTCGGCGGCGAGCCGGTCCAGCTCCGCGGGGCTTAACCCGTTGAGATCCGCCGGACCGCTGATCGACGACAGAACGCTCATGAGAGGACCACTGCTCCTTCGCGAAGTCTTCTTACCCTCAAGCGGCGGCCCTCAAGTGATGGGCCCGCGCCGCGGCTCGCCGCCCGACGACCAGTCACCCGGAATGTGCGACAGGTGCCGGCGCATCAGCTCTTCGGCGAGCGCACGGTCGCCCTTCAGGACCGCCGCCAGCAACGGACGGTGCTCCGCCGCGGAGCGGGCCAGGTCGCCGTCCGCGGTGAGGCGGCGCAGGTTGTACAGGCGGGTTTGGTCGCGTAGGCACGCCACCGAGTCGACCAGTCGCCGGTTTCCGGTCGCCTCCAGCAGCAAGAGGTGAAAGTCGCGATCGGCCTGAAGGTTGCCAGGCAGATCGTGCTCCTCGGCCGTCCGCTCGATGACGTCGACGAGCCGCGACAGCCGCTCCGCACGATCCCCCAAGCCCAACTCGGCCGCCCGGCCCGCCCCGGGCACTTCGAGCATCATGCGCAGCTCGAAGATCTCGGTGAAGTCCTGCTCGGTGAAGGACACGACACGGAATCCCCGGTTGGGCAGCGCCTCCAGCAGACCCTCATCGACCAGGGCGAGCATCGCCTCGCGTACCGGACTCGTGGACACCCCGAGCTCCGTCGCCAGCGACGCCGCCGAATACACCTCGCCCGGCTCCAGGGCGCCCGTGACCAGCGCCTCCCTCAGCACCGACAGTGCCTGATCACGCAGACTCGTCCGCTGCAGGGAAGCTCCCGTCAAAACCATGAACAGTACTATATCACCGATTAGCCGTTACGCCTCATAGGCCACCAGGGCTGATCGAGGGAGCTTTAGCGATCGATCGTGCGGGCAGAAACTGCGAGTATGAGCGATGGATCGGTGATGCCGTCCATGCGGCTGGACGAGCTGCTGGCCGAGCTGCAGGTGCGGCTGAGCGCGGTGCTCGCCACGCGCGACCGCGTGCACGCGCTGCTGGACGCGGTGGTGTCGGTGGGCAGCGATCTCGATCTGGAAACGGTGCTGCGGCGGATCGTGGAGACCGCGACCAACCTGGTGGACGCCAGTTACGGCGCGCTCGGGGTGATCGGCCATGGGAGCACGCTGATCGAGTTCATTCCCGTGGGATTGACCGAGGAAGAGATCGCCAAGATCGAACATTGGCCGCACGGGCTCGGCCTGCTCGGATTGTTGATCAAGGACGCCCGGCCGCTGCGACTGGCGCGGATCGCCGATCACCCGGAATCCTACGGTTTCCCGCCCGGCCATCCGCCCATGGGCACCTTCCTGGGTGTGCCGATCCGGATGCGTGAGGAGGTGTTCGGCAACCTCTACCTGACGGAGAAGCGCGGTGGCGGCGAGTTCGACGAGGAGGATGAGGCCGTCGTCATCGCCCTGGCCACCGCGGCGGGTGTGGCGGTGGAGAACGCGCGCCTGTACGAGCAGACGCGGCGGCGGGAGAAGTGGCTGCGGGCCTCCTCGGAGATCACCACCAGCCTGCTGTCCGGCACCGATCCGCGCGACGTCCTCGTCACACTGACCAGCAAGGCCAAGGAGATGACGGATGCCGATCTGGTCGAGCTGATGGTGCCCGCCGACGGCGGCACCCGGCTGGTGGTGGAGATCGCCGAGGGCGACCGGGCGGACGAGCTGCTGGGCACCTCGTGCGCGGTGGCGACGACGATGGCGGGGGAGGTCTACACCCGGGGCGAGTCGCTCACCGAGGGCGACATGCGGCTGCTGGTGCCCTTGGGCGCGCCGCCTTCGGTGCGCGGGGTGGTCGCCATGAGCAAGCGCTCGGGGCGGCTGCCGTTCAGCGAGGCCGAGGGCCACATGCTGGAGGCCTTCGCGGGCCAGGCGGCCATCGCGGTGGAGCTGGCCGAGGTGCGTCGCGCCGCGGAGCGGCTCAGCCTGCTGGAAGACCGCGACAGGATCGCCAGGGACCTGCACGATGTGGTGATCCAGCGGTTGTTCGCGGTGGCCATGACGCTGATGGGCGCCGTCAGGCTGATCGAACGTCCCGAGGCCACGAGGAGGGTCCAGCACGCCGTCGACGAGCTGGACGAGACGATCCGGCAGATCCGAGCCAGCATCTTCGCCCTGCAGGGCTCGGGGACGAGCGGGCTGCGCGGTCAGGTCACCGAGCTGGTCGACGAGGCCGCCGCACACCTGGGCTTCCGCCCAGGACTGCGGCTGGAGGGGCAGCTCGACACGCTGGTCGGCCAATCCGTGGCCGAGCAGGTGACGGCCGTGCTGCGCGAGGCCCTGTCCAACCTGGTACGGCACGCCAAGGCGGCCAAGGCCGACATCCTGCTGGAGGCGGCGGCCGGTCGGCTGACCTTGGTCGTCACCGACAACGGGTTGGGCATCGAGCCCGATGGCCGGCGCAGCGGGCTGGCCAACCTGGAGGAACGTGCCACCCGGCTGGGCGGCACGTTCACCGTCGATTCACCTGAGGGCGGCGGAACCCGGCTCAGGTGGTCGGTCCCGCTGTGATGCGGTGGCTCAGCTGGTCGGTCCGGCGGCTCAGGTGGTCGGTGCCGCGGTGATGCGGCGGCCGGAAACCTGCTCGGCCGCCACCATGATGTAGTGGTCACGGCTGCCCGGCGCCCACGGCATCAGGGGGAGTTGCGCGAGGCGGGCCATCTCCTCGGGCTCGTGTACGGCTCGCGCGTGCCCGATCGCGGTCACGGACCAGCCGGTACGCCAGTCGGGGTCGAACTCGTCGGCCTCGAAGGCGACCACGCTCCGCCGGGTGGCCGCGGCCAGCTTGGAGCCGACGGAGGTGCGGATCACGATGTGCTCGCCGTACAGGCAGAAGTTGACCGGTTGGACGGCGGGCAGGGCCCGGTCGGTGAAGACGATCCGGCCGATCCGCGCCGTGTCCAGCAGGCCGAGGCACTCCTGGCGAGAGAGCACCTGCAGGCCGGACGCGTCTAGTTGCATGCTTCCCAGCATCAGCGGATCAGGGAGGGGACGTTAGGGTCTTTCGTCCTTGTTTCGCGGCCGTGCGGCCAGGACGGTGGTCCT
>NZ_JBFANB010000009.1:149387-366986 GCF_040659625.1 Nonomuraea sp. NPDC049750
ACCACCGTCCTGGCCGCACGGCCGGTGCCTTCCTGGCAGGAGCACCCACGAGTAACCCGATCAGCCTGTGAACTCCAGTTCGGCCCGGTCGCGGCTGCTGTACAGGTCCCAGTAGACCGAGGCGATGTCGCCCGCCTCCGCCGTGGGGAAGCCCGCCGGCGCGTTCGAGCCGATCCAGACGCTGATCGCCACGTGCGCGGCGTAGACGCCCCGCTCGGCCAGGACGCCGTTGAGGTTGAGCACCCAGTTGCGCAGGGCGGCGGCGGCCGCGTTGATGTTGCCCATCATCGGGTTCGGCGTGATGGAGCCGCCTCCCGTGGTGAACAGGAGGGTGCCGGCGCCGGCTTCGAGCATCGCGGGCAGCACCTGGTTGGCGGCGGTGACCGCGCCGTACAGGTAGTAGTCGATCTGTGGCTGGAGGTTGTCCACGGTCACCTCCAGCGGGCCGGCCATGGTGATGCCGGGGACCGGGGTGTGCGGGGCGGGGGAGTACTCCAGTACGTCGATGCCGCCGAAGTGGGCCGCCGCTTGGTCCAGAGCGGCGGCCAGGGCGGCGCGGTCCATGATGTCGGCGGGGAAGGCCGCCGCGGTGACGCCCGAGCCGGTGAGCTCGGCGACAAGCCCATCCAGTTTGTCCTTGCTCCGGGCGATCAGGGCGACGTCGAAGCCGTGTCCGCCGAAGAGCTTGGCGATGGACAGGCCCATACCGGGGCCGGCACCGACGATGGCGAGGGTAGGCATGATCAACTCCTTTGGGATAGAGGGAAGCGGACTCAGGCGATGGAGACCGCGAGCTTGCCCCGCGCGCCGGTGCCGAAGTCGGCGAACGCCTGGGCGACCTGGTCCAGCGGGTAGGTGGCGGTGATGGGCACCCGCAGGGCGCCCGTGGCGGCATCGGCGGCCAGCTTGTCCAAGGTGAGCTGGTTCGGGTCGGCCATCACCGAGGTGACGCTGACCTCATGACCGTTGACCTCCTGACCCTGGACCGCGTCGGGGCCGAAGCCGAGAGTGGAGGCGAGCCGGCCGCCCGGCCTCAGCAGAGCCGCCAGCTGAGCGCCGTCGCCGGCCAGGTGCAGCACCGCGTCCACCCCGTTCGGGGCCAGGGCGCGCACCTGCGCCTCCACTTCCCCGGTGAAGTCCACCAGGTGGATCTCGGCGTCGGTCAGCTCTCGTACGAAATCGCTCTCCGCACCCGGTCGCGCGGTGGCGAGCACCCGGGCGCCGCGAGCCACCGCGACCTGCACGGCGAGTGCGCCCACGCCGCCGGTGGCGCCGGAGATCAGGACGGTCTCGCCCTTCTGCGGGTCCACGGCGTCGACGCTGTCCAGAGCGGCCGTTCCGGCCAGTCCCAGCGCTCCGGCCGTAGCGGTCGAGAGCCCCTGGGGAATGTGCGCCACACCGTAGGCGGCGGACACGACAACGTACTCGGCAAGCGAGCCGGTGCCCAGGAACGGCTTCATCGCCACGCCGAAGACGTGGTCCCCGACGGCGAACCCCTCGGCGCTTTCGCCCACGGCCTCGACCGTGCCCGCGAAGTCCTTGCCCGGGATCAGCGGGTAGCGGTGCTCCATCATCTGCTGCAGGTAGCCGGCCGCGGTCGCCGCGTCGAAGCCGTTGATCGACGAAGCGGCGACCTTCACCAGCAGTTCACCGGCCTCTGGCCGGGGCGCGGCCACCTCGGTGACGGCGGGGCTCGCGGGGACGGAACTCAGGGCGACTGCGCGCATGGGTGACTCTCCTCAACTAATCGGAATGGCTTATCCGTTTGTTCTGTGCAGCGTAACAGCAGAATCGGATAGGCCATTCCGATTCTGTATGATGGCTTCATGAGCCCTGCCGCCCGCCGCGTCCCCGCTTCCCCAGACCCGTCGGCAGACCCTTCGACCCAGGGCCTGCGCATCGATGCCCGGCACAACCGCGATCGCATCCTGGCCGCGGCCCGGCGGGTCTACGCGCGCGACGGCATCGAGGCCTCGATGGCCTCCGTGGCGCGCGAGGCGGGCGTCGGAATCGCGACGCTCTTCCGGCATTTCTCCGCCCGCGAGGACCTCGTCGCGGCCGTCTTCGCCGACACCATGCAGACGTACGCCGATGCCGCCGCCACCGCGCTGGCCGACCCCGATCCCTGGCATGGATTCACCTGGTACATCGAGACCGTCTGCGGCATGCAGGCCGCGGATCGCGGTTTCTCCGAGGTGCTGACCATGACCTTTCCCAGCGCCAGGGCCATGGAGGCCAAACGGGACGAGGCCTACCGCGGCTTCAGCGAGCTGGTCGTCCGGGCCAAGGAAGCCGGTCGGCTGCGCCCCGACTTCACCACCGAGGACCTGGTCATCCTCCTGATGGCCAACGCCGGTGTCATCGCGGCCACGGCCGGCGCGGCCCCTGAGGCGTGGCGCCGGCTCGTCGGCTGCATGATCCAGTCCTACGCCGTCCCGGACCCCGCGAATCCCGAGCCCCTGCCGCCCGCGCCCACCCCGACGGCCCTGTACCGGGCGATGATCCGCTTGAGCCGCGCCCCCGCGGAACGCCGATGACCTCTTAGGCGCAGCCTTCGAACTGCGGCACTGAGGTGGATATCGAAAGACCCGTCGCGCCGAAGTGTTCGCGGAGAAGCTTGGGCGCCGTTCCGGACTGGTACATCGCGGTGATGGCCCGGTTGACCGCCTCGCATCCGGCTACGTCGCCATGGCGTAGGGCGACGCCGTACCGCTCCTCCGTGAAGGGGGCGTGGACGATGGTGTACGCGCCCTTGTCCCGGGCGGCGAACCCGGCCAGGATCAGGTCGCCGGTGGAGACCGCGTCCACCGCGCCGGATCTGAGGAGGTCCACACACTCGCTGTAGGTGCGGGCCGGGACCAGAACGGCGGCCACACCGCGGCCTTCAATGATCCGCGACGTGGAGATGGAGCCCTGGGCCTCGCACAGTTTGCGCCCCGCGAGATCTCGTACGTCGCCGATGTTCGTCGTTCCGTTGCGGACCAGGATGTCCTGCTGCGAGACGTAGTACGGCCCCGCGAACGTCACCTGCGTCTTGCGCGGTGGGCTGATGGAGTAGGTGGCCACCACCATGTCCGCCTCGCCGGAGTTCAGCTTGGCCTCCCGGCCTTCCGACGTCGTGGCGACGAAGGAGACCTTCTTCCCCAGGTGACCGGCCACATAGGTGGCCACGTCCACGTCGAAGCCCTCGAAGGTGCCCTGCTTGGTCCGCAGGCCCAGGCCGGGCTGGTCCGGCTTCACCGCGACGATCAGCTCGTCCTTGTCCAGGATGGACGGGGTATGGCGGAGGGCGCTCATCCCGCACCCGGCCGATGTCAGGGTGATGGCCGCTGCCACGGCGACTCGCGTGAGGCCGCCGAGTAACTCGCTCATCGCTCCTCCGGGGTGCGGGCCTGCCGACGCGAGCCCCACGGTAGGGAAGGACGATGAAGCAAGAGTGAACCAGCGGTGGCGGCACCCGGTCGAGATGATGACGGTGGACGTGGTTTCTAGGGCTTGAGGTCCCCGAGCTCTCTCACTCGGCCGAGCCAGGTCTCGGTGCCGCGCGGACGTGCGTGCGTTCGCCCTGTCTCCCGATGAGACTCAGGAACTCGACGGGACCGGCACTGGTGGCCCCGAACCAGTGCGGGGTGCGTGTGTCGAACTCCGCCGCCTCCCCGGGCTTGAGGATGAGGTCGTGTTCGCCGAGTACGAGGCGGAGCGTTCCGTTGAGGACATAGGCCCAGTCATAGCCCTCGTGGCTGCGCAGGTCGGGTTCGGCCTCGTCGCTTCCGGCCGGGAGGACGAACTTGTAGGCCTGGATCCCGCCGGGCCTCCGGGTCAGCGGCAGGATGACGGCGCCGTCGCCACGGGAGATGGGCCGCAGGTTGACGCGGGGGTCGCCGGTCGGCGGCGCGTCGACGAGCTCGTCGAGGGTGACCCCGTAGGCGCGAGCCAGCGGTAGCAGCTGCTCGAGCGTGGGACGTCGCAGGCCCGCCTCGAGCCGGGACAAGGTGCTGATGGAGATCCCGGTCTCCGCCGCGAGGTCGGCGAGTGTGACGTCCCGATGCAGCCGAAGGCGTTTCAACCTCGGTCCGACGGCGTCGAGAGTGCGGTCAATGGCTTCATCCATCCTGCCATTTTGCCATTTGGCAACAGCGTTTGCACAACCGCCTTGACGCTCAGCACCATGAGGAACGCACCCGCAGAGAGGGACGACCCATGGCCGGTAACTACACCATCCGACCGCGCCGGAGCCCACCGCTCCGGCGCCGATTCCCCCTGCCCTCACGAAAGGAATCCCGTGAGTACGAGCCCGTCCTCAGGCGCGAAAGCCCCCGGCCCGACCATCCAAGACCCACGGCAACGACGCACGATCTTGGCCGGCGTCTGCGTCGCGCTCATGGCCGTCATCGCTTCGGTGTCCGGGTTGAACGTCGCCCAGCCGGAGCTCAGCGTCGCCTTCGACACCTCGCAATCCCAGGTCCTGTGGTTCATCAACATCTACACCCTCACTCTGGCCGCGTTGCTCCTGCCGCTCGGCGCGCTGGGCGACCGGTGGGGCCGCCGGCCGGTGCTGCTCGCCGGCCTGCTCGTCTTCGGCGTGGCGAGCGCGGCGGCCGGCCTTGCCACATCGTCGGAGCTCATGCTCGCCGCGCGTTTCCTGAGCGGCGTAGGCGCGGCGATGATCATGCCGGCCACCCTCGCGGTCATCACCTCGACCTTCCCGGACGAGGAACGCGCCAAGGCGATCGGCGTGTGGACCGGCGTCGCCGGCGGCGGCGGCATCTTGGGGATGTACCTGTCGGCCATCCTGGTCGACCTGGCGAGCTGGCGGTGGCTCTTCGTCCTGCCGGTCGTGCTCGTCGTCGTCGCCATCGCCATGACGCTGCGATCCGTCCCGAACTCGCGTGAGGCGTCCGGGCACGGGTTCGACGCCGTCGGTTCGCTGTCGTCCGTGGTCGCGGTGGTCGGGCTCGTCTTCTTCCTCCAGGAGGGTCCCGAACGAGGCTGGACCGCGCCCGCGACACTACTGAGCCTCCTCGTCGGCGTCATCGCCGCCGCCGGATTCGTGGCATGGGAGCTACGCCGCCCGGCGCCACTCCTCGACGTCCGCCTGTTCCGCGAGCGAGGTCTCGCGAGCGGTTCCGTGTCGCTCCTGGCCGTCTTCGGCGTGCAGGCAGGGATCTTCGTGGTCCTCTTCCCGTACTTCCAAGCGGTGCTCGGCTGGTCCGGCCTGCGCTCCACCCTGGCCCTCATGCCGATGGCGCTGCTGATGATGTTCGCCTCCGGCCTCGCCCCGAGGGTGGCCGCGCGCGTCGGCGGCCGCTCGACGATGGCCTCGGGGATCTTCCTGGGTGGCGCGGGGCTGGTCCTCATGGCCACCTTCGTCTCCGTCGACGGCGGCTACCTGTCGATCCTCCCCGGCATGCTCGCCATGGGACTCGGCATGGGTTTGACGATGACGCCCGCCACCGAGGCCATCACCACCGCCCTGCCGCGTGCGCGTCAAGGCGCCGCGTCCGCGCTCAACGACGTCACCCGGGAATTCGGCACCGCGCTCGGTGTCGCGCTGCTCGGAGCGGTCCTGACCGCCGGATACCGCGGCGCCATCGACGCCCGCCTCGACGGAGTGCCGGGCGCCGACACCGCCCGCGAGGGCGTCGTCAACGCCATCACGGCCGCCGACGGGGCCGGCCCCCAGGCGCGGGCGCTGATCCGAGCCGCCCAGGAGTCCTTCGTCGACGGCTGGCAGCAGGCCATGTGGGCGGGCGCGGCGGTCATGGCGGTCCTGTTCGTCTACGTTCTCGCGCGAGGTCCGCGGCAACGTACCCAGGGCTCCAGTAACGACAGCCGGGAATCCATTCCTGTCCGGGGGAGTGCTCAAAAGGCAAGTCGAATCGATTCGACTTGACCATAGGCGTCTCTTGGCGCGGTGGTCAAGAGCCAGGAAACGGTCGCGACATGCCGCCGTCTCGCGGACCGGGCCGGATCGGACCCAGAGTGAGTCTCAGGCGGTGTCGTCAGGCGCGGGGCCGGGCGGGCCCGGTCGTGGCGCGCAGCGAGATCGGCGGGGCGATCAGCAGGTGGCGGTGCGGGGTGGCCGGGTCGGCGATGCGCTGGATGAGCAGCTCGACGGCGCGGGCGCCCATCTCGTCGGCGGGGACGTCGGCGGCGGTGAGCGGCGGGTGCAGGTTCTCGGCCCAGTGCTGGGCGGCGACACCGGCGATGGAGAAGTCTCCGGGCACGGTCAAGCCCGTCTCGGCCAGCGCGCGGTACATGCCGGACACCGCCGCCTCGTTGATGGTGGCGATGGCGGTCAGCTCCGGATGGTCGGCGAGCAGCTGCCGCAGGCAGCTCTGTCCGGCCTGGGCGTCGTCGGCGCAGCAGACCCGCACGCCGTGCAGGCCGCGTTCGGCGATGGCGCGATCGAAGCCGGCCTGCGCGCGGTGGCCCGGCCCGTAGCCGGCGGCGACCAGCTCGGCGTTGCGGTTGACCAGCGCCAGGTGCCGGTGGCCGAGGTCGGCCAGGTGGTGGACGCACTTGGCGATGAGCGTCTCGTAGTCGATGTCCACCCAGGACATGTCCTCCGGGCGGCGGGTACGGCCGATGCCGACGAACGGCGGGCCGCTCTCCAGCAGCCGGGTCACCCGGTCGTCCTCCAGCCGGATCTCCATCAGGATGACGCCGTCCACGCGCCGCCCGGTGACGACGCGCTCGAAGGAGCGGTCGTGCTCGCCGCCCGAGGGTGACAGCAGGACGTCGAGGTCGGCGCGGGCGGCGGCGTCGACCACACTGGCCACGAAGCCGAGCTGCATATCGGTCAGGCGCTGGCTGGCCGGCGGGATGACCAGGCCGATGGTGCGGGTGCGGCCCTCCTTGAGCGCCCTGGCGGCGGCGTTGGGCCGGTAGCCCAGCTCGTCGATGACGGCCTGGATGCGGCGCTTGGTCTCCTCCGACACCGGGCGCTTGCCGGTGAGCGCGTACGAGACGGTGCTGCGCGACACGCCCGCCCGCTTGGCGATCTCTCCGATGTTCACCCGTGCTCCTCGTCCGATCCGCCGCCCGGCGACCATGGTAGGTCGAACCGGTTCACGAGATGGTACGTCCTCGGAGTCCGTGACGAGGATATGCCGCCTGCCGCGCATCCCCCACGACATCCCGGTGATCCAGTCGCACCTCCCATTGACTCTCGCGGGAAGCGGGCCTATCTTCAGCGAATCGGTTCGGCGAATCGATTCGACCCGGCCGGGAGACGGCCGCGTAACGCCTGTCAGCGGAGGTCAGCCCAATGAGAGCAGCGGCAAGGAGCCGGCGTGTGGCCGGCGCGAGTCTGGCGGCCCTGGCCGCCGTGGGCGGGCTGGTCGCCTGCTCGTCATCGCCCGAAAACGGCAACGGTGCTTCGGCGAGCGCGAGCCCGGCCGCCGGAGGCGGGACCTACACGGTCTGGGACCCCTATCCGCAGTACGACAAGAGCTCGGATTGGGTGAAGCTGCTGGAGAAGTGCGGCACCGATGCCGGCGTCAAGGTCGAGCGCACCGGTTACGACACCAGCGACCTGACCAACAAGGCGCTGCTGGCCGCTCAGCAGGGCAACTCGCCGGACGTGCTCATCGTCGACAATCCCGTCGTTTCCACGCTGGCCGAGGCAGGCGTTCTCACCACCACCGAGGAGAACAAGCTCGACGTCACGGCGATCGCGCCGAACCTGCTGGCCGCCGGTCAGAGCGGCGGCAAGACCTACGGCGTCCCGATCGGCGCCAACACCCTCGCCCTGTACTACAACAAGGACGTCCTGAAGAAGGCCGGGGTGGACATCGCCTCGGTGAAGGACTGGGCGTCGCTGACCGGGGCGCTGGAGAAGGTGAAGGCGTCCGGCAAGAAGGGCATCACGTTCTCGGCGATCGGCACCGAGGAGGGCAGCTTCCAGTTCCTGCCCTGGTTCTGGGGCTCCGGCGCGAACCTCACCAAGCTCGACTCGCCCGAGGGCGTGTCGGCGGTGGCGCTGTGGAGCGACTGGCTGAAGAAGGGGTACGCCCCCAACTCGGTCATCAACAACACCCAGACGACGAGCTGGCAGGAGTTCGCGAGCGGCGACTTCGCCTTCGCCGAGAACGGCACCTGGCAGCTGGCCAACGCCAAGAAGGCCGGTTTCGCGTACGGCATCATCCCGGTCCCCGCCAAGGGCGGCGGCACCGCGCCCGCGCCCACCGGCGGCGAGTTCGTCAGCATCCCCGTACAGTCCGACACCGCCCGCTACGCCACCTCGCAGAAGCTGGTGACCTGCCTGACCAGCGCCGACAACTCGCTCACCACGACCACCACGCTGTCCTACATCGCGCCCACGGAGGCGGTGCAGGCCAAGCAGGTGGCTGCCACACCCGACCTGCGGGTGTGGGTGGAGGCGGTCAAGGCGGCCAAGGGCCGCACCAGCGACGACCTGGGCACCAAGTACCCGAAGATCTCCGAGCCCATGTGGGGCGCGGTGCAGGCGGCGCTGAGCGGGTCGAAGTCTCCCCAGGAGGCGATGGCGGCGGCGCAGTCGTCGGCGGCGAGCGCGATCCAGTAGCAGCATGAGCCGAGCCATCCAGAAACCTGTGCGTACCGCCCGGACGACGGCACGAAATCGCCGGGCGGCACGGATTCATCAGGCGGCACGGAGCCGCCGGGCGGCACGCGCGCGGTCCGGCCAGTGGGCCGCCTGGGCCTTCCTCGCCCCGGTCGTGCTGTACCTGCTGGTCTTCTACGCCTATCCGCTCTACCGCAATATCGAGCTGAGCCTGCGTAACTACACCGTGCGCTCCTTCGTGCGGGGCGATGCCCCGTTCGCCGGGTTCGCCAACTACGCGAGAGTGTTCGCCGACGCGACCTTCGGGCCCGCGCTGTGGCACACGGTGGTGTTCACGCTGGTCTCACTGGCCTTCCAGTTCGCCATCGGGCTCGCGCTGGCGTTGTTCTTCCTGAAGAACTTCCGGCTTTCGGCCACGCTGCGCGGGTTGTTCCTGGTGCCGTGGCTGCTGCCGCTGATCGTGTCCGCCTCGACCTGGTCGTGGATGCTCAACAGCGACTCCGGCGTGGTCAACGCGGCGCTGTCGTGGCTCGGCATCGGCCCGGTGAACTGGCTGACCTCGCCGGACTGGTCGCTGTGGTCGGTCATCATCGCCAACATCTGGATCGGCATCCCGTTCAACCTGGTGGTGCTGTACTCGGGGCTGCAGGCGATCTCGCCGGCCATCTACGAGGCCGCCGCGCTGGACGGCGCCAACGGCTGGCAGCGCTTCTGGCGGGTCACGTTCCCGCTGCTGCGGCCGGTGTCGGCGATCACGCTGCTGCTCGGGCTGGTCTACACGCTGAAGGTGTTCGACATCATCTGGATCATGACCAAGGGCGGGCCGAGCGGGGCCTCGACCACGTTCGCCACCTGGTCCTATCGGCTCGGGTTCGGCAACCTGGTGCCCTCCTTCGGTCCCGGCGCCGCCGTCGGGAACCTGCTCATCGTCATGGCGCTGGTCTTCGGCCTGGTCTACATACGCGCACAGCGAAGGCAGGCGCCGGCATGAGGCATTTCAAGACCGTGATCGGGCTGGTGCTGACCGGCGTGATGCTGTTCCCGGTCTACTGGATGATCAACGTGTCGTTCACCCGCGACCAGGACATGCGCAGGACCAACTGGTTCCCCGTCAACGGCACCCTGGACGGTTACCGGGCGGTGCTGGACCAGCAGCTGCCCTACCTGGGGGTGAGCCTGGTCGTCGGGCTCGGCACGGTGGCGCTGACCCTGGTGCTCGCGGCGCCGGCCGCGTACTCGCTGGCCAAGCTGCGCCCGCGCGGCGGCGGGGCGCTGAGCTTCGTGCTGCTCATCGCGCAGATGATCCCCGGGATCATCATGGCGATGGGCTTCTACGCCATCTTCCTGTCCAGCGGCGTGCTCAACACCGTTCCCGGACTGATCGTGGCCGACTCCACCCTCGCCGTGCCGTTCGCGGTGCTGATCCTGACCACGTTCATGTCCGGCATTCCGGAGGAGTTGCTGCAGGCCGCCCGTACCGACGGCGCCGGGGTGGTGCGTACGTTCGTCTCGATCGTGCTGCCCGTCAGCCGCAACTCGCTCATCACCGTGTCGCTGTTCGCGTTCCTGTGGGCGTGGTCGGACTTCATCTTCGCCTCCACCCTGGACCAGGGCGGCGACCACCAGCCGATCACCCTCGGCATCTACCACTACATCGGCAACAACAACCAGGAATGGAACGCCATCATGGCGACCGCCGTGATCGCCTCCGTCCCCGCCACCATCCTGCTCGTCGTCGCCCAGCGCTATGTCGCCGCCGGCGTCACCGCGGGCGCCGTCAAAGACTGAGAAGGGACCTTTCACTCCATGACCGTCGCCGCTTCAGGCCCGGTGTTCTCCCTGCGGGACATCCCGTTCAGCTTCCACGGCTCCTGGTTCGGCTTCTCGCCCGTGGTGGCGGAGCAGACCTACGCCGAGGACGTGCACCTGGTCTCGCACCAGACCGGCATGCACGCGATCCTGCGGCTGATCCCCAGCGCCGAGAGCGTCGTCACGGCCACCCCGCATCAGCTCACCTGGCGCCGTGACGACGGCCGGATCGACCTCGCCTACGACGGCCCCGACACGGTACGGGTCAGAGGCCGCGGCCTAGGGCTCCGCCTGCTGGCCGCCGATCCCGTCCTGACGCCGTTCAGCGGCCCGTACTTCTACCAGGACCCCGTCGACGGCTCGTACGTCTTCACCGTCTACCAGACCGGCCGCCGCTACCGGATCACGCTCCTCGGCGGGCAGGTCGAACACCGCGGCACGCAGGCGCTGGGCACCGCCGAACGTGGTCTCCTCCTCAGCGGCGAGTGGGAGATCGCCATCGAGGAGTACGAGACCGCCCGCGCCCCCTACACCAGCGGCGACGCCTTCGAGCAGGTCGCCAAGGCGGCGCGGGCGGAGTTCGACGCGTTCGCCACGGCGGTCGCGCCCTGGCGTAGCGACCGCACGCCCGCCGCCGAGCTGGCCGCCTACGTGCTGTGGTCGGCCACCGTCCGCCCCGCCGGGTTCGTCACCCGGCCCGCCGTGCTCATGTCCAAGCACTGGATGGACAAGGTGTGGAGCTGGGACCATTGCTTCAACGCCCTCGCCCTCGCCGGTGGCCTGCCGGAGCTGGCCTGGCACCAGTACCGGCTGCCCTTCGACCACCAGGACGCCGCCGGCGCGCTGCCCGACTCCGTCACCCACTCCGAGATTCTGTACAACTTCGTCAAGCCGCCCATCCACGGCTGGACCCTGCGTCACCTCCCTGCCGCGCCCGACCCGGCCGAGGTCTATCGGCTGCTGGAACGCTGGACCGTCTTCTGGCTCGACGCCCGCCGTGCCCGTGGCCGTGAGCTGCCGCACTATCAGCACGGCAACGACAGCGGCTGGGACAACGCCACCACCTTCGACCCCGAGCGGGTCGTCGAGACCGCTGACCTGGCCGCCTTCCTCATCCTGCAGATGCGCGAGCTGGCCCGCCTGGCACCCGACCCCGGCGCGTCCGCCAAGTGGACCGAACAGGCCGACCGGATGCGTGACGCGCTCCTGGCCGAACTGTGGGACGGCGAGCGATTCGTCGCCCGCGGCGCGCACTCACGACGTACCTGGTCCAGCTCCAGCCTGCTCGACCTCATGCCGATCGTGCTGGGGGAGGAGCTGCCGCGACCCGTCCGGGCGGCGCTGGCCGCCCGGATCGAGCGGCACCTGACCGCGTTCGGGCCCGCCACCGAGCTGCCCGCCTCGGAGCACTACCAGGATGACGGTTACTGGCGCGGCCCTATCTGGGCGCCCTCGACCGTGCTGATCGAGGACGGTCTGCGCCGCGCCGGATTCCCGGATCTGGCGGACGAGATCAGCACCCGATTCCGCGCGTTGTGCGAGAAATCGGGATTCGCGGAGAACTTCGACGCCCGTACCGGCGCCGGCCTGCGCGACCGCGCCTACACCTGGACGGCCAGCGCGTACCTCATTCTCGCCGCGGCCCACGAGCGGCGGGGTGCCAAGCCCGCACCCGTCACCGGCCCCAGAGCCGCCAGGTCTGGTTGAGCGGGCTGGCCTGGCCGACCGGGTTGCAGGTCCACTGGTGAATGGGCGCTCTGGGGGCGGTCGAGATGGTGCTGACGTCGACGCACTTGCCGCTGTGGCGGGCGACGAGCTGATAGTCCCGGGGATCATTGCCCCCGTAGGTCACCTTGCGCAGGGCGAACTGCTGGTTCTGCGCCCCATCGGCACAGGTCCGCTGGCTCACCGGCGCGCCGTCGGTGGTGGCCGCCGCGTTCACCTCAAGGCACTTCCCGCTCTGCTGGTTGACCAGTGTGTACGTGCCGCTCACGCCGGTCACCGGCCGGAAGTTCCACAGCTGCTGGTCGCCGCCCTCGCAGGGGAACTGCTGCTGCACGTTGCCGTCGGCCGTGCTCAGGTCGGTGTTGTCCAGGCATTGCTGGGAGTGCTGCGCGACCGCCACGGACTGGAAGCCGCCGTCCGACGGCGGCAGCAGGGTGACGGTGAACGTGTCGTCGGCGTTGGTGTGCGGCAGGTTCAGTGTGATCGCGTTCCCCGACAGCGTCAGGACCGTGTTCTGCACGGTGATCGGCCCCTGGACCGCGCCGCCGCCATTGTACGGGACGCGCTGCACGAGCGCGCGGACCTGGTTGTTCTGCACGATGCCGCTGGTGGTGTCGAGACGGCGCAGACCGACGGCGATGTTGCCGGTCGTCCCGCCCCCGCCCACCAGGATCTTGGCCACGCCGGCCGTCTTGGTGGCGAAGGCGTCGTAGGCGGCGCTCGGGGTCGTCGAGACGATCTGGCCGCTCTGGGAGGCGTAGAAGCGGTAGACCCACCATTCGCCCTTGGGCAGGTGCCGGCCGGCGCTGTCGCGGACGAGCAGGTTGCCCAGATCGTTGTGCAGGTTGCCGGCGCTCGCCCAGTTCGCGCGCAACCCGTCGGCGCCCGCGCGCTCCAGCCGGGCGATGTACCACGACCCGTCTCCCGGGTTCTGCTCGTTGGACGCGCCGTACTCGTTGATCTGGTACGGGCGCGGGTGCGGGATGCCGCGCGGGTCGAGGGT
Organism: Nonomuraea sp. NPDC049750; assembly: GCF_040659625.1. Lineage (NCBI taxonomy): Bacteria > Bacillati > Actinomycetota > Actinomycetes > Streptosporangiales > Streptosporangiaceae > Nonomuraea > Nonomuraea sp. NPDC049750. The sequence continues at coordinate 162,473 of NZ_JBFANB010000009.1, forward strand.
GGCGTTGGCGGCCGCCACGTTGGCCACCGGGTCGCCGGGCAGGGAGTGCCAGCTGACGATGTCGGGGATGACGTTGTTGGCGCGGACGAAGTCGAGGTAGCCGTTCCACCAGGCGTTCGTCGTGGAGGGCACGCAGGCGCAGCTCGGTCCGACGATCAGCTGGTTCGGGAAGGCGGCCCGGATGCGCTGGTAACTGCGCCGCCACAGCTCGAAGTACTGGGCTTGCGGGCGGTTCCAGAACAGGGAGATGTTCGGCTCGTTCCAGATGTCCCACTGAACGGTGATTCCGGCGGTTCGTACGTCGTTGATCAGGCGGGTGAGGAAGGCGTCGTAGTCGGACCAGTTGCCGTTGTCGCCCGGAAAGCGGGAGATCGGGTACCCGTCCGCGCCCCATAAATCATGCGGAAGGATGATGAACTGGCCGCCCAGCGAGATCGTCCGCCGGGCCTGGGCCAGCGTCGCGTTCCACCTGCGGTCGTAGGCGCCCGACACCCAGCCGCCGGGGGAGCCGAGCTGCGCGCCACCGGCGCGCATGTACCGGAACTTGACGTCACGGTAGAAGTGATCCGCCGGTCCGGACGCGTTCTCCGTCATGCCGTAGATCCACCCGGACGCGCGGTAGGTAGGGGCGCCGCCGGCCGTGGCGAAGTCGATGCTGATGGATTCGTCCGCGGCGTGGGCCGGCGCCGGGACGGTGAAGGCGATGAGCATCCCGGCCAGGAGTCCGGAGACGCGAGCGAGCCGTCTACCGGGCGGTCGTGGGGTTGCCGTGAACATGTGCGGCTCCTTCGGAATCAATTCGACAGCTGGGCCCGTGCGTATAGCCGGGCTTTCGCCCATCGCAAGGACGCTTTTGGAGGGCTATAACGAATCGATTCGACCGGAGCGTAGATCCGGCATCGAAGGTGTGTCAATGGTCTTCATGTCCCGCGTTCTTCACGCGGGCCACGGCGGTCAGGATCGCTGACCGCCGTGGAGACACGGTCTTCGGGCCACCCGATCACGGTGTGGACGCCATCCGGGAGTCGCCCGCGACGGAGCCCTGGACGCGCGTGGGCGCAGGGGTCATTCCTCGACGGTGATGGCCAGGGCGGGGCAGACCATGGCGGCCTGCTGGACGTCCGTCATCTGTTTAAATCAAGCGATTGATTTAAAGTTTAGCGAGGGATGGGTGGCTGTCAAACGGCGGGTAGGGCCGTTGATCGGCCTATTGCATAAGCTGTCCTTCCATCACGCCTCGCCGTGCACGGCCGAGGACCTGCGACGACCTGAGGGACTCGGCCGTCGCGGGCTGCGCGAAGTCCCGGTGCGGTAGAAGACGACGATCATGAAGATGACACGAGACGAGCAGGTCAGCGCGACGCGGGAAGCCCTGCTCGCCGCGGCCGAGCGGCTGTACGCCGAACGCGGGGTGCACGCCGTCGGCAACCGCCAGATCAGCGAGGCCGCCGGGCAGGGCAACAACGCCGCGGTCAGCTACCACTTCGGCACCAAGGCCGACCTGATCCGCGCGATCGCCCGCAAGCACGCCGGGCATATCGAGCGCATCCGCGAACGCATGATGACCGGCATCGGCGACTCCGCCGACCCGCGGGACTGGGCGTCGTGCCTGGTCCGCCCCTTCGCCGAACACCTGGAGACCCTGGGCAGCCCCACCTGGTACGCCCGGTTCACCGCGCAGGTCATGGCCGACCCCGCGCTCAACGCGGTCATGGTCGACGAAGCCCTGACGGCCGCCCCGATCTTGCGGTTGTTCCGGGACGGCCTGGCCCGGTCCCTGCCCGCCCTGCCCGACGAGATCCGCCGCGAACGCGTCACCATGGCCCGCCACCTCATCGTGCAGATGTGCGTCGAGCGGGAACGCGCCCTCGTCGACGACGCGCCCACCCTCCATCCGACCTGGGACGACTTGGCCACCAGCCTGATCGACGCGATCGTCGGCCTGTGGCAGGCCCCGGTGACACCCCGCTCGTAACCGGCCCGCCGTCTGCCCAGCCCGCCGACCAGGCGATACGGCAGGCTGCGCCGGATGGTGACCGCGACCCCGAGGCGTTCACCGACCCGGACCGGTTGGACATCCAGCGCGATGCCCGCCGCCACGTGGCCTTCGGGTTCGGCGTGCACCAGTGCCTGGGTCAGCCACTGGCACCAGGGCTTGCGCCGGTCATTGCCCGGACTTGTCACCTGGCGGATGGGGAGGAGCACCGCCGACGGGTGCCGCGGGTCGTGGAAGACCTGCTGGTCGGCGGTACGGAGGGTGGTGGCGGTGGCGCGGGGTTCGCCGGTGCCGGGGTTGCGGTTGTAGCGGGGGAAGGCGCCGCTGGAGATCTGGACGCGGATGCGGTGCCCGCGCTTGAAGCGGTACGCGGTCGGCCACATCCGCACCTGCGCCGCGCGGGTGTCGTCGGCGCCGGTGAGGCTGAGCAGGCCGTCGCAGACGTTGGTCGAGCGGCCGTCGGCGTCGACATCGCACAGCCGGACGAAGACATCGGCGAAGGGGAGGCTGGAACGGAAGAAGATCTCGGCGCTGACGTCGCCGATGATCTCGACGTCGCCGTCCAGCGCGGCAGTGGTGTAGGTGAGGACGTCGGGGCGGGCCTCGAGGGCGGTGTTGTCGACGCGCCCGGCTTTCTCGCCGAAGGCCATGCGGACGCCGCCGACGGCGGGGGTGGGGTCGGCCGGGTCGTAGCGGTAGCCGTCAGGGGAGGAATCGGCGGGTGCCTCGGTGCCGAGGGCGCCGTCCGGCTGAAGATGGAAGCGCTGGGGCTCGTACCCCGGCGGCGGCCAGGACGGGAAGTCGCGCCACTTGTCCTCGCCCATGACGAACAGGCGTACCGGGGCGCGCTCGGCCGGCTGCTCGCCTCTGGCCAGGGCCAGGCCGAAGTCGAGGGCCTCGGCAGTGTAGGTGTGGCCCACGCCCATGGAGATATGGGCCCAGGGGCCGACGGTGAGACGAGCGTTCCGCAGAGCGCGGTAGTCGCGGAGCTGGCCGGGCAGGAAGATGTCATACCAGCCGCCGACCGTACTCACCGGCACGGTGATGTCCGCGACCCGGTGGCGGTGGTCGAGGTCCCGCCAGAACGGCCCATCGGCGTCGTGGACGAGGATGTTCTGGATGTAGTCGTAGTGGCGCCCGATCGCGGCGGTGTCGGCCTGGTTCAAGGGGAGCGTGCGCAGGGCGCGCTGGACCTTCTTCCTCTCACCACCTAGCTTCCCGCCCAGCATCTGGCGCAGCATGCCGAACCTGCGCTCCTGGCCGGCCACCTGTACGCCCCAGACGAACGGGGTCTCCAGGGAGAAGGCGTCCCCGTGCAGGAAGTCCAGGGTGAGGGCCGATTCGGAGACCCCCGGGATCATGGCCTTGACCTGGGGCGGCGCGGCGTCGGCGACCGCCCACTGGGTGAAGCCGCTGTAACTGGCACCGACAAGGATCATCGACTCGCCGAACCAAGGCTGCTCGATCACCCAGTCCAGAGTGTCGAGGCCGTCTTCGCGCTCGCGGCGCAGCGGGTCGAACGGGCCGTCGGAGCCGAAGGTGCCACGGGTGCTCTGGATGAGGACCTGGAAGCCGCGCTCGGCCAGCGGCCGGACCATCGGCGCCGCGGTCATACCGGATCTGCCGTAGGGGACGCGGATGAGCGCGGTCGGCAGGCCGTCGCCGCCGGTCGCCGGGGTCCAGCGGTCGGCCAGCAGGACCGCGCCGTCGCGCATCGGGACACGCAGGTCGCGCTCGACGGTCAGATCCCTGGTGAGTGGCGGGGGCAGACGCAGCATGCGCTGGACGAGGTGGCTGTTCAGGTTCATCGGGGGTGCCTTCCGGTGGAAGGGGCGAGGGCGGGGAGGCCGCGGGCATACGCCGTCGCGAGGCGTAGCAGGCGGTCGGTGAGTTCTTCGGGGTCGAGGGGGTCGTCGGCGTCGACCACCCAGTCGTTGACGATCGCGCCGGTGCCGCCGGTGATCATCGTCGCCAGGTCCCGTGCCGTGTCGTCGTCGAGATCGCCGAACACCTCCCGCAGGCCTGTCGAGGTGATGAGCGAGCCGAACAGCCTGTTCAGGGCCCTGGTCATGGGGAAGGCGCAGGATCCGGTGAGCATCGCGCGGTAGAAGGGCCGGTGCCGGGCGAAGTGCTGGGCCATCGCCAGCACGCGCGCGCGACGTGGCGCGCTGTCGTCGCCCGCCTCCGGAATGAGCTCCCGCTCGACCAGGTCGGCCGCGGCCGCCACGAGGAGCGCGTCACGGTCGCCGAACTGCAGATAGACCAGTTGCCGGCTGACGTTCGCGGCATCGGAGAGATCCCCGACGGGAAGGGCCGTGGTGCCGCGCTCGGACACCAGGCGTACCGCGGCGGCCATCAGCGCGGCGCGAGAGCGGAGCACCCGGCGGTCTTGTCTGACTTGCACGGCGCCAACCCTAGACATGTGTTAGAAAATAGACAACTGTTAAATCAGTCGTTTTAAGGAGCCCAGCGATGTCCGTAGTCGAACCCGAGGTCCGCACCACCGCCGGCGTCGTGCGCGGCCGTACCGAGGACGGCCTGGCCGTCTTCCGCGGCATTCCGTACGCCGAACCCCCGCTCGGCGCGGCCCGCTTCCAGGCGCCGCGACCGGCGCGCCGCTGGGACGGCGTACGAGAGGCGTACGAGTTCGGCCCGCCGGTCCCGCAGGACACGGACATGGGTGGTCGCGGCGGCGGGGACTTCTTCACGTTCAAGGGCCCGGGTGACGACTGGCTGACGGTCAACGTCTGGACGCCCGCCCCAGACCCGGCCGCCCGCCGCCCGGTGATGGTGTGGATCCACGGTGGCGCCTACAAGCTCGGCTTCTCCGGCAGCCCCGGCTACGACGCCCGGCACATCGTCCGCGACGGCGACGTGGTGTTCGTGTCGCTGAACTATCGCCTGGGCATCGAAGGCTTCGCCGGCATCGAGGGCGCGCCCGCCAACCGGGGTCTGCTCGACCAGGTCGCCGCCCTGGAATGGGTGCGGGACAACATCACGGCCTTCGGGGGAGACCCCGGCCAGGTGACCATCCTCGGCGACTCGGCCGGCGCCGGGTCCATCGCCTCGCTGATGGTCATGCCGAGCGCGGCGGGCCTGTTCCAGCGGGCCGTCGGGCAGAGCCTGCCGGGCACGTTCCTGTCCGGCGCCCTGGCCCGGGACGTCGGGGCGGCCATCGCCGCCGAGGCCGGCCTGCGTCCGACGGCCGAGGAGCTGTCCGGTGTGGATCCGCGGGAACTCCCGGCGGTCGGCCAGGCGCTGTCGGCCAAGATGCGGCAGAACGAGGATCGCTGGGGCTCCTTCGCGCACACCCTGTCCCTGTACTCTCCCGTCGTCGACGGCGAGGTGCTGCCGACCACGCCCTGGGAGGGACTGGCCCGCGGCGCGGGACGGGACGTGGAGCTGATCATCGGCCACAACCGCGACGAGTGGCGGACCTTCCTGCTCCTCGGCGACCTGTTCGGCAAGGTCACCGAGGAGCAGGCGGCGCGGACGCTGCGGCGCTACGGTCCGGGCGAGGACGGCGAACGCGCCTACCGCGCGGCGTTCCCGGACGCGTCCGCCGAGGACCTGTTCGAGCTCGTGCAGAGCGACTGGCTGTTCCGCATGCCGACGCTGCACCTGGCCGAGGCCCAGGTCGCCGGGGGCGGGCAGGCGTACCTGTACGACCTGACCTGGCAGTCCCCGGGCACGGGCGGACTGCTGCGGGCCTGCCATGGCCTGGACGGCCCGCTGCTGTTCGGCACCTACGACGCCCACCTCGGCCCGGTGGCCATCGGTCCGGAGCACACCACCGAGGCCCGCGCACTGACGGCCCAGATCCGTACGGCCTGGACGACCTTCGCCGCGACGGGCGACCCGGGCTGGCCCGCGTACGACCCCCGGCAGCGCCTGACCCAGGTCTTCGACACCACATCGTCCGTCACCGCCTACCCCGAGGAGACCTCGCGCCGCCTGTGGCAGGACCACACCTTCGAGCCGCTACCCCTGCTGACCGCCTGAGGGCCCGTGTCATGAGCTGACAGAGAGCGGCGGCCCAAGCCCTGCCCGGCCACCTCAACCTTTTGACAAAGCATCGCCGTCGGCGGATTGGAGCTGTCACCGCAGTGGAATGATGCCGAACGCGGTGGAGATCCCCGTACTGCCGCTGTCGCGAGGCGCGGGCCACCCTCCCCTTCACCGCTACCGATGCGCATGGGAGGACGTTGTGAGCACGAAATACGGAGTCCACTCCGAGGTGGGCACGCTGCGGCAGGTGATCGTGCACCGGCCCGATCTCAGCCTCAAACGGCTCACCCCGGCCAACAAGGACGACCTGCTCTACGACGACGTGCTCTGGGTCAGCCGCGCCCAGGTCGAGCACGACATGTTCGTCGAGATGATGCGCGGCCGCGGCATCGAGGTCTTCCACCACCAGCAGTTGCTCGCCGAGGCGCTGGAGGCCACACCCGAGGCCAAGCGGCACGCGGTGGAGCGCACGGTCACCCACCTGACGGTGGGACCCTCACTCGTCGACGAGATCCGCGCCGAGCTGGCCTCCTGGAGCGGGGACAAGCTGGCCGAGCACCTGATCGGCGGGCTCACCAAGGAGGAGTTCGTCACCGCGGCCCAGGCCAGCCGCGAAGGCTTCGACGCCTGCTCCCTGGTCACCGCGATGGCCAAGACCGGCTCGTTCATCCTGCCGCCGCTGCCGAACTCGCTCTACCAGCGCGACCCTTCGGCCTGGCTGTACGGCGGGGTCTCGCTGAACCCGCTCTATTACCACGCCCGCCGCCTGGAGACGATCAACCAGAGCATCATCTACCACTTCCACCCGATGTTCGCCGACGACGGATTCGCCTACTGGTACCCGCCGATGGGCGACGACGGCAACTTCGACGAGGAGGACTTCGGCCGCGCCTCGCTGGAGGGCGGCGACATGATGCCGATCGGCAAGGGCACCGTCGCCATCGGCGTCAGCGAGCGCACCAGCCCGATCATGATCGAGCACCTGGCCATGGAGTTGTTCGCCGCCGAGGCCGCCACCAGGGTGCTCGCGGTCAACATCCCGCCACACCGCTCGTACATGCACCTCGACACCGTGTTCACACTGCTGGACGTCGACAAGGCCACCGGCTACCCGCCGGTCGTGGAGAACGCGGCGGTCTACTCGCTCCGGCCCGGCGACAAGGCGGGCACTCTCGACGTGCACCGCGAACCGAACCTGGCCGCCGCCTTCGAGGACGCGCTCGGCATCGGCAAGCTCGACATCATCTCCACCGGCGGGGACGACCACCAGCGGGCCAGGGAGCAGTGGGACAGCGGCAGCAACTTCGTCGCCCTGGAGCCCGGCGTCGTGGTCGGCTACCACAAGAACGAGTTCACCAACAGGAAGCTGCGCGAGCACGGCGTGGACGTCATCGAGATAGAGGGCTTCGAGTTGGGCAAGGGCCGGGGCGGCGGGCACTGCATGACCTGCCCGATCCTGCGCGACCCCATCTAGCAGCCGAAGCGAAAGGCGCGGGCCACCGTCCCCGCGCCATCCCCCCGCCACCGGCCGCGACCGTTCCCGCCCATGGGGTCGGTCGCCGGCATCGCCGCAGCGGGGAGGACCGCGATGACCCATCCAGCAATCATTCTCTTCCTGGCCCTGTTCGGGCTCTACAGCCCCGTCGCCGCGCTCGCCTCCTATCTGCCGATCGTCCGGCCCTATGACCACAAACAGGTCAACCGGCTGGCGCTCGGACTCGCCGTCAACGTCGCGGTCTTCGTCCTGGCGGCGCTGTGGATCGGCGAGCCGCTCCTCAAGCTGCTCGGCATCAGCACCGCCGCGCTGACCGCCACCGGAGGCATCGCCCTGGCCTATGCCTCCATCCCGCTGATGCGCGGCAAAGCCGGGGCCGTCGAAGAGCTGGAGAAACTCCAGGAAGAGGAGAAGCTGGGCAGCACACTGCCACCCGAGCCGGCGCCGCACCCCAAGACCATCCTGTACACCCCGCTCACCTTCCCGTTGACCATCGGCGGCACCACCTTCGCCTTCGGTGTCGCCGCCTCGGCGGCGGCGACCAACATGACCGACAAGATCGCCCTGTCAGTCGCCGCCCTGTGCTTCGCCGTGGTCACCGGGCTGACGCTTTACCTGTCCGGCCACGTCCAACGGCGTATCTCGCTCAAGGGAGCCATGCTCCTGGACCGGATCGCGGGCATCCTGCTCACCGCCATCGCCGTCATCCTGCTCGCCAACGGCTTCACCGACCTGGTCACCGCACGCCTCAACCAGTGAACGAAGCGGCGTGCCCGATGATCTCGCGCGCGATCTTCGCGGGCACGGCGGCCGTCGCCATGTGCGCGACGTCGTCGAGGATCAGCAGGCGCGCCCCCGGTATGCCGGCCACGTAGAGCTCTTGGCTGGCGGGAGGGGTGGCGACGTCGGCCGAGCCGCCGATGACCAGGGTCGGCGCGGTCACGTCGGTGAGGTCGTCACGTACGTCGGCTGCCGCGAGCATCTCGCACGCGCGCGCGTACTGTTCGGCGTCGTTGGCCAGGAGCATGGCGCCGTAGCGCCGGACGATGTCCGGGTTCTCGGACGCGAACTCCGGGGTGAACCAGCGTTTGACGACGGTGTCGCGGATCACGGCGAGCCCGGCGCCGCGTACGGCCGCCGCGCGTTCGATCCAGGAGCTTCGCGGGAGCACCGGCGCGGAGCAGATGATCGTCAAGCTGCGTACGCGGCCGGGCTGCCGTGCGGCCGCCCGCGCGGCGACCATCCCGCCGAGGGAGACGCCGGCCAGGTGCGCCTGGTCGAGCCCGAGCCCGTCGAGCACGTGAACGAGATCATCGACGAGGTCGTCCAGCCGGAAGGGCCCGTCGGCGGCGTCCCCGGCGCCGTAGCCGCGCTGTTCGTAGCGGACGACGTCGAGGCGTACGCCGCGCGTGGTCGCGTCAGTCAACGCGGATCACCTCGACGGCGCCCACCTCGATGTCGATCACGATCGCGTCCGTCTCGGTGCCGACCTCGTACGGAGATCCGGACAGCGACGTGACCACGGGCCGATCGCCGGCCACCCGATGGGGGATGCGCAGGCGGCCGCGGATCGGCACAGGGTCGATGAGCCGTTCCGGCCGGCCGCCCGAATGGTTGATGAGATGGATGACGAGGGCGTCGCCGGACCGCCCGACCACGATCTCGACGCTGGTCGCGAACTCGGCGGACAAGATCCGCGCATCGCCGATCCGGTCGGCCACGGTGTCGGCGATGAAATCCGCGACGCTGCTCAGCCCGCTGACTCGCTGGGTGGTGCCGGCGGTCCACGGCAGCAGGGTGACGCGACCGCGACCTCGGGGCAGGCTCACCCGGAGCGGGTAGGGCGTGAAGTTCTCGTTGCCGTACGTCAGCTCGGGCGGACCGAAGGGGGCCTGCTCGGAAAGCAGCCATCCGTCGTGTTCGCCGCCTTCGACGCCCCAGAAGGTGCCGAGGAGCGGCAGCCGGTCCCCGAAGTGTCCGTCCGGACGGGCGCCGAAACGCCCGCCGAGCTGACGGGTGCCGTCGAGCACAAGCGTCACGGCGGGTTCGTCGAGCAGCGCGGAAGGGTCACCCGTGAGGATGAGCTCGCCGCCGGCGTCGGCGAACTCCAGGAGTGCCGCCGCCAGCTCGGGCGTGGTGATCGCGTCGGCGGGCACCGCGATCACCGCGTACTGGGCGAGCGCCTGCCGTTCGACGAGTTCGCGCGCGTACTCCGCGCCGAGGACGTCGAACGGGATGTGCCGCTGCTGGAGGGACTCGAACAGCCCCCGGTACTCGGTGAAGTCCGAGCGGTACTGCATGGCCGCCATCGCGGTGCCGCCCGGCGGGCGCACGATGGCGACCGGGGCGCACGGCCGCAGGTCCGCGTACAGATCGTGGTTGTCACGATAGATCTCGAGCACGGCCGTCGATCGGGCGAACGCGGAGAAATGCTCGGTCGTCGGCTTGCCGATCACCACGGCCGAGGGGCGGGCGCCTCGGGCGAGCGCCTGCGCGAAGTAACGCGCGTACTGTGCGGGCTGCTCACCGACCAGGCGGTAGGGCAGGCCGACGTTCTGGGAGGAGTGGACGAGCGCCGGGGTGTGCGGGTGGGCCGTCTTGTGCGCGCTCGCGAGCTCGCCGGGCGTGTGCTCCCACCAGCTCTGGCCGGTCGAGATCGGGCTGTTGGTCTCCAGGAACACCATGTCGGCGCGGGCGTCGGCGAGAAAGAGCGCGATTCCGGGCGGGCGGGTCTTGACGAGCCGGGCGTACCGATCGGCCAGCGCCTGAAGATGCCGTCCGTTCAGCACGGTGAGGGTGGCGTGATTGTCGTGCTCGAAGCCCGTGGGGTATTCGAGATCGGGGTACGCCTCGCGGAAGGCGGTCAGGCAACGGCCGCAGTGGCACGTGCCGTAGAAATCCATGGTGTACGACGCGACGGGGAACTGCATCCAGTTGAAGAACACGCCGTCCACGTCATATCTGTCGACGAAGTCGGCGAGGATCTCGGGCACCCGCTTCTCGTAATAGTCGCTGCGCGGGCAGATGTTGGTCAGTCCGTCCGCCTCGCACATCCCGCCGCCGGCGGTGAGGTACGCCCACTCGGGGCGCTCCTGTACGAACCGGCTCGGCAGCCGGGAGAAATCGAAGCGGGTCACGAGCCGCATTCCGCGCCGGCGGCAGTCGGCGAGGGCGTCCGCGATCAGGTCGCCCGAGGCACGCCGCTCCAGCGCGGGGCTCATCTCTTGAGCGTCACCGGTGACCGGATAGAAATAGCAGATGCCGCCCGCGTTGAGCAGCCATACATCGAAGCCGAGCCGCTGGATGAGCCGGGTCGCGGCGTCGGTGTCCACGTCGCCGTCGGGGATACGGATGTTCGACTGGAACAGTTGGAACGGTTCCCGCCACCACTCGGTCATTTGATTCCCGTCGTTGCGATGCCTGTGATGAAATATCGCTGAAGGAACAGAAAGACCAGCACGATCGGCGCGATGGTCAGCACGGACCCGGCGAACATCACCCCGTAGTTGATCGTGCCGTCGCCCTGGGAGAGGAACGCCAGCGCGACCGGGAGCGTGTAGAGCTCCTTGGACTGTGCGACGACGAGTGGCCAGAGCAGGTTGTTCCAGATGGACATGAAGGTCAGGAGCCCGATCGTGGCCAGGGCCGGACCGCAGAGCGGCAGCACGACGCGGAAGAAGATCCGGAACTCCCCGGCGCCGTCGATGCGCGCGGCTTCCAGCAGCTCATCGGGGATGTCGAGGAGAAACTGCCGGAACAGGAAGACACCGCCCGCCCCGACCAGGAACGGCACGATCATTCCGCCGTAACTGTTGGAGAGCCCGAGACCGTTGACGGTGATGAACAACGGCACGAACATCACCACGCCCGGCACCATGATCGTGATGAGCACCGCCCCCAGCACGAGACGCTTGCCGGGAAAGGACAGTTTGGCCAGCGCATAGCCGACCATCGAGCAGAGCAGCACATTACCCGCGACGCTGAAAACGGCGATGGCGACGCTGTTGACGAAGTACCGGTAGAAATCCTCCCCGCCGAGCAGGCTCGCGTAATTGCTCAGCGTCGGGTTTCTCGGGAAGAGCGTCGGCAGCAGCACCTCGACGCCCGGTTTGAACGAGCCGAGGGCGGTCCAGATCAGCGGGAAGAGCGTGACCAGCGCCGCCAGGGTGAGAAGAGCACGGCTACGCCGGCTCGATCGGCTGCGAGTACGTGCCGGGCGGACCCACCGTCGACACGCTCGGCTGGGCCGACCAGCTACGGTGACCCGCCCGGCTCGCCACCCGCGCCATCCCAGCGCCGCCGTGAAGACGGATTAGCCAGCCGTTGCCGCTACGAAGGTGAAGGACCCAGACGGGACGTCATACAGCGCGTATTGACCCTCCATCGCTTGACCCTCCATCGCTTGACCCTCCATCGCTTGACGCTCCAACCGCAGGAATGTGGCCCGAGGTGGGCTGACGACGGAACGCGCGTTCTTGGTCGGCACCCAGACCTCGGCGGTGGTGTTCGCCGGGACGTCGGCCGTCAGCTTGAACCATCGCTCGCCCCGGGTCCACGCGGAACGGGCGACGCCCTGCGGCGTTTCGTAGCTGCCCTTGACCGAGGTGAGGTCGCCGACCGGCTTGGGCTGGATGACCAGGCGCCGGTAGGCGGTGGAGCCGCCGGCCTCGCGGATGCCCGCCAGGCCGGTGTGGAACCACTCCTCGATCTGCGCGAGGATCATGTGATTCTTCGAGGCCCCGCGATTCCAGTTCTCGCCGATCGTCGTCATGCCGCCCGGGTTGGCGCTGGTGGGCTGCATGAAGAAGCCGTAGCTGGGCTGGTCGTCGCCCTGCAACAGCTGCCACAGGACGTCGTCGCGGCCGCCGGCGGCCAGCGCGCGGACAGTAGGGGCCATGCCGATGGTGCCGCCGCTGAAGTGCGGGCCGTCGCCGTTGGGGTGGAAGGCGCGTACGAGCTCGACCAGCGCGTCGAGGACCGCCGGGCGTTCACCCTCGGGGACGAGCCCGGTGTCGAGGGCGAGCGCCTGCGCCGTCTGGGTGGCGCCGGTGGCCCCGGCGTCGCCCGCGCTGGTGTAGCGGCGTAGCTGCTGGTTGTAGAAGTGGGCGTTGAAGGCGTTCTTGATGTCACCGGCGAGTGTCTGGTAGCGGGCGGCGTCGTCGGTGTGACCCGTCAGCCCGGCCATCGTGGCCAGTTTCGTGATCATGACGTAGTAGCCCCAGGTGCCGGTGATCCGGCCCGAGGTCTGGTCGGCCGCGACCCAGTCGGCGAGGGCGGCGTCGACGATGTGCGCGTCCTCGCCCGTTCCCGCCTTCTCACGCTGGATGTAGTCGGCGAAGGCCACCATCTGGTCGTAGTAGCGGGCCATCGTCGAGGTGTCGCCGTACAGCTCGTACAGCAGCGCCGGGACCAGGATGATGGCGTCGCCCCAGTTGATCTCGTCGCCGAAACGTCCGCTGTAGCCCCAGTCGTAGACCGGGGTCTTCAACGCCACGTTGCCGCGCATCGGGGTGTCGGCGATCGACTGTCCCTCGACGAGGTGCCGGATCGTGGTCCGCAGGTAGGCGGCGAGCTGGTAATCGCGATGGATGGCGCCCATCGGCATCGTGTAGTCGGCCGGGTAGGACAGCTTCTCCCGTCCGGGACAGTCGGTGAACACCGACATCATGTTGGACGCGAAGGAGTATCGGGCCATCCGGTGAATGCGGTTGACGCGCGCGCTGGAGGTGGTGACCTCACCCGCCACCGGGGTGGCGGCCTGCAAACGGATGCCCTTGACCAGGTCCTTGGCCGGGGTGTAGCCCTCCGGCAGGCCGGTGACCTGGATCCATTGCATGCCGAAGTAGTTGAAGTCGGGGTGCCAGGTCTCCCCGCCACGAAGTCCGGCCGTGGTGTAGGTGTTGAACAGGTCGCGGCCCCGCGAGCCGCCTCCGCCCATGATCGAGGCCTGGTCGACGGTTCCGTCGGGGGCGAGCGACTCGGCGGGGGACATCCGGATGGTGACTCCGCCGGGCCCCGTGCTCTTGAGGTTCAGCTGCGGCCAGCCGGTGATGTTCTGGCCGAGGTCGAACACCCAGGTGCCTGGGACCGGGTTCGTCATCGAGACCGGCGTGAACGTCTCGACCGCCTTGACCGGCTCCGCCGCGCGGGCGACGAGCCGGGTGGCGAGGTTCGGGGGCGGCGCGATCCCCGCGTTCACCCACGAGGTGGCCGAGCCGTCGCGGCGCTTGGCGGTGGCCGACAGGTCCGAGCCCGGCAGGTCCCAGCCGACCTGCTCGCGCCGTGCGTCATAGTCCGAACCGGAGTACCAGGCGTCGGTGACGAGGGCGCCGAGCGCGGTGCGCCAGCCGCGGTCGGAGACGATGACGTCCGTGGACCCGTCGCGGTAGACGATGTCCAGCCGCGCGATCATGCGCGGGGTGACGGCGGCGCCGGCGCTCGCGTCGCTGGCGGCGATGTTGTTGCCCGAGCCGGTCACCGTCGCACCGGAGGCGTGCGCCTTGGCCAGCCCTGGCGTGAAGGTGATTCCCGTCCCGTCGGCGCCGGCGGAACCGATCGCGGTGATCGTACGGGATTCGAGGTCGTCGCCGCCGTCGCCGGTGTCGATGTTGATGGTGGCGCCGACGTGGTAGTTGGCGACGTCGGTCAGTTTCACCGTCGTGGCACCGGCCCCGGCGTCGGCGGCCAGAGCGCCGGCGCCTTTCAGCTGGCTCTGCCACCACGAGTACGGGGCCGTGCGGCCGACGGCCGCGTTGGTGACGCCGCGCCGCACATAGGCGGGGCCGTTGCCGAGCCGGACGCCGAGGGTGTTGGCTCCGGCGCGCAGGTGATCGGTGATGTCATAGGCGCGGTACTCACTGGAGAGCTGGTAGTTCGCGTATCCAGGGGCGAGCACCTCGTCGCTGAGCCGGTGACCGTTCAGGGTCGGCAGCTGCAGGCCCACGCCGGACAGGTAAAGACGGGCACCGGCCACCTGCTTCCCGCGGTCGACGCCGAACTGGCGGGCGAAGATCGGCATGGGCTGGGTTTCCGTCCGGCCTGGGTACTCGATCCAGCGCGCCGCCCCCCAGTCGCTCTGCCGCAGCAGGCCCATCTCCCAGGAGGCGGGCTTGCTCCAGTCCGACGGCTTCTTGTCGGCGTCCCACACGCGGACGCGCCAGACCACCCGCTGCCGCGAACCCAGCGGCCGACCGGCGTAGCGGACGCCGGTCTGGACCGCGGAGTTCACCTTGCCGGAGTCCCAGATCAGCCCGCCCTGCTGGAGGTTCGCGTCGCTGGTCGCGGCCTGGACCTGATAGGCGGTCTGCGCGTCACCCGGACACGCGGCTCGTGCGGGCGGCCGATAGCAGGGGTGCGTGGTGGCTTGCCGAGTCTCCTTCATCCGCCACCCCACCGAAGGGGTGGGGTCGTCGAGGCCGAGAGGCTGGTCGTATCTGCCGTCCACATTCAGGTCGACCACCTGGACCAGAGGTGCTGCGCTCGCCGGAGTTCCTAGAGGCGGCGAGAGCGCGAGGGCGAATCCCAGGCTCGCGAGCGTACGTATCCGGCGACGTAATCGGGACACAGGTCACTCCCTTCATCTTGGTCATCCCTTGATGGCGCCGGCGGTCATCCCAGCGACGATCTTGCGGTTGAAGAAGACGAACAGCAGCAGCGGCGGGATCGTGATCAGGACGATGTCCATGAACAGCAGGTTCCACTGGGTGCTGTACTGGCTCTGGAAGTTGTAGAGGGTGACCTGCACGGTGGCGTTGTCGTCGCCGGGCAGGAAGTACAGCGGGTTGACGAAGTCGTTGAAGATGGCCACCGAGCTGGTGAGGATCACGGTGATGGTGACCGGCCGCAGCAGCGGGAAGATCACGCGGAAGAACAGCGCGGGCCCGGTGCAGCCGTCGATCATGGCGGCCTCGTCCAGCTCGCGCGGGATGGCCGCGATGAACGCGCGAAACAGCAGCACCGCGTACGACAGCCCGAACGCCACCTCGACGAGGATCAGCCCCGGCATGGTCTTGAACAGGCCGAACGCCTGCAGCAGCCAGATCGTCGGCACGATCGCGGGCGGGATGATCAGCCCGGACAGCACCAGGAAGTTGGCCAGCGAGCCGACCTTCCCGGGCCGCCGTTGCAGCACGAAGGCGGCCATGGCGGCGAAGACCACGATCAGCGCGACCGACACCACGGTCAGGACCGTGCTGTTGACGTAGGCGCGCAGCAGCACGTAGTCGCGGGCTTCGATCACTTCGGTGAAGTTCTCCACCAGCCGCCAGTTGGCCGGCCAGGCGAAGTCCAGGTCGAGCGCCTGCGTGGGGTCTTTGACCGCGGTCAGCAGCATGAGGGCGAACGGGACGAGGAAGAACACGGTCGCCAGGACCAGCGCGATAGCCTCGGCGCCGAACCTTCTCAGCGCCCTCATACGGCGACCTGCCTTTTGCCCAGGAACCAGGTGAGCGGGACGATGATGGCGGAGACGACCAGGAACAGCAGCACGTTGCCGGCCGTGGACAGGCCGAAGAAGCCGGCCTGATACTGCTTGTAGATGATCGAGGCGATGGTGTCGCTGGTGAAGCCGGGGCCGCCGCGGGTCATCGTCCAGATCAGGTCGAACGAGCGCAGGCCGCCGATGAACGACAGGATGATCACGGAGTAGGTGGCGGGCCAGCTCAGCGGCAGGGTGACGTGGCGGAAGCGGTGCCAGGCGTTGCCGCCGTCCACGGCCACTGCCTGGTAGTAGTCGCGCGGAATGGACAGGATGCCGGCGATGTAGATCACGGTGGCCAGGCCCACGCCCTTCCACACGTCGACCAGGGCCACCGACAGCAGCGCGGTGGTGGCGTCGCCGAGCCAGTCGCCGCCGTCGATCCCGGCCAGGGCCAGGACCCGGTTGACCAGGCCGGTGTCGGGCTTGAGCAGGACGCTGAAGGTGATGCCGACCGCGACCGTGGAGACCAGGACGGGGAAGAACACCACCGAGCGCAGGAAGCCGCGCAGCCGCAGCTTCGAGGTCAGCAGCACGCTCAGCAGCAGCCCGAGCACGACCTTCAGGCCGCTGGTCACGACGGCGTAGAAGATCGTGTTCTGGAAGCCGATGCGCAGGTTCTGCTCGGCCAGGAAGTCGCGGAAGTTCTGCAGGCCGACGAAGGTGCTGTCGAACAGCGTCCAGCGGGTCAGCGCGAAGTAGAAGGCCATCACCGTCGGCACAGCGAAGATCACCAGGTAGACGACGGTGGCCGGCAGGTACAGCGCGTACGGGTAGGCCGCGTGCCGCCTGCGGCGGTCGGCCCGGGCGGGCCGGCCCTCGAGGGCAGGGCCGGGCCCCGAGCGGGGCCCGGCCTGCTGCTTGGTCACCACCCTTGGAGGCCCAACTGTTTGGCCTGCTTCTCCACGTCCTTGTCGTACTGGGCGGCGCCCTCGGCCGGAGCCGTCAGACCGGAACCGACCGCGACGGTGATCTGCTCCAGGGACGGGCCCTTGATCGGCGAGACGAACTCCAGCGCGGTCGAGGTGGCGCCCTTGTCGATGTAGGCCTGCACGTCCTTGGCCGCCTGGATGGCGTTGTCGGGCAGCTTGGCGCCCTTCACCCGGTACGGCCCCGTCGGTTGCACGGCCTGGGTGACCGCGTCCGCGCCGGCGGGCGAGGCGACGAAGGCGAGGAACTTCTTGGCCGCCTCCAGCTTCTTGGTGGTCTTGGGGATGTAGAGGGCGGGCGGCTCCCAGACGGTGGCGCCGTTCTTGGCCGCGTCCGTGCCCGGAATGCCGAAGAAGCCGACGTCGGTGGCGGCCTGCGGGCTGGTCTTCAGCACCGGAGGCAGGATCGCGGTGAGCATCGGATAGTGCGCGCCCTTGCCGTCGGCCAGCAGCTTCAGCCCCTGGTCCAAGGTGGCCGAGCCGAAGCCCTTGTTCTGGTAGCCCTTGGCGTGCACGTCGGCCAGGTGCTGGAAGCTCGCGAGCGCCGCCGGGGTGGTCGCGAACTTGACCTTGCCCGCGGTGTAGCCGGGGGCGAAGCTCGGCATCGCGGCCTGGACGTTGTAGAAGTCGCCCAGCACGAACAGCTGCGAGGTCCACGAGTCCTTGAAGGTGGAGATCACCGGCGTGATCCCGGCCGCCTGGATCTTGTCGTTGTTGGCCATGAACTCGGCCCAGGTCTTCGGCACCTGGAGGCCGAGCTTTTCGTAGACCTTGCGGTTGTAGAGGATGCCGCCGCCGGAGGCCGCGCTGGCCGGCACGCCGTACGCGTGGCCGCCCTGGGTCACCACCGGCAGGTAGTCGGGCTGGACGTTGGCCAGCACCGGGTCGCCGGTGAGGTCGACCAGCGTCTGGGCCGGGTTGAGCGCCTGGAGCAGCGACCCGGAGTTGTACCAGAACACGTCCGTCATCTCGCCGGTCGAGAGCCGGGTCTTGACGATGTTGTCGCCCTCGCTGCCTCCGGGCTGCGTCTCGATCTCGATTTTGATCTTGGGGTTGGCCTGCATGAAGGCGTTGGCGAGTGCCTTGGTCGTGTCCACGGTCGACTGGTCGCTACCCGTCATGAACGACAGCGTGACCGTGCCGTCGGCGGCCTGCTCGGAGCCCGACCCGCATGAGGTCAGGGCCGCCATCGCGAGAACGGCCATCGCCGCTCCCAGGTGAGAGGTCTTCACAACGCCCCTCCGGGTTGGTTGAAACGTTTTAACAGCCCCCCGATGCGAGTTAACGTAGGCGTTGCCTGAGACAGCGTCAAGAGCGTATTTGAGTAACGCTTCCCACTTGTTACCACCTGACTTGCTGTGTTTCGCTTGATCAAATGGGTAACGTTACCCGTGCGGATCGAGCTCGTAGAATGGGATCTCGCTCGTGAAGGGAGTCCCATTGGCCGCGCACAATCGACGGCGACGGGTGACGATCGCCGATGTGGCCGGCCACGCCCAGGTCTCCGTCACAGCGGTGTCCAAGGTGATCCGCAACGCCTATGGCGTCAGCCCGGCCATGAAGGACCGGGTCAAGGCGTCCATCGAGGAACTGGGCTACCGGCCGCAGGCGGCCGCCCGGGGGATGCGCGGGCGCACCTTCACCGTCGGCCTGATGCTGCCGCACATCAGGAACCCGTTCTTCGCCGACATCCTCGACGGCCTCATGGAGCAGCTCGCCGACACCGGTTACCAGGCGATCATGATCCAGGGCGGCGTCACCCGTAAGGTCGAGAAGCACGCGGTCGACGCCCTGGTGGACCGGCAGGTGGACGGCATCATCATGGTCGCCCCGCTCGCCGGCCGGGCCCGGCTGGAGGAGGTGGCGCAGGAGGTGCCCACCGTGGTGCTGGCCCGCCACGAGCGGTCGGCGCTCTACGACTCGGTGTTCGACGAGGACGACGTCGGCGCGGAGCTCGTCGTACGCCACCTGATCGAACTCGGGCACCGCCGCATCGCGCACATCACCCACCAGGACAACAGCAACGCGCGGCCCTCTGACCTGCTGCACGTCATCCGGGCCGAAGCCTACGAACGCGTCATGCGCGAGCACGGGCTCGACGACGAGATCGCCATAGCGAAGACCTACTACCACGAGCAGGGCGGCTACGACGGCGCCCGCCAGCTGCTGAGCCGCTCCCCGCGCCCGACGGCGATCTTCGCGGGCGCCGACCAGGCGGCGTTCGGCGCGCTCGCCGCGGTCCACGAGGCCGGACTGTCCGTCCCGCGGGACCTCTCGGTCGCCGGCTACGACAACACCCAGCCGGCCGCGCTGCCCAACATCGCGCTGACCAGCGTCAATCAGGACGGAGCCGTCATGGGTAGCACCGCCGGCCGGCTCCTGCTCGAACGCATCCAGGGCCGCACCTCGGCGGTCCGCTTCTCCGTCACCCCCAGCCTGGTCATCCGCGGCTCGACCGCCGCACCTGGTGGCTGAGACGTTCCGTGTCGCCTGTGCGAGGGGATGGTCCTCCGGGCGCCGTCAGGCGCCGCCTGGTTCGACGGCCTGCTCCCACATGGACTTCATCTCGGCGAACCCTTGCTCCATGATCCCCACCATGGCCTCCCGGGCCCGCTCTCCGTCGCGCCGCTGGATCGCCTGGGCCACGTCAGTGTGCAGCTGCAACGCCTTCTCGTCCGGGTTGTGCGGCATCAGGTGGTAGTGATGCCGGCCGGCCAGCACCTCGGCGACGATCAGCTGCAGTTTCGCGAACATCTCGTTGCCGGAGCCGGCCAGCACCCGCCGGTGGAATTCGATGTCCAGGTTGAGGAAGCGCGGCTCATCGCCGGCTTTCCCCGCGGCCCACATCTTGCCCGCGAGGCCGACCAGCTCGCTCGCCTCGTCGTCGTCGATCCGCTCGGCGGCCAACCAGGCGGCGTGCGGCTCGATCGCGGTCCGTAGCTCGGTGATCGAGCGCATCTGCGCCATCCGCCCGGCCGAGGCCAGCCGCCAGCGGATCACCTGCGGATCGAAGACGCTCCACCCCACGGCGGGCTGGATCATGATCCCGACCCGGCGCCGGGTCTCGATGAGCCCCATGGATGCGAGCACCCGCAGCACCTCGCGGATCACCGAGCGGGAGACCTGGTAGCGGTCGACCAGGTCGTCGATGTTCAGGACGGAACCGGCGGCCACATCGCCGCTGCAGATGGCGGTGCCGAGGTGGTCGAGAACGCGTGCGTGTAGCCCAGTCTCGGGAGGGGAGGGCTGGGGTGGGGCACCCTCTGGGGAGGACTGATTCACGGCATAAAGCATATCAGTTGACGGCCAGCTCTTGAATAAATCCGCTTTTTTGTCCTAGCATCCCGGAATTAAGCCGATGTTACGAGAGTGTGGCGCTCTTCCGGGCGGCGGCCATGACAGAAAGGCGAGATGACGTGCAACGTCGATCGATATTCAGTACTTCTCTGGCCGTGGTTGTCGCCATGAGCCTGTCCGCCTGTGGCGGCGGCGGTGACGACAGCGGTGCGTCCAAGACGGTCCGGGTCACCCTGGCCAACCACGTGTGGACGGAGAACATCAAGAAGAGCCTGCCCGAGTTCGAGAAGCAGACCGGGCTCAAGGTCGAGGTCACTCAACTCGGCGAGGACCAGCTCTCCGATCAGTACAACGTCAAGCTGAACGCCGGCTCAGCCGACATCGACGTGATGATGTACCGCCCCCTGCAGGAGGGGAAGCTCTTCGCCAAGAACAAGTACCTGACCGACCTGTCGGAGCAGGTGAAGGCCAACAAGGACTGGGACTTCAGCGACTTCCAGGCCGGCCCGGTGGAGGCCACCACCTACGAGGGCAAGCCGGTCGGTGTCCCGATCATCACCGAGCAGGAGGTCCTCTACTACCGTAAGGACCTGCTCGCCAAGGCCGGCCTGAGCGCCCCGCCGAAGACCCTCGACGAGCTGAAGGCCGCCGCCGCCAAGGTCAAGGCGGCCCAGCCGGACGTCGCGGGCTTCGTCGCGCGTACCGGCAAGTCGCCGGCGGTCACCCAGTTCTCCAGTTTCCTCTACAGCTTCGGCGGCGACTTCGTGGACGGCAGCGGCAAGGCCGCGGTCAACAGCGACGCGGCCAAGCAGGCGTACGCCTTCTACGGCGGGCTGATCAAAGACTCCGGCCCGGCGAACGTCAGCACCGACATGGGCTGGCCCGAGGCGATGGCCATCTTCACCCAGGGCAAGGCCGCCTTCTACACCGAGGCCAACTCGCTCTACAAGAACGCCACCGACCCGGCCAAGTCCAAGGTCTCGGACAAGGTCGGCTTCGCGCCGTTCCCGGCCGGCCCGGCCGGTTCGAAGCCGTACAACATCCCGTCGTGGGCACTGGGCGTCAACTCCAGCTCGGAGAACCAGGGCAACGCCTGGAAGTTCATCGAGTGGGCCACCGGCAAGGCCCAGACGCTCAGCCAGCAGACCTCCGGCGTGCCGGGCGCCCGTAGCTCCGTCTGGGCCAACCCGCAGGGCACCTCGACCTTCCCGAAGGACCTGGTGGAGGCCATCAAGGCCAGCACCAAGGCCGGGGTGGGCCATGACCGGCCGCTGGTCGTGAAGGTTGCCGAGGCCCGCGAGATCGTCGGCCAGCCGATCGTCGACGCGATCACCGGCAAGGACGCCGCGGCGGCCGCCGACACGGCCAACGCCGCGTTCCAGAAGTTCCTGGACGACGAGGCCAAGTAAGCATGGCAACGATCACCACCACCAAGGCGCCGCGCGGCGCCCCGACCGCCTCCCATACGCCCGGCTGGGTGCGCTGGGTCAATGACCACCGCAAGTGGCTCTTCGCCGCGCCCGCGATGACCTTCGTCACCGCGCTGATCGTGTTCCCCCTGGCCTGGACCGGCTATCTCAGCCTGACCGACGCCGAGGGATCCGTCCGGGCGGAGAGCGCGTTCGTGGGCTTCCGGAACTACCTCGACGTCTTCACGGACACCGCCCGGTTCTGGCCCGCCGTAGGACGGACCGCCACGTTCACGGTGGTCGCGCTGCTGTTCGAGGTGGTCCTCGGGATGGCGATCGCCCTGCTGCTCTGGCGGCCGTTCAAAGGGCAGAGATGGGTCCGGGTCGCCATCCTGATGCCGCTCGTCGCCACCCCGGTCGCGGTCGGCATGATGTGGCGGCTCATCTTCGACCCGAACATCGGCATGGCCAACCAGATCCTCGGCTGGGTCGGCATCGGGCCGCAGCCGTGGCTCGCCGGCCAGCACACGGCCCTGCCCACCACGATCTTCATCGACGTGTGGCAGTGGACACCGATGGTGACGCTGATCCTGCTCGCCGGGCTCACCTCGCTGTCGGACGAGCCGCAGGAGGCGGCGCGCATCGACGGCGCCAGCACCTGGCAGCGTTTCCGGCACGTGACCCTGCCGCTGCTGGGGCCCACGCTGACCGTGGCGATCCTGCTGCGCGGTATCGACGCGCTGAAGACCTTCGACATCCTCTACGCCACGAAGGGCCGCGGCGGCGGTTCGTTCCACGAGGTAGAGACGCTGAACGTGTACGCCTACGGCCTCAGCTTCGACTACAACGAGTACGGCGTCTCCTCCACCGTCCTCATCCTCTTCTTCCTGATCATCATCGGGGCGATGTGGGCCCTGACCGCCCGGCGCAAGGAGGCCAAGCGATGAAGCCCCGTCCCGCGTACCGGGTGTTCCGGGTGGTGGCACTCACCTTCGTGGTGCTCTCGCTGCTCGCACCGCTGCTGTGGATGATCGCCGCGTCGTTCAAGACCAACGTCGACATCTACGACCCGGGCAAGGCGCTGGCCTTCTCGCCCACCATGGACAACTACGCCAAGGTGCTCAAGCAGGCCAACTACGTCGAGTTCATCGTCAACAGCCTCTGGGTGGCGTTCGCCGCCACCGTGGCGTCGCTGATCCTCGGCCTGCCGGCCGCGTACTCGATGAGCCGGTTCAACATGCGGAAGTCCGCGCTGGTGGTGCTGATGGCCCGGGTCATCCCCGGTGTCTCGCTGCTGGTGCCCTGGTACTACGTCTTCTCCAACCTGAAGATGGTCGGCGGCTTCGGGGTGCTGATCCTCAGCCACATGTTCGTCGCGCTACCGCTGGTGGTCTACATCATGATGGGCTACTTCGACAGCCTGCCCGAGGAGCTGGAGGAGGCGGGGCTGGTCGACGGGCTGACCCACATCGGCGCGTTCCGCCGCATCCTGCTGCCGCTGTCCGTACCGGGTATCGCCACCGCTGGGATCTTGTCCTTCATTTTCTCCTGGAACAACTTCATGTTCGCGCTCGTGCTCTCCGACGCGGACACCAAGACCCTGCCCGTGGCGATCTTCGACTTCGTCGGCTACGCCAGCATCGACTGGGGCGGTCTGATGGCCGCGGCCACCGTGGTCACCGTACCGATCATGCTGATCGCCTTGTTCGTGCAGAAGTACGTGGTCTCCGGCCTCACCGCCGGCGCGACAAAGGGCTGACCGGCATGACGACCATCGCCCGCATAGAGACCTTTCTCGTCGCCCCCCGCTGGCTCTTCGTCCGGGTGGAGACCGCCTCCGGGATCGTCGGCTGGGGTGAGGCCACCTGCGAAGGGCGTTCCGAGACCGTCCGCGCCGCCATCGACCAGCTCGCGGAGCTGCTGATCGGCCGGGACGCGCTGCGCATCGAGGACCACTGGCAGGTGCTGACCAAGGGCTCGTTCTACCGGGGCGGTCCGATCCTGGCGAGCGCCGTGGCGGGCCTCGACCAGGCCCTCTGGGACATCGCCGGCAAGCACTTCGGCGCCCCGGTGCACCAGCTGCTCGGCGGTCCGGTACGAGACCGGATCCGGATGTACGGCTGGGTCGGCGGCGACGAGCCCAGCGAGGTCCGCGACCACATCGCCGCCCAGGTCGAGGCCGGGCTCACCGCGGTGAAGATGAACGCCTCCGGCAAGATGAGCCCGCTCGCCTCGGTCGCCGAGCTGAACGGCGTGGTCGCCCGGGTGGCCGCCGCCCGCGAGGTGCTCGGCGAGGACCGCGACGTCGCCGTCGACTTCCACGGGCGGTTCACCCTGGCCAACGCCCGTCGTGTGGCGCCGCTGCTGGAGCCGTATCGGCCGCTGTTCCTGGAGGAGCCGGTCGTCCCGGAGAACTCGCACCTCATCGGCGAGTTCGTCCGCTCGACCACCATCCCGGTGTCGACGGGGGAACGGCTCTACAGCCGGCAGGAGTTCCTGCCCGTCCTTCAAGCCGGCATCGCGGTCGCCCAGCCGGACCTCTCGCACGCCGGCGGTATCACCGAGGTACGCAAGATCGCCACCCTCGCCGAGGTGTACGACGTGCAGCTCGCCCCGCACTGCCCGCTCGGCCCGATCGCCCTCGCGGCCTGCCTGCAGATCGGCTTCGCCACCCCGAATTACCTCATCCAAGAACAAAGCATCGGCATCCACTACAACCGCGGCGCCGAGGTGCTCGACTACTGCCTCGACAAGACCCCGTTGGCTTTCGTGGACGGGTACGTCGAGCGGCTCACCGCGCCCGGCCTGGGGATCGAGGTCGACGATCAGGCGGTCCGCTCCGCCGGCAAAACAGGACACTCCTGGCGCGGCCCCATCTGGCGGCACCGGGACGGTTCCTACGCGGAATGGTGAGCGTGATCCCTCGACTTCGCCGCCACCACCTTTGAGAAAGGCATCTGCGTGAAGATCATCGCAGCGGACGTCGTCGTCACCAGTCCCGACCGCAACTTCGTCACCCTCAAGATCACGACGGATGAGGGGATCAGCGGGCTGGGAGACGGCACACTCAACGGGCGGGAGCTGGCGGTCGCGTCGTACCTGGCCGACCACGTCGTCCCCCTCCTGCTCGGGCGAGACCCGCATCGCATCGAGGACACCTGGCAGTTCCTCTACCGCTCGGCGTACTGGCGGCGCGGGCCTGTCACCATGGCCGCCATCGCGGCCGTGGACGTGGCGCTGTGGGACATCAAGGCCAAGGCCGCCGGGATGCCGCTCTACCAGCTACTCGGCGGAGCCTCCCGGAACGGGATCATGGCGTACGGGCACGCCTCGGGCCGGGACCTGCCAGAGCTGTTCGACTCGATCCGCCGGCACCTGGAGATGGGTTACCGGTCGATCCGGGTGCAGACCTCCGTACCTGGCATCAACGCCGTGTACGGAGTAGCCGCCCAGCCCAGTGTCGACGGCAAGCGGTACGACTACGAGCCGGCCCAGCGCACGGCGCTGCCCGCCGAAGAGGACTGGGACACCCGCGCCTACCTGCGCCACCTGCCCGGCGTCTTCGAGGCGGTGCGCAACGAGTTCGGGCCCGAGCTGCCGCTGCTGCACGACGGCCACCATCGGATGACCCCGATCCAGGCCGCCAAGCTCGGCAAGGCCCTTGAGCCGTACGACCTGTTCTGGCTGGAGGACTGCACGCCGGCCGAGAATCAGGAGGCGCTGCGCCTGGTACGCCGGCACACCACCACCCCGCTGGCCATCGGCGAGGTCTTCAACACCGTGTGGGACTACCAGACCCTGATCCGCGAACAGCTCATCGACTACGTCCGCTCCGCCGTCACCCACACCGGGGGGATCACGGCCATGCGGAAGCTGCTCGACTACGCCGCCCAGTACCAGATCAAGTCCGGCATCCACGGCCCGACCGACATCTCGCCGGTCGGCATGGCCGCCGCCCTGCACCTGGACCTGGCGATCCACAACTTCGGCATCCAGGAGTACATGCAGCACGGCCAGGCGACCAACGAGGTGTTCCAGCAGTCGTTCAGCTTCACCGACGGCTACCTGCACCCCGGCGGGCTGCCGGGACTCGGCGTGGAGCTCGATGAGAAGGCCGCGGCGCGATTCCCGTACCAACCGGCGTACCTGCCGTTCAACCGGCTCACGGACGGCACCGTCCATGACTGGTGAGCACGGCGGATCCGGGCTATGGGCGAGTCGACATATGATCCTTTGAGCTGATGTTCGCCCGTTGTCGGAAGGCCGCCATGACCCACCCCCTCAGCCGGCGGTCCGCCCTGCTGGGCACCTCGGCCGTGGCCGGCCTCGCTCTTTGGGACAGACCAGCCGAAGCGGCCGGCACCGCGACGGTCAGCACGGCCATGTTCGACGCCGCGCGTGAGCGGTGGGTGAGCCTGCTGGCCGGCGGGTCGTACGACTCCGTCTACACCGACAAGGCGCAGGCGGTCGACGGCTCGGCCAACGCGGTGCTGCGCAAGCTGAAGCCCGACCCCGGCCGCCCGAGCCTGTGGCCCGACCTGCCGCTCGACGACCCCCGTACGGGCAACTTCAACCGCGCCTACAACCGCATGCGCACGCTGGCGCTGGGCTGGGCCACGCCGGGCACCACCATGCACCGCGACGGGCACGTCGCCGACACCGCGATCATGGCGCTGGACTTCCTGTACAAGCACGCCTACCACGAGGGACTCGACCGGCGGGGCAGCAACTGGTACTGGTGGGAGATCGGCGTCCCCCGCGCGCTGACCGACACCTGCGCCCTGCTGTACGACGGCCTGCCCAAGGACCGCCTCGAGCGCTGGCTGCGCCCCCTGCGCCGCTGGTGTCCCAACCCGGAGCGCCGCGTCAGCCACCCCGGCGTCGTCGAGACCGGCGCCAACCGGGCGGGCAAGGCCACGGCGGTGGCGATGCGCGGATTGCTCACCCACGACGCCCGCCTCGTCAAGCGGGCCAGGAACGCGGTCTCCGACCTGCTGCGACCGACCAAGGGCCCAGGCGACGGCTTCTACCGTGACGGGTCGTTCATCCAGCACGACGTGTTTCCCTACAACGGCAGCTACGGCGTGGACTATCTGGAGAGCGTGGCCAAGCTGATCGCCATGCTCGCGAGGTCACCGTGGGAGATCACCGGAATCGGCCACGTCTACGACCTCGTGGATCGCTCGTTCGCGCCGTTCATCTTCGACGGGCTGATGATGGACTGCGTACGCGGCCGGCAGATCTCGGTGCAGGGCCACCGCGACCACCACTCCGGGGAGAAGGCGGTCGAGTCCATCCTCACCCTGCTGGAGGCGGCGCCCGAGCGCTACGCCCAGCGCTGGCGACCGCTGGTGAAGGGCTGGATCACCCGCAACCAGGCCGCCCCCGCGCTCGCGTCGCTGGCGAGCATCGCCGGGGCCAAGGCCCTGCTGGAGGACCTGTCGGTGCCGGTCGGCCCGCGCATGACGGGCACGTACGTCTTCGCCGACATGGACCGGGTCGTGCACCGCCGCCCCACCTGGGCCTACGCGATCGCGATGAGCTCGGAGCGCATCGGCGCGGCGGAGTCCATGAACCAGGAGAACCTGCACGGCTGGTACACCGGCGACGGCATGACCTACCTCTACACCGCCGACCTCACCCACTGGAACGACGACCTGTGGCCGACGATCGACCCGCACCGGCTGCCGGGCACGACGGTCGACACGCGCGGGCGCGCCGACCTCTCGCACAGCAAGCGCCGCCTGCCACCCACCCCGTGGGCGGGCGGCGTGGCACTGGACGGCGAGTACGGCGTGGCGGCCATGAAGCTGATCGCCGACGGCTCCTCGCTGCGGGCCAAGAAGGCGTGGTTCCTGCTCGATGACGCGGTGATCGCCCTCGGCACCGGCATCGCCGCCTCCGACGGCCGCCGCATCGAGACCATCGTGGAGAACCGCAACACCCACGACTGGCATCCGCCGCTGACCCGGGGCGACGGCTGGGTCCACCTGACCGGCGTGGCCGGCTACGCGCTGCTCGACGGCGCCGACGCGAAGGTGATCCGCGAGCAGCGCACCGGCCGCTGGCGCGATATCGACAAGGGCGCCACCACCGGCGGCGACAACACCCCCGTCACCAGGCACTACACGACGATCCTGCTCGACCATGGCGTCGATCCGGGCAAGGCCCGCTACGCCTATGCCGTGCTGCCCGACGCCTCCATCGCGCAGACCGCGGCTTACGGGCAGCGGATCAAGATCCTCGCCAACTCCCGAACGGTGCAGGCCATCGCCCGCGACAACGTGCTCGCCGCCGTCTTCTGGCGCGCGGGGACCGTCGAGACCGCGGACGGACCGCTCCACGCCGACGGCCCCTGCACGCTGCTGATCCGCCGCGACCACGGGCGGGTACGGCTCGCGGTCTCCGACCCGTCCAGGACCGCCGACGAGGTGAAGATCACGCTGCCCTGGCGGGTGAAATCGGTCAAGAAGCGCGACCGCGGCGTGCGCAAGGCCAAGCGCTCGGTCAAGGTGGAGGTCGGTCGCAGCCGCGGGCACGCCCACACCGCGGTGGTGCACGTCTGAGGCGCACCGGCAAGTCCGGGCCGAGGAACGGTGAACAGCGTCGGCGTTCGCGAACTTTTCCTCATGCCGGAGCGACCAACTACGAAGTCGACCCTTTACGGAGGTCCTGGATGACTTCGCCCTTGACCGTGGAACCGCCGTTGACCCGCCCGTACCGGTTCCGGCGGCTGAAGGGACTCGGGCTGGTCGTTCTCGGCATCGCGCTGGGTGTGGCGCTGTCCGTCGCGGTGCGGTGGCCGCGGTCCGAGGTGGTCTATCGCAGCGACCAGCCGGCCACGGTGGCCTACAACGACGGTTCGAAGCATCTGCTGGCCTTGATTCACCGCAGCGCCCTTGTCGGGGAGTCGCACCAGATCTTCGTCGGCCGGGATCCCAGCCTTTCCTACGGCCATTGGGTGGACATCGAAACGTCGGCCGACTCCGTCAAGGCGACCGAGTGGACGACCGCCGGGGTGCGGGTGCTTTTCAACACCGGGCACGAGCTCTTCATCCCCGCCAGGTCCTTCGTCGGCGGCAGGTGACCCCGGCCGGGCGAACGCTCAGCGCCCCCGAGCCTGGGCTGTTCAGGGGCGGGTGTGGAAGGTCTGGTACGGCGACCAGGGTCCGCGGTTACGCGCACTCGGCCCGCGAGGCAGGCCCGCCCGGACCGCAGGGCAGGCCTGCCCGGCCCGCCGGTTACGGGCGGGCGAGCTCGGTCACCGTGCGGGCGCGCAGCAGGCGCGGGTGCAGGAGTTCGGCTCGCTGCCTGGGTACGCCGGCGGCGAGCGCGGCGTCGGTGAGCGCGGCCCCGATCCATTCGAGGTCGACGCTCCGGCCGTCGTCCCGCCTGATCAGCGGCTCTCCGGGGGGACGGCTGGCGCACAGCGCGCGCAACAGGTGGCGGACCTCCGGCGACACCGGGAACGCGACGACGCCATCACGGCCGTCGCGCAAGGTGATCAGGGTCAGCTGGTCGGCGGGGGCGGAAGGGCGGACATCGTGGGCGGTCAAAGCGGCCAGCGCCTCCACGCAGGCGCCTGTCGCCTCCAGCAGCGCGACGGCGAGAGCCTCGGCCCATCGGCCGTCGTCGGCCAGCCGCCTGGCACCTGTTCGCAGCAGGCGCCGCTCGGCCGGGGTGAGGGGAGGCGTGCCGGTCACGCCACGGTGAGACCGATCCGCGCCGGTTCGCCGGGCGAAGGCGTAGAAGGAGGCCAGCGTGGCGCGTCTCCGGATCACCGTCGCCCTGGTCAAGGGCTTGCCGGACGCGCGTACGCCGGTGGTGAGGGCGGTGTAGCAGTAGGCGTCCAGTTGAGCCTCGGTGGCGGTGAGCAGGTCGAGGGCCGGCTCGGCGGTGTGCAGCCAGCGCAGGAACGAGGCCAGGATCCGCAGCCGTGTCTGTCGCAGGGGCGCGGAGGGCTTCTCACTGAGCCAGGCCGTCACCGTTCGCCGGGTCCGCGGATCCAGTGCGTCCACAAGGTCGACGTCGGCCGCAGGGACCTCGCCCCCATCACCAGCGCGCAGGCGCGGTCGTAATCCCGGGATCTGCGCGACGCCGGCCGGCTCTGGATGGCTCGCGGGTCTCATGGGGTCGCCGCCGGGGAAGGGAGACGCGAGGCCGTCCCCGAACGTGTGCGGGACTCGCGGGGTGGTCTCCGCCTCGACCATGCTCAGCACGCGGCCGACGCCGTGACCAGATCGGCGGTGAACATCGCGGCAGCCTCGCCGGCCGGCCCGGAGGGGTGAACGACTGAACGGCCCGTGCCTGACAAACCCATCATGATCTCGATCATCTCATGGAGCGTCGCCAACAATCCTCGCCTGACCCGGTGGACAGCGGCTGTCAGCTTTGAGCGCTCTCGTACGCGATCCCACCTCGCCACGGCGGCGCAGCAGGCCGACGTCGAACTGGAACTGGCCGACTGGGCCCACGCCACCCGCTGACGGGCCTGTCGATGGGGTATCCGGGCGGCATCGCCGCTGCCGTGAGTTAACCGCTGTGTGACGGCGTTCGGAAGAGGCGCTCGATGATGGTCTGCCAGCTGTCGGCCAACGGGATGGAGGCCGGGGTGGGGTCGGCCGGGAAGGGCCGCGACATGCCCAGGTAGAGCAGGATCGGGCCTTCGAGCGCGGCGGTGAGCTGGACGGCCAGGCTGTCGAGGTCGGCGATGTCCAGGAGTTCGTCTTGGTGCGCCTGTCCCAGGAGCATCCGGATGTGCAGCCGGGAGAGGTTGTGCTCGCCGACGGGGACGGGCTGGTTGCGGTCCAGGGCCGCGCGGACGATCGCGTGGTGGTCGAGCAGAAAGGCGATGCGGGCCCGGCCGTAGGCGATCAGCCGTTGCACCGGGTCGGCTCCGGGGCCGAGCGGCGGTGGCCCGCCCATGACGGCCTGCTGGAAGGCACGGTCGTCCTCGTCCACCAGGGCCTGGAAGATTCCCGCGCGGGTGCCGAACCGGCGAAAGACAGTCCCTTTGCCCAGGCCGGCCCGTTCGGCCAGGCCGTCCATGGTCACCCTCTCCACCCCGTGCTCGGCGATCATCTCGCGGGCCACCTGGAGCAGTTGCAGCCGGTTGCGCGCCGCGTCCACCCGTTCCGCACGGGGACGACCGAAGGGCACCACAGGGAGATCCACAAGTTCTCACCCTACCTCTGGAATATAAAGCGGGGTAAAGTCCGCTTATGCTGAAGCGGGTCGCGGCGCCGGCACCCAGGCCGGCTCGCCGCCGACATCGCTGAGCCGCATGACGCGGCACCTTAAAGGAGACGATCATGAGTCTGTTCCGGCTGGACGCCAGCATTCTTCCCGGCACCTCTTCCAGCGCCGAGCTCGCCGACCTCGTCGAAGCCGAGTGGACGGCGACCCGGCCCGGCGAGCCGGTAGTGCGTCGTCACCTGGCCACCGACCCGCTGCCCGCCGAGGCCTGGGCGCTCGCGGCGACCGCGGCGTTCACCTCCGAACCCGACCGCACCCAGGCGCAGCGTGACGCGCTCGCGCTGGCCGTGCGGCTCGCTGCCGAACTGGAGGCGGCCGACGCGGTTCTGCTGGCCGTGCCGCTGTACAACTACGGGGTCTCCCAGCACTTCAAGACCTGGGCCGACCTGGTCATCGCCGCGGCGGGCGCCGGCACTCCGGTGCTGAAGGGCAAGCCGACCGTGCTGGCCACCGTGCGTGGCGGCGGCTATGGACCCGGGACCCCGCGTGAGGGCTGGGACCACTCCACCCCGTACCTGACGCGGGTTCTGAGTGACATGTGGGAGGCCGACCTCACCGTCGTCGAACGTGAGCTCACCCTCGCCGCCACCAACCCGGCCATGGAATCGCTGCGCCCGCTGGCCGCGCAGCTTCACGGCGACGCCCTCGCCGCCGCCCGCGACGCCGGCCGAGAGCTGGCCGCCAAGTAGCCGCGCCGCCGGCTCGCACTGGCCAAGCGCTCCGCAGCCGCAGCCGTACTGGCCAAGCGCCGGCCGCCGCCAGGGTCGCCCCGTGATGATCGGGGCGGCCCTCACCCTTACTCGAACTTACTCAAACAGGGACGGGTCTCCCGTGCCGCGACGAAGAATCTCGGGTTCACCCTGCGAGAGGTCGACGACGGTGGTCGGGGTGGCGCCGCACTCGCCCGAGTCGATGACGGCGTCGACCACGTGATCGAGCCGCTCCTTGATCTCCCAGCCCTGTGTCGCGGGCTCGGTCTCGTCGGGCAACAGCAGGGTGCTCGACAGCAGCGGTTCGCCGAGCTCGGCCAGCAGCGCCTGGGTGACGACGTGATCAGGGATCCGCACACCGACCGTCTTCTTCCGGGGATGCATCAA
This sequence comes from Nonomuraea sp. NPDC049750, assembly GCF_040659625.1. Lineage (NCBI taxonomy): Bacteria > Bacillati > Actinomycetota > Actinomycetes > Streptosporangiales > Streptosporangiaceae > Nonomuraea > Nonomuraea sp. NPDC049750. The sequence goes on from NZ_JBFANB010000009.1 coordinate 194,435, forward strand.
CCGCCGCGGCACCTCCTTGGTCGCGGGCAGGATGAACGTGTATCCGCCCGGAGTCGCCGCCTTGACCAACCGGAACACCGCATTGCTCACGTGAACGAACTGGCCGAACTGCGCGAAGTCCCTGCAGATCAGCGTGAAGTGATGATCACTGCCGAGGCTGCGGATCTCCCTGATCCGATCGATGCCTTCCCGGTTGCCCAGCCGGCACCCCAGCGCGTAGCACGAGTCCGTCGGGTACGCGATCAGCCCGTCGGCGTTTAACGAATCGACGACCTGGCTGATCAGGCGAGGCTGGGGGTTGTCCGGGTGCAGAGCGAAATACTTGGCCACACCTCGGATCTTAGAAGCGAACACCCCATCGCATGACACGCCCCCCGGCGCAGTGACGCGACGTCGCTGGGAATGGGCACTGGTCGAGCAGGATCACAGTACCCACCGGCTTCGCGATCCGCTTCACTGTCCGAGCCCAGGCGATCCGATGACATTCCAAGGTGGTACACGCGTGGCTGTGGCAATCCTTCCCATCGACGGCGATGGCGAGGACGGACGGGCTTCCGGCGGCCCCCTGCTCTTCCAGATTCTCGGTCCTTTACGGCTCTGGCGGGGTCACGTCGAGTTGAGCGCCGGCCCGCGGCAGCAGGCCTTCCTGCTGGCCCTTCTCCTGGCCAGGGAAGGACGGCCGATCAGCACCGATGAGCTGATCGATCTCATCTGGCAGGACGATCCGCCGGCGAGTGCCCTCAACGTCATCCACAAGTACGTCGGGTCGCTGCGCCGGCTGCTGGAGCCTGAGCTTTCGGCGCGAAGTTCCGGCTCCTACCTGGAGCGGCGTGGCAACAGCTACCTGTTCGCGGCGGCAGCCGGGACGCTGGACCTTGTCGTGTTCCAGAACCTTGTCGAGGCCGCCCTGGTGAAGGAGCGCCCTGAGGCGGCTCTCGACTGTTACGTGGAAGCGCTGGGACTCTGGCACGGCTCCGCGGGCGATGGGCTGGGCCAGGGACCGGCCGCGACGTCGATATTCGCGAGGCTGGACGGCCAGTTCTTCGACGCGTGCACGGCGGCGGCCGAGCTCGCGGTGTCGCTGGGCCGGCCGGAGCGGCTGCTGCCTTCCCTGCACCTGGCTGCCAGGATGGCGCCCCTGCACGAGCCGGTGCAGGCGAGCCTCATCTCCACGCTGGGCGCCGCCGGGCAGCAGGCGGAGGCGTTGTCGGTGTTCCGCGCGGTCCGTGCCCGGCTCGCCGAGGATCTCGGCATCGACCCTGGCCAAGCCGTGGCCGCCGCGCACCGGCTGGTGCTGGACCAGAACCCGACGGCGACCGAGGCAGTGACCGTACGGCGCTCGGCCGGACACTCGCCCGCACCGGTACAGGCCGCCGCGAGATCCGCGACATCGTCCGGAGACGTCCTGGTCGGCCGAGCGGAGGAACTGACGGTGCTGCGGCAGGCGATCGAGCCCGCCTTCACCGCAGGCAGGGGGCTCATCGTCCTGGAGGGCGAGCCGGGGATAGGCAAAACGCGGCTGCTGGAGGAGCTCACCGCCGAGGCGGAGAAGCGTAAGGCCGCCGCCGTCTGGGCCCGCTGCCTGGAAGGCGAAGGAACGCCGTCGATGTGGCCGTGGATTCAGGCAGTCGGCGCTGTGCTGGACGAGCTGCCCGGCGCGGCGCGGGAGAAATGGCTCGCCGGCGAACTCGGCGACCTCCTGGAGCCGGACGGTGACGGCCTCGGCGAAACGGTGGCACGCGACGCGGGCGCCCAGTTCCGCTTGTTCGAGGCGGCCGTCGCCGCCATTGGCCAGGTCGCGGCGCGGCGACCACTGGTGCTCATGATCGACGACCTCCAGTGGGCGGACGTCGCGTCGCTGCGCTTGTTCAGCCACCTGGCGGCCCGGCTGCCGGCCGGCACCGCGGTCATCGGAGGGCTCCGCGACCGCGCGCCCGTACCCGGATCGGCGCTGACGCGGACGCTCGCCGCGGCGAGCCGGGTGCCCGGCCACTTCCGTACCCGGCTCGGTCCTCTCGGCCTGGCCGAGGTGGCCGAGCTCGTCCGCCGCGAGACCGGCCAGGTTCCAGGCCCGGAGGCGGTACGCGGCATCTATGCGCGTACGGCCGGCAATCCGTTCTTCGTCCGGGAGCTGGCCCGGCTGCTCGCTGACAGCGGCGCGCTCGTCGAGGGCGCCGGGGCGCGAGTGGGAGTGCCCGCCACCGTGCGAGACGTCGTCCGCGACCGGATGGCCGGACTCGACGACCGCGCCAGGAACCTGCTCCAGATCGCCGCGCTGATCGGCCGGGAGGTGGACCTCGGTCTGCTCGCCGGGGTCGCCGACCTTGACGTACAGACCTGCCTCGATCGTCTGGAGCCCGTGGAAGCGCTCGGCCTGCTCGAACCCACACCAGGGAACCCGTTCTCGTTCCGCTTCTCGCACGATCTGGTCCGCGAGTCCGTCTCCGAGAGCACGCCCGCCGGGCGGGCGAACCCGCTTCACCTGCGCGTCGCCGACACGCTCGAACGTACCGACTCCTCCGGCGACTACGTGGCCGAGCGCGTCGCCCACCACCTGTGGGCGGCCGGTCCGCTCGCCGATCCGCGCCGGACCACGGCGGCGCTGGTGCGCGCGGGCCGTCACGCGGCGGCCAAGTCCGCGCTCGAGGCCGCCGAGCGACAACTGCGGCTGGCCGTCCGGGTGGCGCGGACGGCCGGCCTCGCCGACGCGGAGTTGCCCGCCCTGTCTCAGCTGATCGCGGTCGTCGGGATGCGTGAGATGTACGGCACCTCGTCGGTGGATCTGCTGGAACGCGCGGAGCACCTGGCCCGGATCCTCGGCCGGGAACTCGACGCCATCGTCCTGCTCTACTCCCGCTGGGCGGCCCACGCCCAAGCCCTCGAGAGCGACCGCAGCAGGCTGCTGGCGCGCCGGTTGCTGAAAGAGGGTGAAGCATCCGACAAGCCGCTCGTACGCGCGTATGGGCTGCAGGCATGGGGGCTGCAGCAGTTCAGTGACGGGAACATGGGCGAAGCGTTCCGTCGCCTGACCGAGGCGAGCCGGATCCTGCTGACCCGCGTCGTCCGGCGCGAGGACGATCCCGTCTGGTACGACCTGCAGCTGCTGATGATCGGGATGCTCGCGGAGGCGACCGCGATGCACGATGACATCGACGGCGCGCGATCGCTGCTCGACCGGCTGGCGGCCCCCGGCGACGCCCCGTTCACGATCACGGTCTGGGCCGCCCACGCGGCAAGGATGGAAGCACTGATCGGCGACCCGGAACGGGCCTTGCGCGCGGCGGAACGCGGGATCGCCGCGGACCCCGATTTCTCCTTCGTCTTCCTTGGCACCTACCAGCGGCTGGTCCGGTGCTGGGCGCTGGCCATGACCGGCAGGGATCCGGCGGGCGCCGCGGCGCAGGCCGAGCGGATCATCGCCACCAACCTCCTCGACCCACCTCGGGCCAGCGTCTCGACCTGCTTCGGGCATCTGTGTGAGATGTGGCTGGCCGCCGGCGCGCTGGACAAGGCCGCCGCGGCCCTCGACAAGGCCGACTCCTGCCTCGATCTCTACGGTCAGCGCTACGCGGAGGGCCTGCTCCTCCTGCTGCGGGCGCGACTGCTGCTGGCGGAAGGGGAATCCGTCGCCGAGGTGAGGGCCGTCGCGGAGAGATGCCGCACACTGTCCACCGAACGCGGGACCCACCTGTTCGCCCGGCGCGCCGAAGAGTTCCTGGCCACGCTGGACGGTGGCCATCTTGAAAATGGTTGAGCGGCGAATTCAGTAAATATTCACTCGTTATCAAGACGCTTATTGAGAGCTCCGGTCGGCGAGTGCGAATTCCACTTTCTGTTCAGTATTCGTCAAGAACGCATCTGCCCTTGTAGTAGCCCTGTGGCATTGCTCACATGCCGAATGTGTATTTTTACGCAGAACGACCACTATTGTCTTTCATATGGTCTGCAGCGATCAAAGAGTCACAACTGCGAGTCAAAAAGGAAAGGCAATGATGAGCACGTTAAATCAGGCGGGCAACGGACGGATCTCGTGGCGCCGGGTAATTGGCGGCGCGGCGGCGGCAGGAGCGGTCGCGGTGGTGGCCGCCACCGCGGTGACCGCCACTCCCGCGGCCGCCGCACCGGAATGGCGGTTGCCCCACTCCGCCGAGGCGAGTACGGTCACACGGGCTCCCATGGCCAGCACGTCCAGGAAGTACTACTTCGCCGCCGGGCTCCTCGGCAGGAACGAGGTGCGCGAAGCGGGCAAGAAGGTCGATGACCCGGACGGCGTGGCCGTTGCCAAGTTCCGCATCAACGGCAACCGCTTCTACTACTTCGTCCAGTGGCGGAAGACCGGCAAGCCCACCGCCTTCCACATCCACCGCGGCAAGGCGGGCGTGAACGGCCCGGTCGTGATCGACCTGCTGTCCAGCGGCACCATTCGCGGCAACACCAGCTTCGGCTCCGTCCGTGTCAAGAGCAGCCTGCTCAGGGACATCAAGAAGAACCCGAAGAACTGGTACGCCAACATGCACACGGCCCAGTTCCCCGACGGTGCGGTCCGTGGCCAGCTCCACAACGGCGGCCACTGGTAAATCGCCCTCTTCGGCGGGGCATTCCACTGGCAGTGGAATGCCCCGCCTGGAGGCCGACTCCACGACAGGACAAGTGACGGCTGTTACGTGAATCCCGACTTCTTCGACCTGCTGGCGGGCTGCCACCAGCGGCTCGTCGGTACCCCGCTGGCCGGTCCTGAGGCCACGGCGCGCTGGTTGTACGAGGACGCGCCCTTCGGCGTGCTGGCGCACGACGCGGCGCGCGACCCCCGCTTCACCTACGCGAACCGCACCGCCCAGCGCTGCTTCGAGTACGACTGGGCGGAGTTCGTCGGCCTGCCCTCCCGGCTCTCGGCGGAGCCGGACCGGCGGGAGGACCGTCAGCGCCTGCTGGACGCCGTGCACCGGAGCGGCTTCGCGACCGGCTACCGGGGACAGCGCATCGCCAAGTCCGGGCGCCGGTTCTGGATCGAGGACGTGACGATGTGGAACCTCACGGACGGCGACGGCGTACTCGTGGGCCAGGCGGCCACTTTCCAACGCTGGGAGGCTGTGCTGTGAGAGGTACTGGCAGGGACCCCCACCTGTGGCGGAGTCTGCTTACCCTGGCGGTATGGACAACCGGGACGAAATCAGCGCATTCCTCCGCTCCCGGCGAGACAAGATCACGCCTGAGCAGGCGGGGCTGCCGGTGTACGGCCAGCGGCGGGTGCCCGGCCTGCGCCGGGGCGAGGTCGCGATGCTCGCCGGAGTGAGCGTGGAGTACTACACGCGTCTGGAGCGCGGCAACCTCCGGGGCGCGTCCGACAGTGTGCTGGGCGCCCTTGCCCAGGCTCTGCGCCTGGACGACACCGAGCGCATGCACCTGTACGACCTCGCCCGAGCCGCCGGGCCCGCGCCCCAAGGACGGGCCAGGCAGCGGGAGACCCGGCCGGTGGTGCGTCCGGGCGTGGCGCGGATCATCGAGGGCATGCCGCAGCTGCCGGCGTTCGTGAAGAACGACCGTCTGGACACGCTGGCCGCCAACCCGCTGGGTCGTGCGCTCTTCTCGCCGATGTACGCCGATCCGACGTCCGGGGCGAACAGCGCTCGGTTCGCCTTCCTCAGTCCCGCCGCCCGGCAGTTCTACATCGACTGGGAGCGCGTCACCCACGAGGCCGTCGGCGTGCTGCGCATCGCGGCGGGAAAGAATCCCTACGACCGGGAGCTGTCGAATCTGATCGGTGAGCTGTGCACCCGCAGCGACGCCTTCCGCGTGATGTGGGGCTCCCACGACGTGCACGTCTTTCGCGAGGGCACCAAGCGGCTGCGCCATCCGGTCGTCGGCGATCTGGAACTCGATCACGAGTCTCTGGCCCTGCCGGACGAGAACGGGCTGAGCGTGGTCGTCTACAGCGCGCCGCCCGGAAGCGCCACGGAGGACGGCCTGAAGCTGCTCGCCAGCTGGTCCGCCACCGCGGGTCAGGAACAGGAGGCCGACACCCCGTCCACGAGCTGACCAGGAAACAGGTGGCAAGGCATGGTGCTGTGGTGACGGGTGTGACGCACTAGCATGCGCAAGGACAAAACCTGACTGACTGCTTTGCGAGGAGTGGCGGGATGTTCGAGAAGTTCACCGACCGAGCGCGGCGCATCATCGTCCTGTCCCAGGACGAAGCCAGAACGCTCAACCACGACTCCATCGGCACCGAGCACGTTCTGCTTGGTTTGATCCGTGAAGATGAGGGTGTGGGGGCCCAGGTTCTCAAGAACCTGGGCCTCACCCTTGAGGATGTGCGCCGGCAGGTTGAGGAGAGCCGGAGCCGAGGCCAGTCCGCTCCGTCGGGCTACCTTCCGTTCACGCCGGCGGCCAACGAAGTGCTCCAGGCGGCGAACCAGGAGTCCCTGCGACGCGTCCTCGATTACATCGGCACCGAACACCTCCTGCTCGCACTCACCCGCGACCGTGCGAGCGTGGCCGCCCAGGTGCTGGTCAAGCTCGGCGTCGACCTCGACCAGGTCGGGCCGACCACGGACAAACTCCTCCAGCAGTACGTCAACTAGGGCCGATCAGCGGCTCGATGCTCTCCCACGCGGGCGGCTCCGGCCACCCGGCCGCCGCGTCCGGGCCCGTGGGCCCCAGGCCGAGCACCGCGCAGGCCAGCAGGTGCTCGCCGGGCGGCAGGTCACCCCTCAGCGTGGGGATCGTGGTGCGCGGCGTGAGCACGTTCGTGCCGGGCAGGGCCGTGACCAGGTCGCCCTCCCGCTCGCCGGTCAGGTCCTCGATCACGCACAGGCCGTGGGGCGCGTCGAGCCGGGCCCGGCCGGAACCGATGTCGACCCGGATGGGCGGCCGGTCGCGGTCGAGCGCGAAGGCGCCCTCGGCCGTGCGCAGCGCCCGCCCGGTCGTGATCCGGTGCACCCGTACGTGCCACGGGGGCAACGCCACCAGCCAGGTCTCGATCTCCACGTCCTCCCACGGCGTCCAGCGGGAGTGCAGCACACCGTCGGCGGCGGAGACCTGGTCCGGCAGCTCGCACGGCCGCCAGTGCTCGCCGTCCTCGCTGAGCGCCAGCGTGCTGTCGAAGGCGCCCTGCTCCAGCTTCAGCGTCCCGGCCGGCACGCTGAAGCCGAACCGCGTGGAGTAGGCGAACTTGGCGTACTTGGCCGCGCCGTGCCGCGCCCACGGGTTGCGCTGCCCCGCGCTGAGCAGCACCACGTGCCGCCCCTCCTCGCAGCGCATCAGCGCCACGCCCGCCTCCGGCTGGGTGCTGACCTCGGGCAGCGGGGGAGCGTCGGCCTCCTTGGCGGTCCAGAACGGATGCTCCGCGGGCAGGGCGAGCGGTAGGAACGCCTTCATGGCCCAGTACGGCGAGCCGGGCGCGTTGTACTGCTCGGCCATGTGCGGCTGGGGGTAGCCGTAGCCGATGGTGAGCACTCCCGCGTTGTCGCGGATCGGCCGGCGGTCCCACCAGCGCAGGTTCCGCAGCAGGTGCCCCTTGGTCACCTCCCACGGCAGCGCCTCGACGTCGGCGAAGGCCAGCGCCCCCCAGAACGCCGACTGCGCGAACCGGTAGGTCAGGCTCCTGCCGAACGGGACGGCCACCCCCTCGCTGCTGAACCAGTGCTGGAAGTCCTGGGCGAACGCCGCAGCCCGCTCACGGAAGCGCCCGGCCCGGTCCTGGTCGCGACCGAGCGCGGCGTAGATGAGGCCGTAGTAGTGCATGGCGAACGGGATGTAGTAGTCGCGCTGCCACGTCGGCCCGTCGGAGTACCAGCCGCGCCCGAGGTCGAACTCCTCCAGCCGGTCGAGCCTGGCCGTGTTGGCGTCGTGGTCGTGGGAGATGCCGACGCGGTCGAGCCCGAGCCCCACCATGACCGGGAAGAACAGCCAGTTGTTGTCGTTCGGCTCCACGGTGACGGAATGCCGTAGCCAGGCGGCCACCGTGTCGCGCTGCGGGCCGGTCAGCGGGTCCCAGATCCGCTCGGGGGCCAGGGCGAGCGCCAGGCCGAGGGCGGCGGTCTCGACCAGTCGCTGGTTCTTGTCGAAGGCCGCGCCCCAGTAGTCGGGGTGCTCGGGATCGGTCCCGGCGGCGAGCCCGGCGCTCCAGAGGTCCCAGTGGTCGAACGCCCCGCCGCCGGCCGCCAGGGGCGCCAGCCCCCACAGCGGGCGTGCAAACGCTTCCAGCTCGGCGGACGCCAGGTCGTAGTGCGCCGTGTGGAACCCCAGCCGCAGCCGTCCCCGCCCCGGACTGAACCGCGAAATCAGGGGCGTGACCAGGTCCAATACCTGACGCGCCAACTCTTCTCGATCGCCGCCGGGCCGGTCGTCGGTGTGCACGGGGTCTCTCTTTCGCTGGGAAAGCGCTATCCCGAGCTAGGTTTCCCGCCGTCGCCCGCACTTGTCAACACCCCGGCGCCCTCGCCCGTCAACACCGCGGGAACCCCGGGCGGGGCGGTGCTGTCGCGGACCTGCAGCTCCATCGGCAGCGTCACCGGCGCTCCGTCGTGCCCCTCGGTCATGAGGGCCACCAGCATCTCGGCCGCCTGCCTGCCGAGCTGCCCCTGGGGCACCGACACCGTGGTCAGACCCGTGTGCGCCACGTGGTCCAGCGCGATGTCGTCGAACCCCACCACCGACAACTCCTCGGGAACCCGCACCCCGAGCTCGCGCATCCGGGTCACCGCCCCCAGGGCCACCAGGTCGTTGTAGGTGGTGAGCGCGGTGGCGCCGGTGCCGGCCACCGCGGCGGCCGCTTCGTACCCGCACTGGCTGGTGGACCCGCACGGCAGGATCGTGACGGACAGGCCGAACGCCTTGGCGGCCTCCAGCGCCCTGATCCGCTCGGAGTTGGCCCAGGACACCTCGGGCCCGCTCAGGTAAGCGACCCGGCGGTGGCCCAGCTGCGCCAGGTGGCCGCAGATCAGCATCATCCCGCCGAAGAAGTCGGCGGAGACGGCGGGCGCGGCCAGGCCGGGGACGATCCGGTTGAGCAGGACGAGCGGGTGGCCCCGGCCGGTCAGGGCGGCCAGGTCGGCGCGCTCCAGGCGGGAGGAGGCGAGCAGCACGCCGTCGCAGCTGCGCATGAGGTCCTCGACCAGGTCGTGCTCGATCGAGGGGTCGTCGTCCGACTCCATGACCATGACGCGGCGCCCGTGGGAGCGGGCGACGGCCGAGACCGCCTTGAGCACGCCGGGAAAGTAGGGATTGGCCAGGTCGGGGACCAGCACGCCGATGGTGCCCCACTCCCCGCGCGCCAGCCCCTGCGCCGCCGCGTTGGGCCGGTAGCCCAGCTGCGTGACCGCGTCGTGGACCCGCGCCGCCAGAGCGGGATCGACCTTCGTCGTGCCGTTGAGCACGCGGGAGACGGTCGAGGCCGACACCCCCGCGGCCGCCCCGACGTCGCTGATCGTCACCCGGCTCCCGCGGCCCTGCCGCAGATTACGCACCCGCTCCTCCTGCCTGCCGTGCGCCCGTCAGCCGAGCAGCCCGCGCAGATGATCCAGATCTCTCCGTACGGCCGCCACCGGGTCGGCCGCCGGGTAGTGGACGTGCAGCGACAGCACCCCGGCGTAGCCGCGTTCGCGCAGCCCGGGGATGATCTCCGCCCAGCGGACCACGCCCCCGTCCGCGAACGGCTGCCAGTCGCACGTCCAGCCGTCCGGGCCCGATCGCCAGGCGGCGTTCTTCACTCCCATGCAGGCCATCCGATCGCCCAGCAGCTCGACGTTGAGCGCCCATGCCTCGCTGCCCTCCTTGGCCTGGTTGCCGGGGTCGGCGTAGAAGCGCACGTCATTCAGGTCGCCCGCCAGCGCGAGGGCGAGCGCGGCGGATGGATGGATCGTACCGTGATGCAGCTGGATCGCCACCCGCACGCCGTGCCGGGCGGCGAGAGCGGACAGGCGGGTCAGCGCGGCTCTGGCCTCCTTCAGCTGATGGTGGTAGCCGATGGCGGGGTCGTAGCGGTAGAAGCCCGTCCGTACGAGGGGGACGCCGGCCTCGCCGCAGGCCGCGATGAGGCGTTCGGCGTCGGCGTCGGCGTCGAGGAAGTCGGTGGTGACGACGTCGAGGGTGAGCCCGCGACGCCCGAGTTCCGCGGCGACGACGGCGATGCCGTCCGGGTCTGTGGGGCTGACCGTCTGGCCCTCGCGTACGAGGAGGTCCGCCCCCTCGGCGCCCACCGAGGCGACGGCCTCGGCCAGCTCGGGGGCGTCGATGGAGCCGAAGGGCTTGGTGAAGGCGAGCAGGCGCACACGTACTCCTGAAGTTGAGAAAGCGCTTGTACATCTTGGGCCAGACAGACTTCACGGCTGAGCATCCATCTGAAACCGCTTTCTCACAAGCCTTGAATCGGGGAATGAGGCGGGCTACTCTCGACCCACCCTCGGGTAAGCGCTTACCAGCTACCCGACCCCCCTCTGACCTCCGCCTCTTTAGGAGGGTCCATGATCCCTCGTCCGCGTTTGACCGCCGTGATGGCCACCGCAGCCATGGCGTCTCTGCTCGTGTCGGCGTGCGGCACCTCGAGCAACCCGAGCGGAGGTGGCTCGCAGACCACATTGCGGATCTGGGACTTCTCCGCCGAACAGGTGAACTTTCACAAGGACATCGGCGCCCAGTTCACCAAGGAGCATCCCGACATCAAGATCGAGTGGCGCTCGATCACCCAGTCCGAGTACATGAAGACCCTGCCTCTGGCCTTCCAGAGCAACCAGGCGCCGGACATGTTCTACTGGAACGCTCTCGGGCTGTCCCAGCTGACGGACCAGAAGTGGATCCGCCCGCTCAGCCCGAGCGGGACCGTCCCCGCCGACTTCACCAAGCGCTGGCCGGACGGGTCCTTCCTGGAAGGCATCAACATGCAGGACGGGAAGACCTATGGCTTCCCGTTCTCGGAGAACCTGTACTGGGGCTCCGGCTACATGTTCCTCAACAAGAAGGTCTTCCAGGATGCCGGGCTGGACGTCAACAGCCCGCCCAAGACCTGGACCGACCTCAAGAACGCCTGCGCGCAGATCAAGGCCAAGACCAAGGCGCAGTGCATCGCCGCCCCCACCAAGGGCGTGGACATGCAGCGCATCTGGTACGGGCTGATCGGCAGCGTCTCGACGGACGAGTTCTTCGACTACAAGACCGGCAAGTTCGATGTGACCCAGCCCGCGCAGACGAAGACCTTCGCCTTCATCCAGGAGCTCAACAAGGCCGGCTACCTGGCGCCCGGCACCAACGACAAGAACTTCTCCCGCCAGCAGTTCGCCGCCGATCAGGCCGGCATCATGTTCGACGGCACCTGGCTGCCGAGCGTGTGGGCCAGCCAGGGCTTCAGCAGCGACAAGTACGTGGTGGCGCCACGCGTCAACCCCGACAGCGGGCAGACCGGCGCGGCCGGCCGCAAGTACGACAACAACAAGTACTGGGTCAGCTCGCAGACCAAGCATCCCGACGCCATGTGGACCTTCATCCAGTGGATGACCGACCCCAACGGCTACTTCGTCAAGCAGTACTACAAGAGCGCCTTCGGCACGCTCGCCTACGTCGACAACCAGAAGATGGTCACCGACCCGGCGCTCAGGCAGATCATGGAGATCGGCGGAAAGCCGGGCTACCGGGTCCAGCTTCCCGTGCCGCTGCTCAAGTGCCCCGACATCGCCAAGTCCAAGGCGTACGTCAACGCGGTGGCGAAGACCCCCGACGGGGAGTGGGAGGCCATGGGTGAAGCGCTGACCAGCGGCAAGCCTCTGGAGACCACGGGCGCCGCCATCGCCCAACAGCGGCAGACCGCTCTGGAGGAAGGGCTCAAGCAGGAGGCGGCCGGCGGCCTGAAGGTGTCGATGGACTGCTACACCTTCTCCGACTGGGAGTACACGAAGGACTACACCTCGGACATGTACCGCAACTGACCGGACTCCTCGTGAGGACATCCATGACAACCACCGCTCCCGCCCCCAGGCGGGAAAGGGTGCCGGACAGGGACCGGTCGCCCGCCAAGCGGGTGCCAGAGCGCCCCGATCACTCCCGCGAGCGCGTCCGCGGCATCGAGAGGGTCTGGCTGCTCGTCTTCCTGGCCCCTTTCCTCCTGCTCTACCTCGGCTTCACCATCTGGCCGCTGATCGCGACGATCTACTACTCCTTCTTCGACTGGTCGGGCGTCGGCCCCATCAATGACTTCGTCGGGGGCGGCAACTACGGCACGATCCTGGCCGACCCGCTGTTCTGGCTCTCCGTGGTCAACACGCTGGTGTTCGCCCTGCTGACGACCGTCATCAAGCTGCCGATCTCGCTGCTGGCGGCGATCCTGCTGACCCGCAAGTGGCTGCGCGGCAAGCGGTTCTTCCGGACCATGTTCTTCGCGCCGCTCATCATCCCCGTCGCCATGGCGGGGCTGGTGTTCACCTACCTGCTCAACCCGTCCAACGGCGCGCTGAACGCGATTCTGCGCGACCTCGGCCTGGTCGACCAGGGGTTCGACGTGTTCGCCAACCGGTGGAGCGCGCTGGTCGTGCTCGTGCTCGTCTCCATCTGGCAGATCTTCGGCCAGTACATGATCTACTGGATCGCGGCGCTGCAGAACGTGCCCGAGGAGGTCTATGAGGCGGCCGCCATCGACGGCGCGGGGGAGTGGAAGAAGCTCACCCGCATCACGCTGCCGATGATCAGGCCGGTCGCCGTGATCATCGCCCTGCTCGGCCTGGTGAACGCCATGCACGTCTTCGGGCTGGTCGTCACGCTCACCGCGGGCGGGCCGGGCACCAGCACCTACGTGGTGTCCTACTTCATCTACCAGAACGCCTTCGGCTCGGTGCCGTTCGCCTACGGCTACGCCTCGGCCGCGGCGCTGCTGTTCTCCGTCATCGCCTTCGTCCTGGTCTCCGCCCAGGGCCTGGCGGTCCGCCGGGCTCAGCGACTCAGGAAGGAGTACGGCGTCTGATGGCAGCGACCACTCGTGCGGCCCGGCGCAGCCACGCCGTGCGGGCCAATCTCATCGCCCTGCCGATCCTGCTGGTCATCGGGCTCGTGTGGGTCTATCCCTTCCTGTGGACGATCTCGGCCGCGTTCAAGACCCAGGCCGGGATGTTCACCAGCGGCGCGAGCCTCCTGCCCGACCAGCTGAACTTCGACAACTTCGTCCGGGCCTGGGTCAACGCCGGGTTCTCCGGATACTTCTTCAACACGGTGCTCTACTCGGTCGCCTCGACCCTGGTCGAGCTGGTCAAGGCGGCCCTGTGCGGCTACGTGCTGGCCAGGTACGAGTTCCCCGGCCGGACCCTGCTCTACCGGATGATCGTGGGGACCCTGTTCATTCCGGTCGCCTCGATCATCGTCCCGCAGTTCGTGCTGATCGAGAACCTCGGCCTGCTGAACACCCGGGCCGGGGTCATCCTGGCCATGTCCGGCGGCGCCGGCGCGCTCTACGTCCTGCTGTTCGTCGGGTTCTTCTCCAGCGTCCCGGCCGACCTGTTCGAGGCGGCCAAGCTCGACGGGGCCGGTTTCCTCAAGACCTTCCGCCTCATCCTCCCGCTGGCCAAGCCGGTCATCGCGGTGGTGGTCATCTTCCAGTTCATCAGCAGCTGGAACGAGTTCAACATCCCGCTGGTGTTCACCCTCGGCCAGCCCGAGTTGCAGAACCTCGCCGTCGGGATGCTGTCCTTCCAGGGCGAGCACGCGACGGACTGGACCGGGTTCGCCGCCGGGATGACGATCTCGTTCCTGCCGATGCTGATGATCTTCCTGTTCTTCCAGAGCTACTTCACGCGCGGCCTGGCCGGCGCCACGAAAGGATGACCGCGTGAGGCATGGGGCGTTCGCCTACACCTGGGACGTCGTGGGCGACCCCGCGGCGGCCGAGCGCATCGCCGGGCTGGGCGTGAGCACGGTGACCCTGCAGGCCGCCTACCACTCGGTCCGGGGCGTCACCCCGTGGCATCCGCGTCACCGGATCGTGCAGGCCGACCACGCGGCGGCCTACTTCCGGCTGCGTCCCGAGCGCTGGCGCGGGCGGCTGCGGCCGTACCCGCCGAGCTGGGGCGTGGCCGACGAGGACCGGTTCGGCACGGCGCTGGCCGCGCTGGCCGGGGCGGGGCTGCGGACGGAGGCCTGGCTGGTGCTCACGCACTCCTCGGTGCTGGGCCGCGAGGCGCCCGACCTGACGGTCACGAACGCCTACGGCGAGTCCTACCCCTACGCGCTCTGCCCCGCTCAGCCCGCCGTCCACGACTACGCGCTCACTCTCGTTCGCGAGGTGTGCGAGCAGTACGACGTGCCCGCGCTGATGCTGGAGGCGTGCGGCTGGCTGGGCATGGAGCACGCCGGTCACCACGAGAAGACCGCCGGCGCCGGCCTGTCCGCCTGCGGCAAGGCGCTGCTGTCCCTGTGCCTGTGCCCGCCCTGCCGGGCCGGGCTGGCCGGGCGCGGCCTGGACGTGGAGGAACTGGCGCGCGACGTGCGCGCCGCCGTCGACGGGGAGCTCCAGCGGGGCGTCCCGGCCGGGACGAGCCTGGACGAAGTGCTCGGTCGCGAGCGTGCCCAGGCGGTGTACGGTCACCGCGGGCAGGTCATCGCCGGCCTGGTCCGGGACGTGGCGGCGCTGGCCGGCGGCCGTGAGCTGCTGCTCATGGCCACCGACGACCCGCAGGTCACCGGCCCCGACGTGGGGATCGACCTGGCCACCTTCGACGCGCCGGTCGACGCGTACGTGCTCAAGTGCTGGGGCCAGGAGGAGGCGGCCCTGGCCCAGATGAAGGCCGCGGCGGGCCGTACCGACGTCCCGCTCGTCGCCAACCTGACCGTGCTGGAGGACGAGCACCATCGGATCCCGGCTTTGGCCGCCGACCTCGTCGCCGGGGGCGCGCGGCAGCTGCGTTACTACCACGCCGGGCTGGGCTCACCCGCCCGCCTGGCAAGTTTGCGGGCGGCGGCTCGCTTGAAGGAGAAATAATGCTGAACGGCTTGTACGTGATGGACCCGAATCGCTTCGACGACGTCTACGGCCCGGATGCCCGGACCGCGCTTGAGCGGCATTTGGCCATCGGCTCGCCCTTGCTCACCGCCGACCGGCTCACTCCCGACGTGCTCGGCGGCATTGAGGTGCTGGTTACCGGGTGGGGCGCGCCCAAGCTGGACGCCGACTTTCTCGCCGCCGCGCCCAAACTCTCACTGGTGCTGTACGGCGCGGGCTCCATCCGCTCGATGGTGACCCCGGAGATGTGGGCCAGGGGAGTGCGGGTCACCACGGCGGCCACGGCCAACGCCGAGCCGGTCGCGGAGTTCGCCCTCTCGCAGATCCTGTACGCGCTCAAGCACGGCTGGCGCTACGTGCTGGCCGCGCGCGCCGCCGCCGCCACCGCCCCGCGCGGGCCCGAGCTGGGCGCCTACGGTGCGACGGTCGGGCTGGTCTCGCTCGGCGCCACGGGCCGGGCCACGGCGCGGCTGCTCGCCCACCACAAGCTCGACGTGCAGGCCCACGACCCCTATGCCGACCCGGCCGAGGCCGAGCGGCTCGGGGTGCGCCTCGTCGGCCTCGAGGAGCTGTTCGCCACCTCCGACGTGGTCAGCCTGCACGCGCCGCTCACCCCCGAGACGAACGGCATGGTCGGCGCCGCGCTGCTGGAGTCGATGAAGCACGACGCCACCCTGATCAACTCGGCGCGCGGCCAGCTGGTCGACGAGTCCGCGCTCGTGGACGTGCTGAGCCGGCGGACCGACCTGTTCGCCGTCCTCGACGTCACCCACCCGGAACCGCCCGTCGCCGGGTCGCCGCTGTTCACGATGCCGAACATCGTCGTCACCCCGCACGTGGCGGGCAGCCTGGGCCACGAGCGGCGCCGCCACGGCGAGGCGATGGCCGAGGAGCTCGTCCGCTACCTCGCGGGGGAGCCGCTGCGGTACGAGATCACCGAGTCCGGCCTCGCGAGAAGGGCGTGAGCACCACCCTGGTGCTGTTGCCGCCGCACGATCCGGCCACCGCGAGCTGGCGGGCCCGGCTGGAGCAGGCGGTGCCGGAGCTCGTCGTCCGCCGGCCGGAGACCCCGGCGGAGGCGGCCGAGGCGCTGGCGGAGGCCGACGCCGCCTACGGCACGCTGCCCGCGGACCTGCTGGCGCACGCCGGACGGCTGCGCTGGTTGCAGGCTCCGCAGGCCGGGCCGCTTCCGGCGTTCTACCATCCGGCCCTGGTCGCGCACCCCGTACAGGTCACCAACATGCGCGACACCTACACCGACCACGTGGCCGCGCACACGCTGGCGCTCGTGCTCGCGCTGGCCAGGGACCTGCCCAGGTACGCCCGCGAACAGGCCCGCGCGCGCTGGGCGCCCGACTGGGACCCCGGCGCCGTGCTGCCCCTGAGCGAGGCCACGGCCCTGGTCGTGGGGGTGGGCGCGATCGGGGCCGAGGTCGGCAGGCTGCTGGCGGCGTTCGGCACCAGGGTCGTGGGCACGGACGCCCGGCGCGGCGGCCCCGTGCCGGGCTTCGCCGAGGTCCTGCCGCCGGACGCGCTCGACCGGCTGCTTCCCGAGGCGGACCTGGTCATCCTGACGATCCCGCACACCCCCGCCACCGAGGGCCTGCTGGACGCGCGCCGGCTGGCGTTGGCCAAGCCGGGGGCGTACGTGGTCAACGTCGGCCGCGGCCCCATCGTCCGGCTCGACGACCTGGCCGCCGCCCTGTCCTCGGGCCACCTGGCCGGCGCGGCCCTGGACGTCTTCGAGACCGAGCCGCTCCCCGCCGACCACCCGCTCTGGCGGCGTCCCGACGTGATCGTCACCCCGCACGTCGCGGGCGTGGGACCGCACGCCTCGGAGCGGTGCTTCGCCGTCCTGCTGGAGAACGCCCGCCGCTTCGTGGCCGGGCGCGAACTGATCAATGTGGTGGACAAGTCGGAATGGTACTGATGAACCGTATTGCACGCGTCGAGACCTTCACCGTGGCCCTGCCCTCGCTGCGCGACTTCGCGGTCGCGGGCGGATCCGTGGTCCAGAGCGGCCGCCCCGCCATCAGGGTCCTGGTGAAGGTCACGGCCGACGACGGCGCCATCGGGTGGGGTGAGTCCACCCCAATTCCCTCATGGACGTACGAGACCACCGAATCCATCGTCTCCACCATCGAGGGCTACCTGGCCCCGGCCGCCGTCGGCCGCCCGCTGTGGGACCTCGACGGACTCTGCCGTACCTTCGACCGGACCATCAGCAAGGGGTTCTCGATCGGCATGCCGCTGGCGCGCGCGGCGGTCGACGTGGCCTGCCACGACGCCTACGCCCGGAGCCTGGGCGTGTCCCTCGGCGAGCTGTGGGGCCGGCGCAGGCGCGACACCATCGAGCTGGCCTGGATCGTGTCGGGTGAGTCGGCGTCCGAGGCCGCGGACTCGGTGGCCGAGGGCCACGCGCACGGCTACCGCCACGTCAAGGTCAAGCTCGGCCTGCACACCGAGGACGAGGACGTGGCCATCGTGACCGCCGTACGCGCCGCCGCCCCCGACGCCGTGCTCTGGGTGGACGCCAACCAGGGCTACACGGCCGCCGCCGCGCTCCGGGTGGCCAGGCGCCTGACCGATCTGAACGTAGCCGTCTTCGAGCAGCCGGTGCCCTCCAACGACCTGGCCGGCCTGCGCCGCCTGCGCGACGCCAGCCCCATCCCGGTGGCCGTGGACGAGAGCCTGCGCCACCCGAGCGACCTGGCGACCTTCGTCCGGCTCGACGCCATCGACGTCGCCGTGGCCAAGGTGCAGCGCTGCGGCGGACTGACCCTGGCCCTGCGCCAGTGCCAGCTCGCCGAGGACAGCGGCCTGGCCGTCATGGGCTCCGGGCTCACCGAGTCCGACATCGGGCTGGCCGCCTCGCTGCACCTGTTCGCCGCGTTCGGCGTGGACACGCCCGTCGACCTCAACGGCCGCCAGTTCATCACCAGCCCGTACGCCACGGACCCGGTCATCACCGTCGCCGACGGTGTCGCCCACGTGCCCACCGGCCCCGGCCTGGGGATCGGCGTGGACGAGGAGGTGGTCCGCTCGCTCGCGGTCTGACAGGCGAGTCTCGCGGCGGGCTCAGCTGAGGGGGCCCGCTCCCAGCGGCAGGTCTTCTCCGCGGGCGAGAAGGCCGGAGATGGTCACTTCCAGTGCTTGGCGTACCAGGTCGGTGAAGTCGACCTGCATGGGGGCCAGCGCCGGGTCGGAGGTGTAGGCGGCCAGTAGTGCCTCTGTGGGCCGGCTGTACGGCCAGGCGGCGCTGACCGTCAGCGTAGCCAGTCCGACGAGCCGGAAGGCGTCCTGCGTGCCGAGTTCGGGCAGGTAATGGAGAGACAGCCGGACCAGGCTTTGGAAGGCGCGCAGGGTGGCGTTCTTGTGCCGGATGGCGACCTCGGTGGACACGTTGTGTTCCAGCACCGCGGCTTGCGTGCTGATCAGGTCGCACAGCACCGGCCGCCCGGTGATCGACTTGGCCAGGATGGCGGCCAGCTGGTCTCCGCGTTGCCGCGGAGTGCCGCTGGTGGGTTCGAGTGACTGCTCCAGTTCGGCGATCCAGTCGTGGATCTCTGTGTCCAGGAGCTGGAGCAGGACCGCCTCGCGTGATTCGAAGTAGCGCAGCACGTTGGGTTTGGCCAGGCCGGCGCGGCGGCTGAGTTCGTTCAGGCTCAGTTTCGCGACCGGCATCTCGGTCAGCATCGCGGCGGCGGTGTCGAGTATCTGCCGCCGTCGTTCGCCGCGCTGCTCGTCGTTGCGGGCGCGCTTGAAGGTCACGGCCACATCCTACATACCGGCGGTCTTTTACTAGGTCGCCGATGGTTCGAAGGCTATGCTCGATGTCGCGGAACCGGACGTATCGCCGCATGACTCCGGAAAGGGACCATTTCGAGAGGGATGAGGTGGGTCTGGTGGGCGAGAAGGTCACCGATCGCGTGGAAGCAGCAGGTCTGGTGGATGGCGGGGGAGCGGCGGGTCCGGGCGACGCGGAGCGGACGCTCGTGGACGACATGGTCCGCGTCGCGACCGAATTCCTCGACTCGCTCCCGGAAGCGCTGTCCGCCCGAGCGGTGCGGACCCCCTTCGGCGCCCCGGCCGTCGAGGCCGAGCGGGTCCGGTGGTTCTACACCCCCACCGACCACGGTGGGGTGCCGCTCGGCGAGCTCTCGCCCCGGCAGCAGGGCCTCGCCATGCGGCTCCTGGCCAGTGGCCTGACGCGCCCGGCGTACGCCACCGCCTGCGTCATCATGGGGCTGGAGAACGTCCTCGACGAACTCGAGGGGTGGGGCGTCGACTGGGGCCGGGAACGTACCCGCGACCCGGGGCTGTACTGGGTACGCGTCTTCGGCCGTCCCGGTGACCCCCTGTGGGGGTGGCGTGTCGGCGGCCACCATGTGTCGGTGAACCTGCTGATTCACGAGGGACGGATCGCGGCGTCGACACCGTCGTTCCTGGGCGCCAACCCTGCGACATCGCCGCTGCTCGCCGGGACGCTGCGCCCACTCGGCGGGGCCGAGGACCTGGCTCGCTCCGTGATGGGCTCGCTGCGCAGGCCGGACCAGGCGCGGGCGCTGCTGCACCCCCGCGCGATCTCCGACATCGTCTCGGGCAACCGCGCCCGCGTACGCCCCGGAGACCGCATGATGCACCTACAGGACCTGTTCCGCGGACCGCTGGCCAGGCCGGAGCTGTCCGCGCTCGCCCACCGGCTCGACGAAGCCGCCGAGCGCGACTCCGGTTACACGGAGCAGGACCACGAGACGATGGCGCTCACCCAAGACCCCCAAGGGGTCCCCGCCCACGAGATGACGGGGGAGCAGCGCGGGCTGCTGCGCGAGTTGCTGGCGGCCTACACCGACCGCTCTCCGGCACCGGTCGCCGACGCCTACCGCCGCCACTATCTCGTCGAGAGCAACCTCGACCGCGTACATTTCGGCTGGGCCGGCAGCGTCTCGCCGGGCGAGCCCCACTACTACCGGCTCACCGGCCCACGCCTGCTCATCGAGTACGACAACACCCAGCGCGCCGCCAACCACGCGCACTCCGTGTGGCGGGACCCGGACGGGGACTTCGGGATGGACCTGCTCGCCTCGCACCGGACCGAGATCCCGCACTGACCGCCCGCCGCTAGCCGGCCTGGTGGGCGATCTGGATCAGGTTGCCGCAGGTGTCGTCGCGACCAGTTCTGGTCACTGCACGCTCGCGCCCCCAGAGGGCACTGGCAAGCCGCTACTTGCATGTCAAGCGAGCGAGGGGTGGCCGTCGTCACCGGCGGCGCCAACGGCGTCGGACTGGCGTGCGTGAACGGCGTCGACTGGCGTGCGTGCGACGGCGCGGGTAGCCGGTCAGTCGCGGCTGGGCGCCGCGAGGTGATGACCGCGCAGGAGGTTCGTCGCGATGGCGGCGGCCTCTCGCACCGCGGCGACCAGGTCGCGCTGGGCGGCCCTGAACCGCGTGACGGGCACCGACACCGTGTACGAGCCAGCCGGAGCACCGTCGTGATCGAAGTAGGCGGCGGCGGCGCAGCAGACGCCCTCGCTGAACTCCTCCAGGTCGAGCGCGAAGCCCTGCCGGCGGATCTCGCTGAGCTCCACGGTCAGGCTGTCGACGTCGCCGTGGGTGTGCGCGGTCAGCCGCCGGAGCTCGACCCCGCGGAACATGATCTCGATCTGCTCGCGCGGCAGGTGCGCCAGCACCGCCTTGCAGGAGGCGCGGGCGTGCAGGTCGCCGGTGTAGCCGACGTCGAGGCCGCGCACGCCGAGCGCCTGCTCACCGGCGATGAACTGCAACAGGGTGATGACGCCGTGATGCCAGCCGCTGACATAGGAGGTCTCCCGCGTCCGCGCGTGCAGCCTGGCCAGGACGGCGAACAGTTCGGGAAGGGGCTCGAACCTGGCACCGAGCCGGCGGCCGAGGGAGGCGCCGTGCGGGCCGACGTCGACTCGCCCACCGGGCAGTCGCACGATGTAGCCGCCCGCCTTCAGCGTGCGCAGGATGTGGTAGCAGCGGCCGAGGCTGAGGTCGAGCTGCCGGCTGATGCTCTTGGCCGTGGCCTGTCCGCCCATGTGGGCAACGGCCCGCAGCACGTCGAGGCCGCGCAGCAGGGTCTGCAGGCTGCCGTCCCCGGTGATCTCGGCGTTCTCAGTCACGGGGCCATCGAAGCTCTTCGACCATCAAGTTTTCGACTATAGCGAAAAAGGCAAGCGCTCCTTGAGTCGATGTGCTCGGCGAAGGTCATGCTGCGATGCGCCATAACCGACACATCCGCTGAGGAAGGATCACATGCTCAGCTCCGAGCAGTTCCGGTCACACTTCCCCGCGTTGCAGCGCCACGTGTGGCTCGACACACCGGCGAGCCCGCCCGCCGCGCTCGGCGTCGTGCACGCGCTGCGGGCGGCCCTGGACTCGTGGCTCTACGGGGAGCACGACTGGCGGGAATGGGACCACGCCCCCGCCGCAAGCAAGAGATCTGTGGCCCGGCTGCTGGGCATCGCCGAGGAACTGATCGCCGTGATGGGCTCGACCGCCGAGGCCGCCGCCACCGTGGCCAAGTCGTTGCCGCCCGGACGGATCGTGGTGCCCGCCCAGGAGTTCCGGAGCAACCTCTTTCCCTGGTGGCAACTGGAGGCCGCCGGACACGAGGTGGTGCTGGTGCCGCCCAGGGACGGTCACACCCATACCGAGGACCTCGTGGCCGCGCTCGACACGCGTACCGTCCTGCTCGCCGTCAGCGACGTGTTGTCGATCGACGGCCACCGCGCCGACCTGCCGGCGCTGCGCCAGGCCACCGACGGGGTGGGCGCCCGCCTGTTCGTCGACGCGACCCAGTCGCTCGGCGCGCTCCACCTCGACATGGAGCGGGTGCGCCCCGACTACCTCGCCGTGCACGGCTACAAGTGGATGCTGTGCCCGCGCGGGGCCGCCTGGCTGGTGGCAGCGCCCGAGCACATCGACGGACTGGTTCCCCTGCTGCCGAGCTGGCGGTCCACCGAGCCGCCCTACGGGTTCTTCGGCGGGCCGTACGTCCGCGCTGACAGCGCGGCGCGCTGCGACACCTCGCCCGCCTGGCTCTCCTGGGTCGGCGCGCTGCCCGCACTGGACCTGCTGCTCGACCTCGACGCCAAGCGGGTCGAGCGCCATTGCCTACGGCTGGCCGCCGACTTCCGGGCTCGCGTGGCCGAGACGGGCGCCGGCACCCTCCTTCCCAGCTCCCGGAGCCACATCGCGGTGGTGCGCGTCATCGATCCGGACGCGGTCCGGGCCCGCCTGGCGCGAGACGGTGTCCGCGCGACCCTGCTCGGCGACCGGCTGCGGGTGGGCTTCCACTACTTCAACAACAGCTCCGATGTCGAACGAGCCGCGAACGCGCTGGGAGATACGAAGGCCCCATGACGAAGCGCTGGAACCCGGTCGGCGTGCCGGCACCCATCGGCAACTACAGTCACGTGGCCACGGTGCCGGAGAACACCACGTTGGTGTTCGTCTCGGGGCAGGTGGGGAACCTGCGAGACGGCTCACTCGCGGGCCCGGACGCCCTGTCGCAGACCCGGCAGGTGTTCGCCAATCTGCGGTCCGTACTCGACGAGTTCGGGGCGACGCCGGACGATGTGGTGAAGCTGCTGACCTTCGTATCGGGCACCGAGCAGCTGCCCGGCTTCTTCGCCGCCCGTGACGAGGTTTTCGCCGAGTGGTATCCCGATGGCGACGTCCCGGCGCACTCCCTTGCTGTCGTCGCCGCACTCGCCGCTCCGGAGCTCACCGTGGAGATCGAGGCCGTCATCGCGGTACGTGGCGACGCCCGAGCATGAGCGCCGGCCGGGTCGCCCTGGTGACCGGCGGCGCATCCAGCTACGGCGCCGCCCGAGCTCGGCTTCCTCGCCGTCAGAACCGATAGCGGAGAATGCGCGCCCCTTGCCGCGACAAGGCGGTGCTGCGGGCGGTGAGACGGGTCAGCGCGCGTAGCGGTTGCGGGAACCGGGCTACTTCCGGTGCGCGGGTGAGGATCCGCTCCTCGACCAGTTCGAGGTCCGCGCCCCAGGACTCGGGTTCGCGCGCGTCGTCGAAGCCCTGGGCGGCGGTGATGCCGAGCGCCTTGATGGTCGGATGGTACTTCATGGCCCAGGCCGCGAAGCGGGTGTAGCCGTTGAGCGCGAGCTCACCTGAGGGGAAA
Organism: Nonomuraea sp. NPDC049750; assembly: GCF_040659625.1. Classification (NCBI taxonomy): domain Bacteria; kingdom Bacillati; phylum Actinomycetota; class Actinomycetes; order Streptosporangiales; family Streptosporangiaceae; genus Nonomuraea; species Nonomuraea sp. NPDC049750. The sequence goes on from NZ_JBFANB010000009.1 coordinate 217,573, forward strand.
TGGCGGGTCAGCTGGCGAGTCATCATCTGGAAGGAGCCGCCGGGCATGAAGGGCAGCAGCCCTTCGGCGACGATGACGGCGGGCCGGTCGTCGGGGATGGCGGAGAGCCAGCCGGATTGGGTGAGGTCGGCTCCGACCAGGTGGGAACGGCTGGGCAGATGCTCGGATCGCAGTTTCACCACTTCGGGGAAGTCGATGTCGTACCAGTCGACGCCCGGCGGGGGAGCACAGCGCGGCATCCTGGTGTCCAGGCCACAGCCCAGGTCGAGCACCACACATCCGGGGTGAGCGGCGGTGTAGGCGCGTACGACGTCATCGAGCTTCTTGGCGCGCAGTGCGGTGGTGAGGACGAGATTGGGTTTGACCTTCAGCTTGCGGAAGTCGTAGTCGATTCCGCCGGCCAGGTCGGCGGAGAGCGTGTCGCCGAGGATCGGGCTGGGCAGCTCGGCGTCCAGGGCTCTGGCATAGAGGGTGAGCAGCAGTGTTTCCTGGATCAGCCCAAGCTTGGGTTGCCAGCGGTGCATGGCGGTTCCTTAACGGCGTAGCGGATGGCGGGCTGCGAGGTCCTGCAGCCATGTCAGGGAGTCATGGGCGGCCTTGATGCGCTCAGCGCGGTGCTCCTCGCCGCCGACGAGGTCGAGTCCTTCATCGGCGATCTCGCCGAACGCGCCCAGGCTGTCGAGCTTGCGCTGGATGACCTTCTGCCAGACGCCCCAAACCCCGATCCGCTCCGGCTGTATCTCGGGGCGGGTCTGCAGGTAGGACACGGCGCTGCGGAAGTCCTCGGCCTGCCGTTCCGGGTAGTCCAGGCCACGTGGCTCGCCTTCGCTGGAACCGACCGTGCGGTAGTCGATGGCCAGCACCGCGAACCCGGCCTTCACGAAGTACGGCGCGAAGAACGCCAGCGCCTCCTTGACCATCACCCCCGCTGTGCCCGAGCACCAGCCCGGGGACCGGGTCGCTCGTCTGTGGCAGATACAGATCGCCCGCGCAGCGGGTGCCGAGGCTGTTGAAGGTCACCTGTTCCATGGTCTGCTCCCTGTGAGGTTGCTAGTTATTTCAATCATGACTGAAACAACTAGCAACGTCAATCCGAGCGTCATGCCTGTGAGGAAGGGGAACGAATGTCGGCCGGGCGAAACGATCTCTTTCAGTGCCGCTGCCCGGCATCGATGGTGATCGGTCGTTCGAAGACGGTGCGCAGGACGACCGTGGAGTTGGTGTGTGAGATCGCCGGGATCGCGCGGATACGGTCGAGCGCGTCGGCCAGCTCGACCGTGGCGCCCACTCTGACCTTGATCAGGTAGCAGTCTTCGCCTGCCACCTCGTGCACCTCCAGCACGCACGGCTCCCGCTCCAAGGCCGCGTTGACCTCCGCCTTGGCTCCGGGCTCGGGGTTGAAGCGGAGTGCGACGAACGCGGCCGTGCCCGCGCTGACCTCCGCCGGTTCGACGATCGCGCCCGCAGCGTGCGTTTCCTGCGGCGGGCCGAGCTGGGTGACTGGGCGGTCAAGCTCTACACGATCGCGTCGCACGGGCGACCTGCCCGCGCGGAAGTCGCCGAGGCCGCCTTGCGCACCGCGCGAACGGTGTTCCCCGCGCCTGCCGTCGCGCCCGACCGGTACGGTGTCGGGTTCGTCATCGCCCATGACGCGCCCCGGCTCTGCTATGCGCTGGCCTGCTGGTGGGCCGAGAAGAACGAGGTCCACCAGCGGATCCTTTCCGCGCGCGCCGACCGGCCCGAGCACCTGGCGCCACACCCGAGTCCGGCGGCCGGGTGCGTGTGGGAGCTGAGCGTCACCGACTTCGAGCGGCGTGCCTGGATGACGCACGTCCTCGCCAACCCCGGCGGGCCCGACCTGGACGCCTACCTCGCACAGGAGTACAACGACGATGTCTGAGTTCGAGACGAGCCCGCGTGACTGCCTGGCCCGCTTCGCCGACGCCTGGGCCAGGCGCGACGTCGGCGCACTGCTGGAGCTGATGACCGAGGACGCGGTCTACGCCGCGTCGGTGGGTCCCGAGCCGGGCCGCACCTTCCGCGGCCATGCCGAGCCGGCCGATGGCTTCCGTGCCATGTTCGAGCACGACGCCGGTGCGGTCATCGAGCAGGGTGAGCCGCTCATCAACGGCGAATGGGCCGTGTGCACCTGGACATACCACCTCGTCTCCGACAGCGGCTCGCCGTACTGCGAGTACGGTATCGACCTGTGGCGTTTCCGTGACGGGAAGATATGCCTCAAGGACGCCTACAGGAAGACCCGGTAGCGCGTCAAAGGTCCGGCGTCCTTGTCGCCCGCGCGGGCTCCACGCGCTCGAGCTTGGTCCAGCCGGTCCAGCCTCGCTTCTTCAGCAGCTCAATCAGCCGACGGGCGGGCGGCACAGTCTCGAACGCCAACGTGTCCATCAGCTGGACGAGCGGTGGCTCGATGTCGATGTCGTCGACGTAGTCCTCGCCCCTCTCCTCAGCCAGCCGCGTGATGTAGACGGCCAGCTTGTCAGCCAGCTCGACCAGCCGTGGGTCGCCGGCGCGCCGGTCGAGTGCCTGGCTCAGGGTGAGAAAGAAATCGATCAGCCGCGGGTCGGCGATCTGCTCCCGCTTGCGTGCCATCCACTCCGGGACCCGCTGGGGGGAGTGCGCGGCCAGCAGGATCCAGCCGTCGCGCTCGGCTTGGACGATCCGCTCGTCGACCCCGAGCGCGCGCAGCCGGTCGAGATAGTCGACCACCTCCGGGGGCAGCGTCAAGCTGTCCCCGGAGGCGAGCCGGGCGATCCGCTCACGGTGGCGCTGTCGCTGCCGGATCTCCGCCCGCAGCCGCTCGTCGATGTCCGCGACCGCCGTGGCGAACTCCGCCTCGTCGGCCTGGAGCAGCTCGCGCACGCGCGCCAGTGGGACTCCGGCCTCGGCGAGGGTACGGATCTTGATCAGTTCGACTGCGGCGCCGGCGTCGTATCTGCGGTAGCCGGAGTGGTCTCGCTCCGGCTCCGGCAGCAGTCCTTTGGCGTGGTAGTGCCGCACCGCGCGTACCGTCACTCCGGCGTAGGACGCCAGCTCGCTGATGGTCAGCATCAGAGCAGCATCCCAGGGGTTGCTTAAGAAGTCGCCTGGCCGGCTTGGGTATTTCGGATGATCTGGGCGATTTCCGGGGCGTGGGTGAAGACCAGTTGGTGGTCGGCGTCGAGCCAGGATATGGCGAGGTGTGGCTGCTCACGGATCAGCCGCTCGACACCGGCGCGCCAGTTCCGGTTGAACCGCGGCGCGTGTCCTTCGCCGCTGTCGCCGCCCATCGAGGTCGACATGATGAGGCTGATGGGCCGGTCGATTTTCTCGTACCGGTGGAGGATCCTGGATCGGACCGCATCGATCTCGATGTTCAGGTCGAGAATCTCCTGGGCGGTGAGCAGCACCTGACGCGCGGTCCCCCGCTCGGCCTGCTGCCGCGCCGCCAGGTCCGCCCACATGGCGCGGAACTCCGGCAGGAGGGCCTCGGTGATGAACGGTTCTGGCACCGGGTTCGCCCCGTCGATGAGAACGAGGTCGGCGACGGTGCCGGGATGCTCGGCGGCATAGTGGACGGCCAGGTCCGCGCCCAGCGAGTAGCCCACAAGCGTGGGCGCCGCGTCCAGCTCCGCCAGTACGGCGGTCAGATCGCCGAGGAACGCCTCGAAGGAGTAGTGGTCGGCGGCCGAGGCGAGGCCATGGCCCCGCAGGTCGAAGGTCACCACGTCGTGGTCGCGCCGGAGCAGCTCGGTCAGTTCGTGAAGGTGGGCCTGGGTCGAGTTCAGTCCGGGGCACAGGACCAGCGGTCTTCCCCGGCCACCGCGAGTCACTGGGAGCGTGACGCCGTCGTGGTGGACCGTGAAGTGCCGCATCGTCCTGTCGCCTCTCGTCGCCTGCTCTCCATCGCCGTACGCGTTGGTCATGCCGCCATGCTGGGACATTGACCCTGCGGCAGGGTCAACCGTCGCGGGTCATCGCAGCGTGAGCGGGGTCTCTGATGCGATGCGGGTCAGCTTCCGCGGGTTGCGGACGTAGTAGAGGCCGGTGATGCGGGCATCCTCGACCTGGACCGCTATGACGCCGTCGATCTCGCCGTTCACGCGAAGGACGAGTGCCGGGTTGCCGTTGACCACGGTGGGGTCGCCGGTGAGTGTGACCTGGGCCTTGCCGAGGCCGCCGACGATGAAGCGGGCCGCCTTCTCGGCGCCGGTGATCGGCCGTGGCGCGGCCTGCTTGACGCCGCCGCCGTCGCTGATGAGGACGACGTCGGGGGCGAGCACGTCGAGCAGGCCCTGTAGATCGCTGGTTTCGAGCGCGCGCTGCAACGAAACCAGAGCTGCCCGGGCCTGACTGGGGGAGATCGCTTCGCGTGGGCGGCGGGCTTGGACGTGCTGGCGGGCGCGGTGCGCGATCTGCCGTACGGCGGCGGGGGTCTTGCTGACGGTGGTCGCGATCTCGTCGTAGCTGACGTCGAAGACCTCGCGCAGGACGAATACGGCGCGTTCGGTCGGCGAGAGCGTCTCGAGGACGAGCATGAGTGCCATGGACACGCTCTCGGCCAGTTCGAGGTTCTCGGCCACGTCGGGCGTGGTGAGCAGGGGTTCGGGCAGCCAGGGGCCGACGTAGGCCTCCTTGCGACGCTTCATGGTGCGCAGCCGGTCGAGCGAGCGCCGGGTGGTGATCCGGACCAGGTAGGCACGCTGGTCGTGCACCTGCGTCAGGTCGACCGTCATCCACCGGAGCCAGGTTTCCTGGAGGACGTCTTCGGCGTCGGCGGCCGATCCGAGCATCTCGTAGGCGACGGTGAACAGCAGGTTGCGGTGGGTGACGAACGCCTCGGTGGCGGGGTCCATCTGGGCGGGACCGGCGAGCGGCTCGGCTGTGCCTGTCGTTGGCTCGTTGCGCTCGTTCATGGCCGGCTCCTGCCTGTTCGCTTCTCAAGTGCGTTGTCCGCACAAGACGCCGGTTCTCGCCGCTGTGTGACATCCGTGATCGGTGGTGTACGTCACATGCCGCTCGGCGCGGTCGCCGGAGGGCAGCCTGCCGGCGACCCGGCCGCGGCGCTGCCCAAGCTCGTCGAAGCAGCCGGCGACCGCGGGAAGCTATACGACGAGGGGACGGTCCACCTCGAGCCGGCCGTGTTCGATGAGCCAGCGGACGGACTCGAGTACTGCGGCCTCGGGCTCGTACCTGGGTGAATAGCCGAGAAGTGTCTTGGCCTTGTCGATGGTGAGGCAGTGGCTGCGGTAGAGGTGTTCCCAGCTCACCTGCGCGTGCTCGTCGGTCGTGGTGGCGCGGAACTCCTCCCAAGACACGCTCTCCAGCGAAGCCGTCTGCCCGAACCAGCTCGCTGCTTCGTGGGCGAACCCTCGGACGTTCAGGGCCGTTGGGGCGACGACATTGAAGTCCTCCCCGCCTGCCGTGTCAGGATGCGCGATCGCCTTCTCGAAGGCCTGAGCGACATCGTCGGCGTGAACGTGATGCATGAGCTCGACGCCGAGTCCGGGGATCTTCAGTGGCCGTCCGGCCGACAGTGTGCGCCAGACAGCGGGGTCCAAGTTGCCGATCGGTCCGATCGGGTCCCAGCCCGGGCCGACGATGTGCCCGGGATGCAGCGACGTCGTCACCACGCCGCCGCCGGCGGTCTCGTCCTTCAGCATCCGCGCGATTCGATCCTTCTGGATGCCGTAGTCACCGAATGGTTCCGTCCCTGTCCCTTCCGCGATGGGCGACTTGTGGCTCGGCCCGTACCGCCACACGGATCCGCAGTGCAGCAGGTGGCCCACCTGCCCGCGGAGTCGTTCCACGAGGGCGACGGCGGATTCAAGGGTGAAGCACACCAAGTCGACGACGACGTCCGGCCGCAGCCCCGCCACTCTGTCGCCGAAAACGCCCTCGGCGTCCTCTTGCTGGCGATCCGCCGTCACTTGCTGTACGTGCTGCCATTCAGGGGCCTCGGCATAGGCGACCCGGCTTCCCCGGCTGATGTTGAGCACCTCATGACCCGCGCGTACGAGCCGGGGGATGAGGAATGTGCCGATATGACCGCTTCCCCCGATGACGACAACCCTCATACTGCTCCTCTAATCAGATGTAATACGACTTCCTGTGCTTCGTCCCCGAAGCAAGGCGGAAGTCCGGATGCTGTCTGTCCCACGTGAAGCTACCAAAGCTCCCGACAATGACCATGAGGGAACGGCCAGTGACGATAGACGACATTCAAGGCCGGCTGGAGAGCCGCGGATGGCAGGCCGAGAGCGGCGAAGGGTGGCGTTGGGTAGACCATACATACCGGGATGACACCATCACGCTCCGGATCAGATGTCTGCCCGACGTCAACGTGATCCGATTCGACTTCGCATCCGAGGAGCACCTGGCGGGGCTCTCCATCTCCTTCGACGACCACCTGGACCAGATTCTCGATCTGATCATCCGCGTCCAGTCGTCACTGTCCGCGGAGACCTGGCGGCCCTTCATCGCTTCGCTGATCGAGCTGTCTCCCCAGGTCCTCTCGCTGGGCGACGAGGACGGCGAGGACGCGGTGATCACCGATCCGGACGAGGGCATGGCCGCGCTGCGCGAGATCGACTGTGAGTGAAGGGCGGCCCGACGGGCGGTAGCAAGGAGGGATGACCGCTCCTTCCACTTCTAACCTATAGCGCATGGGGGGCCTTGCCACAAGGCCCGGGTCATGCCGCACAATCACCCCTCGACGCTGGAAACGTACGAAAAATGGGGGTCGTGGAATGCGCGTTGTGCTGGTGACCTACGGGTCGCGCGGGGACGTCGGGCCGATGACGGGCCTGGCGGTGCGGCTGAAGGCGCTGGGCGCCGAGGTGCGGGTGTGCGCGCCGCCGGACTTCGCACAACTGCTGGACGGCATCGACGTGCCGCTGACTGCTCTCGGCTGGCCGATCCGCGCGCTGGCGACGGGGGCGGTCCCCGGCAAGACGAGCCTGTCCGACATCGCCGCCGAGCTGACCGCCATGGCCTACGAGGCCGTCACCGGGCCGGCCGAGGGCTGCGCCGCGGTGGTGGCCACCGGCTCGTTCCCGGCCGTGGCCGGTGCGCGGGCGGCGGCCGAGAAGCTGGGCGTGCCCTATGTGTTCACGTCATTCTCTCCGAGCTACCTGCCGTCGCCGCACCGTCCGCCTCGCCCCTGGCCGGGGCAGGAGGTCCCCGCGGGGGTGACCGACAACCGGGCGCTGTGGGATCTCGACGCCGAGCACAAGAACGCGCTCTTCGGCGAGATGATCAACACCCACCGGGCCTCGATCGGCCTGCCGCCGGTGGACGGCGTCCGCGACTATGCCTTCACCGACCGCCCGTTCCTGGCGGCCGACCCGGTTCTGGGCCCGTGGCAGGAGACGCCGGACCTTGACGTGGTCCAGACCGGTGCGTGGATCCGCCCGGACGAGCGCCCGCTGCCGGCCGATCTGGAGGCGTTCCTGGCCGCCGGCGCGGAGCCGGTGTACGTGGGCTTCGGCAGCATGCCCATGCGGGGCGCGAGCGCGCGGGAAATCTCCCAGGCCGTCATCGAGGCGGTACGGGCGCAGGGCCGCCGGGTCCTGCTCGGGAGTGGCTGGGCCGATCTGGCCCTGGTCGACGACCGGGACGACTGCTTCGTGGTCGGCGAGGCCAACCATCAGGAGCTGTTCGGCCGGGTGGCCGCGGTCGTGCACCACGGCGGCGCGGGCACCACGGCGACGGCGGCCCGTGCCGGGGCGCCGCAGGTGATCGTGCCTCAGGTCGCCGACCAGCCGTACTGGGCGGGCCGGGTGACCGAGCTGGGCATCGGTACGGGACACGACGGTCCGACGCCGACCGCCGAGTCGCTGTCGGCCGCGCTCAAGATCGCTCTGGCTCCCGAGACCGGTGCCCGCGCGGCCGTCGTGGCGCAGACGGTCCGCACCGACGGGGCGGAGGTGGCCGCCAACCTCGTGCTCGACATGATCGGCCGGATGGGGTCCGCGGGCTGATCCGAAGGCCCGCACGGACAGGCGCTTCGCGCAGGTCCGCGGTGGCGCGCGTCAAGAAGAGGTGGTCGGCGCGTGGACGCTCCGGGCGGTCTGGTTCCGCAGCCACTCCTCCATGACCTGCCGGAAGGCTCCGCTCAGGAGGAAAAGAAGTTCGGCGGATGACTCGAAGCGGGCGCCCGCCGGGGTGGTGGCCCCGAGAATCTCGGCTCCGCGCTGCGATGCGACGGCCAGGGCCTCGTTCATCCGCAGAGCCGCGCGGAGCGTCCCGAGCCAGATCTGATCGTCGATGACATAGCGTTCGCGGCGCGCGCCGGGGGCCCGTTCGCGGCTGAGCATGCCCTGCTGTTCGAGGAAGGCGATGGCGTGTGAGATCGACGCGGGGCTTACGCGGAGCCGCTGGACCAGGTCGGCGGCGGTGAGAGCGCCGGAGTCGGTGATGTACAGGCAGGCCAGCACCCTGGCCTCCATCCGGGGCAGGCCCTGCTGAACGAGGAGAGCGGTGAAGGACTCCGTGAAGTCCCGCACCGCTTGGGGGTCACGCCCGTGGCCGCTGTCGGGGATCGGCGGCGCCGGAGGCTGAGCCTGCTTGTGCCGGCGCGCACGATGCCGGGTGGCCTCGTGCGCCTGCTCCGCCCCGTAGTCGTCGGGTCCGCCGTTGCGGGTGACCTCCCGCATGATGGTCGAGGCGGGCCGCCCTAGACGCCGGCCGATCTCCGCGTATCCGAGCCCCTCGGCCAGCGCCGCCGCGATGCGCTGACGGTCCTCATTGGTGAGTCTGCCTCCGGGCATCGGTGCTCGTCTCCTGTCTCTCGACATGCGCGGGCCGCACACCCACCGCAACAGTATGTATTCGCTCGCTTCCCATTGCAATGCAAGTCTGATCACCCTTTGCATTCAGTCTCACAGTCATTGCAAAGAAGGCCATGTTTACTAGATAGAGCAGGTGAAACGGGCTCTCATTGCTTGTTGACTGATTTATAAACGCAATGTAGTGTCGCAGGCGTTCAGGGTTTTCCGAACGGCACCGGTGGCGCCGCTGAGGGTGACCCATGACCGAGCCCCAGGCAGGGCTCGCAGAGATCGAACACTGTGCGCGAGGAGATTCATGATGGGAAACGGCAACGGCGGCTTCTCCGAAGCGGGGCTGCGCCGACTGCGTGACGTGCTGGGACGGCATGTCGAGTCCGGGAAGATTCCCGGGCTGGTCGCCCTGGTCGGCCGGGGCGAGGAGACGCACGTCGAGGCGATCGGGACGATGCGCCATGACGGTGGCGCGCCGATGCGCCGGGACACGATCTTCCGGATGGCCTCGACGTCCAAGCCGGTCGCGATGGCGGCGGCGATGGTGCTGCTGGATGAGTGCCGGCTGCGACTGGATGACCTGGTGGAGCCGTGGCTGCCCGAGCTCGCCGATCGGCAGGTGCTCAAGCGGATCGACGGCCCGCTGGACGACACGGTGCCCGCGCGGCGGCCGATCACCGTACGGGATCTGCTGACCTCCACGTTCGGGCTCGGCATGGACATGACGGCGCTGGGCACGCCGATCATGGGCGCGATCTTCGAGCGGGGGCTCACGCCTGATCTGCCGGAGCCGATGCCCGGGCCGGATGAGTGGATGCGCCGTCTGGGCGAGCTGCCGCTGATGCACCAGCCTGGAGAGCGCTGGCAGTATCAGATCAGCCACGACGTGCTCAGCGTGCTGGTCGCCAGGGTCACCGGCCAGTCGTTCGAGGAGTTCCTGCGCGAGCGTATCTTCGAGCCGCTGGGCATGAAGGACACCGGCTTCCACGTGCCCGCTGACCAGATCGATCGGCTGCCGGACCTGTACGCCCCCGACCCGCGGAGCGGGGAGTTCCACGTGTGGGACGCGGCCGACGGGGGACGCTGGAGCAAGCCTCCGGCCTTCCAGGGCAGCGGCGGTGGGCTGGTCTCCACCGCCGACGACTACCACGCCTACTTCCGGATGCTGCTGAACGGCGGCACGCACGGCGGCGAACGGATCCTGTCACGGCCCGCCGTCGAGCTGATGACCACCAACCGCCTCACCCCCGAGCAGCAGGCCGCCCGGCACGCCATGGCCGTCAACAACGTCCATGTGTCCTTCGGCCAAGGCCAGCACGGCGGCTGGGGCTTCGGGATGGCGGTGCGCACCTACCGCGGCGACTACGCGCCCATCGGCCAGTTCGGCTGGGACGGCGGAAGCGGCACCTCGACCTACGCCGACCCCGCCAACCAGCTCACCGGCATCATGCTCACCCAGGTCGGGATGTCCGTCCCCAATTCGGCGCGGCTGATCCACGACTTCTGGACCACCCTCTACCAGGCGCTCGACGACTGACCCGCCTGCCTGGTCGAGCGTCCGTGGCCGGGACGGGGCGAGAGAAGTGTTCTCCACTGAAGATGGCTCGCATCGCAAACAATCGTCGGATGTGAAGCCCGATGCGAGCCTGATGTCCTCCCATCGCCGCCACGCCTGCTCCGAGTGGGCGGGTGGAGGCCCACTCGCCGCGAACACGCGAGCCTCCCTCGGCCCAGGAAGCGTCATGCCCCACGTCCGCAGGTTCCGCCTTGCCCTGATCTCGACGATCGTCGCCTTGGCCGTACTGACAGCCGGATGTTCCAGGCAGAGCGACACCGGCGCATCGCCCGGTGCCTCCGGAGACGCGGGCCGCAAGCTGTCCGTCGTCGTGGTCTCCGGCCCGCTGAGCGATCCGTTCTTCGGCGCCATGAAGAGCGGGTCGGACGCGGCCGGCAAGGAGCTGAACGTCTCCACCGAGTACATCAGCCCCACATCGACGGACGTGTCAGGTCCCACTCTCGCCAAGCTCATGTAGGCCGCTGACAGTCCACGGGGCGACAACCGTAACGGGGTGCTGGGGTCAAGCACCCGTAAAGCTCTTCTTCCCTGAGGTGCAACAAGACGGTGGCCGCCCTTGTTTTCCGAGCTGGGGGGGAATGTCCAGGATCGTGAGGGGCGGCCTCACCTCGCGATTGGAGCACCGACATGCCCCTGGTAGGCATCGACATGGTCCGCGGACGCCGCCCCGACCAGGTCAAGGCCGTCGTCGACGCCGTCCATCACGCGCTGGTGGAGGTCTTGGGGATCCCGGTAGGAGTACGTCGACGGGGAATCGCCGATCCCCGGCTGGCGGCCATCGCCGAAGGAGGCTCCTGATGTCCGATCATCTCGATGCTCCGGGGATGAAGCCGCCGCATGGCGATGCCCGGATCGACATCACCGACATCTTCGCCTTCCGGCAGCCCGGTGACCAGGACCGCTCGGTCCTGATCATGTGCGTCAACCCGCTGGCACCGACCATGGGGGAGCGGTTCCACCCGCGGGCCGTGTACAACCTGAACCTGGACACCAACGGCGACGCCGTGGCCGACCTGACCTTCGCGGTCACCTTCTCCGGCGAGGCGGAACAGACGGCGAGGGTGAAGCTGGACGGCGAGGTGCTCTTCGCCGGTGCCCCGGTGTGTTTCGGGCCGCGGGCGCAGACTTCCACCGAGGGGGAGTACCGCTTCTTCGCCGGGCTCCGCAGCGATCCGTTCTTCTTCGACCTGGAGGGCTTCAAGGCGGGCATGGCCTTCACCGGGGCCGACTTCTTCGCCGACAAGAACGTCTTCGCCATCGTGCTGGAGGTGCCCAACAGCCTGTTCCTGGAGCAACCGGTCGGCTACTGGACGACGGTGCTGCTGGAGGGCACGCAGGTCGAGCGGATGGGCCGGCCGCTGATGAACATCGTCTTCACCAAGGACAAGGACAAGAACGCCTACAACGCCGGCGCGCCCGCCGACGACCGGCGCGACCACACCGGCAAGATCGTCGGGGCCCTGCTGGGCGCGGGCGGCGGCTACACCGAGCACGAGGCCACCGAGGTGGCCGGGCAGTTGCTGCCCGACCTGCTCACCTACGATTGCACCGATCCGGCCGGCTACCCGAACGGCCGCCAGCTCGCCGACGACATCATCGACGCGCAGCTGGCCATCCTGACCAAGGGGAACGCGCCCTCCCAGGGGATCAAGCCGCACAGCGACACGCTCACGGTCTTCCCCTACCTGGGCGCTCCGAACTGAATTTCCCAGTCACTGGTCCCACCTCCTAACCTCGGAGCCGAGGACGGCGAAGGGCCGGATCCGGCACCGGCAGGAGAGCAGGCCACCATGAACAGCGCACTGACCGCCATCGGCCTGTCCGTTCCAGTGCTGGCCGCACCCATGGCCGGCGGCGCCACCACGCCCCGGCTGGTCACCGCCGCCGCCGAAGCCGGCGGCCTCGGGTTGCTGGCCGGCGGCTACAAGCGCCCGGAAGCGCTCGCGGAGCAGATCGCCGAGGTACGAGCGGCCGCCGTTCCGTTCGGCGTCAACCTGTTCGCCCCCAACCCGATCCCAGCCGCCCCCGCTGCCTACCGCCGCTACGCCCGCACCATCCAGCCCGAAGCCGACCAGTACGGACTCGACCTCGCCACCGTCGCTCTCACCGAAGACGACGACCATTGGCGCGACAAGATCGACCTCCTCCTTGCCAACCCCGTCCCGCTGGCCGGCTTCACCTTCGGCATCCCGGATCCGGCGGTCATCAAGGCGCTGCGCGCCGCTGGCACGCTTATCGCACAGACGGTCACCTCTGCCGAGGAAGCGCTCCGCGCCGCCAACGCGGGCGCCGACCTCCTGGCCGTACAGGCGGGCGCGGCCGGTGGCCACTCGGGCACCCTCACCCCCGACCGCCTTCCCGCGGCGACACCGATCACCCAGCTGCTGCGCGAAGTGGCCCAGGTGACCGATCTCCCGCTCATCGCCGCAGGAGGTCTGGCCACCGGCGATGCCGTCGCCGAGGTCCTGCGGGCCGGCGCTGTTGCCGCCATGGTGGGCACCGTCCTGATCCGCGCCGACGAAAGCGGCGCCTCGAAAACGCACCAGGACGCTCTCGCCGACCCGGCCCGAGACCGGACGATCGTCACCCGCGCGTTCACCGGCCGCCCCGCACGCGCGCTGCGCAACGCCTTCACTGACAGCTACGACCACCTCGCCCCGGCCGGCTACCCCGCGCTGCACCACCTGACCAGCCCGCTGCGCCGAGCCGCGGCCGCCGCCGGTGACGCCGAACGCCTCCACCTGTGGGCCGGCACCGGTTACCGGCACGCGTCCGCCGAGCCCGCGGCGCGCATCCTGGCCCGCCTCGCGGCGAACCTGTAGCACGCCGTTAGTTCTCTCCGGGAGACGGCTCCCATCGCCAACAATCGTTGGACCCGAAGATAACGGCGCGCTTAACGTCCCCTCTACCGCTGGTCAGCCGGCCAGGAGGCCCAGCCGAAGGGGACATCAGCTTGTTGCCGAACAACCGCCGCACCGAATCTCCCGAGGTCGAGCAGACCTCACCCCGCGATCTCCGCCGCATCATCGTCGCCGGGCTCGTCCTGGCCGCGCTGACCTTCCTGCCGCTGTACGCGTGGATGAAAGCGGCCGCAGGTAATCACCAGTACGCGCAGATCGTCATCGCCGTGCTGCTGCAGATCGTGTTCTCGGCGATGATCTACGGGCCGACGGCCGCTTACCTGACCGAGCTGTTCCCTCGTCCACCGGCGCCGAGCTCGCCGGTATCGCTCACCCGATTGACGTGGCGGCACTGTCGGCGCTGGTCAGTGTGACGCTGTCGCGCAACGGCCGGAGGAACCGCGCGGTCAGCGGCGTCTGGGGCCGCTTCGACCCGGCTCCATCCCTGGAGACGCCGGCCGGCACGTGATCAACGGTCAAGCCGGCGACGGCGAGACGGATTCGCGACTGCGGACCGGCATCGGGACCCGGTGCACCTCGCCGGCCCGGTCGGTGTCCGCATGCTCGCGGTCGGCCTCGGTGAACCGGTCGATTTCCGTGAACAGCACGTCGACGGCCTTGCGGCCCAGTTCGTAGTGGGGCAGCGCCACGGTGGTCAGTTGGGGCCGCATCCACGAGGCGAGGGGGTGGTCGTCGAAGGAGACGATGGAGACGTCCCCCGGCACCTTGAGCCCGAAGTCGTCGAGTGCCTGGTAGGCGCCCATGGCGATGCGGTCGTTGAAGCAGATCAGCGCACGCGGCCTGGCGGTGCGCAGGAGGTCGCGCGTCGCGGCGAGGCCGTACTCCGGCTGCCAGTCGGGACAGGTGCGGGCGCCCGCCACTTTGACCCCCGCCGCGCCGAGCGCTTCGCGGATACCGACGAGCCGCTCCACCGCCGCGAGGCTCTGCGCGGGCACGTCGCGCAGGCGCGGGCCCGCGCCGATCAGGTAGATGTCGTCGCGATGGCCGGCGTCGAGCAGGACACGGGCCGCGCGGCGGCCGGCCTCGGCCTCGTCGGGGATGACGGCGGGCAGGGGAGTGGGCTGCTTGGGCAGCGCGTTGAGCAGCACTGCGGGCGCGGCCGTGATGCCCTTGGGCACCTTGATGGTCCTGGTGAACATCGAGGCCAGGATGAGCCCGTCGACCTGGCGGTCGTGCATGGCCTGCAGCAGGAGGCGTTCAAGTTCGGCGTCGCCTTCGGTCTCACCGATGAACAGCATGAAACCGCGCTCACGGGCCGCCTCCAGCGCGCCCTTGATCATGTCGCCGGCCAGCCGCGAGGTGGCGACGGTGTCGGAGACGAAGCCGATCGTCCGGCTGGTGCCCGTACGCAGGCCCACGGAGACGATGTTGGGCCGGTACTGCAACTCCTCGGCCGCCCGCAGGACCCGCTGCTCGACGTCCTGAGAGATACGCAGCTCACGGCCGCGGCCGGACAGCACCAGCGAGGCGGTCGGGCGGGAGACACCGGCCGCCTTGGCCACATCGGCCAGCGTGACCCGTCGTGGGCTCACCCAGGACCTCCGATCGTCAAGAGAGTGGTACGGGGGGTTGACATCGTATGACGCGCGCCGTGAGACTATCGGGCGCTAACCCGATTTAGCAACGGAAAGCGGGACATCAGCCCGGTGCCGATCGTCCCAAGCAGCAGAGGAGATGCACATGGCACGCCGAGTTCGCCCCGGCAGGTCCGGGGCCGCGCTTGTGATCGCCATGGGGACGCTGGCCGCCGCCTGCGCGGCTCCCGGCAGCGACAGCCCGCGACCCCAGGCCACCAGCGCCTCGCCGGTGTCCGCGGCGCCCACCTGCGGCACCGCGCCGATCACCATGAACGGCTACTTCGAGACCGGCTTCCCCCTCCCCAAGGCGCTGACCACCGAGTTCACCAAGCAGCACCCGAACGTCACGTGGAACATCCGCGAGGACCAGTTCGCCGTCATCACCCAGAACGCCCCGCGCGTGCTGGCCGACAACCCGCCCGACCTGATGCGCCTGCCCCAGGTCTCCGAGCTGGTGAAGGACAATCTGCTGAAGAACCTGGACGGCTACGCGACGGCGTTCGGCTGGGACAAATGGCCGGCCTCGCAGCTCCAGCAGCTGCGCCTGGGCCCGGGCGGCCGGCCGCGCGGCGAGGGCTCGCTGTACGCCCTGGGCCTCAACTTCAGCATGACCGGCGTCTTCTACAACAAGAAGCTCGCCGCGCAGGCCGGGATGTCCGCGCCGCCCGCCACGCTGGCGGAGCTCGACGCGGTGCTGGCCAAGGCCAAGAGCGCGGGTATCACGCCCATCGTGCAGTTCAACGGCGGCGCCACCGGCGGCCTGGCCTTCCCGCTGCAGAACCTCATGGCCTCCTACGGACCGCCCCAGCCGATCAACGACTGGATCTTCCAGAAGCCCGGCGCCACCATCGACACCCCGTCGAACCTGCAAGCCGCCCAGCACCTGGAGCGGTGGATCAAGGCCGGCTACTTCCAGAAGGACGTCAACGCGGTCGACTACGCGACGATGATGAGCCGCTTCATCGGCGGCAAGGGCCTGTTCATGTTCAACGGCGACTGGGAGTCGGGCAACCTCGACAAGCAGATGGCGGGCAATGTCGGCTTCTCCCTGATGCCGCCGGTCCAGCAGGGCGGCAAGCGGGCCGCCATGTCGGCGCCTCTGACCTTCGGAATCGCCGCGAACGCCAAGAACGCCGACTGCGCCGCCTTCTTCCTCAACTGGGTGGCCACCGACAAGCGGGCCCGCGAGATCGGCGTGGAGGTCGGCGGATCGCGTCCGATGGGACCGGCCGACGCGTACATGCCCGCCGTCGAATCCGGCACGGTCACCGCCGGCACGCTGGCCGCGGGGGCGGACATCGCCAAGGACAACGGCGCGATGGACTTCATCGCCAACGCCACCGGCGCCATCTACGCCAAGAGCTGGACCCCCCAGCTGCAGAAACTCGTCGCGGGACAGCAGACGCCGCAGGAACTGCTGAAGAGCGTCCAGGCCGACTACGCCGGCCAGCTCGAAGGGAACTGAGGCAGGTGGGACTCTCGCACCGGCGGCCGGCCGTGGCCAAGCTGCGCGGCGCGCGCGGCTTGGCCGGCTGGCTGTTCGTCGCCCCGGCGCTCGCCTTCTACGCGGTGTTCGTCCTGCGCCCGATCGCCCTGACCGTTCAGTACTCGCTCTACGACTGGGACGGCATCGGCCCGTCCACCTGGGTGGGCCCGGCCAACTACGGCAAGGTCTTCACCGACCCGGACCTGTTCGACTCGCTGGTCAACGCCGTCAAGCTGATCGTGTTCTTCAGCGCGATCCCGGTCGTGCTGGGCCTGGCCATCGCCGCGACGATCCGGCGGATCTCCGCCAGCAGACTCGCCCTGATCGCGCGGACCGTGCTGTTCCTGCCGCAGGTCATCCCGCTGGTGGCGGCCGGCATCGCGTGGAGCTGGCTGCTGGCCTCCACCGGCGTGATCAACCAGTTGCTCTCGCTCGTCGGCCTCGGGGGAGTGACCCGGGCCTGGCTGGGCGACTTCGCCACCGCCCTGCCCGCGGTCGGCATGATCGGCGCGTGGGTGCTGCTCGGCCTGTGCACGCTGCTGCTCCTGGCCGGCATGAGCAAGATCGACCCGGCGCTGTACGAGGCCGCCCGGCTGGACGGCGCGGGGGCGTGGCGGGAGTTCGTCTCCATCACGGTGCCGAGCCTGCGCCAGGAGATCGCGGTCTGCGTCACGGTGACGGTGATCGCGGCCCTGGCGAGCTTCGACATCATCTACATCTCCACCCAGGGCGGTCCCGGCAACACGACCATGGTGCCCGGCCTGCAGATCTTCTACCTGGCCTTCTCCGAACGCGAGGTGGGCATGGCCTCGGCCCTGGCCGTGGTGCTCATGGTCCTGGTGATCGCCTGCGCCCTGCCCATCCAGTGGTTCGCGAAGGACGGCAACCGATGATCACCGCCTCGCGGGAAGCCTGGACCGGCAGGCTGCTGCTCGTCCTCATGATGGCGGTCACGCTCCTGCCGTTCCTCAGCCTGTTCGTCACCGCCCTGCACCCCTCGGGCACCTACCCGGCGGGGCTGGCCTGGCCGGACCACCCGCAGTGGGGCAACTTCCCGCGCGCCTTCGAGGCCGCGAAGATGGGGGAGCTGCTGAAGTCGAGCGCCCTCATCGTGCTCGGCGTGGTCCCGATCTCGATCCTGCTGGGTACGATGGCCGGCTTCGCCATCGGTCACCTGCGCGTGATCGGCGGCCGGGTGATCTTCCTGCTGTTCGTGCTCGGCCTGACCCTCCCCTTCGAGGGCATCATCACGCCGCTGTATTACCAGATCCGCGACATGGGGCTGCTCAACACCCGCTGGGCGATCATCCTGCCGCTCATCGGCCTGTTCATGCCGTTCAGCGTCTTCTGGATGCGCGCCCACTTCGTCAACATGCCCGGGGAGCTGTCGGAGAGCGCGCGGATGGACGGCGCCAACGTGTGGCAGCTGTTCCGGCGCATCCACGTCCCCCTGGCGATGCCGGCGATCTCGTCCTTGGGCATCCTGCTGTTCCTGTGGACCTGGAACCAGTTCCTGCTGGCCATCGTCCTGGTCGACGATCCCACCAAACGCACGATGTCCGGCGCCCTGGGCGCCTTCCAGGGACAGTGGGGCACCGATATCCCGCTGCTGTGCGCCGGGTCGCTGCTGATCCTGACGCCCACGCTGGTGATCTTCCTCATCTTCCAGCGTCACTTCGTCAAGGCCCTGCTCCAGGGCTCCTTGAAGGGATGACCATGCTCCATCCGGCACGCTGGACCCGCCGGCACCTCGACCTGCTCGCCGAGGCCGCCACGACCTCGGCGCCCGTCATCGCCCCCGCCTCCGTGCCACCGATCCTGCCGGGCCACGACCTGTGGGACCTGTGGCCGATCCAGGACGAGGACGGCTCGACGAGCGTGCTCGGCGGCCGGGAGCTGTGGATGGCCCTGTCGGCCCCCGCCGCCGGCCACCCCGAAGAGCGCCATGACCAGGCCCGGATCCGCCTGCTCGCCCGACGCGGCGACGAGTGGGAGGACCTGGGGAACGCCTTCGCCGACGGCGCCGCGCCCGGCAGCCGTGAATGGTCCGGGTCAGCGGTCCGGTGGCCTGATGGGACCGTGTCGGTGTACTACACGGCCGCCGGACGGCGCGGCGAAGCACGACCGACGTACCGGCAGAGCGTCATCGAGGCCCGCGCCGCCCTGATCGCCGACGACGGCCGGATCTCGTTGAGACCGGACGCCGAGCACAGGGAGGTGCTGCGCTCCGACGGCCGGATGTACCTGCCGACAGAGGAGGGCGACGGAGCCCCGGGCCTGCCGGTGGGGGAGGGTGACGGAGCCCCAGGCCTGCCGGTGGGGGAGGGTGACGGAGCGCCGGGCCGTATCAGGGCCTTCCGCGATCCCGGCTGGTTCCGCGACCCGGCCGACGGGCGCGACCATCTCCTCGTCGCCGCGTCCACCGCGTGGCAGGACGGCTTCACCGGCGCGATCGCCCTGGCCGAGCGACAAGCGGGCACCTGGTCCCTCCTGCCGCCACTGCTCGTCGCCGAAGGTATCAACCACGAGCTCGAACGACCGCACGTCATCGTCCGTGACGGCCGGTACTACCTCTTCTTCTCCACCCAACGCCACACCTTTCACCCGGCCGGCCGCGCGCCCACCGGGCTCTACGGCTTCGCCGCACCGAGCCTGACCGGGCCGTACGAGCCGCTCAACGGGTCCGGGCTCGTGATCCAGAACCCCGCCCGCGAACCCGACCAGGCATACGCCTGGCTGGTGCTGCCCGACCTCCGTGTGGTCAGCTTCGCCAACTACCGCTCCTGCCAGGGCGCGGATCCGCGATCCGCGCCGGCCGCGCGGGCACGGGCCGGCTTCGGCGGCACCATCGCCCCGATGCTCAAGCTCAGCCTGGACGCGATGACCACCTCTGTCATCCCGTGTGGATGAAGTCGCGGACGAGCTTCACCAGCTCCGTCGGCCGCTCGGCCATCACGATGTGTCCGCTGTCGACTTCCTCGTACGAGGCACCCGGGATGGCGGCGGCCAGCTCGCGGGAGTACTCCGCGGAGATCAGCGTGTCGCGGGCGCACCCGATCACCAGCGTCGGCGCCTGAATCCGCGGCAGCAGGTCGCGGACGTCCAGCCGAGAGGCGAGATCGATCTGCCGGAGCCGGCCCGCATGGGGCCGGAAGGCCGTGGCGAGCTCCGCCACGGCCGCCGGGCCGATGGAAGCCAGATGCTCACGGCTGAAGGCGATCAGCATCGTGTACCGCGCGAAGGTGTCGCCATCACCGGCGAGATCGCGCCAGACGGTGAACGCGTTGCGGAGGTACGCATCGCCCCGCCCGGCCCAGCCCGTGACCGACACGACGCTGCGCACCAGATCCGGCCGTACGGCGGCCAACGCGGCGACCACCGAAGCCCCCATGGAGTGCCCGACCACGTCGGCGGGCCCCTCCCCGAGGTCGGAGATCACGGCGGCGACTTGTTCGACGAGCAGCTCGACCGTGAGCTCGCTCCCGTCGTCGCGCGCCGCGTCGCTTCCCGAAAGATCCGGCAGTACCACCGTGCTGGTGCCCGTGAACGCCCCGGCCACGCCGTCCCATGCCTTCGAGCCCGGACTGCCCCCATGCACCAGGACGAGCGGGCGGCCCTCGCCCATCACCCGGTACGGCACGTGCGCGGCGCCCACTGTGATCTCTCTCATGTCGATCTCTCTCATGTCTGTCTCCCCTTCTCATCGCTGGACACCAGGGACGATGCCACGGGCGTGCGGTGATGAGGAGGGGAGCCGATTGCCTAGGATCGGCCCTCCTAGCGTGCGCGGCCCGCGCAGCTCGTCGGGCGGCGAGGATGGATGACATGAAGATGGACCGCGTCAAGCTGGCGGACTTCCTCCGCCGTTCCCGCGAACGGCTCCGGCCGCAGGAGGTCGGCCTGGCCGCCGGACCGCGGCGCCGCACGCCCGGCCTGCGCCGCGAAGAGCTGGCCCAGCTGGCCGGGGTGTCGGCCGACTACGTGATGCGGCTCGAACAGGCGCGCAGCTCCCAGCCGTCGGTCCAGCTACTGAGCGCGCTCGCCCGGGCATTGCGGTTGACCGAGGATGAACGAGATCACCTTTACCTGCTGGCGGGCCACCGGCCGCCCGAAGGGGCGCGCGCCGGAAATCACGTACGTCCCGGCCTGCTCTACCTTCTCGACCGGCTGGGCGACACGCCCGCCCAGCTCCTGACCGACCTCGGAGATCTGCTCGCGCAGAACACCCTGGCCGAGACGCTGTTCGGGTGCGTGTGCAGGATCGAGGAACGGGACCGGAACATCGTGTGGCGCTGGTTCACCGACCCGTTCGTGCGCCAGGCGTACCCCGCCGAGGAACACGACCGCCACAGCCGCCTGCGCGTCGCCGACCTGCGCGCCGCCGCGACACGCCGTGACTACGATCGGCCCTCGAGCGCGCTGATCGACCGGCTCGGGGCGGCCAGCGAGGAGTTCGCCGACCTCTGGCAGCGGCACGAGGTCGCCGTGCGCCGCGAGAGCCGGTTGCGCGTCGTGCATCCGTCCGTCGGGCTCATCGAATTCGACTTCGAGATGCTGCAGACGCAGGCCGCCGACCAGCGCCTGCGCCTGTTCACGCCGCCGCCCGGATCCAAGAGCATCGAGGCACTCGAGCTCCTGCGCGTCATCGGCCCGGAGACCGCCCACCGCAGTCACCGATGATTTTTCCCGCGGTGCACGGCTATCGCCGCCCCGAGGGCGAGGGCGGCGTACCCGCAGGTCACGGCCAACCCTGCCCAGGGCGGGAGCGGGTAGTAGCTCCCGAACAGTGACGGGCCGACGTCCACATGCGCGAACGTGGGGACGCTCTGCGTGATCGCGAACCCGGCGGCAGGGGTGATCACCAGCAGCCATGGCGCCAGACCCGCGGTCGCCAGCAGGTACGGCACGACGACCAGCGCGATGGCCAGCCCGATGGCGACGATGGCCCGCTTGACCAGCGCGGCCAGGCCCAGAGCCAGTACGGCGGCGGCCGCGGTCAGCGCCGCGAAGCCGACGATCACCCGCAGCTCGGTACCCAGGGTCAGCGGCTGAATCGGGTTCTGATGGGCACGCAACAGCGCCAGACCCCCGGGCACCACGATCCCCGAGGTCATCAGCCCCGCCGCGAACGCGACCGCGCCGACCACCGTGGCCTTGGCCGCCAGCAGCCGCACCGGACGCGGTCCGACCAGCGGCCCGACCAGCGGCCCGACCAGCGGTCCGACCGGCGGCGCGAGCGGCTGTGCGTGCTGCGGGTCGGTCCTGATCAGCCCGCGCCGGAGGTCTGCCGTGTAGAACGTGACCGCCACCCCGAGCACCAGAATCAGCCCGATGACCCCGCCGAGCAGCGTGAAGTCGGCGCGCAGACCGCCCTCCACCGTGGCGGGCCCGATGTCGCCACCCCCGGTCACGATGAGCTTGTCACCGGACTCGACGACCCCGCCCGGGTGATGCGGGGTCTTGCCGTCGGACTCCAGGGCGACGCCGACATCGTCGCGGCGCCACGAACCGTTCGCACCCTGCAGTTTGATCTGGTCGAAGGTGGCGGTGGCCTGGGCGAAGGCCTCCGCCATGTCCCACAAGGCACCTGGTGAGGCGGCGAACAGCCCGATCTCGACCGTCTCCGGCAGCCCGGTCAGCTTGACCGTGCTGACCTGGGTCCACGTCTTGCCGTCGTCCGACTCAAAGCCGGTGACGGTATCGCCAGACCTGGTCAGCCGTAGCCACTGCGGGCCGTTGTGCGGTCCGCCGGCCACGTCGTGGGTGTAGTTGTACTGCATCCGCACGCCGTGATCTCCGGTGAGCATGACGGCGGCGTACGGTGTGCCCTGCTTGAGGCTCTGCCGCACGAGGAGCCCGGCCTTCGCCCACGGCACCACCCCCTCCTTGATGTTGCGCACCCCGGGTACGGCGTCCGGCAGCCGCATCTGCCCGGTCATGTCCGCCACGCGGGCGGTGATGCCGCCGTTCCCCTTGAGCGGCTGGTGCACGAAGTAGTACTTGTCCTGCACAGCCGTGCCATCGGGTCCCAGCAAGGGCGCGGGGCAGGGGCCTTCGCCCTTCCCGGTCACGCAGCTGCTGCGGACGCCTCCGGCGATCAGCAGCCCGAGCGACACGGTGACCAGCATGGAGGCCGCCATGGCGAGCACCCAGCCTCGCCCGGTGCGGAACCTGGTCCACTCCGCGTGCAAGCCGGATCGGAACGGCGTAGATGGATTCATGCCGAAGGTTGTACGCGGCACCCGGTTCCAGCCGGGTCGCAGCGGCTGCGACCTGGCTGCGACCGGGGATCTGGGATCGTTGAGGCATGGCACCTCAACCAGGCGGTGGGGGTCGGTGAGGGTCCTGGTCGTCGAGGACTTCGAGATCCTCGCCCGCTCCATCGGAACCGGGCTGCGCCGCGAGGGCATGGCCGTCGACGTCGTCCTGGACGGCACCGCCGCCCTCGACCGCCTGGCCGTCACCCGCTACGACGTGGTGATCCTCGACCGCGACCTGCCCGGCGTCCACGGGGACGAGATCTGCCGGCGACTGGCCCACGGCCGCTGTGAGACCCGCGTGCTGATGCTCACCGCCTCCGGCACGATCGAGGACCGCGTCGACGGGCTCAGCCTCGGCGCCGACGACTACCTGCCCAAGCCGTTCGCGTTCGCCGAACTGGTCGCCCGCGTCCGTGCCCTGGGCCGCCGTGCCACCCCGCCGCTGCCGCCCACCCTGGCCTGCGGGGACATCACCCTCGATCCGGCCCGCCGTATCGCCTTCCGGGCCGGCCGGCGCCTTGAGCTGAGCCCCAGGGAGTTCGGCCTGCTGGAATGCCTGCTCGCCATGCCAGGGCTGGTCATCTCCGCCGAGGAACTGCTGGAGCGCGTCTGGGACGAGGCCGCCGACCCCTTCAGCAGCGCCGTCAAGCACACCATGCACCGGTTGCGGGTCAAGCTCGGCGACCCGCCGGTGATCGAGACCGTCCGCGAAGGCGGCTACCGCATCGGACCGTCATGACCTCCCCGCACGCTCAACCGCATCGGACCGTCATGACCTCCCCACACGCTCAACCCCATCGGACCTTCATGACCTCCCAGACGCCCACCAGAAGGTCGCTGCAGACGCGGCTCGCGCTGGCCTACGCGGCGGGCATCTACGCGGCCGGGACCTTCGTGCTCATACTCGTGGACATCCCGCTGGTCAGCATCCAGCAGACCACCCCCAAAGGCCCATCCGGCCCGATCACTGAAACCGGGGCCGGGATCAGCCTGCCCCAACTTCTCACCGGATCCGCCGTCGCCCTGGTCATACTGATTCCCGTCGCCCTGGCTCTCGGCTGGTACGTCGCCGGCCGGTTCCTGCGCCCGCTGCGCGCCATCACCACCACCGCCAAGATCATCTCCGCCGGGGACCTTCACCGGCGCCTGGACCTCGGCCAGCCCGCGGACGAGCTGACCGAACTCGGCCACACCCTCGACGACCTGTTCGCCCGCCTGCAAGCCTCCTTCGACGCCCAGCGCCACTTCGTCGCCAACGCCTCCCACGAGCTGCGCACCCCGCTCGCCGGCCTGCGTACCCTGCTCGAAGTCGCCCTCGCCGACCCTGACGCCGACGCCGAGACCCTGCGCTCGGTCTGCCAGGAGGCCCTCACCCTGGGCGAACACCAGGAGCGGCTGGTCCAGGCGCTGCTCGCCCTGGCCACCAGCGAGCGCGGCGTCACCCGCTGGGACGCCCTCGACCTCACCCAGATCGTCGCGGGAGTGCTCGCCTCCCGCCGCGACCAAGCCGCGCAGACCGGCATCGACCTGGCCGAACACCTCATGCCCGCGGTGACGGCCGGGGACCCGAAACTGATCGAAAGCCTCGTCGCCAACCTCATCGACAACGCCATCCGCCACAACCGCCCGGACGGCCAGGTCAAGATCACCACCCAGACCATCGGCACCCAGGTGGCCCTCACGGTCACCAACAGCGGGCCGGTCATCCCCGGCGACCAGATCCAGCGGCTCTTCCAGCCCTTCCAGAGACTGGCGCCCGATCGTCACGGCCGCCGCGACGGCTACGGCCTCGGCCTGGCCATCGTCAACGCCGTCACCCAAGCCCACCACGCCACCCTCACCACCAGCGCCCGCCCCGAAGGCGGCCTGTCCATCACCGTGCGGTTCGCCCACGGAGCTCATCCGAACCATCCCCGCTGACCGGGCACGCGCGGGGGCAAGGTTCTACCGCGGCTTGAGGCTTTCGCGCCCCTATCTGTGACTTGGATCGTTTGAGGTCGTGCTTCTTGGATCGGTATTTGTCGTTGGGGTCGCCGTAGTGACCGGGGGGCTCCTCCCGAACAAGTCCTGAACCCCAAAGACATCCCTGCATGACGTCGTGGAACCGGCCGCAGACAAGAAGTGTCGCTGAGGTAGGTCGGTCTGGCCTGACCTCAGCGGGTGCGGCGGAGTGCAGCGGGGTCGTGCTCGGCGGTGATGCGGGCGGAGGTCTCCTCGCCGAGGCGTACGTAGTGGCCAAGGCTGGCAAGGTTTTGGTGGCGAGATTTGGCCTGCAGTTCAGGGGCGGTGCGGCCGGCGGCGGCCAGGTGGGTCAGCGCGCTGTGGCGCAGCTGGTGCAGGGTCCAGCCTTCACCGTGCGGGTCCAGTTCGGCGGAGGCGGTCTTGAACAGGTACTCGGCGCGGGGATAGGACAGCCGGCCCCGTCTGGTGAGCGGGCAGATGTCGGCGGCCGCGGGTGCGCGGCGGCCGGAGGTGGGGGCGCGTCGGTCGGCCAGGAAGAGCGGGCCCGCGATGCGGCCTTGAAGCAGACGGGGCAGCAGGCGGGCGGTGCCGGTGGCCCAGTGCACGTACTCGATCGCCCCGCCCTTGGAGACGACGCGGGCGCGGCGGAACTCGGGGTCGAGATCCTCGACGTTCAGGGACAGGATTTCCTCGGCCCGGGCGGCCGTCTCATACAGCAGCCGCCACAGGACTCGCTCCCGCACAGCGTGGCGGTCGTCGGTGAACAGGGCCTCCAGGCGGGCCTGCGGGATGGTGCGGTCGCCGCGGCGGGTGGTCTTGCGGCGTTGCAGCCGACGGGCGGGGTTGGTGGCCAGCAGGTCCTGGCGCTGGGCCCAGGTGGTGAAGGAGACCAGGGCGGACAGGTGCCGGTTCCAGGTGGCCGCGGCCGCGGTGTCCCAGCCGGTCATGACGGCGGCGTAGTGCTCGGGCTGCAGCGCGGCGACGGGGGGGTTTGGGCCGGTGACGGCGGTCAGCTGAGCGAGGGTGCGGGCGTAGCTGGTGCGGGTGGTGGCCGCGCCGAGCGAGTCGAGGAAGTGCGCGACCGCGTCGGCGACGGTGGCGCCGGAGTGCCCGTTACTGGCCGGGCTGGGCGCGCCGGGAAACGCGACGACCGGCATGGATGGACCTCCCGCGAAGACGATGTGACAGATAACGCTACCGAGTCGGCCCGGACGAGCGGGTGCCGAGCTGGCCGGACGGCACCGGCTCGCCCGAAGAGTGACAGATATTGTCAATTCTCTGTCGCTGGTGATGGACTCCTCACCGTCACGCTACGTCGCTCCAAGTATTCGTCAAGTTACGTTCTGTGGGCAGCGGGGTGTTGATCTGTTAACGCCTCGGGTCGCCTTGCGGGGTCACCAGTCCGAACTGGCGCTCCTGTGGGCGCACAGGCGGGAGCTCCGGTTCCCGCCTGGAGCGAGCGGACGGCCGCCGCATGGCTGAGGCCGGTCGGTGTCCGTGGTGGGCCTCGGGAGAGCCCGGGGCGGAGCGAAGGCGAGGTGGCGGAGTGCATCTGACTCCGCATGAGCAGGAACGTCTGATGATCCATGTGGCCGCGGACGTGGCCCACAAGCGGAAAAAGCGGGGGCGAAAGCTCAACTACCCGGAGACGGTCGCGATCTTGACCGCGTATGTGCTGGAAGGGGCCCGGGACGGCAGATCCGTCGAGAACCTCATGGAGCTGAAGCATCAGCCGGACGACCTGCCGCTGCCCACGTACGAAGAGGTCATGCCCGGCGTGGCGGAGATGATCGGCGATCTTCAGATCGAGGCCACCTTCCCCGACGGCACCAAGATGGTCACCCTTCGCAACCCCATCCAGAAGCTGGGCATCCTCCCTATTCCGGAGGGGAGCAAGGAGGCGGCACCGGTTCACCCCGGGAAGATCGACCATCCGCGCGACGCCGGCCCGGTGGCCTTCAACGCCGGTCGCGAGGTCACGATCGTGACGGTCACCAATACCGATGACCGTCCCATCCAGGTGGGCTCGCACTTCCACTTCTACGAGGTCAATTCCCGCCTCACCATCGAGCCCAGCCGCGAGGCCGCCTACGGCAAGCGGCTGAACATCCCCGCGGGCAGCTCGGTGCGTTTCGAACCCCCTAACCCGCTGGAGGTGGAGCTGGTGCCCATCGAGGGCAAGCGCATCGTCGAGGGCCTGAACGGCAAGGTCGGAGGCAAGCTCCGTGACTGACTCACCAACACTTGAGCCGCCCGCACCTGAGCCGCCGGCGCCGCTGCCTGAGCCGCGGACAGAGGGAAGGCATCAGCCGTTGAGCCGGGTCGACTACGCCGACCGGTTCGGGCCCACCGTGGGGGATCGCATCCGGCTGGCCGACACCAATCTGCGGATCGAGATCACCGAGGACTGGTGCGGCGGTCCCGGCCGCAGCGGCAACGAGGTCATCTTCGGCGGCGGCAAGGTCGTGCGGGAGTCGATGGGCCAGTCGTGCGCGCCGCGCGACTCCGAGCGGTTCGGCGCCCCACAGCCGCCCGACACGGTCATCACCGGCGCGGTCATCCTGGATCACTGGGGGATCGTCAAGGCCGACGTCGCCATTCGCGACGGCCGGATCGTCGCGCTCGGCAAGGCCTACAACGACGAGACCATGGACCGGCTGCACGACGGGCATGCCACGGCGACGGACTTCGTGATCGGCCCCGAGACGGAGGTCATCTCGGGTAACGGCAAGATCCTCACCGCGGGCGGTGTCGACACCCACGTGCACTTCATCTGCCCCGAGCAGATCAATGAGGCGCTGGCATCCGGGGTGACCACGCTGATCGGTGGCGGTACCGGCCCCGCCGACGGCAGCACCGCCACGACCGTCACACCCGGCTCCTGGCACGTCGCCCGGCTGTTCGAGGCGCTGGACAGCTTCCCGGTCAACATCGGGCTGCTCGGCAAGGGCAACACCATGTCCACCGAGTCGCTGTACAACCAGGTGGAAGCGGGCGTGCTCGGCCTGAAGATCCACGAGGACTGGGGTGCCACCCCGGCCGTGCTGCGCCGCTGCCTGCAGGTGTGCCAGGCGACCGGCGTGCAGCTCGCCCTGCACGCCGACTCGTTGAACGAGGCCGGCAACGTCGAGGACACCATCGCGGCCATCGGCGACCATCCGATCCATGTCTTCCACGTCGAGGGTGCCGGCGGTGGCCACGCCCCCGACATGCTGACCATGGTGGGCCTGCCGAATGTGTTGCCCGCCTCCACCAACCCGACCCGGCCCTTCACCGTCAACACGGTCAAGGAGCACGTCGACATGGTGATGATCGCCCATCACCTGAATCCGCTGGTGGCTGAGGACCTGGCGTTTGCCGAGTCGCGGATCCGGCCTTCCACGATGGCCGCCGAGGACATCCTGCACGATCTCGGCGCGATCTCGATCATGTCGTCGGATGCTCAGGCGATGGGCCGCATCGGCGAGATGGTCATGCGGACGTGGCAGACCGCGCACGTGATGAAGGAGCGGCGCGGCGTACTGGACGGCGACAAGGCGGGCCAGGACGGGCACGACAACCGTCGCGCCCGCCGCTACGTCGCGAAATACACCATCAACCCGGCCCTCGCGCACGGCATCGACGACGAGGTCGGCTCGGTCGAGGTGGGCCGGCTCGCCGACCTGGTGCTGTGGGAGCCGAAGTTCTTCGGGGTCAAGCCGCACCGGGTGATCAAGGGCGGGCAGATCGCCTACGCGCAGGTCGGCGACGCCAACGGTTCCATCAGCACCCCGCAGCCGATCCTGCCGCGCCCGATGTGGGGAGCGACCGGCCGGGCCCCGGCCGCCAACTCCGTCAACTTCGTCACCGCGGCCGCCATCAAGGCCGGGCTGCGCGACCGGGTCACCGTGCGCAAGACGTTCACGCCCATTCGCGACACCCGCAAGGTCTTCAAGGCCGACATGCGGGAGAACGACGCCATCCCCGACATCCGCGTCGATCCCAACACCTTCGAGGTGGTGATCGGCTTGGAGGACGAGAACGTGAACAGGACGGAGATCGCCACGACCGAGGAGATCGAGGAGATCGCCGACCGCGACGAAGGAGCCAGTGAGCTGCCGATGGCGCAGCTGTACTTCCTCTTCTGACCGCCACCTGGTGATCGCCCACTTGATCGCGCCCGTGAACGACTGCCCCGCGCATGACCCGCGCACGAGAGGTGAGCCGCGTCCGATGAACCGTGCCGCGCTACTCGTCTTGGCCGACGGCCGCTTTCCCGCCGGCGGGCACGCCCACTCCGGCGGGGCTGAGGCGGCCGTCACCGCGCGACGCGTGCGCGACGTGGCGAGCCTGCAGGAGTTCTGCCGCGGCCGGCTGCACACCAGCGGCCTGGTCGCGGCGGGCCTGGCCGCCGCGGCCGCCGCCGGCTGCGACCCGCTCCTGCTGGATGAGGCCGCCGACGCCCGCACCCCCTCACCCGCCCTGCGCCAGGCCGCGTGCAGGCTCGGCCGGCAACTGCTGCGCGCCGCCCGCGCCGCCTGGCCCTCGCCCGAGCTCGACGCCCTGGCCACGGCCCGGCCCCGCGGCGCGCACCAGCCCATCGTCCTCGGCCTGGCCGCCCGCTCGGCCAACCTGACGCCGCTGGACGCCGCCTACGCGGCTGCATACGAGAGCGTCAGCGGCCCGGCCACCGCCACCGTACGCCTGCTCAGCCTGGACCCCTTCGACGCCACCGCCGTCCTGGCCCGCCTGGCCGCCGACATCGACCACCTCGCGCAGCAGGCCACCGAAGCCGCGCAACGCGTCCAGGCCGACGGCGTGCAGGCGTTGCCCGCCGCCTCGGCACCACTGCTCGACATCACCGCTGAACAGCACGCCGCCCGCCCGATGCGCCTGTTCGCCTCCTGACCACCTCGCCTCCCCGACCGTTCGCCTCCCGAGCACCGGAGCAGCCATGCACCTGCACCACAGCCACGCCTTCGCCGAGAATCACCTCCACGGTCCCGGCGGTTCCTCCCCCGGACGCCCTGACGGACGCCCTGACGGCCGCCGTCGCGCGCTGCGCATCGGAGTGGGCGGGCCGGTCGGCACCGGCAAGACCGCCACCGTCGCCGCCCTGTGCCGCGCGCTGCGCGATCACCTGTCCATCGCGGTGGTCACCAACGACATCTACACGCGCGAGGACGCCGAGTTCCTGCTGCGCGAGGCCGTCCTGCCCGCCGAGCGCATCAGGGCGGTCGAGACCGGCGCCTGCCCGCACACCGCCATCCGCGACGACATCTCCGCCAACCTCGAAGCCGTCGAGGACCTGGAGGAACAGCTCGGCCCGCTCGACCTGATCCTCGTCGAATCGGGCGGGGACAACCTCACCGCGACCTTCTCCAGGGGCCTGGTCGACGCGCAGATCTTCGTCATCGACGTTGCGGGCGGCGATGACATCCCCCGCAAGGGCGGCCCCGGCGTGACCGCCTCCGACCTGCTCGTCATCAACAAGACCGACCTCGCCCCGTACGTCGGCGCAGACCTGGAGGGCATGGCCCGCGACGCCAAGGCCCAGCGCGGCGACCTGCCCGTCGCCTTCACCGCCCTCAAAACTGAAGGCGGCGTCACGCCCGTGTCGGACTGGGTCCGCGCGCGCCTGGCCGACTGGACCGCGAGCGCCGCGTGATCCTCGCCTCCCAGGCCGCTGCGGCCGGGTGCACCAGTTCGGGCGTGCATGCCACCGCCCGGATCAGGGCGATCAGCGTGGGAGAAGAGACCGCGCTTCCCGTCCTGGCCGGCGCCGGCCCCTTCGACCTGCGCCGCCACCGCCCGCAGGGAAATCAGGCACGGGTGTGCATCCTCGGCGTGATGAGCGCCCCGCTCGGCGGCGACCGGCTGCGCCTCGAAGCCGCCGTCGAACCCGGCGCCCACCTGCACGTCACCACGGCCGCCGCCACCATCGCCCTGCGCGGCCCCACCCCCGGACACGCCACCTACGACGTGCACCTGAGCGTTGGCGAACAGGCGAGCCTGCACTGGCTGCCCGAGCCGCTGATCTCCGCCGCCCGCAGCAACCTGCGCCAGAGCTGCACCGTCGACCTCGCCGCCGGCGCACGTCTCGTCCTGCGCGAAGAACAGGTCCTCGGCCGCGCCGGCGAACCCCCGGGCCGGCTGACCACCCGCCTCACCGTCCGGCACGACCGACGCCCGCTGCTGGACCAGCAGAACACGTACGGGCCGGACGCACCCGGCTGGGACGGACCCGCCGTCCTGGCCGGCCACCGCGCCGCCGGCCAACTCCTCGTCGTCGACCCGGCTTTCGACGACAAGCCGCCGGACGTGCGGCTGTTCGGCGACGACCCGGCCCACGGGCAGGCCGTGCTGACCCCGCTCGCCGGCCCCGCAGTCCTGGTCACCGCCCTCGCCCCGGACGCTCTGCGGCTGCGCCGCCTCCTCGACGCGGCTTACCCCATATGCGGGGGACGCTTCTGGTGATGGGCAGGAGGAAGGCGGCGCCGAGAGGTGGCGCCACAGGGAGACGCCGACAGGGCCGAGGACTCATCGGTGGCGCCTGGTTCGGCGGAGGTGGCGACTGGGTTCCGGCACCTGCACCGTCGATGGAGGCGACACCGTCAGTAGCTGCTGACCCCGCCCATGCACACGGGCGCGCCGGACATCCGGCGCGCTCGCCGTACCCCGGCACCCATCCATGCCTGCGCCTGCGCGGCCTCCGGCGCCCGAACAGCCTCTGCGGCAGGGGGTACGGTTTGTGCTGGCCGTGGCATGAGTGTGGCGTTGAAGCGGATGGTCTCTGCGGCGCGCGGGGCCGACGATGACATGGTGAGCACCGCGAGTGAGGAGCCGCAAGAAGCCGAGGCCGCGACTACCCCGGCCCGATCCGGGGCGGGCCGCCGCCGAGCCTGGCAGTCGTGGGTCGGCGATGGCCCGCTATGAGCTGCTGGCCCCGCATCTGCATGAGGGAGTGCCCCTGGCCCGGCTGGCGGCGGGGCAGGGCGAGAGCGGTGTCACCTACCGGACGTTGCAGCGCTGGCTGGCGGCCTACCGGCGGGGTGGGCTGGAGGCGCTGGCCCGGGCCGGCCGAAAGGACAAGGGGCTGCGCCGATTCCCCGAGGAGTTGGTGGCCTTCATCGAGGGGATGGCGCTGCGTACGCCGCGGCCGAGCGTGGCCACGATCCACCGGCAGAGCGCTTCCGTCGCCGCCGCCCGCGACTGGCCGATCCCCACGTACTGGACTGTGCATAAGATCGTCAGCTCGCTGGACCCGGCGCTGGTCACCCTCGGCGTGCAGGGCACCAAGAAGTACCGCGAGACCTACGAGCTGGTCTACCGGCGCGAGGCCGCCAAGCCCAATGAGATCTGGCAGGCTGACCACACCGAGCTGGACATCTGGGTGATCGACGACAACAACAGCCCCGCCCGGCCGTGGCTGACCGTGATCGAAGATGACCACTCCCGCGCGATCGCCGGCTATGCCGTCAATCTGGAAGCGCCCTCGGCGCTGAGCGCCGTCAACGGACGCGCCCGCCGCTTCTACACCTCCCTCGGCGGAGTCCTCGCGGGCGAGGTGCCACCCGATGAGGTCTTCTACTCCTGGCCGGAGATCGCGGCGGTCCTCTGATCCGGCGACCCGACACCTGGTTTCGTCCGCGTGTAGCGGCAACGTTTGTTGATGAGTTTGGGCAACACCCCTGAAGGGACAGATCGGGTGGTTTCGCCGCAACCACTTCGTCCCGGTGCCCGAGGTCGACTCGCTGGCCGAGCTGAACCAGATGGTGGACCGCTGGGACGAAGAGGACGAGCAGCGGCGGATCCGGTCGCGTCCCCGCACGATCGGCGAGCTGTTCGCCGTCGAGCGTCCGCTGCTGCGGCCGTTGCCGGACGAGCCGTTCGAAACCGGTCGGCACTTCTCGCTGCGGGTGGACCGCCACAGCCAGATCAGCGTCCGCACCAACCGCTACTCGGTGCCGGTCCGGTTGATCGGCCGGATGGTGCGGGTGGTGCTGCACGCCTCGGAGCTGGTCGTCTATAACGGGCGCGAGGAAGTCGCCCGGCATGAGCGGCTCAAGGCCAAAGGCGCGCCCTGGTCCAGGTGCTGCTGCTGGGCCGCCACATGAACCACGAGCACATCGTGGCCGGGATCGCCGCCGCGCTCCAGGCCGGGGCGTTGACCGCTGACGCGGTCGCATTGGAAGCCCGCAAGGCTGCCGAAACTGAGGACGCGGCCGACACCGGCAAGGCCGATCAGGCGGCATCGGCCCCGGCCGCGACCGTCACCTCGCTGACCGCTCGGCGGCTGGCCCAGCTGCCTGTCGATCGGCGGCCGTTGCCGTCGGTGGCCCACTACGACCAGCTCTTGCGCCGTCGCCCATCCGGGAGACAAGGATCGACCAGCCAGGGAGAGGTTCAATGACGACCAATCGCCACCGCGGACTGACCGAACAAGCCGCCGAAACCGCTGTGAACAGCGCCTGCCGGATGCTGCGGCTACCCACCGTCCGGGCCAAGTTCCCCGAGCTGGCCGAGGCCGCCGCCCGCGATCAGATGACCTACCGAGGGTTCCTGGCCGAGCTGCTGATGGCCGAGTGCGACGACCGCAGCCGGCGTCGCTCCGAACGCCGGATCAAGGCCGCCTCGTTCCCTCGGCAAAAGGCGCTGCGCGAGTTCGACTTCGACGCCAACCCCAACATCGATCCCGCCGTCATCCACACCCTGGCCTCCTGCGAGCCAAGACCTTCACCGACCCGCGTCTTTGCGCGGCCATTGTCGACCGCCTCACCTTTGGCGGAACCATCCTCGAGACCGGCACTGACTCCTACCGGCTCGCCCAGACCCGCGCCCGCACCGAACAAGCCACTGGCTGACCACTGCCACCACCTACACCATCACCCCTCAAGCCCCGTGTGACCCGTTGGTGAGCACAGCTGTCTCATTCGGTGAGCTCTGCGAGCGCCGGCCACACCTCCACGGCCGCGAAGGCGCCGGGGAAGGAGTACACCAGCCGGCCGTCCGGGGTGAAGGTCATGGTGCTCACCGGTATCCACCCCGGCCCCGGTTCCGGTCCCATCACTGCGAGTGGTTGCCCGCCTGGGTCCAGGAGGTATACGCGTCCGCCGTAGTCGACGGCCACGGTCCCGTCCGCCGGATTCAGCGCCGCCACGCAGGTGTGCACCATGTCCTTTCCTGGGATCATGTGCACCCTGTCGTGTCGAGGTATCGTCTCCCAGTTCTCCAGGGGACCCCGGCCGTCGAGGCCGCCCACGCACAGTTGACCGTCGGCCGCCAGCACGCGACCGCGTACCGAGTCTGCCAGGACGGTCCGGATCCAAACCCCGTTGTCACTCGCGGGCGAACTCAAGGCTGGAAATCGGGAGTCGGCCTCCCGCAGCGTCCGGATCGGTACGCCTGTCCGCAGGCTCCAGAGCACGATCGAACGATCCCAGCTCATCGTGATCACATGGCGCTCGTTGTGGGTTACCGCGACCCACATCACCTCTTCTGTGCCCGGCAGCGTGAATCTGCAGGATCCCTGGCGCAAATCCCAGATCCGCGTACCGTCCCGGGCCGCCGTGACCACGATTCGACCCACCGCCGACACCGCCAGGATCGGGTGGCTGTGCCCGGGCAACTCCGTGGTTACCGTCCAGCTCGCCACGTCCCAGATCCGGATGCCGTACTCGCCGAAGGCGTGCATGCTCGTGGCCATCAGCCGGCCATCTGGGGTCACCGAAAGCGCGGAGACCCCCAGCGAGCCCGACTCCACTCGGACCACTTCGCTGGTGGACAGCGAGACGGTGAACAACTGGCCGTAGGCGTCGACGACCACACAGGTGTCCCCGTCAGGGAGGACCGTTCGAGCCTCGGGGATGTACGCCTGCTTGATCCTTATCTTGCGAATCGGTGTCAGAACTTCGATCAACGGCTTGCTCCAGGGTCGGTGACAGCACGCCGACCGCTGCGACCCGGACCTCGAAGCGATTTGGCGATCAAGTGCCGCCAACCATAGCGGTCAAGATCGACAGATGCCTCCGTCTTGTTGACACACGCCTACAGGTGCCTCGGCTTCGATGGCGATGCCTCAAGTTCGGTGGCAGGAGGCAGATCAATACCACGCCCGCGCTTTACCTATGCATGCCCCATGACCCGACGACCACGCGGCCGTCGCTCAGACCAGCGAACAAACGTTGCTGCTTCTCACGGCCACAACCAGACACCAGCCGCGTCACCAATCGAGGACCTTGGTGACAACAAGTCCGCCTCAGTGACAAGCAGCATGCTTCGGCTCACCAACCACCGCAGCCAAGCCGACCACGACAAATACCGATCCAAGAATCACGACCTCAAGCGATCCAAGTCACACCCCCATCCGCCCAGCACTGTCG
The DNA here is from genome assembly GCF_040659625.1 of Nonomuraea sp. NPDC049750. Taxonomy (NCBI): domain Bacteria; kingdom Bacillati; phylum Actinomycetota; class Actinomycetes; order Streptosporangiales; family Streptosporangiaceae; genus Nonomuraea; species Nonomuraea sp. NPDC049750. Next base: position 252,496 of record NZ_JBFANB010000009.1, read on the forward strand.
ACGACAGGCGGGGAAAGCCTTCGGGAACAGTTCAACAACAGCCTTGAAGGCATGAGTCCTGACGATCACGAACAGCTCGGCGGCGTCGAGCCCGCCATCCACACATTCGTCGTGGAGGTGGGCGCGTGAGCCGGTATCACGCTGGCGCTGCTGCTGATGGCCGGGTTCGTCGTCCATGAGCGGCGCAGCGAGCTGCGGGTCTTCCCGCGTACGACATACCAGAGGGGTTCGTCATTGAAGTGGGTCTACCTGACGCTGGGGCTGCTGGCCTTCGGCGTCGCCGTCGAGCCGTTCCTGCCGCTGTTCGGCCAGCGGCTGGCCGGGCTGCCACCCCTCGTCGCGGGGTTCTTCGCCGCGGCGATCTCGCTCGGCTGGTCGCTCACCCAGATCGGCGGTTCGTCGGTGACAGGACGCCGGGCGGTACACCGGTTGCGTGTGCTCGGCCCGGTGCTGCTCGCCGCCGGCCTCCTCCTTCAGGGGCTGCTGCAGCGTGCGGACACGCCGAGCTGGCTGGTGCTCGTCTGGATGCCGGTGCTGCTCGCCGCCGGTGCGGGCATCGGCCTGGCCTATCCGCATCTGTCGGTGGCCGCGATGTCCAGCACTCGCGATCCGGAGGAAGGCGGCCGGGCGGCGGCGGCGATCGCCACCGTGACGAGCCTGTCGATCGCGTTCGGTACGGCGGTGGGCGGCGTCCTGGTCAACCTGGGCGGCGCCTCGATGCTCGACTCGGCACAGTACGTGCTGTTCGGCATCGCGATCATCTGCGCGATCGGCGCCCTCACCGCCCACGCCGCAAATCGCACAAGCCAGACGGACCCTGCCGATGAGGCCACGCGCCACCAAAAATTGTGACCGGTTGCCCAAGTCAGCGCGGCATGATCGGCCGTGCCACCAAAGATTGTGACCGGTTGCCCGGCTCAGGGCGGCATGATCGGCCGCGCTGCCCTCACCCTTGCGGGGCGCTCGGCTGATCCGCGGCCGGCTTCGGCTTGCTGACCTGGCCCTCGACGTCGACCACGACCACCTCGACACCCTCTCTCGAGAACGGGGCCAGCGCGTCTTCCGAGGCCGTGTCGTCGGTCACCAGCGTCCAGGGCCGGGGGAGCCGCACCCAGGCATGGAACGGACCGCACCCGAGCTTGGCCGCGTGCGCCAGTACGTAGGTCTTGCGGGAGTTGCGGGCCATGAGCTCCTTGAGCCGGGTCTGCTGGAGGTCGGCCTCGCAGATCCCTCGGTCGGCGGTGACTCCGTCGGCCCCGAGGAAGACGCGGTCGAACGACATCCGTTCCAGAGACGCCTCGGTGGTGGGGCCCACGAACCCCTGGCTGAGATGGCGCAGCCGGCCGCCGAGGCACTCCACATGGAGGCTCTCGACGTCGCCGAGCTCCTTGAGCACGGTCAAGCTCGTGGTGGCGATGAAGAGCTGGGTGCTGGAGCGCAGCTCGTGGGCGAGCGCCGCGACGGTCGAGCCGGCGTCGAGCAGCACGGATTCGCCGGCTCCGATCTGCTGAGCCGCCCATCGGGCGATTCCGTGTTTGGCCTCGAAGGCCTCGCCGACGCGCTGGCGCACCGAGTCCTCGGGGTGGGCGACGACGGCCATCGCGCCGCCGAAGGTCCGGGTCAGCAGGCCTTGCGTGGTCAGCCGGGCCAGGTCACGGCGAATGGTGGAGGGCGTCACAGCGAACGTCGAGGACAGTTCTTCGACACTGGCCAGACCACTGGTCGTGGCCAGGCGCACGATCTCGGCGCGCCGACGGTCAGAGTTCCTGGACAACGCTCCTCCTTCTCGGCTTGCGTTCAACGGTCCCGGGTCAGCTCGCCGGACTGGGAGACATCTGGGCGGCTTGCCGCAGCGCCTCGATCATGCTACCGACCTCAGCGATGCCCTTCCCCGCGATGTCGAAGGCGGTTCCGTGATCCACGGACGTGCGGATCACGGGCAGGCCCACGGTGATGTTCACTCCGGCCTCGATGCCCAGGATCTTCACCGGCCCGTGTCCCTGGTCGTGGTACATCGCCACGATGAGGTCGTAGTCACCGCGTCCCGCGACGAAGAACGCCGTGTCGGCGGGTAGCGGCCCCTGCACGTCGATGCCGTCGGCCTTCAGGACTTCGATGGCGGGAACGATCTTCTCGGCCTCCTCGCCGTAGCCGAACAGGCCGTTCTCGCCGGCGTGCGGGTTGATGCCGCACACTCCGATGCGCGGGTTCTCGATCCCGGCCCGCTGGAGCGCCTCGTGACCCCGGCGGACGGTCCGCTCCACCAGGCCGGGTTCGATCTTCGCGATGGCGTCGATCAGTCCGATGTGCGTGGTGACGTGGATGACCCGGATCTTCGGCGAGGACAGCATCATGGACACCTCGCCGGTCTCGGTCAGGTGCGCGAGGAGTTCGGTGTGGCCCGGGAAGATGTAGCCGCCCGCGTGCAGGGCCTCCTTGTTCAGCGGCGCCGTGCAGATCGCCTGCACCTCCCCGGCCATCGCCAGCTCGCTGGCCACGCGGACATAGTGGTACGCGGCCGCCCCCGCCACGGGGGAGATCTTCCCCCAGGGCAGGTCCGCCGGCAGGAGCCCCAGGTCGATGACGTTGAGGCGGCCCGGCTGGAACACGGCGTCGGCCACTGTGTCGATCGCGACGATCTCGGTGTCGATCCCGAGGATGTCGGCCGCCTGGCGCAGCCGTACGGCATCGCCGATGACGATCGGACGGCAGAGTGCGGCGGTGCCGGGGTCTTGGAGGGCGCCGACGATGACTTCCGGACCCACACCGGCACCGTCACCCATGGTGACGGCGATGATCGGAGTGGCCGCGGTGCGAGGCTGTCGGCTGACGCCGGCAGTGCTGATGCTCACTTCGGGACCTTTCACTTGGTTCTGAGAGATTTCGCGTTGGGAGAGGGTGGGGTGAAGAGATTCGAGGGAGTGCGGGGCCAGGGCCCTGACGATCTCGACGAGCGAGTCGGCTTCCCCGAAGCTGCCCGGGCGGGTGACCACTGAACGGCCGTCGGCCGTCCGGGAGTGGACGGCTCCAGGGTGCACCTGCCCGACCGGGGTCAGTTCCCGCACCTGGAGGGCATCAAGGACGCGCCGGGCGGTCTCGCCGCCGGTCAGGACGAGGTCCACCGGCCTCTCGTACGCGCGCACCGCGTCCGCGACGGCCTCGGCCAGCCGACTCGCGATGTCACGGGAGGCGGCCGGGAGGACGACGCCGGCGGAGTCGAGGTAGGCCACGACCGCTCGGTCGCCGAGGGGGATGTGGGGGAGGGGTTCGCGGCCGTCGGGTGTGCCGAGGAGGGCCGCCAGAGGCAGGGCCACCGGCACGGCTCCGGCCTCGGTCAGCCGGCGCACCTGTTCGGCCGCGACAGGCTCGGCACTGCCCACCACGACAAGCGGCGCCGGCGGGCCCACGCCGCTGCTCGTCACGACGAGTGATGCTGGGGAGCCCACGCTGCTGCCCGTCACCAGTGAGGTCGGAGAGCTCACGCCGGTGCCCACCACGTCGAGCGATTCGGGGGATGCCAGCGCGACAGACTGTAGAGCGGGCGAATGCTCCCCGGCAGCCGGGCCGAGACTCCGCAGGTGACGCCCGAGCGCGTCGGCGAGCCCGCCGGATCCGACCAGCCGTACCGACGGCACGGTCAGCGCGGCACGCAAGATGGCGTCCAGGTCCTGATCCGTCTCCGCGTCGCACAGCGCGATATGCGCATCCCGCGCGCAGGAGGCGATCGCCTCGGAAAGGCGATCGGATCGCACGGTCGCGAGGTCCAGCACGCGGGCTGGGAGCGGCGCCAGAGCCGACTCCACCGATGTCGGAGCCGGGACGCCGTCCACCGCCCAGGCATTCGCCTGGTGGAGGGCGGCACCGGCCACGTACAGCACGCCGCCGCGTATCACCCGATCCAGGCCGGGCAGGGCGGGGGCGACGACGACGGCGGCGCCGGGCGTCGCGAGCGCGGCCACCTCCGCCGCGACGTTGCCGCGCAGGAGAGAGTCGATCTTCTTGAAGATCAGCCGCGGCCGCCCGGCTGAGGCCAGGGCGACCGTGGAACGCACCGCCGCGGCGGCTTCGGCGGGCTGCCGGTGCCGGGAGTCGGTGTCGACGACCAGGATGTCGGCGAGTTCGCGCTCGCCGCGCACGGTGTCATGGGTGAGAAGAATCCTCGTGCGTGTTCCGCGCATCATGACTCGTGCTGCGGACTCGGCTGCCCCCGACAGGTCGTCGGCCACGATGAGGACACCGTGCGCGGCCGTGCTGGGATTGGGCCTCAAGGAACCCCCGGTGTGATTGATCTTTGCAGGTCAGAAGGACTCTCGCGGCGTTCGCGAACCCATATGCGCGATCCGCTTCCGAGTGAGGCGGACGCGTCGACATATCCTTCGTCTTGACTGGATGATGTCACAGCTTGCACAAAATGCGCTAGGCCCCTTGCGCGAAATGCGCAGTCGTGTAATGGTGCAGCAACGTCGTTGTGACGTGGGAAACATCCGGTCCTGGCAGACGGCCGCTGCTGAGCGGCGTACCACTGCGGACGGTTCAGAAAGCGAGAAGCCCAGTGACTCATCCCGGAAGCGGCCCCCAGTTCTCCCGTCGCAGTCTTCTCCGTCTCGGCGCTCTCACGGGTGCGGCCATGACCCTGAGTCCCCTCGCCGCCTGCGCGGGACCGGGGAGTGCGCCGGGCGTGGGCTCCAGCGGCGGGCCCGCCGGCGGCTCCGGCATCACCCTGGCGCTCAACCGCTCGCTCGTGTCGCTGGACAACAAGCTCAACCAGTTCGACGCCGCCGTCACCGTCCAGCGCGGCGTCCGTCAGGCGCTGACCTTCATCGACCCGAAGCTCACCGTGCAGCACGTCCTGGCCGAGCGGTTCGAGCTGACGGCTCCCAACGAGTGGACGGTCAAGCTGCGCGACGGCGTCCGCTACTCCGACGGCAGCCCGGTCACGGTCGAAGACGTCGCAACCGCGCTGGAGATGTACCAGAAGGTCCCCGGATCCTTCCTGGCCGGCCTCTTCCCCGAGTGGCCGACGGTCACCCCCGTCGACGCCGCCACCTTCAAGCTCGTCACCAAGCATCCGGTGCCGACGCTCGACTACCTGATGGCGAACATCCTCATCACCCCCGCCGCCGCCAACAAACCGGAGGAACTCCAGGGCGGTGTGGGATCGGGCCCCTACGTCGTCACCGCCGCGAACCGGGGCACCGGCGAGTACACGCTGCAGGTCAACGACAAGTACTGGGGCCCCGCGCCCGCGATCAAGACCGTACAGGTCAGGTTCCTGCCGGAGGAGGCGAACCGCGTCGTCGCGCTGCGCAGCGGCGAGGTCGACGTGATCGACGCGATCTCCCCCGATGCGATCAGCCAGCTGTCGGGGCTGGGTGACGTGGAGGTGCAGCAGGTGCCGAGCACGCGGATCACTCAGCTCTTCTACAACTTCCGCAAGCCCGCCGGGCACCCGCTGGCCGACCCGCGCGTACGTGAGGCGCTGAGCTACGCCATCAACGGCCCGTCCCTGATCAAGGACGTCTTCGCCGATTCGGTCTCCCCCGCTCGGGGCGTGGTGGCCGACACCCTGACCGGCGCGGTCCAGACGGGCGAATACGTCTACGACCCGCAGAAGGCCAAGCAGATGCTCGAGGCCGCCGGAGTGAAGGATCTCAAGATCAAGATCATCTGGGAGACGGGCGAGTTCGCCAACGACACGAGCGTCATGGAGGCGGTGGTGGAGATGCTCAAGGCGGTCGGCGTGCAGGCCGAACTCCAGCAGTTCCAGCCGGGCGGCGACATCTCCAAGTGGCGGCAGGGACGGGGCGGCGACTGGGACGTCCTCGGCAACGGCTACCCCGGTCCGACCGGGCTGGCGCTGACGCCGCTGCAGGGCATGTTCGCCGGCACGAAGGAGAAGGAGGCCACCCGGGACACCTACCAGGGCTACGTGTTCCCCAAGATCGCCGCTTTGCTGGAGAAGGCCTCGCAGGAAACCGACAAGGCCGCCCGGGAGAGCATCCTCGCCACCGCCCAGAAGGAGATCTGGAACACCTGGCCCTGCATGTGGGCCTTCGTCCCCAAGACCGTCATCGCCCGGCGCAAGCGCGTGGAGAACGTGCTGCTCAGTCCCACCAACTCCTACGAACTCGCATCCGTGCGACTGAATGGATGAATCGTGGTCCGCTATGTTGCGCAGCGTGTCGGGCAGAGCATCCTGGCGATCTTCCTGACCGTCTCCACGGTGTTCGTCCTCGTACGGCTGGCACCAGGGGATCCGGCGGCCGCCTACGCCAGCCCGCTGGCCACCACGGCTGAGCTCGACCGCATCCGCGCCCAGTTCGGCCTGGACAAACCGCTCATACAGCAGTACGGGATCTTCGTCCAGGACCTGTTCCACGGCAACCTGGGTACGTCCTTCTCCTTCCAGGCCCCCGCCCTGGATGTCGTCCTCAGCCGGATGCCGTACACCATCATGCTCGCCGTGTCCGCCATCCTTTTCGCCGCGGTCGTGGCCATCCCGGCCGGTGTCTGGATGGCCAGGCACGCCGACACCGCCCGTGAGCTGGGGGCCAACGTCGCCATGATCGCCGGGCAGTCCATGCCGGAGTTCTGGAGCGGCATCATGCTGCTGACCATCTTCGCGGTGCTCGTCCCCGTGCTCCCGGCATCCGGTTTCACCAGCTGGGCCGGCCTCGTCCTGCCCACCGTGACCGTCGGCATCCTGCAGATCGCGCTGATCTCCCGCCTGGTGCGCCGGGAGATGGGAGCCGGGTTCGCCGCCCCCTATCTGACGATCGCCCGCGCCCGCGGCATCTCCGAACGCGGCCTGACCTGGCGCTACGCCTTGGGCAACTCGGCCGTTCCGCTGGTGACCGCGCTCGGCACCCGCTTCGCCGCCATGCTCAACGGCGTGGTGGTGGTCGAGGTCGTCTTCGCCTGGCCAGGTGTCGGATCGCTCGTCGTGCGCGCGCTGGAGACCAGGGACTACCCGCTGATCCAGGCGACCGTCCTGGTCACGGCCATCCTGACGGTGCTCGTCCAGCTCCTCATCGACCTCACCTACCCGCTGCTCGACCCGCGGGTACGACTCGGGAAGGCGGTGGCCTCATGACCGCCACGACAGTCGGCCCCGCCGACGGCTCCGGCAGCCGGGACACCGCGGCGCCGCCCGCGCGGCCCAGCGCGGTGACCGCCAAGGATCTCGCCCGATCCGCGGCGGCCCGCCGCCGCAAGAGCGCGCGGCTGAAGATATGGGTCGGCTCGGTGGCCGTGGCCCTTGTCGTCCTGCCCGTCGTCCTGGCCGGCCTCCTGCCGATCCCCGGACCGGACGCGCAGAGCCTCAGCCTGCGTCGCCTGCCACCCCTGACCGACGGGCACCTGTTCGGGACCGACCAGCTCGGCAGGGACCTGCTCTCCCGGGTCCTGCACGGCGGCCAGGTCTCGCTCACCGTCGGTGTGCTGGCCATCGTCGTGTCCGGCGTCATCGGCCTCATCGCCGGCGCGGCGGCCGGATTCTTCGGCGGCTGGGTCGACACCGTGGTCTCGCGCCTGCTGGAAGCGCAGCTGTCGCTGCCTCTGCTGCTGATGCTGCTGCTCGTCGTCGCGCTCTTCGGCCCGTCCATCCCGGTCATCACCTTCGTGATCGCCTTCGCGCAGTGGCCGGAGGTGGCCCGCCTGACGCGTTCCCTGGTGCTCGTCGAGCGGGAGAAACCGTACGTGGCCGCGGCCCGGGTGCTCGGCCTGCATCGCATCACCACCCTGCTCCGGCACGTGCTGCCCAACGTGGTCAAGCAGGCCTCGCTGGTGATCCTGCTGCTGCTGGCCCAGGCCGTGCTGCTGGAGAGCGCGCTGAGCTATCTGGGCGCCGGCCCGCAGCGCCCGTTCGCCACGTGGGGCCGCATCATCGCCGACGGCCAGGACTACATCACGACGTCGTGGTGGCTGGTCACGCTGCCCGGACTGGTCATCGTGCTGCTCGTCGTCGGTGTCAACCTGCTCGGAGACGGCCTGCGGGACCGCGCTCGCCGGCGCAAGGGCCCGCAGACGGAAGGGAAGGTGAGCCGGGCATGACGGCCGAGTTCGACGAGGCCGACCGCCCCCTGCTGGAGGTCGAGGAGCTGCAGATCGAGCTGATGACCGAGGCCGGCATCGTCCGCGCCGTCGACGGCGTCAGCTTCCTCATCCGCCAGGGCGAAACCGTGACGATCATCGGCGAGTCGGGATCCGGCAAGTCCACCACGGCCATGGGCATCCTGCGGCTGCTCCCCCCGGAGCTGGCGGTCCTCTCCGGCACGGCCCGCTTCCAGGGGGTCGACGTCATCGCCGACCCGCGCGCGGTGCGCGACGTGCGCGGGCGTACCGTCTCACTCATCCCGCAGGATCCGATGACGGCACTCAGCCCCGTCCACACCATCGGGCAGCAGCTGCGCGAGGCCGTACGGCTGCGGCACCGCGGCCTGACCAGGACGGAAACCGTCTCCCGCTCCGTCGAGCTGCTGGCCCGGATGCACATCCCGGACCCCGCGTCCCAGCTGGGCAAGTATCCGCATCAGCTGTCGGGCGGCATGCTGCAGCGCGTGCTCATCGCGATCGCGCTCGCCGGATCGCCCGTTCTGCTCGTCGCCGACGAACCCACCTCCGCCCTGGACGTCACCGTCCAGGCCGGGATCCTCGGCCTGCTGCTCGAAGTGCAGGAGAACACCGGTATCGGCATCCTCATGATCACGCATGACATCGGCGTGGCCCGGCTCGTCTCGGACCGCATCCATGTCATGAAGGACGGCCGATTCGTCGAGTCGGGTGAGGCCGAGCAGATCGTCAACGCGCCCCGCGACCCGTACACCAGGAAGTTGCTGGCGGCGGTCCCACGGCTCGGCCCTTGGGACGAGGACGGCGAGTCTCCGGACGCGCCCATAGCGCTGGGAGAGTCCCGATGACCGATGACACGTTGCTCGAGGTCGACGGCCTGGTTGTGGATTACCCCGTCGCCCATGGCGTGTTCCGCGCGGTCGACGACGTCAGCTTCAGCGTCCGGCGGGGCGGCACCCTAGCCATCGTGGGGGAGTCGGGCTGCGGCAAGTCCACGATCGCCCGGTCGATCGTCCGGCTGGTCAAGCCCACCGCGGGACGCATCGTGGTGGGTGGCACCGATATCGCCCGGCTGAGCGAGAAACAGCTGCGCCCCATGCGCAACCGGGTGCAGATGATCTTCCAGGACCCGTACGGATCGCTCGACCCGCACCTGTCCGCGCAGGAGATCGTCGCCGAACCGCTGCGCGTGCGCGGAATGCGCGACAAACGCGCGCGGGCCAAGGAGGCGGCCTCGCTCATCGACCAGGTCGGCCTGCCGGCCACGGCCCTGGAGCGGCGCCCGCCGGAGTTCTCCGGTGGCCAGCGCCAGCGCATCGGCATCGCCAGAGCCCTCGCCTCCAAGCCCGACCTGCTGGTCTGCGACGAGGCGACGAGCGCGCTCGACGTGTCCGTGCAGGCGCAGGTCCTCGCCCTGCTGATGAAGATCCAGGCCGAGACCGGCCTCACCTATGTCGTGATCTCCCACAACCTCGGTGTGGTCAGGGAGATCAGCGAGGAGATCATCGTCATGAGCAAGGGGCGGCTGGTCGAGTCCGGCCCGACCCGCAAGGTGCTGGCCGCACCGGCCGACCCCTACACCCGTGCCCTGCGCAGGGCCGCGCTGGATCCGACCGCGATCCAGGGACGTAAGCCGCGCGAGCTGGTGCGAGCCCCGGCCACCACGCGGCTGCCCGCACCACCCGTTCAGCGAGGAACCGACCAATGACATCACCCGTCCGGCTGTCCCAGTTGGTCTTGGGGACCATGACGTTCGGTGACACGGCCGACGCGAAAGAGGCCGAGCGCATGCTGGACCTGGCGCTCGAGTCCGGCATCACCGGTGTGGACACCGCGAACGCCTACGCGGGTGGCGCGACCGAATCCATTCTCGGGCCGCTGCTGGCCACCCGGCGCGACCGGATCGTCCTCGCCACCAAGGCCGGCATGCCCCATCCGGACGCGGGCGATCACGCTCCGTTGTCCGCCCCAGGGTTGCGCGCGAGTCTCGAAGGCAGCCTGCGCCGCCTGAACGTCGACCACGTCGACCTGTTCTACCTGCATCAGCCCGACCGCCGTACGCCGCTGGCCGAGACGCTCGGCGTCGTCGCCGAGTTCGTCGCCGAGGGCAAGATCGGCGCGCTCGGCGTCTCCAACTACGCGGCCTGGCAGATCGCGGAGATCAACCACACCGCCGACGCCGTCGGCGCGCCGCGGCCGGTCGTCGCCCAGCAGCTGTACAACCTCCTGGCCCGCAGGGTAGAGGAGGAATACCTGGAGTTCGCGCGGAGCACCGGCCTGACCACCATGGTCTACAACCCGCTCGGCGGGGGCCTGCTCACCGGGCGGCACACCTTCGAGCAGGACCCCGCCGCCGGCCGCTTCGGCGACTCCAAGCTGGCGCCCATGTACCGGCAGCGCTACTGGAACGGTGCGCTGTTCGAGGCCGTCACCACCCTCGGCGAGATCGCCGCGCAGGCGGGCCTGTCCCTCATCGACTTGTCCCTGCGGTGGCTGCTGCATCGCGACGGCGTGGGGGCCGTCCTACTCGGCGGCTCCAAGGCCGAGCACCTGCGCGCGAACATCGCGACCGCCTCGGCCGGACCGCTTCCCGAGGACGTCGTGGCAGCTTGTGACCGTGTGGGCGCGGCACTGCGCGGTCCCATGCCCGCTTACAACCGATGAGAGCCGACCCCTTTGAGAGCCGATCCCTTTGAGAGATGACCACCGAGGAGAACGCCAGCAGTGAGCATCACCGACTTCACCGCCAGGATCCGGGCCAGGCAACCCGCACTGGGCTACTGGTCCGTCCTCGATTCGCCGGTGTCCACTGAGCGCATCGCGCGCCTCGGCTACGACTACGTGTGCCTGGACGCCCAGCACGGACTGCTGGGCTACTCGGGTCTGCTGAACAGCCTGACGGCGATCGACGCGGGCGGCGTGTCCGCGGGCCTGGTCAGGGTCGAGGCGAACGATGCCGCCCGCATCGGCCGAGCCCTCGACGCGGGCGCCGCGGGCGTCATCGTGCCGCTCATCGACACCGCCGACGACGCCGCCGCGGCCGTCTCCGCGACCCGCTATCCGCCGAAGGGGCGCCGCTCGTACGGGCCGATGCGCTCGGCGCTGCGCATCGGACCGCGCCCCGCCGACAGCGACGCCACCGTGCTGGTCCTGGCCATGATCGAGACGGCGCAGGGCTTGGCCAACATCGACGCGATCTGCGCCACCCCCGGCCTGGACGGCGTCTACGTCGGCCCATCCGATCTGGCGCTGGCCCTGGGCGCCGCCTTTCCCGGCGACCCCGTGATCGCCGCCCGGTTCGAGGAAGCGCTGGTCACGGTGCGCGAAGCCGCCAAGTCCGCCGGTATCGCGGCTGGGATACACACGCCCGACGGCGCCACCGCCGCCAAGCGCCTGGCCGAGGGATACACCTTCGCGTCCATCGCGTCAGACCTCGTCCACCTCGAATTGGTGGCGAAATCCCACCTGACCGACGCCCGAGCCCAGTCTTCCCGCGGGAAGCAGCCTCACCGCGGAGACCAGTCCTCTCAAGGAGAATCGTGAGCGAGCCCCAGCCCGCCGTCGCCGACCTGCCCATGGACGGCGTGATCCGCGTACACGACGCCGATCCGGACCGCCACGAGGCGTACCTGATCGCGCCCGCCGTGCAGAACCACGCGGCCAACATCATGGCGCTGGGCAACGGCGATCTCGGCTGCGTGTGGTTCGGCGGCACGCAGGAAGGCGTCGCCGACATCTCCATCTGGTTCTCCCGGCTGGAGAAGGGGGCGGAGGCCTGGTCCACGCCGGCGCGGCTGTCCGACGATCTGACGCGTTCCGAGCAGAACCCCGTCCTGTTCCCCACTCCCGCCGACGAGCTGTGGCTGCTGTACACGGCCCAGCGCGCCGGCAACCAGGACACCGCCGAGGTCCGCTGCCGCATCTCGCGGGACGACGGTCACACCTGGGGACCCGTACGTACCCTTTTCCCCGCCACGAGCCGCGGTGGCGTCTTCGTCCGGCAGCCCGTGCTCGTGCTGCCGTCCGGCCGATGGCTGCTGCCCGTCTTCAACTGCGTCACCACACCGGGCAAGCGCTGGGTCGGCGACCGTGACACCAGCTCTCTCATGATCTCCGACGACGAGGGGCGGACCTGGCGCGAACAGCCCGTCCCCGAGAGCACCGGCTGCGTCCACATGAACGTCCACCTGCTGGCCGACGGCACGCTGCTCGCGCTGTTCCGCAGCCGCTGGGCGGATGCGGTCTACGCGAGCCGGTCGGCGGACGAGGGCGAGACCTGGAGCGCTCCCGCCGCCACCGAACTGCCCAACAACAACTCCTCCATCCAGTACGTCACCCTGAGCGACGACCGGCTGGCACTGGTGTTCAACGCCAGCAGCGCGGCCGACGCCGTCGAGCGCCGGGCGTCCCTGTACGACGAGATCGACGACGACGGGCTCGCCGCCACCCCGGCGAGTCCGACGGGCGAAGAGCCCGCAGCAGCCGTAGAGGGTGATGAGCGGACCGCGTTCTGGGGCGCTCCGCGTGCGCCCATGACCCTCGCACTGTCCGCGGACGGGGGTCGCACGTGGCCGATCCGCCGCGATCTCGAAGTCGGCGACGGCTACTGCCTGACCAACAACTCTCGGGACGGACTCAACCGGGAGTTCTCCTACCCCTCCATCCAGGAAACCGCCGACGGTGACCTGCACATCGTCTTCACCTACCACCGCCGCGTCATCAAGTACGTCCGGGTACGACCCGAATGGGCCGCCCAAAGCGATGGGCTCTGAGGTGCCGACGCAAGCGGACGAGCCACAGCACGCGGTGGTGACCGGGGCCAGCTCCGGCATCGGCCAGGCCATCGCCGCGCGCCTGCTCTCCGAGGGGTGGAGAGTCACCGGGATGAGCCGCACCCGCCCTCCGGAGTGCGAGCGGGACACGCCGGCCTACTCGTGGATCCAGGCCGATCTGACCGACCTCGACCAGCTGGCCGACGCATCGGCCTCGGTGGGCGCCGTCGACGCCGTCGTCCACGCGGCCGGTCTGCAGCGCTCCGCGCCGCTCGGCGGTCTGTCGGCACAGGACGGCGCCCTCATGTGGCGGGTCCACGTCGAGGCGGCGACCGTCCTGGTGAACGCCCTCGTCGGCGCGATCCGCCCCGGTGGTCGCGTCGTGCTGATCGGAAGCCGCACGATGGCGGGCGCGGCGGGCAAGAGCCAGTACGCGGCGACCAAGGCCGCGCTCGCGGGCTTGTCCCGTTCGTGGGCCATGGAGCTGGCTCCGCGTGGCATCACCGTCAACGTGGTCGCGCCCGGGCCGACCGACACGCCCATGCTGCGAGACCCCGGACGTGCCGCCACCCCACCACGGGTTCCGCCGCTGGGCCGCTTCATCCGGCCCGAGGAGGTGGCGGGGCTGACGGCTTTCCTGCTCGGCCCGGAAGGAGGGGCGGTCACCGGCCAGCACCTGGTGATGTGCGGCGGGGCGTCATTGTGAACCTTCGGCCCCGCCGGTGGCGCGCTCCGGTCGCGCGGGCTCAGCCCTTGACAGCGCCCGAGAGCATGCCGCGGATGAACTGCCGCTGGAAGAACAGGTAGAGGCAGACGATGGGCAGCGACATGAGTACCGCCGCGGCGGCCAGCAGGTTGACCTGCACGAGGTAGCGGCCCGAGAACGCGCCGAGCCCCAGCGTCAGCGGCTGATGGCCGGAGTCGGCCACGAGGATCAGGGACAGGAAGTAGTCGTTCCAGGTCCACATGAAGCTGAGCACCACGAGTCAGGATGGCCGGCCGGGAGATCGGCAGGTAGATCCGCCACAGGCACGTCCAGGAGCCGGCACCGTCGAGTTCGGCGGACTCGGCGATGCCGGCCGGCACCGTGCGGAACGCCGCGCGCATCCAGAACGCGCCGAAGCTCACGCCCATGCCGACGTGCGCGAGGATGATGCCCTGGTAGCCGTCGGTGAGGCCGAAGGACAGGAAGTCGTAGTACAGCGGCACGATGATCGACTCCATCGGGATCATGATGCCGAGGAGCATGAGCGGGAAGATGGCCTTCTCCCCGACCACACCGAGCACGCCGAAGGCGTACCCGCTCATCACCGCCAGCACGGTGGAGACCAGCACGACGGTCGCGGTGATGATCACACTGGAGCGCAGGTAGTGCGCGAAACCGGCCTGCTGCCACGCGGCGGCGAAGTTGGACCACTGCGGATGGGCGAGGTCGAGCGTGCCGCTGGTGCTGGGGCTGAGGGCCACGCCGAGGATGTACCGATCGGGAACAGCACGCTGGCGGCGAGCAGCGTCAGGAACGCGTAGTTGAAGAGCTTTTCCCGGGTGGAGATCATCGGGTTCCGTCCTCGGAGAGCCGTACCACGACGAGCGCGATGAGCAGGGAGACGAGCGCCAGGACGACACCGATGGCGGAGGCCGCCCCGACGTCGGGATTGGCGAAGGCGCGCTGGTACATGACGATGGTGGGGGTGATGGTCGAGGTGCCGGGGCCGCCGCGGGTGGTGAGCCACACGATGTCGAACACCCGGATCGCGCCCAGCACCGTGAGGGTCACGGCGATCGCGAGCTGCCCGCGCAACCCGGGGAGGGTCACCGTGCGGAACTCGCGCAGGGGGCCCGCGCCGTCCACCCGCGCCGCGTCGTACAGCTCCGACGGGATGGCCTGCGTGCCGGCGATGAACAGCGCCATGCACAGGCCGAAGGCCGCCCCCGTGCCGGCCAGGCCGATCGCGGGCAGCGCCCAGTCGTAGTCGCCCAGCCAGCCGTGGGCCAGGGAGTCGAGGCCGAAGGCGCGCAGCACCGAGTTGATCGGCCCGTCGGGGGCGTAGACGCGCTTCCACATGACCGCGGTGACCGCCGGGGTGAGGACCTGCGGCAGGAAGATGATCCAGCGGTAGACCGCCGCGCCCCTGACGTCCTTGCGGGCGGTGAGCGCGGCGCTGGCCAGGCCGAGCGTGATGGGCAGGACAGAGAAGAACACGATGAAGAACAGGGTGTGCTCGATCGCCTGCCGCAGCGCCGGGACCTGGAGGAAGCCGAGGTAGTTGGCCAGGCCCGCCCACGTCGCCGCGGTGATGCCGTTCCAGTGGTAGAACGACAGCCACACGCCCTGGACCGCGGGAACGAGCACGACGATCCCGTTCACGAGCAGGGCGGGCGCCAGGTAGGCCAGCCCCAGCCACCGGCGCCTGCGGCGGTGGCTGGAGGATGCCTGCGCGTGCCGCACGGTCCGGGCGGGCGCGCCGCGCGCCGGGAGTTGCTTCACGGTCACCATGGCGCGGCTACTTCCCCAGCGTCTGCTGGAACTTGTCGTAGTCGGCCTGCGCCGATCGGACGACCGCCTCCGGCTGGACCTTGCCGGCGAGCAGGTCCTGCATCTGCGTCTGGATCGTGGTGAGCAGGGTCGGCGTGGCCCAGTCGAGGTACGGGACGGAGGCATCGTCGGCCGAGAGCTGAGCCGCGGCGGCGACGTCGTCGGCGAACAGCGGGTCGTCGCCGGCCGGTTCGACGGCGGCGAGCAGCGGCATCGTGGTGTGGTCCACGGCGATCCGCGCGGCCTCCGGGCCGGCCGCGAAGTTCAGGAACGCCGCGGCAGCGTCCGGGTGCGCGCTCTTCGCGGATACGGAGAGGTTGCTGGCCGACGACGCGGTCGCGACCGCGTGGCCGCCGTCCGCGCGGGGCATCAGGAACCATGACGGTCAAAGGTGGTGGATGCGGCGGCCCGTGATCTGGTGCGGGACGATGCGGATGTACAGGTGGCGCTCGCCGCCCGCCCACGGGGTGACGTCGGAGTCGGTGACCTCTGACAGTTCGTCGGGGGATATGTGGTGGGCGGGGCCCTGGATCAGGACGCTCCATCCCTCGCGCTGGGCGTCGTCGATCCGGTCCACTTCGAATCCGACCTTGATCTCCACGCCGTCAAGGCCGGTGCGCAGGTCCTGGTCCATGGGGCCGCCTGGCGCGGTGCGGAAGACGATGAAGCCGTGGTGGAGTCTGTAGTTGACGGGCAGCACGGTCGGGCCGTGGGAGCCGTTGAAGGCCACCCGGCCGATGCCGCCGGGCTCGATCAGCTTGAGGCATTCTTCGGGGTCCAGACTCTCCAGAGTCGGAGCCGCCTTGGCGCGGCCACGGCCGGGCGGCCGATCGACACCTCCGCCGAGGAGGTCGTCGACGGTGGTCTCCAAAGCTCCGGCCAGGCGGTACATGGTTTCCGCGGTGGGTGTGCCGGGACGTTCCTCCAGGTACTGGAGGTAGCCGGGGGACATCTCCGCGCGTTCGGCGACCTGGTCGAGGGTCAGGCCGAGTCGCACGCGGTGATAGGTGATGCGACGTCCGAGGTCGCCGGTGCTTGTCATGATGGGTTCTCCTTGCCGCCTGGTGAAAGGCTCGCGGGAAAAGGGGTCGCGCCGCGTGTGGCGAAACGGCCGTTGCCCAGCGTGCACAGCGCCTCGCGCTCGGAAGCCGGATCGAAACGCCCGCAGGACAGCGCCCATGGGTTCATGGCGGGCTCGCGGGGGCGCCGCCCCACATCGGGACTTCGAGGACGTCGTCGTGCTTCCAGATGAGCTCGTCATGGACGGCGACGACGCCGTCGATGCTCTCGGCCATGCGGACGGCGGAGATGGCTTCGGTGTGCCTGCTGACGATCCCGTTCAAGGTGACGACGCCTTCGGTCACCTTGACGTCCAGGCCCTTCGGGTCGGTCCACATGGTGCTGGTCGGGATCCCGGCCAGCACCAGCTCGCGGATCTCCTCGTCGGCGCGGACGAACGCCTTGAGCAGGTCGCGGCGGCTGACGATGCCGACCAGCCTGCCGTCGGCGTCGATGACGGGCAGCCGCTTGACGCCGTGGGTGTCCATGAGGCGGGCGGCCAGCACGATGGGGGAATCGGGTGTGGTGACGTGGGCGGGTGCGGTCATCAGCTCGCCGGCGGTCTCGCCGAGCGCCTTGTAGGAGCGGGTGCCCTCGCTGCCCATGACGTGGCGGATGCGGGCGCGTAGCGGCGGCCGGTAGGCGTCGTCGTAGTAGAGCTCCTTGAATTCCTCCTTGGCCAGCAGGTCGGCCTCGGATATGACGCCGAGCACGTGGTCGTCGTCGTCGAGGACGGGCATGCCGCTGACGGCTTTGCTGATGAGCAGGTCGGCGACGGTGTGGAAGGAGGCTTGGTGGTTGACGGCGGCCACGTCGGTGGTCATCACGTCCTGGACGGTCATTCTCATGGCGATCACCTCAGGTGTCTGACCCGGACGATGCCCGGCACGGTGCGGGCCAGCACGTCGGCGATGTGGTCGGCGTGCTGGTGGGGTGGCCCGCTCAGCTGGGCCACGCCGTCGCGGACGGCGACGTCCCAGCTGGGGCCGAAGGGGTAGTGCTCGCGCAGCGCGGCGATCACGTCCGTGCGCAGCCGCTCGTCCGAACGGGCGAGCATCGCCATCAGGTCGCGGCGGCTGAGCATGCCCACGATCCGCTCACCCCGTACGACCGGCAAACTCTTGATCCGCTTGCCCACCATCAGATCGATGGCCGCGGTGACGTCGGTGGTCTCGGTCACCGTGACGACCTCGCGGGTCATGACCTCCATGACCCGGCGGGGCGGCGGTTCGGCGGACGGATCGACGGGCCGTACCGATGCTCGCGGGTCGGGCTCGAACTCGCCGCGCAGCAGGTCGAGCTCGCTGACGACGCCGACCAGGCGGTCGGCGTCGTCGACGACGGGGGCGGCGGTGATGTCGTGGCCGTGCAGTGACCGGATGGCCTGCCGTACCGGGTCGGTGCGGCGTACGGTGATGGCCGGGCTGCTCATGACCTCGCGCACGAGCATGGCTATCTGGCCTCCCAGGTGGAGTCGTCGTGTTTCCAGGTGAGCTCGTCGATGACGTCGACCACGCCGTTGACCCGGCCGGTCATTCGTACGGCGATCGCGGTCTCGGTCTTGCGGTCCATCTGGCCGCTCAGTGTCACCACGCCGTGGCGTACCTGGACGACGACGCCTGAGGTGTCCACCCACAGTCCTCGGTCGAGGATGTCCTCGCGCACTTCGGCGGCGATGTCGTCGTCGGAGCGCAGGAACAGCTTGATCAGGTCGCGGCGGGAGACGATGCCGGCCGGCCGGCCGTCCTGGTCGACGACCGCGAGCCGCTTGACGTCGTGGGCGTCCATCAGCCGGGCGGCGGAGACGGCCGGGGCCTGGGGCGAGATGGTGATCGGCGGGCTGGTCATCAGCTCGGCCGCGGTGTCACCGGCGGCCTTCTTCCTGCCTTTGGGGTGGCGCAGCCGGGCGCGCAGCGGCGGCTGGTAGCCCTCCCGGTAGAACTGCTCGCGGAACTCCTCCTTGCGCAGCAGGTCGGCCTCCGACACCATGCCGATGACGTGGCCGTCGTCGTCGATCACCGGGACGGCGCTGATGCCGCCGGCGATCAGGGTCTCGGCGATGTCCTTGAACGGGGTTCTCGCGGTGACCGTGACGACCTTGTCGGTCATCACGTCGGCGACGGTCCTGCGCTTCACGGCTCAGCCCTTCTCCTCGGCTGTTGTTGTACCTTCATCACAGCTCCGACGGCGGCGCGCCTGGTAGGGCCGTAAGTCCCGACGGCGATGGTCGTTGGTCAATGCGGGCGGCGCGGCGGGCCGAGGCCTCTAACGAGGTGGGACCTTCGGCCCTGCCCCGCTGCCTCCCCGATGTGATGCGCTGGGGTCGTCACCGATCGGAGGCGCTGTCATGGCCACTCGTACGGCACAGCATCGGGAGCATGCCATCCAGGCGGCACTGAAGGCCGCTCGCTGGGCCCCTTCCGTGCACAACACGCAGCCCTGGTCCTTCGGCGTGTCCGGTGCGGAGATCAGTCTGCGGGCCGACACCGACAGGAAGCTGCTCTTCGGCGACAGCGCCGGCAGGGAACTGCTGATCAGTTGCGGAGCCGCCCTTTTCACCATCCGTACGGCGCTGCGATGCGCGGGTTATGAGCCGTCCGTCCGTGTGCTGCCGGACCCGGACCGTCCTTCGTTGCTGGCCACGATCAGCGTGGGCACGGAACTGGAGGCCGACCAGCACACGCGGGCGCTCGGCGCGGAGATCGAGCGGCGCCGCACCCATCGGGCCGGGTTCACCGACCTGCCCGTGCCCGAGCGGCTGGTCGATGGGCTGGTCAAGGACGCGAGGAGCGAGGGGGCCAGGCTGACGCCGGTCGGCTCGCCCGCCGCGGTGAGCATCATCGCGGCGCTCACCCAGGCCGCGCAGGCGGCGCAGGCCCAGGACCGGGTGCTCAGCCTGGAAGTGATCCGCTGGGCGCGGCCACCGGGCAGCGTCCGCAAGGACGGCGTGCCGGCCGAGGGTTACCCGCGCCGTGCGGCCCGGACTGACCCGCACTTCCCGCAGCGCGACTACGCCTGGCGCCACGACTGGGGCAGCCAAGCGGACCAGCGCGCCTCCACGGCCACCGGAGTCGTGGCCCTGCTCACCACCCAGGGCGACACCCGACAGGAATGGATCGCGACGGGACAGGCACTGCAAAGCGTCCTTCTGCACGCCTCCGCGTACGGTGTCAGCGCCGCCTTCCACACCCAGGCGCTGGAGATGCACCACCTGCGGGAGTTCCTCAGGCAGGAGGTGTGCTCGCAGGAGTATCCACAGATGATCATGCGGCTCGGGATCACCTTCGACGACAAGGAATCCGTCCGGCGTCCGCTGCCCGACATGCTGGCATGAGGACCGGGTTCATCCCGGTGGGAACAGCGGTCTCAGATTGACGGTGGGGGTCACCGCGACCGGGCACCAGGCTTCGAGCAGCGCGGTCTGGGTGACCGGTCCCAGCAGAAGGCAGGCGGGTGATTCGTTTCCCCGGTTGCCGAGCACGAGGAGCGTGGCGTCCTTGGTCGCGTCGATCAGCGCGCGCTGGGGCCGCTCGGTCACGAAGTCCGCCGTGACCGGTACATCGGGGTGCCTGCGAGCCAGCTGGGACGCGACCTCATAGAAGCGGGCTTCCGCTCCCTTGCGCAGCGCGTGCGAATCCACGAAGGGAAGCGGCTCCTGCCACGACGATGATCGGCAATCTCCCCAGCAGCACAGGGCCGTCAGGGAGCCGCCGCGCAGCGCGGCCTCGTCCAGAGCGAGATCGAAGGCCGCCAGGCTCGCGGGTGAGCCGTCGATGCCGACCACGATCCGGACGTCCTGGCCGCTCCGTCGCGGGAGGGGCCGTACGACGACGACCGGCCTGACACTGTGCGCGGGCACCTGCACGGCGGCCGACCCCACCTGAAGGCCGTCGAACCCGCCCCGCCCGCGCGACCCGAGCACGGTCATCTCCGCCTCGCACGTGGCCTCCAGGAGCACGGCCGAGGGGGTACCTCTCCCCAGCAGCGGCTGGGCATCCACCTCCGGAGCCAGGGCCCGGGCACGGTGGACGCCCTCGTCCACGACGGCGAGGGCGACTTGCTCGATCTGCGTCAGGACCTCCTGTGCGACAGGCCTGAGCACATAGGGCCAGTGCAAAGCATGACAGACCAGTACGGGTAGTCCACGCAGCCGCGCCTCTTCGACCGCCCAGTGCAGCGCCTCATGGCTGCCAGGCGAATCGTCGTAGCCGACCAGAATGGGCCGACCAGCGTATCGATCGCTCACCGCGCCGCCTCCTGGAAGAGGAATTTCTCGGTCCATGCGGCATTTCCCCCAAGCCGATGAGATGAGACCCATGGGCGATGAAACTCTTGGCCCTGTCTCGCTTGCCTTAGTCCACCCCGGACGGCGCTGTCAGCCGCACGGCGGTGACCTTGTATTCGGGGCACGACGTCACGGTGTCACCCCACCCGGAGATGAGGGTGTTGACGCCGCCGGCGGGGAAGTGGAAGGCGCAGAAGAGCTGGCCAGGCGCCATGTCGTCGGTGGTGCGGGTGACCAGCCTGGCCCGGCCGTGGCGGCTCTCCACCACGACGGGGTCGCCGTCGCGCAGACCGTGGCGGGCCGCGTCGGCGGGGTGGACGTCGAGCCTGTCCACGGAGTCGAGCCGGAGATTGTCCGTGCGCCGGGTCATGCCGCCGGAGTTGTAGTGCGCCCAGCGCCGTCCCGTGATCAGCACCAGAGGGTAACGGTCGTCAGGCTGCTCGCCCGGCGGCAGATAGGGCGCGGCGCTGAGCTGAGCCCGGCCGTCGGGTGTGGCGAAGCGTTCTCGGTAGAGGGTGGCCTGTCCGGGCCGGTCGGGGTCCGGACACGGCCACGCGACAGCGCCTTCGCGGTCGAGGCGCTCATGAGACAGCCCCGCGAAGACGGGAGCGATTCGGCCGCACTCGGCCAGCGCCTCCGCCGGCGTGGGACATCCCAGCTCGGCGCCGAGCACCGCGGCGAGCGCGTGGACGACCTCGAAATCGGTGATCGCCTCTCCCGGCGGGCCGAGGGCGGCTCGCACCCTTTGGAAGCGACGGTCGAAGTTGACGAAGGTGCCCTCCTTCTCCAGCCAGGACGCGACCGGGAGCACGACGTCGGCCCTGCGGGCGGTCTCGGACAGGAACAGCTCGTTGCAGACGACGAGCGGGCAGGCCTCCAGCGCCTGGATGACGTGCGTACTGTCCGGGTCGGTGGCGCACACGTCTTCTCCGATGACCCACAGCGCCCGTAGTTCCCCGGCGCGTGCGGCGCCGAACATCTCCGGGATGCGCAGTCCGGGTCGCCGGGGGACCGGCCTACCCCATACCTGCTCGGCTCGGGCACGGGCGGCGGGGTCGGTGACCTTCCCGTATCCGGGCAGGAGGTCCGGGAGCGCGCCCATGTCGGAGGCGCCTTGGACGTTGTTCTGGCCGCGCAGTGGGTTCACGCCGAAGCCGCTGCCGGTCCCGACCGCTCCGCGCAGGATCGCCAGGTTGGCCAGGGTGCGCACTCCGTCGGTGCCGTGCAGGTGTTCGGTGACGCCCAGTCCGTAGATGATCGCCGGTCGTTCGGCCCGGCCGAAGAGCCGGGCGGCGGCGACGATGTCGTCGGCGGGGACGCCGGTGATCTCGGCCGCCCGGTCCGGGGAGTAGTCCGCCAGCAGAGTGGTGAGCTCCGGCAGGCCGGTGGCTCGGCGGCGCAGGAACTCCTCATCGATCAGGCCCTCGGCGAGCAGCACGTGGGCCAGCCCGTGGAAGAGGGCGACGTTGGTGCCGGGCCGGGGCCGCAGGTGAACGTCGGCGTAGCGGGCCAGGCCGACCATCCGGGGATCCGCCACGACGAGCCGTGCACCGCGCAGGACCCGCTGGAGCAGCCGCGCGCCGACCACCGGGTGCGCCTCGACGGGGTTGGCGCCCACCAGCAGCAGGCAGTCGGCCGTCTCCACGTCGTCGAAGCGGTCGGTGCCCCCGGACAGGCCGAACGTCGCGGTCAGCCCGGCGGCTGATGGGGCATGGCACAGCCTGGAGCAGTTGTCGACGTTGTTGGTGCCGATCACGACGCGCATGAACTTCTGGATCAGGTAGTTCTCCTCGTTGGTCGCCCGAGCCGAGGAGATCGCCGCCACCGCGTCGGGGCCACCCGCGGCGACCGCGGCCCGTAGTCCTCGGGCGACGTGTTCGAGAGCGTCGTGCCAGCTCACCGGCTCCAGCCGGCCGGCGCGGCGCAGCAGCGGCCGGGTGAGGCGCTCGGGCGAGCGCAGGAAGCCGTGGGCGAAGCGGCCCTTGACGCACGCGTGCCCGCGGTTGACCGGGCCGTCGCGATCGGGCAGCACCGCGACCACCTCGCCGTCGCGGGTGAGCACGTCCAGCGAGCAGCCCACCCCGCAGTAGCCACACGTGGTGCGGGTATGTGCCGCCTCCGGTGCGCTGCCGCCGATGGGCAGGCCGGGCTCGGTGAGCGCGCCGGTGGGGCAGGTGTCGACGCAGCCACCACAGGCGACGCAATCGGAGTCCGCCCACGCTCCGCCGGTGCCGGGCGCCACCACTGTGTCGGAACCCCGCCCCACCAGGGTGAGCGCGAAAGTGCCCTGCACCTCGGCGCACATCCGCACACACCGGCCGCAGGCGATGCACAGGTCCCGGTCGAGGTGGACGTAGGGGTGGCTGTCATCGCGTCCCCGGCCGCCGAGCCCTCGGGCGGCCCGCGGCGCGATCCCCAGCGATTGGCAGACCCTGGACAGTTCGCCGCCGCCGGCGTCACCGATAAGAGCGTAGGGCGGCAGAGCCGAGACGATCAGCTCGACCGCCTCGCGGCGCAGCGTCCGCAGATCGTCGGCCGCGACCTCGATCAGGGCGCCGTCGGTGGCCGGGGTCACGCACGCGGCCACCACCTTTCCGCCGGATCTCACCAGGCACGTACGGCAGGAGCCGACCGCAGTCAGCCGATCATCGTGGCACAACGTGGGCAACTCGCCGCCTACCGCGCGCACGGCATCGAGCACCGAGGCGTCATCCGCCACGTGAGCGGTCACACCGTCGACCCGAACTCTCACCGGTCCCACCCCGCCGGCCGCTCGCCGTAGGCGCGGGCGAGAGCGCGTACCGCCGCCGGTACTCGCCGACCGAAGGCACACAGGCTGGCCTCACCCATGACCCGGAGCAGCCGCGCGTACTCCTCACCTGGCGGTGCGCCGCTCCGGACGATCTCCAAGCCGCGCCGGGACCCGACCCGGCACGGCGAGCAGGCCCCGCAGCTCTCAGCGGCGGCGAACTCCCACAGATGCCGCAGCACCTGCTCGGGCTCGACATGCTGGTCGAAGGCGACCAGTCCGGCATGACCGAGCGCCGCGCCACGGCCGGCCAGGCCCGCCTCCGACAGCGGCACGTCGAGCTGGTCGGCGGCGAGAAACCCGCCCAGAGGCCCGCCGACCTGCACAACCGTCAACTCCGAACCCTCACGCGGGCCGCCGCCCAGCTCGGCGACGATCCTGAGCACCGGCATGCCCAGCTCGACCTCGTAGCAGCCAGGCCGAGCGAACCGTTCCGACAGGCAGACCAGCTTCGTGCCGGTCTCCGACGGTGTGCCGCGTGCGGCGTAGGCGTCCCCGCCGTGAGCGATGATCCACGGGACCGCGGCCAGCGTCTCGACGTTGTTGACCACCGTCGGGACATCCCACAGCCCTCGCCGCGTGGGGTACGGCGGACGCGGCCGGGCACAGCCGCGCCCCCTTCGAGCCCGGCGACGAGGGCGGTCTCCTCACCCGCGACATAAGAGCCCGAGCCGGCGACCACCTCGACATCGAGATCGACATCAGTGCCGTGGATCCGCCGCCCCAGATGCCCGTCGGCTCGCGCCCGCTCGACCGCGATCCGCATCCGGGCCAGCGCGCGTGGATACTCCGACCGGACCAGCACCACGCCACGGCGGCTCCCGCAGGCGAAACACGCCAGCGCCAGCCCCTCCAGGACCCGTCCCGGATCAGCCTCCATCAACAGCCGGTCGGCGTACGAACCCGGATCACCCTCATCGCCATTGGCCACCACCACCGTGTCAGGCGAACCCCCCGCGGCGGCCCACTTGGCGGCCACCGGGAAGCCCGCTCCGCCGCGCCCGCGCAGCCCGGAGACCGACACCTCGGCAAGGACCCGCTCGGGCGTGCGCGTCCGCACGACGCCGGGCCACACCTGCCAGGCGTCAGCTCCCTCGACGACACCGGCCAGCAGCACGGGAGCGCCGGTGGCGTCGAGGGCCGGTATCGGGGGAGCCTGGGGTTCCGCGCGGCCGGAGAGCTGGTCGGCGAGCGTCGGGCCGGTACACGGCGTGTCGCCGTCGAGACAGGCAGGGCCCGTATAGCAGTAGCCAAGACAGCGGACGCTCTGCAGCGAGACCTCCCCGTCCGCGTCGACCTGGTCCGCCCGAACGCCGAGCACTCCCTCCACCTCGGAAAGATGCCGGCCCGCCCGGGCGGCGAAACAGGCCGCGGCGGTACAGATCCGCACATGACGGTGACCGTGCGGAGCCGCCAGGTCGGCGTAGAAGGTGGCCGGCCCGAGCCCCGACGCCGCCGGCAGGCCGAACCGCTCGGCTACCTCGGGCGCCCACGCCTCCGCGGGTCCCCGCCCAGCCTTCGCCGCCTCGGACAAAGACTCCAGCAGCCGAACGCCAGGACGCCCACGACGCTCAGCCAGGGCACGGAAAGCGTCGAATCGGCTGCCTGACCCCATGTTCCCCATCATGACCCCACACCTGTGAGTCACACGCAGGCGCTCGTCATCATTGGGCAAGGTCACGCCCACGATGGCCGTTGACCGGCATCGGCGGCACGCTCGACGAGGGCCGGAAACGCCGGCTGATGATGGCCGGGCTCACCATGAGCGGCTCGCCCCGTCCCGGTCAGTGCGATTTCACCGGCGGGCGGGAGGGATGCAGGATGCGATCAAGCCGGACGGCGGCGTAGCCGAGGGCGGACAGCGCGGTGACGATCAACAGCTCGCCCAGAGGCAGCGGTTCGGTGCCGAGCAGCTCGCGCAGCGGCGGCACGTACAGTCCGGCGAGCTGCAGGACGAACGCACCCGCGACGGCGAGCAGCAGCATGGGGTTGGCCAGCGAGCCGGGCCTGGTGCGGGAACCGAGCGCGACGCCGAGCTGGGTGGCGCCGAGTGCGAAGAAGGCCATGCTCTGCCACGGACGCCCCGTCTGGTGGGCCCAGACGGCGACGCCCAGAGTGACGGCGGTCAGGACGACGGCGATCCGGATCACGCGCTGCCACAGCCCGGCGCCCAGGATGCTCTGGGAGGGCGGCCGTGGTGGGGTGGTCATGGCTCCGGGCACGGCCGGCTCGCCGCCGAGGGCCACGCCCGGCAGTCCGTGCGTGAGCAGGTTGATCCACAGGATCTGGGCGGGAAGCAGGGGGAGCGCGAGGCCGGCGAACGGCCCCAGCAGCATCACCGCGATCTCGGCGGCCCCGCCCGAGAGGCCGTAGACCAGGAACCGGCGAATGTTGGCGTAGACGCGGCGGCCCTCCTCGACGGCCGCGACAACGGTGTCCAGGTTGTCGTCGGCGAGCACGAGGTCGGCGGCCTGGCGGGCGACCTCGGTGCCTCGTCTTCCCATGGCCACGCCGATGTCGGCACGGCGTAGCGCCGGTCCGTCGTTGACGCCGTCACCCGTCATGGCGAGGGTCTCGCCGCGCTTCCGCAGCTCCTCGATGATCTCGAGCTTCTGTTCCGGGGTGGCACGGGCGTACACCCCGGCCGCGGCCTGGCCGGGTGCTCCGGGATCCCGGCAGTCCACGACCGGGTCGCCGGCGGTGATGATGCCCAGCTCGGTGGCGACGGCTCGAGCGGTCCCGGGGTGATCGCCGGTGATGAGGAGCGGTCTTATGCCGGCCTGCTTGCAGGCGGCGATCGCGGCGGAGGCCGCCGGACGCGGCGGATCCAGGATCGCGACCAGTCCGAGCAGCGACAAGCCGCTCTCCCGCGCTGTTTCCGGAACGGTGTCCAGGTCGGCGCCGGCCACCGCCAGGACCCGGTATCCCGCCTGGGCGAGTTGCTCGGCCCGTTCGGCCGCGCGGGCCAGCAGCGCCGGGTCGTCGATCAGGACAGAGGGGCGGAGCAGCGCTTCGGGTGCTCCCTTGCAGATCACCCGGCCCCCGCCATCGGGCAGGCGGTGCCCGGTGGTCATCCGCTTGCGTTCACTGTCGAAGGGACGCTCGGCGACGCGCGGGAAACGCCCCTGCAGTTCCTTGCGGTCCAGGCCGAGCTTGGCGGCGGCGGCGAGCAAGGCCGCCTCGGTCGGGTCGCCCAGCGCCGTCCACTCCTCGCCGGCGTCCCGCGGCGGCGACAATCGCGCGTCATTGCACAGTACGGCCGCCGTCAGCAGGTCGGTGAGGCCCGCTCCGCCCGGCGAGCCGTCGACCACGACCTCGCCGTCGGGCGCGTATCCGGAGCCGGTTATCGTGGCCTCCCCCATGGGGGTCCAGACGTGCCGGGCGACCATCCGGCCCTCAGTGAGAGTCCCGGTCTTGTCGGTGGCGAGCACCGTCACCGAGCCCAGCGTTTCCACGGCGGGCAGCCTTCGTACGAGAGCGTCGCGCGCGGCCATCCGGCGAGCTCCCAAGGCCAGGCTCAAGGTCACGACGGCGGGCAGCGACTCGGGCACGGCCGCGACCACCAGGCTGATCGCGGTCACCACCATCAGCTCGACCGGTTGCCCACGGACCAGCCCCAGGGCCAGCACCACCGCGGACAGCAACACCGTGACGCCGGCCAGCAAGCGGCCCACCCCCATGAGCCGCTGTTGCAACGGCGTCAGACCGGCTCCCTTGACCATCATGGACGCGATACGGCCGCTCGCGCTGGCCGCCCCGACGGCCGTGACCATGGCCCGGCCACGCCCTCTCACCACGACGGTGCCCGAGGAGACCGGATCGCCGTCGGCCTTGTCCACCGGCGCCGACTCGCCGGTCAAGGACGACTCGTCGATGAGCAATGCCGCCGACTCCACCACTCTGGCGTCGGCCACGATGACGTCGCCTTCGGCCAGCACCAGCAGATCTTCCACGACGACCTCGGCCGCCGGGATCCGCGCCTGGGACCCGTCGCGGACCACGCGGGCCACCGGGGCCGTGAGCTCGGACAATGCCGTGATGGCCCGGTCAGCGCGGATCTCCTGCGCGACCCCGACGGAGGTGTTTACCACGACCACGAGCATGATGACGGCGGTGTCGGCCCAGTCGCCCGAGACGATGGTCAACGCCGCCGCCACGAGCAGGACGACGATCAGCGGATCGCGAAGCTGGGCGAGCACCCGCCGCCACAATGGAACGGGCGGCTTCTGCGGGAGCAGGTTGGCCCCGTCCCGCTCCAGACGCACGGCCGCCTCCGCGGACGACAACCCAGAGGGTGCGGGTATCACCATGTCTTCCTCTCTGATCTGTCGTCGTCCGGTCGGCCGCATCGGGGCACCGCATCCTTTCCCTACCTGTTCTCGCAGGTGACGAGCTGTCAAACCAGCAACGAAAGTCCCATTCGGACAGGGCCGAATGGCAGGTGTCTCCCACAAGCGGCGGTGCCTGCCAGGCCGCGTTCACCAGCCCATCATTCCGCCCTTGCCCGGCCACGACGTCGGTGAGGACCCGCCCGGCCGACCCCACATGTGGCCGGGCATCGTCGAACCGCCGAACCAGTCGGCCAGATACCGCTGCATCTGGAACATCTCGGCGTGCTGGGTGTCGCGGATCTTGGCGGCGAGGGTGGCGACCCGCGGATGCTGGGCGTGGCCGGAGGCCAGCAGGTACTGGGACATCATGATCGCGGTCATGTGGTGCGGAATCATGTCGCACAGGAACGTCTCATCCAGCGCATCGCCGGACAGCTTGGACAGGTCCCGCATCATCGGCTGGTAGCGGGTGCCCGTCGCCCGCCCCGGATACCAGGTGGCCAGCCACGTGTTCATGGTGGCGATCTCGGCGTTCTGCGTGGCGACGATCGAGGCGCCCAGGGCGCGCATCTGGGCCCGGCCCGAGCGCTGCAGTTGCTTGGCCGCGGCCACCGCTTCCTGGTGGTGGGCGACCATTTGGGTCAGATAAGCAGCCTCGTCGCTCACCCGCACGCCGTGCATCGGGCCGCCTGGCCCCATCATGCCCCAGCCGGTCTGGCAGACGGTGGACTGCCCGGCCGCCTGCCGCCCGATGGCATCGTCGGCGGTAGCCATGGCGATGCCGGTCGCCGCGGTTGCCGCCAGCAGCGATCCGGCCGTGATTCCGACCAGTATCGAGCGTTTCATCTCGGCCTCCGAACTCTCATCGAGGGGTTCTCCGCTACCCACGCTGAGGGAAGCTCGGTGCCCGGCACAGGGTCATAAGACCCGGATGGCCCGGACCAAGGCCACCAACCGGGCCCTTTGGTGAGGTTTGCGGGTGAATGGCCGCTGTGTCACCGATGCTGCTCACCCGTCACTGGGGCGAACAGGGTCCTTCGGCTCTTGCCTGACGGACTTCCGGCCCTGCACCGAGGCTGTGTGAGCGGGTCGGATGGAGAGGTGACGGAGGAGGGAAATCATGATCGTCGTGGGGGTGGATGGCTCGATGGTTGCGCGGGCCGCGGTGGAGTGGGCGGTCAATGACGCTCTGCGGATGGGGGAGTCGTTGCGGATCGTGCATGCCGTGGACCGTTCGCCGTATCAGATCGGCAGGTTCCCCAATGCCGCGGTGCCTGACGCGTTGTTGCGGGAGGGGCATCGGATTCTGCGGGAGGCGCTGGCGCTGGCTCATGAGCGTCAGCCTGAGGTCGAGGTCACGACGTGGGACATCGAGGGCGCGCCGGCTGAGGTGTTGCGTGAGCAGGCCAAGGGGGCGGCTGAGATCGTGCTCGGTAGCCGTGGGCTCGGGGGGTTCGCCGGTGCGTTGCTGGGTTCGGTCAGTACGCATGTGGCGGGTCATGTGGGTTGTCCCGTTGTGGTCGTGCGTGGCGATCACCGGCCGGTTCGCGGGGAGGTGGTGGTGGGTGTGGATGACTCGCCCGGGTGCGAGCCCGCGCTGGCCTACGCCTTTGGGCAGGCCGGGCTGCGGGGGGCGGTGCTGAGGGTGGTGCATGCCTGGCAGTTGCCGGTGCATGCGTACGCGCCGGGGGTGCCGTACGAGATGGATGAGGTTCGTGGCGCGCAGCAGCAGATCGTCCGTGATCGGGTGGGAATGTTCACGGGGGGTTACCCGCAGGTGACGGTTGTTGAGGACGTTCGGCCGGCGCTGCCGGTGGAAGCGCTCACCGACGCGTCCGCCGGAGCCGATCTGCTGGTGGTGGGCTCGCACGGCCACGGCACGGTGAGCGCGATGCTGCTCGGCTCGGTCAGTCGCGGCGTCCTGCACCACACCCGTTGCCCGGTGGCGGTGGTGCGCGCGTAGAGGGACGTTCGCCCATGCCACCCGTGGCGGCGTTACGAGAGAAGTGAGGAGGCAGAGATGTCCATCAAGGTCAAGGACGTGATGAGGAACGTCGCCATCGCGGTTCGGGAGGACGCGTCGTTCGCCGAGATCGTACGTACGATGCGCCGGTACACCCTGGGGGCGATCAGCGTGATCGATGCCGATGGCCGTCCTGTGGGGGTCGTTTCCGAAGACGACCTGTTGCTCAAGGAGACGGGTCCGGTACGGCGCAGTGCCTCGATCTTCGACGGCCGTAAGCGGCGTGCGGAGCAGGAGAAGGCGGCCGCGATCACCGCGTCGGCGCTCATGAGCACGCCCGCGATCACGGTGACCCCGGGAACCTCGGTTCGCGAGGCGGCGCGGCTGATGCACGACAAGCGGATCAAGCAGTTGCCGGTGATCGACGTGGTCACCGGGCGCATCACCGGCACCTTGCACCGATCAGACGTGCTGCGCGTCTTCAGCCGTTCGACGGGCGAGTTGGAGAGAGAGATCAGGGCCGTGATCGGTGACCTGAGGTCGGTGTCGGCAGGCGTCTCCGGTGGTGTGGTGCGGCTCAGCGGCCGGGTGACTCGCGGCTCCGAGGCCATCCGGTTGGTGGAGGAGATCCGCCGGGTGGAGGGCGTGATCGACGTCGTCTCGGAGCTGACCTACGACAGGGCCGACCAGATCACCGTCCCGCCACTGCTGTAGGAGCCGCGATGGCTGCTTGTGCGTCTGCCTGATTCAGACGGGTACGGTCCAGGTCAGCCGCGTGCCTCCCTGCCGCGGTACGTCCAGCTTCGCGGAGCCGCCGAGCTGGGCGGCGCGTTCCTCGATGTTGCGCAGGCCGCTTCGACGGCCGCCCTGCCCGATGCCGACGCCGTTGTCCGATACCACGAGCGTGAGCCCGTTGCCGTCAACCTCGATGGAGACATCGGACTTGGCCGCCCTGGAGTGGCGTGAAAGGTTGGACAGGGCCTCGCGGAGGACGGCCAGCAGGTGTTCGGCGACGGGTTCGGGTACCTGGTTGTCGATCTGGCCCTCCATGCGCAGGCCGGGCATGAAGCCCAGGTGTTTGCCGGCGTCCTCGATGAGGTCGACGATGCGTCCGCGCAGGCTGGGCTCGCTGTCGTCCCGGGGCGCCTGCAGGGCGAAGATGGAGGAGCGGATCTGCCGGATGGTCCCATCCAGTTCGTCGATGGCGTGCTGGAGGCGTTTGGCGCCCTCGGGCCGGTCTACCAGGCGGACGGTGCTCATCAGCGTCATGGCGGTGGCGAACAGGCGTTGGATGACCACGTCGTGCAGGTCTTTGGCGATGCGGTCGCGGTCTTCGAGCAGCCCGAGACGTTCGGCGTCGCGGCGGGCCTCGGCCAGCTCCAGCGCGATGGCTGCTTGGTCGGCGAAGGCCTGCAGCATCCTTTGGTCGGCTCCGCTGAACGGCAGCCGGCCCGAGCGTTTGGTCACCGCCAGGACGCCGCGTACCTCGGGCGCGGCCCCCAAGGGCACCATGAGCCCTGGCCCGTAGCCCAGCTTGCGCAGTGGCGAGTCGGGGTAAGGAGCGCTCTGCATGTCGCCCTCCACCATCGGTTCGCCGTTGGTGAACACCTCGCCCGCCAGCGTGCTGGCGATGTGGAAGCTTGTGCCGATGAGCTCCTCGGCGCCTGAGCCTTCGGCGACCGCGACGGCCAACGACTGCCCGGACCGGTCGGGTAGCAGTACCTGGACCAGATCGGCGTCGATCATCTGCCGGGCTCGGCGGGCCATCAGGGTGAGCACCTCGTGTGGGTCGTCGCCGGACAGCAGGCTGGTGGTGATCTCGGCGGAGGCCTCCAGCCAGGTCTCGCGCCGTCGGGTCTGCTCATACAGGCGGGCGTTCTCCACCGCGACGCCCGCCGCCGTGGCGAGCGCGATGACGATGGCCTCGTCCTCGTCGTCGAACTCGGCGCCGTCGCGTTTTTCGGTCAGGTACAGGTTGCCGAACACCTCGTCGCGTACCCGGATCGGGACACCGAGGAAGCTGCCCATCGGCGGGTGGCCGGGCGGGAAGCCGTAGGACTCGGGATGGTCGGAGATCCGCTTGAGCCGCAGCGGGCGAGCGTCCTTGATCAGCAGGCCGAGCAGCCCGAGCCCGTGCGGCCAGTGCTCGATGCGGGCGATCTCCTCCTCGCTCAACCCGACCGGGATGAACTCGAGCAGGGTATTGTCCTGCCCGACCACCCCCAGCGCGCCGTAACTGGCATCCACCAGCGTGGTCGCGGTCCGTACGATGCGCCGCAGCACCGTCTCCAGGTCAAGATCACTGCCGACCGACACGACGGCTTCGAGCAGCGCGTGCACCCGATCCCGGGTGGCCAGCACGGCATTGAGCCGCACCTGCAGCTCGGCCAGCAGGTCATCCAGCCGCATGTGCGGCATGAGGGGATTGCCCTCGGACTCGGCCATAGTCGCGAGTTTGGCATCTGGACGGCATGACGCCTACCCCGATTCGGTGGCCGGGCGGCGTGCGGCGCGTGGTAGCTGGAGCGCCTGCCCCGCGCGTAGCCAGTCCAGCGGCTCGTCCGTGGCGGTGGTTGCGTCGGAAGCCGCGAGGGGACCAAGGTCCTCAAGCCGCGGGTCGTACGGCACTGCCCCGGCAAGAGGGCAAGCGGTGTGCTTTGGAGGTGACGAGAACGACGAACCCGCACTGAAAAGGGGGCCATCATGGTCGCCACCGTCAACAAGCCCGTTTTAGAGAACGGCCCTGTCGCCGCGCACCGCCCCGTCGACTACGTTTGGGCGATCACCCGAATCTCGATCGGGTGGATCTTCCTGTGGGCGTTCCTGGACAAGACCTTCGGCTGGGGCTTCGCCACTCCGGCCGGCAAGGCCTGGATCTCGGGTGGCAGCCCGACAACCGGCTTCCTCAAGGGCACCGGAGAGAACGCGCTCGGCGGGTTCTTCAGCTCGCTGGCCGGCCAGCCGTGGGTGGACTGGCTGTTCATGCTCGGCCTGCTCGGCATCGGCGCCGCGCTCATCCTGGGTGCCGGCACCCGGATCGCCGCGGTCACCGGCACGCTCATGCTGGTCCTGATGTGGGCCGCCGAACTGCCGCTGGCCAACAACCCGTTCCTGGACGAGCACCTCATCTACTCCATCGTCCTGGTCGGCCTGGCCCTGGCCAACGCCGGCGCCACACTCGGGCTGGGCACCCTGCCGATCGTCCGGCGTACCGCCTGGCTGAAGTAGCCGCCCACGACCAAGCGCCCGCCTCCGGCAACGGAGGCGGGCGCTTGGCGTCATCCGCGATGGCCGGCCCGGTCCGCGCGCCACTATCCGGCGCTGCCGTCAACACGCTGTCCGCTGATTCGGGACCAAAGGCACCTGTATCGAGGACTTCGTCCCCAGGTGGCGGTGGGCCTGTTCTGTGAGGCTGGAGGTGGAAGGAAGCCTCGCGAAGGAGACGCGTGATGGCCAGACGGATCGTGGTGGGCGTGGACGGGTCGGTGCCGTCGGCGGCGGCGGTGGAGTGGGCCGCGGCCGATGCCGAGCGCAGAGGGCTGCCGCTGCGGATCGTGCACGTGTGCGAGCAGTGGCCGCACAGCCCTGGTGGGTCCGCCTACTGCGCCAAGGCGCTGGAGGCCGCGGCGACGCGGGCGCGCGGGCTGGGCGCGGAGGTGACGACAGAGACGCTGACCGGGAACGTGATCGACGACCTCATCGGTGAGTCGGCGCCGGCGGACAGCGTGGTCCTGGGCAGCAGGGGACTGGGCGGGTTCGCCGGATTGGTGCTGGGCTCGGTCAGCCTGGCCGTGGCGGGGCACGCGGTCGGCCCGGTGGTGATCGTCCGCGCGCCCACGCAGGCGCGGCACGGCCGGGTGGTGGTCGGCTACGACGGGTCGGAGCACTCGCGGGCCGCCATGGAGTACGCACTGGCGCAGGCCCGTGCCCAGGGCGCCGAGCTGCATGTGGTGTACGGGTGGCGGACACCGATGTTCTCACCGTACGCGGCCGTGTCCGGCAGCCTGCTGGAGGACGCCTTCCAGCAGCAGGTACGGATGGCACGCGAGCGGGTGGCCTCCTGGCGCGAGGGCGACCCGGACGTCAAGATCACCGACGCGGAGGTGTGTGAGCACCCGGTGGCGGCGTTGATTCAGGCCTCACAGACGGCGGACCTGGTGGTGGTCGGCTCGCGCGGGCTGGACGCGTTCGCCTCCGCGGTGCTCGGGTCGGTCAGCCACGGCGTGCTGCACCACGTGACCTGCCCCGTCGCGGTCGTACGTCCACGAGAGGAGCGGTGATGAACGTCGAGTCGCTGACGGCGAAGCAGGTGATGAGCCGGATCCTGGTGGCGATCAGGCCGGAGGAGTCGTCGCTGATGGCCTGGGAGCTGATGCGCCGGGGCGATGTCCATCACCTGCCGGTCGTCGAGGACGGGCACGTGCTGGGCGTGCTGACCCGCGAGGACGTGGCCGCGTCCTGGTCGGGCGGCCCTGAGGAGCAGTTCAGGCGCCAGGTGCGCGGGCTGCTGGGCAGCAGGCGCAGGCCCCGCGTCCAGCCGGACATGTCGCTGTCGGAGGTGGCGGCCGTGATGCTCGACGCCGGGTGCGACGCGCTCCCCGTGGTCTCGGAGGAGGGGCTGATCGGGCTGATCACGGCCAGGGATGTGCTCGCCGCGGTTGCCGGCCGGGTCAGGGCCGTCGACAGGCCGGGCGAGGTCGTCACCGGGATGTTCCACCTCGACCCTGTCCTGCCCGCGGGCGACTGAGCGGCTGGTCACGGTCAGGAGCGAAAGTCCTGGGAATCGCGCCGATCCGCACGCAGCCGGGCGGCCAGCGCGGCGGCCTGGGTACGGCGTTGCATGTCGAGCTTGGACAGCAGGTTGGACACGTAGTTCTTGACCGTCTTCTCGGCCAGGAACATCCGCTCGCCGATCTGCCGGTTGGTGAGCCCCTCGCCGATCAGGTCGAGGATGTTGCGTTCCTGATCGGACAGGGCCGCCAGTGGGTCCCTCCTGGCGGCCTGCTCCCGCAGTCGTTGAAGCATCGCCGCGGTGGTCTGCGGATCGAGCAGCGACTGCCCCGAGGCGACCGTGCGCACGGCGCCGACCAGGTCGGAGCCGTGGATCTGCTTGAGCACATAACCGGCGGCGCCCGCCATCACCGCCTCGAACAGCGCGTCGTCGTCGGCGTAGGAGGTCAGCATCAGGCACGCCAGCCCGGGCAGGCGGGAGCGCACTTCACGGCACACGTCCACGCCGTTACCGTCAGGCAGCCGGACGTCCAGCACCGCCACGTCCGGCTTCAGGGCCGGGATGCGGGCGATCGCGGACTCGGCGGTGCCGGCCTCGCCGATCACCTCTATGTCGTCCTCGGAGCCCAGCAGGGCGGCGACTCCCCGCCTTACCACCTCGTGATCGTCGACGAGGAACACATGAATCATGGGACAGACGGTAGTCACCACGCGCCGCTTCTGGAAGGGACCAAAGACCTTGGCAGGCCATGTCGTCGCGTTTCGCGTGTAGAGGACCTACGACGGGATCATCCGGGCCCTTCGTCACTGCCGGTCGGAGCCGGGACGAGGGACGGTGGGGGTGGAGGTGAAGGGTTATGTCCATCCAAGTCAAGGACGTCATGGGCCGGGTCGCCATCGCCGTGCTGGAGGAGGCGTCGTTCGCCGAGATCGTGGCCGCGATGAAGCGGTTCGCGGTGGGCGCGGTCACCGTGATCGACGCCGACCGCAGGCCGGTGGGTGTGGTCTCGGAGGACGATCTACTGCTGAAAGAGGCCGATCCGGTACGGCACAGCGTGTCCATGTTCGAGTCCAGGAGGCGGCGGAGCGAGCACGAGAAGGCGGCGGCGGTCACCGCGGCCGAGCTCATGACCTTTCCGGCGATCACCGTCACGCCGGGCACCACCGTGCGTGACGCGGCTCGGCTGATGCACGACAAGCGCCTCAAGCAGCTGCCCGTGATCGACCCGGTCACCGGGCGGATCGTCGGCACCCTGCACCAGCGCGACGTGCTGCGGGTCTTCACCCGGCCCGCCGCCGACCTGGAAGCCGACGTCAGGGCCGTGCTGCCTGACACCGGAGCGTTCTCCGTCGAGGCCGACAACGGCGTGGTGACCGTCGGCGGCCGGGTGCGGCACAGGTCTCAGGCCATCGCGGTCACGGAGGCGGTCCGCAAAGTCGAGGGCGTGGTCGACGTGGTGTGCGAGGTGTCGTTCGAGAAGGAAGACCTCCTCATCGTCCCTCCGCTGCTGTAGGCGCGTTCCGGGGGATCGGCAGGACGAGATTCGACATACCGTTCGCGGCGCTGGACGCCCAGCGCCGGAACGGTTCACTGTTGCCGACAGGCAGGCCAAGAGGTGGAGCCGGCCGAGCGGATGGAGCCGACGGCTCAACCTGTGGCGACGAGGTCGCTCCGAAGGCTCTCCACGGCGCGGACCAGGGCCAGATTCGCCGCGGTCAACGTGCGTACTTCTTCCTCTAGCTGGTCGACCCGCTTCTTCAGCGCCAGCAACTCGGCGTCCAGCGCTGAAGCCTCCGCGATCATCCGTCCACCGATCATGATCGATCACACCTCCGAAATGTCTTCATGATGATGCTCGCCGCCCCCCGCGCTTCCGTACAGCGGCGAACGTCCTCATTCGCCGGGACCAACGACACTGTCCACGTCCAGCGGACAGCACGCGCTCGAAGGGAAAGGAGATCCGGGCGGAGAAGACCCGGGAGGGTCCTGACCCGGACCCGTCCCGCGGCCCAGGGAGGCCGAAGGTCCCACCGCATGGGGGACCGACGCCTCTAAGTGCCCGGCGGGACGCGCCGGACGATACAGGCATGAGACTCGGTTTCAATGGTTTCAATGGTTTCGGCGGGATCGGCCGGGCCGTCCCGCGGCGCGCGCTCCGCGGAGACCCCGACATCGCCGACTGGTACGACAACGACGCCAACCGCCTCGTCGAGATGGCATGACATGGATACCACCGCCGTGCTCGCCAGGCATTTCGACGGGAGGTGTCTGGCGAGCACTCGCACCGCCGTCTTCCACGCGGCGTCGGACCAAGGGCTCGCGGGCGAGCCGCTCACCGACTTCCTCATCGCGGTCAACGAGTGCGTGACCAACGCGCTGGCGCACGGTGGCGGCCGGGGCAGCCTCAGCCTGTGGCGGACGAACGGCGGCCTGCTGTGCGAGATCACCGACACGGGGCCGGGCATCCCCGCTCGGGCGCTCACCGAGGGCCCGCTCCCGCCGCCGGGCGCTCCCGGCGGGAGAGGAATCTGGCTGACGCGCCGGCTGGCCGACCAGGTCTCCTTCCTCACGGGTCCCGCGGGTACCACCGTGCGATTGAGCATGCGCGTGAAGCGTCCAGAAGCCCGCGAACGCCGTCGAGAGCGCCAGAGGAGTGAAGGGAGCGCGCCGATGCGCTGGAACGAGATGTCGAAAAGGCGGCAGGGCACATTGATGGCGCTGGCGTCCGTGGAGGTCGCGCTCACCGCGGCGGCCGCCGCGGATCTCTGCTTACGGCCCGCCGGCGATGTGCGCGGGCGCAAGGGCCTGTGGTGGATGGCGATCTTCGTTCAGCCGGTCGGCCCCCTCGCCTACCTGTTGTGGGGCCGGCGGCCATGAAGGCTCTGAGCGGGTTCTGGCCTCACCAGTCGTGGATCGTGCCGTCCTGGAGCCGGTTGAGCGGCAGGTAGGACGGCTCGTACGGGTGCGCGGCCGCCAGTTCCTCGTCGAGGTCGACGCCGAGCCCCGGCGCTTGTCCCGGATGCAGGTGGCCGTCGGTGAAGGTGTAGGCGTGGGGGAGCGACAGATCATCGCCCATCCGCGCTGGCAGGTCGGTGGGCATGCACCGAGGATACAGGAGGGGCCGACGGCGACGGATCCACCGGCGGAAGTCGGCGAGCGGTGGCGCGAACCGTCCGTCTCCGTCTCCGCCTAGGAGACCGGCGCCGTCCGTCTCCTTGCACTCCCGGGCCGAGGTGCCTCTGGCTTCGGCCCTCGACCAGAAACGAAGCGCACCGCGAATATCGCGACCAGCAGGAGGGCGCAGATCCATGCGAACCAGTCGCCGAGCCTGGTGTACAGCGTCGGCACCGCGCGATCCGGCAGGTCCGCGGTCACCGACACGAAGGACGCGCCCGTCGTGCGTGCCTCGGCCAGGAGGCGGCCGTGCGGGTCGCTCACGGTCAAGGCGCCCTGCCGGGCCGCCCGTGCCACCACCAGGCCGTTCTCGATGCCGCGCGTGATCGCCATCCGGCTGTGCAGCCACGCGTCGGCGCCGAAGTCCCAGGCGGGTACGAACAGCGCGCTCGCCCCGTCGCGCCGATAGTCGCGGACCAGGTCGGGGAAGTCGAGATCGAAGCAGATCGCGATCGCCCATCGCCGGCCGGATCCGGGCACGAACGCCTGCGCCTGACCGGCCGCGAAATCGCTCTCCAGGCCGGGGACGAGGTGGCGTTTGACGTACTCGACGGGCCGTCCGCCATCGGCGGGGAAGTCGATGGCCGCGTTGTACTCGCGCCCGTCCCTCGTGAGGATCAGCCCCGCGACGATGTCGACGCGGTGGCCGGAGGCGAGCCGGGACAGCGGTCCGGCGAGCGACGGCAGGTCCGCCTCATCCACCCGGAACGTCTTCTCGGGAAGGACGACGACGTCGGCCCCGCGCTCGGCCAGGGCCGGGATGCGGCTCACGTAACCGGCCAGCAGGTCGCGCCCCTCGGGATCGGTCACCGCCACCGGGTCGATCGACCGGTCGCTGGCCACCAGTGCCACCTTGACCGCTGTCCCGGCCTCGGCCGGTCGCAGCTGCCACCACCCGTAGCCCGCCACCAGGGCCGCGACCGTCGCGGCGGTCACGGCGACCCGCACCCGGCCGGCCGCACCGGGCCGCAGCAGGGCGGCGGCCGTGGCCGCGACGCCCATCAGCACGAACGTCACGCCCCATGCTCCGGTGACCGAGGCGATCTGGATGACGGGAAGGACGTCGGCCTGGGTATAGGCCAGGCTCCACCAGGCGCCGTTCGGCGTGATCAGCGACAGCGCGTAGTCGATGACGACCCACGCGGCCGGGACGACGCCGACGGCCATCAGCGGGTGCCCGCGCAGCGTCAGACCGCGGTAGGCGAGCACCACCAGACCGAACAGCAGCGCCGAGCCGATGAGCAGGAGCACGACCATCGTCGGCGGGATCTGCACTGTGTTCAGGAAATATCCCCACATG
The DNA here is from genome assembly GCF_040659625.1 of Nonomuraea sp. NPDC049750. NCBI lineage: Bacteria > Bacillati > Actinomycetota > Actinomycetes > Streptosporangiales > Streptosporangiaceae > Nonomuraea > Nonomuraea sp. NPDC049750. The sequence goes on from NZ_JBFANB010000009.1 coordinate 291,527, forward strand.
GGGGTCTGGCCGCCGAGCCATGCGAGGGACGCGGCGGCCAACGCCGCACGCGCCGAGCAGCGCGGCGCCAGGACAAGGACCGGGATCGGCGCGATCCACGTACACCAGGGCACCGGGTTCAGGCCGGTACCGAACAAGAACAGCGTGGCCGACAGCACTCCCGCGCCGATCGACCACCATCGTTGCGATCTCATCGAGCAGACTCCTCCGCCAGGGAAACTGCCTCGATCCTCCACACCGGCGCCCCGCGCCCACATCGGCGGCGAGAGTGAACTCCGCGCTCCCTCTCACGGACCGCTCAGACGCTTTATGGCCCCCTCCAGGAGCGCTCAGGCGTCGCCGGCGACGACGAGTCCCGACTCGTAGGCGAACACGACCGCCTGCACCCGATCGCGCAGCTCCAGCTTCGTCAGGATCCTGCTGACATGGCTCTTCACGGTGTGTTCGCTGACGACCATCTCGCCGGCGATCTCCGCGTTGGACAGCCCCCGGGCCACCAGCCGCAGCGTCTCGGCCTCACGGCCGGTCAGCTCGGCGAGGCGGGCGGCCAGCCGGGGCGCCACCCCATGGCCCGGCCGGAGGATCAGATCCTCGATCAGGCGTTTGGTCACCGTAGGCGCCAGCAGCGACTCTCCCGCCGCCACCACGCGCACCGCCGCGGCCAGTTCGTCGCGCCGGATGTCCTTGAGCAGGAAGCCGCTGGCCCCGGCGCGTAACGCGTCGTAGACGTACTCGTCCAGATCGAACATGGTCAGCACCAGCACCTTGGCGGATGTCGTCGCGCAGATCAGCTCGGTCGCCTCGATCCCCCCCATTCCGGGCATCCGGACGTCCATCAGTACGACGTCCGGCCGCAGCTCGGTGGCTGCCCGAACGGCCTGCGCGCCGTCGGCCGCCTCGCCGATGACGGTGATGTCGGCCTGGGCGTCGAGGATCATGGCGAAGCCGCCGCGGAACAGATCCTGATCGTCGGCCACGAGTACGCGGAGCATGTGCCTATCCAACCGGGAGCGAGGCCGCCACGACGAAGCCTTTCGCTCCCCGGCCGGCGCGCAGCGTCCCACCGCAGGCGGCGGCCCGTTCGCGCATCCCGATCAGGCCATGCCCCTGGCCGTCGGTGCCTTCGCCGTCCGCGCCCTTGCCGTCGTCGGCCACTTCGACCGCCAGAACGCCCGGCGTCCAGCGCAGTCGCACCTGAGCGGTGCGCGCGTCCGCGTGGCGCAGCACGTTCGTCAGCGCCTCCTGCACGATCCGGTACGCCGCGACGTCGACCTCGACGGGGATCGGCCGCGGCACGCCGTCGCTGGTCAAGGTCACCCGCAGCCCGGAACGGCCGGTCCGCTCGATGAGTTCCGGCAGGGCCGCGAGCCCGGGTTGCGGCTCCCGGTGATCGCTCTGGCCCGAGCGCATCGTGCCGAGCAGGGTTCGCAGCTGGGCGATCGCGCCCCGGCCGGTGTCGGCGATCGTGTCGAAGGCGGCCTGCGCGCGTGCCGGGTCGGACTGGAGCATCAGCGGCCCGGCTTCGGCCTGGACGACGATGAGGCCGACTGAGTGGGTGAGGATGTCATGCATGTCCCGGGCGATGCGCGCCCGCTCGTGAGCCGCGGCGATGGCTCGCTCCCGCTCCAGCCGCAGAGCCCGTTCGGCCAGCTCGGCGGCCCGGGCGCGGCGGGCGCGGGCGCTGGTGCCCAGCGCGTACGCGGCGACGAACGCCGTACCGACCACGCGATAGGAGTCCAGCCCTTCCTGCGGCAGCGCGAGCGAGACGTACACCCCCGCGCCGATGACCGGAACGGCCGCCAGCCGCAGCAGCGGCGGGCTCAGCGCGGCGATGGTGTAGGTGCCCACCAGCGGCCCGTACGGCAGCATCGGCTTCTCCCACATCACCAGCGCGGTCATCGCCAGCCCGACCACGCAGGTCACCACGAGCGGTGCCCTGCGCCGCCACAGCACGGGCACCGAGGCCAGCACGGCCAGCGCCACCACCCACCATGGCTGCGAGGAGGGGACGAGCGCGGGGCCGACGGTGGCCGCCGACACGGCGACCGTGATCGCGACGTCCACCACTCGTGGCGGCACGTCCGTCAACCGGGTGCGCAGCCGCTCAGTAAGTCCGGACATCTCGCTCAGTATCGGGATCCAGGCCGCCCGGCGCATCCCTCCCACGACGGATAGCGCCGTTCACTCTCAGGAGTGACCGGCTGTCGGGGCCTCTCCCTAAGATCACGCGTATGAACAAGGACGAGACCGCCGCCCTCGCCAGGTGGCTGTGGATCCCGGCGACCGGTCCGGTGCGGTGCTGCGGCCACTGGCTGAAGGACGCGGCCGGCTGGTCCCGGTGGCGAAACACGAGCGGCGGTACGCGGGCGAGCGGGAATATCGCGGTCTGACCGTCCCCATCTCCTTGGCAGGCGAACCGGCCGCCGCTCTCCGGCAGCTCGGCGAGACGGTGGAGGACACGATCGGTCCGGCCGGCAGCGGGGTCACCGTGTTCGGCGGAAATCGCTGCGTGCTCGCCCTCCGCTCCGCCGAGCGGCTCACCGTCGAGGGCTGGTTCGAATATTTCTCGCCGGGCGAGGACCAAGGCTGGTCGCAGCGGCTCGAACGGACCGTCCGATCGTGGACGCCCAACGCGGGCGGCTCCGGCGAGGTGGATGGAGAGTGACCGCGTGTCCTCACGCGCTGCCGACGCGGAGCGCTTCTTTCAGGAACACGCGGTAGACGCTGGGCGTCCCCTCGGTGGTGATGACCTCGACGATGGAGCGGACGTCGCGATCGTCGACGGCCGCGCGGATGAGCGCGTCCGCGAGGTCACGACGTGAGGTGAACCGGCCGACCATCTGCGGTGGTCCGACGGTGTATCCGGTGATCGCGCTGCCGTCGAACAGTCCCGACGGGCGGATGACGGTCCAGTCGAGATCGGTCCGGGCCACGATCTGTTCCATGCGGGCGGCGTCCTCGTACAGCGGGCGCCCCATCCTGATGAGCGTCGGCACGATCACCTTGCGGTACATGAGGGTCTCGCCGGGCGGGGGTTTCATCGGCACGCCGGTAGAGGTCACGCAGACCAGGCGCCGGACGCCGTGCGCGGTCATGGCCGCGACGATGTGCTCGGCGGACTCGGAGAACGTGGTGGTGGCCGCGGAGCCGTAGGGGACGCCGAGCGTCGAGAGCACCGCGTCATGCCCGGCCACCACCCGACGCACCGCCTCGGGGTCGAGGGCGTCCGCCTTCGCGACATTCAGCGCGGGGGCGCCGAGGGGGAAGGTTTCCGGATGCCGGGTGACAGCGGTGACGGTATGGCCCTCGGCGAGGGCTTGGGCGGTGGTGAGCCGTCCTGTCGGGCCGTTGGCCCCGAAGATCACGAGCTTCACGTACGTGGCCTCTCATGCACGCTATGTGGAGGCGCCAGTGATTTGACGCCATTAATATTCATTATAGGCAGCGTAAAGCACACGACTGCCGTTCGGGGCGCGGCGCGGGAGGCCGGACGTACGGGGCGTAAGTTCGGCGGCGTACGCACTCCCACGAGGACGCCGCTGATGCCGCCGTCCCGCTGCTGATCCCGGCCCGGCACTGAGAGCTTCCACCCGGGGCGCGCGCGGCTGAGCGCGCGCCCTCATCACCGCCATGCGTTGTCCTCGGCATGCGCGGACCCCTGTCATGCCGCCACGATCGGATTTCGCGTGCTCACCGACACCCGCGTGGCGCTGCCCTCGCAGCGCCGCCTCGCCGACCACCGATTCTTCGCCGCGTTGCTGCTCCTGGCCGCCGCGCTGCGGGTGGTGACGATGCTCGGCTATCGCCCCGTCACGCTCTACTGGTACGACTCCTTCACCTACCTCGATACCGCCGTGCACCCGGCTCCGTCGGCGACGTTCCATCCGATCGGCTACCCGCTGCTGCTGCGGGCGCTGCTGCCGTTCCACAGCGTGGAGCTGGTCGCGGCCGTCCAGCATGCCATCGGCCTGAGCACCGGGATACTGCTGTACGCGGTGCTGCGCCGCAGGTCGGCGCCCGGCTGGGTGGCGGCGTCGGCGACGGTGCCGCTGCTGTTCGACGCCTCCTTCCTGCGGCTGGAGCATGCCGTCCTGTCTGACACGCAGTTCATCTTCCTTGTCGTGGCCGGGCCGGCCATGCTGATGTGGTCGCCCCGGTTATCCGTGCGCGCCGCCGCCGGAGCGGGCCTGCTGTTCGCCACGGCCGCGCTGACCAGGACGATCGCGCTTCCGCTGCTGCTGCTCATCGTGCTCGTGCTGGCCGTGCGGCGCGTGGGATGGTGGCCACTGGCCGCGCTGGTCCTGGCCGGTTCCCTACCTCTGGCCGGCTACGCCGCCTGGTACGCCCAGCACCACGGCCGTTTCGCCATCAGCGGCGCCGACGGCGTCGCCCTGTGGGCCCGCACGATGACCTTCGCCGACTGCGCCCGCATCCAGCCGCCGCCCGATGTGGCCCGCCTGTGCCCCAACGGGACGAAGGTGGACGCGGCCTCCGAGTACGTGTGGGCCCCCGGGGCCTCGCTCAACTCGCTGCCCGGCGACCGGTTCACGCACAACGACCTCGCCCGCTCGTTCGCGATCGACGCGATCCTCGCCCAGCCGCTGGACTACCTGGCCGACGTCGTACGCGACACCGCCATCGCCTTCTCCTGGACCCCGATCCCGCACCCCGACCGCACCACCCCGGCCTTCGGCTTCAGCGGCGGGCATGGGGAACTGCCCGACCAGCCGCTGATCGACAAGGTCAAACGGGAGTACGACCCGGCCATCCGCGGTCTGTCGTCGGTGTCTTCGTACGCGGACTTCCTCATCGCCTACCAGTACGCCGCCTACCTGCGCGGCCCGTTCCTGGGCCTGATCCTCCTGCTCGGCGCGGTCGCCGCGGTGCGGCGGCCCCGCGTGGCACTGCTGCCGTGGGCCGTGGCGATGGGCCTGCTGATCGGCCCGGTCGCGGTCCTGGACTTCGACCACCGGTACGTGCTGCCCGTCATACCCGTCGCCTGCCTGGCCGCCGCCTTGGCTTTCCACCGTCGCCCCTGGCCCGCGCGACACACTCACGGCAGGGGGAGGCATGGGTTTTCTGTGGGATGCCCGTCATGCCCCGAGTACGTCTTCTGATTTTTTCCGCAGTGGGTGTCGGATGGCGTCGAGCCCGTTCGTAGCCAAGATGAGAGACCGGCGACGGGCCGGCTCGCCGAGATGAGAAGGCAAGGAGCGTGCACACCATGGACCAGGAGAACGTGAGCGCCACACTGACCGTCGTCGCGCCCGCCGCGAGGGTGTTCGCGGTGCTGGCGGACCCGGCTGCCCATGCCGCGATCGATGGCACCGGCTGGGTTCAGGAGCCTGCCGACCGGGCGCCGCTGACCGAGGTGGGGCAGGTTTTCCGGATGGCCATGTATCACGCGAAGCATCCAGACGGTGACTACCGGGTGGCCAACAAGGTCGCGGTGCTCGACCCGCCGCGCTCCATCGGCTGGCTGACGGGGACAGAGGAGGAGGACGGTCGCCTGGAGCTCGGCGGCTGGATCTGGCGTTACGACCTTACGCCGCTCGGTCCGTCCGAGACCGAGGTCACGCTTACCTACGACTGGTCGGCGGTGCCGCGGTTCAGGCGGGAGTACATCCAGTTCCCGCCCTTCGGCCCCGAGCATCTCATCAACTCGCTGCGCCACCTGGCCGAGCTCGCCGCACCGGCGTCACCCGACCGGACCACGTGACCCGCTCCACACACCCGATCCCGCGTTCGAGGAGAGCACCATGACCGCTACGTACACCTTCGACGTCTTTATGAGCCTCGACGGCTTCGGCGCTGCCGGCGGCAACTGGGGCGGCTACTGGGGCAAGCAAGGCCCCGAGCTGCTGGAGCACCGCCTCGCCCTGCACAGCGAGGAACAGCGGATGGTCTTCGGGGCCAACACGTATCGGGCGTTCGCGCGGATGCTGGCCTCGAGCACCGAGGACTCCGACGTCCGTGACCCATGGGTCACCCGGATGAGGAACCTGCCCGCAACCGTGGTGTCGACCACACTGAGAGGACCCCTCGACTGGCCGGACGCGACCGTCGTGAGCGGCGACGCCGTGGACGTCGTCGCCCGGCTCAAGGAGGAGTCCGAGGTCCCGTTGCGCTCACACGGCAGCCTGTCGATGAACCGGGCGCTGATGGCCGCCGGTCTGGTCGACCGCGTCCAGGTGACGCTCTTCCCGGTGATCACCGGCCAGACCGGAGCGGACCCGATCTTCCAGGATGCGGCCGACTTCGACCTCGAGCTGATCGAGAGCCGGACGCTCGACGGCCGTACCCAAGAGCTCATCTACCGGCCCACCCTCCATATCTGAGTCCGTCCATGTCGTAGCGGGGCGTGACGAACCGCCAGCCGTCAGGCAGGCCCGACAGCAGCAGTCCGGGCACCACGTGGGCCTCCAGGAGCGGGAAGCGGCCGTGCGGGAGATGCTGCGGCCCGGCGCGGAGGTCTCCTTCGCGGTGGCCGACCTCACCTCCAACGACGGCTGGGCGGTTCCTGGCCGCCGCCGGGGTGATGTCGCTGCCGGAGATCGCGAACCTGCCGCGGGTACGGCTCGGCCCGGCGGCCCGCCGAGTGCCGACCCGGACGGCATCGGACTGGGCGATCCGCCTTGGCGCGCTGGTGAGCCCTCGCTTCGCGACGGTCGTTCCGGACCTGGGCGTGGCACGCCAGGCGTCTAGCGCGAAAGCGCGTGAGGTTCTGGGCTGGCGGCCCCGGCCGATCGAGGAGACGATCCTGGACACCGCGGCCGGCTTGGCCGGCCTGGGCCTGTCCGCAACACAACGCGAATGGCCGACGCGTAGCCGACCCCATCTCACCGCATCGCGATCAACATCCTGCCGGATTCTGGTCGAGATCGGCCAGGAACCTCTCGGCGCGGCGGGCGAAGAGGTGGGCCCCGCGTTCGCCGGATCGGGCGCGGGCTTCGTCGGCGGCGGCTCGCACGACGTCGACGGGTTCGCCGCGGGCGTGCAGCAGGCGGGCGCGCAGCAACAGGAGAAGTCCTTCGGCATAGCGTTGGCCGTGGGCCTGGACGGCCTGGTCGGCCCGGTCGAGGGCGGTCGCGGCCTTGTCGGGCATCTCGGCTGCCAGCCACATCTCGGCGATCAGTCCGTACCAGTAGGCAAGGCCCCATCTCGGCGGGTCGAGCAGGGTCGCGGCCAGGAGATGTTCGGCCTTGGCCGCGGTGCCGGCAGGGTCGTCGCCGGTGAGGGCACGGGCCCAGTACCAGTCCAGCCATATGTAGGCTTCCTGCGCGACGCCGGGACGGTCGGCGCTGGCCGCGACCCACCGCTCGGTCGCGTGCATCGTCCAGGTCGTGTCACCGGCCATCGTGGCGGCCATGGTTTGGTAGCGGGTCCAGCCCGACATCTCAAAGGGGTCTCCCTCGGCCTGGTACACCGTGCCGAGCAGGGAACGCCCCGTCTCGACATCCCCATGCAGCGTGGTGATCACGGCCAGATAACCGACCCACTCATCCTGGATCCGCCAACGTCCGAGGTCGTCGCGGCGTCGAGCCGGGACGCCCCCGACCCGGCTGGCAAGGTGGTACATGCTTTCCTGAGCCGGCCCCGGGTGCGGGTCGGCTGAGTTCGCGAGCAGCGAGGCAATGCCGTCCGCAGTGGTACGGCCTACCCAGCTGAAACACTGATACGCCGCGCCGATGTCGCCGATGTCCCATTGGTACAGGCCCCAGGCCTGCCGGCCGTACGCCTGGATGATCGGGTCCGCGGACGCCTGGCCTTGCTCATGCAGCCGGCGAGCCCACACCCCACGGTCTTTCTCGGTGGAGACGTAGGCCCCGGTCATCCGAACGAAGAGAAACTCGGCCTCGGCCGTCTCGCGGCCGAGTCTGCGGGCAAGATATGCGCCCCGTTCCAGCAGATCGAACGTCGAGCCGCCCATTCCCGGGGGCTCGACGGCCAGGAGGTTGAGCAGCGACAGGACGGACAGTTCCAGCTCCAGCAGCCCCGCCGTCCGGGCGATCTGGACGGCCGATTCCAGGTTCCGATAGGCGGCCGCGAACGCGAGCTTGGTCGCCGCGCGGCGGCCGGCGCGCGCCAGTGCCTCCGCGGTGCGAACCGGGTCGGCCAGGGGGCCGGCGCCCCGCAGGTGGTAGGCGAGGCGTTCGGCGACGGACTCGTCGTCCGCATGGATGTGTTCGAGGGCGTCGGCGACGCGCAGATGCAGCTGGACGGCCTGCCGCCGCGCAATGGTCTCGGTGACCGACTCGCGGACCAGGTCGTGCGCGAAGCGCCACGAGAACGGGTCTTCCGGCTTGGTCTCCAGGAGACCGAGTGCTTGCAGCGGTTCGAGGCGTTCGAGGCAGTCCGCGACATCGACGCCGATCGCGCGGGCGAGCAGGTCGAGGTCCACGTCGCGGCCGATGACCGCGGCGATGCGCAGCAGGCCGTGAGCGCTGTCGTCGAGACCGGACATCCGATCGCGGACGACGTCTCGCACGGTGGCCGGCACCCCGGCCCGTACTGACGCGCCGCCGTCGCCGAGCGAGCCGCCGTCGCTGAGCAGCCGGGACAGCTCCTGGACGAAGAACGGATTGCCGGCGGTGCGGGCATGGATGCCGCGGGCGACTTCGGCACCGGGATCGTGGCCGGTCTCGCGGCGGATTAGCTCGGTCACGTCGGTCAAGCCGAGCGGGCCGAGGCGGATCCTGCGGTGGCCGGGCAGCCGGCTGGCCGCGGCCAGAACCCGCGACAGATCAGAGCCGGGTGTGGGTGCGCGATCGCGTAGCGCACCGATGATCACCGTGCCGGCGGGTAGCCGGGCCGTCAGGTGGCCGAACAGTTGGAGCGAGGCGGCGTCGGCCCATTGGAGGTCATCGACGATCAGCAGCGTGGGCTGTTGCGCCGAGGCCTGCCCAACGGCGGTGACAACCTGCTCGAACAGGCGAAACTGGGCGCCGCTGTTGGGAATGGCCGGCGCGGCGGCGTAGTCGTCTCGCGATTCCAGGAGACTGCCGAGCTCACTGGCGAGCCACTTCTCCCGCAGCGGCGCGGGCAGGCTGTCGAGAATCGGGCGGAGCGTCTGTTCCCAGGGCCACATCGACGGTGTTCCGTCGCCTTCCAGGCACGAACCCCAGACGACCAGCGCGCCACGCCGGCTCGCTTCGGTGGCGATCTCTCGTACCAGGCGGGTCTTGCCTACGCCCGGCTCGCCTTCGACGATACGGAGCGCAGGGCGGCCGGTGAACGCCATCTCGACGGATTGCCGCAGTAGGGCGAGTTCCTCGGCCCGGCCGACCAGCCCGGCTGTCGTTCGCGCCGACGCGCCGTCATCCCCAACGTCCGTACGCGCCACGAGCGGCGACGCCGAGGGCTGCGACAGCACTCGCAGGTGTGCGGCTTGCAGCTCCGGGCCAGGATCGATACCGAGCTCGTCGGCAAGGCGGGCGCGGACCTCGCGGAACACCGACAGTGCCTCCGCCTGGCGTCCCGCCGCCCCGAGGATGGAGATGAGGCCGGCCTGTACGGGTTCGTGGAACGGCGCCATCGATGCGGCCAGCTGCAACGCCGGCAGCACCCCCGCCGGTCGGCCCAGCGACACCGCCAGTTCGGCCGCTTCGGTGCACGCGGCGTGAAACTCGTCGTCGAGGGCGGCGAAGGTCGGCAGCGCGGTCGATCGGTGCGTGAACCCGTCGCCCGCACGGCCCCGCCAAAGGCCAAGCGCTTCGACATAGCGATCGAGCGCCGTTTCCAGGCGTTGCCGTGCCAGGGCCGCCTTGGCGGTCTCGACGAGTTCCCGGAAGGTGTGGAGGTCCAGGGTGCCGGGGGCGGCGGTGAACTGGTAGGAGCCGCCGCGGTGGTGCAGGTATGAGCCGGATTTACGGGCGGGGGTCGCGGGTTCGAGCAGTCGCCGCAACGCGCCGACGTGTTTGTGGATGATGTTGAGCGCGCTGCTTGGGACCTCGTGGTCCCAGACCAGGTCGATCAGCTCGCTCGTGCTGACCGGCGTGCCCACCCGGGCCAGAAGCAGGGCCAGCAGATAAGCCTGTTGCCGGGGACCGGCATCCAGTTCGACACCATCGCGCCACACCCGCAACGGGCCCAGGACCTGAAGGCGTAAGAGAGCGCCACCGGCCGGCTGATCGTCGACGCCTGGCCGGACGGGATGAACGGGCAGAGCCACCTCGGCTCCCGGGTGAGTCGAGAGATTGCCAACTAGCAAACCGTCCAAATCATATCGCAGCAGTGCGAAACCTACCGGTGCCCGAGAAGGTCAGGGCGGTCACCGACAATCGACGTGTTCTTGCTCGGCGGCCGCGGCGTAGGCGACGTCGAGGCGCTCGAACCCTGTCACCAGCGCGGGGTCGACGTCGGGCGGCGGCACCATCTCGGTGCGGCACCTCAGGTGGCGGCGGCATGGCCCCCAGTCCCACCCCGAGGATCTCCGCCGCGCGCTCCAGCGCCTTCTCCAGGTTCTTGCCCGATGTCGCAGCCGGACTCTTGCGCCGGCGCTCCAGGTCTGAGGCGCGCCTGCCGACGGGCACCTCCAGCAGCATCTGCGGGATCACCCGCTGGCGCGGCGACAGAATCCCGTACAAGGTGTTGTAGAGCCGGTCGGCCCCGAGCATTACGCCGCCGAGCTTGGCGGGACGGTCTTCGAGGTCTACCCGGCCTCCGGCCGCCGACCCCCCCACAGGCAGCCTGCGTCTGGGTGTCCGCGTCCCCGCGCACGCGGTCGTCCGCGAGCTCCCGACCGGCAGGCACCTTCTCACTGACCCAGACGGCCGCATGGTGGACCTGGAGATCACCGAGGAGACGAACATCAATGCGTAGCGCGCCTGGCGAGCCATGCGCGCGGGCTGCCTCCTGGCCGCCCTGGCACAGGTCCATGCCCCGTTCGATGGCTCAGCGGACTCGGTCGTAGACCATGGCGAGCTCGCCCAACTTGCCGGTCTCCTGGTGTGTGAGCGTCCATTTCGAAGCCGGCAGTCCGTCGTCGAACAGTCGCTGCCCGCCTCCGGCGATCTCGGGGAAGATCATGAGATACAGCCGGTCGAGCAGGTCGGCCGACAGGAGTGGCTTGATGACGCTGGCGCTGCTGTTGACGAGGATGTCGCCTTCACCGGTGGCCTTGAGGTCGGTGACGACGTCCGCGGCGGGGGCGTTCACCACGCGGGTGCGTTCCCACGGTGCCTCGGTCAAGGAGGTCGACAAGACCACCTTTTCTGTGTCGACCAGCCACTTGGCGTAGCCGCGATCACGCGGGTCGGCGTTGTCGTCTTCGGCGAGCGACGGCCAGTACCCCATGAATCCCTCGGCGTTGATCCGGCCGAGCAGCGCTGTCGTGGCGCTCTCCCAGATGAGGGTCATGTGGTCGCGGGCGACGTCGCTGGTCACATACGGGGCGAACGCGCCGAAGTCGCCGGGCCCGCCGGGGCCGTTGTAACGCCCGTCGAGAGTGAGGCTCAGGTTCGCGGTCACCCTGCGGCCGGTCGAGTTGGTCATTTCGTGCTCCTTGTCGCGAGGGTTGCCGCGAGCTTGTCGAGACTCTGGCCGAAGCCGATCTCAATGCCTGCGATGAAGTCCGCGGACTCGACGGTGCTGTCGGTGATCCGGACATGGACGTCGAGGTCGGTGCCGGTGCTGGTTGGGCGGAGGCCGAGATCGACGTGTGCGGTGAAGGCGAGGTCGCCGTCGGGAAGCAGTGGGGAGGATCGGTAGGCGAGGCGCTCGCCGGGGCGTACGTCGTCGACGATTCCCTCCGCGCGCCCGGCGACCTGGTCGGAACCGTCGGTGTCCTCGGCATCCCGGTACTCCAGGATGATCTGCCCGCCCGGTCGCGCCTCGAAGGCGAGCTCGGAGACGCGCAGGTCATCGGGTGTCCACCAGCGGGCGAGCAAAGGGGGTTCGGTGAGGTGGCGCCAGACCTGCTCGGGGCCTGCCGTCAGTGACCGGAGAAAGCTGAACGAGCGACCGTCGGCCCACCCCGGCTCCTCCGCGGCGAGCCGCTCCACGTCGAGGCTGAGCCCGTAGTGGTTGTAGGTCTCACGCGGTCCGCCGGCCTGGTCCGCGGTGTCGGCGATCCGGTTGAGCAGGGCCGCCAGGTCCCGCAGGGGGGTAGGCCGCAGCGCGTAGATACGGCGCTGACCGGTGCGCTGTGAGGTGACGACGCCGGCGCGCTCCAGGGTCTGCAGGTGCTTGGTCGTCTGCGGCTGGCGCGCCTGGGCGAGTTGGGCGAGGACGCCGACCGGGCGGGGCCGCTCGGCCAGCAGGCTCACGAGCCGCCAGCGGGCCGGATCGGCCAGCGCGGTGAGAAGTATGTCCACTGCGTCCATGGCGAGAAGTATTCATCATGGAGAATATTCGTGTCAAGGAATATCTTAGGGCCTCCCCCTGGTCGCTGCGGGGTGTCGGTGGATGGCTCCGGGGCCGGGGTCGAGGGTGACGGAGTCCAGGTTGACGTTGCCGTTGTCGTTGGGGCCGAAGGCGAAGATCAGCGGGGTGGCCGGGGTGAGGAGGAGGCTGAGCTGGTGCTCCGACCAGGTGTCCCAGTTGGCCAGGGTGGGGAGCTTGAGCCGGCTGGACCGGGTGCCGCTGCTCAGCGTCATGGTCTGGGTAGTGCCCATGGCGTTGGCGTAGCGGAGGCGGAGGGTGTAGAGGCCGCCGACGGTGACCGGGGCGTTGAACCGTACGCTTTCCTTGGTCTTCATGCAGGCCACGAAGCCGGTGCCGGTGTAGCCGGTGTGGTCGGTACGCAGGCACGCGCCGCTGAGGAGTTGCGCGGATTCCGCCTCGATCCTGCGAGGCCCGGCGGCGAGCACTCCGCTGATGGCCAGCAGGTCGGCCGCGACGTCCGCCGGGATCGGTGCGGCCGTGACCAGGGCCGTGAACCGGTTGAGCGCTTCCCTCATCCCCGCCGGGTCGTCGGCGGCAGCGGCGGTGATCGAGGTTTCGACCTCGGTGCCGAGCCGGCCGGACAGTGCCCGGGTCGAGGGCTCCAGCGTCGGTCGCGAGCCGCACCTTCAGCGCGAGAGAGAACAGCGCCTGCGGTGGGCCGAGCGGGGCGGCGAGCCGGTCGTCGATGGCGGTTCGGGCTTGCGCGCTCACCTCGGCGAGGGGAAGACCATACAGCGCCAGCCGTACTTCCTGGAGCCTCAGGAGACGGCGACGCTCCGCACCTGGCCCGCGGCGCGACCGTTGAACAGCCGGGTCTGGAATTCGGCCACCGTGCTGCCCTTGTTGGTCAGGGGAGCCTGCACGGTGAGCTGCTGGGTGGCCGGGTCCAGCACCGCTTCGGGGGTGCCGTATCCGGCACGGGGGTCGGCGTACCAGGGGAGTTGGTCGAGGTCCCGGCCGGTCGCGGGTCTGATCCTGACGGCCTGCCCGCCGGCGGCGACCAGCGACATGGATAACCGGGTGGACGATCGGACCAGCGTCTTGCGGATCTCGACGGGCAGCGGGTCGCCCTTCCAGGTGGTCTCCTGGGCGTCGGCGTAGGTCTCCGCCACGAAGGTGCCTTGGGGGAGGAACGACAGCGGGACCTGGAGGGTCCGGTCGTTCTCGTCGGTGATCGCGCCGAGGTACCAGGTGCCCCCGTCGCGACGGGCCGTCACGGTGTAGTCCCCGATGACGCTGTCCAGGACGCGGGTCTCGTCCCACGTGGCGGGCATGTTCTTGAGGAAGGCGAATTCGGGGTGGGCGGCGTAGTTCCCGGGGGTGTCGGCGAGCATCTGCATCGGGCTGAAGAACGTCGGGTACGGCGCGAGCTGCGCGGCCGAGGTGGTCTGGACGCGGGTGCCGAGCCTGGCCGGGTCCCAGGTGACGTTCAGGACGCCGGGCGTGTAGTCGGCGGGTCCTCCGATGAATCGGGTGAAAGGGAGGATCGTGGCCTGCGCCGGCGGGTTGCCGTTGACGCCCATGTAGTTCTGCTGCTCCATGCCCGCGACGCCCTCGCCCGTCATCATGTTCGGGTAGGTGCGCGCCAGGCCGGTGGGTTTGATCGCCTTATGCGCGTCGATCGTGATGCGGTGCCGGGCCGCCGCGTCGATCACCCGCTGGTAGTGGCGGACGGCCTCCTGGTCGTAGTGGCTGCGGTTGACGCCGCCGAGCAGGAATTTGGTGGCGTAGCCCGTCTCGACCGCGTGGATGCCGAGTTCCTCGTACCGGGAGAAGATCTTCTCCAGGTTCTGGTCGTCGATGTCACCGCGGGTCTCGTTGTGGGCGATGTACCCGATGCCGTTGTCGCTCGCGTGGTCAAGGATGACGACGGCCACCGTCATCGCGAGGAGTCTTCGCCGCGCCGCGTCCGCTCGCTTCATGCGCACCTCATTTGCTGGGAAGGCACTTCGCCGGGCCGGACGACTCGCGAAGTACCAGCTCGGTGGGCAGGCGGATCGCCTCGCCCTCGCGTTGTGATCGTGCGGCGAGCCGCTCGATCAGGAGCTCCACCGCGAGCCGACCGGCATGCGAGCCGGGCCCGGCCAGGGTGGTCAACGAGGGATGGACGAAGTCGGCGGCGAAGATGTCGTCGAACCCGATCACGCTGATGTCGGCCGGGACTCGGACACCGCGCTGGGCGAGACGTCGGATGATTCCGATCGCCAGGAGGTCGTTGTGAGCCACGACCGCCGTCACACCGGTACGCAGTGCTCCGTCGGCGGCGGCCCCGCCGTTGGCGACGTTGGGGGCGTACGGACCGATCCGGTGCGCCGTCAGACCGTGCGCTTCGGCCCCGGCGCTCAGTGCGGCCCAGCGCGCCGCACCTATCCAGGAGCTGGGTGGCCCGGCGCAGTAGGTGATGCCCTGATGTCCGAGCGAGGCCAGGTGTTCCAGGATCTGCTGACAGCCGGCGCCGGTGTCGAACGTCACGCTGGTCAGCCCGGGCAGCTCTCGGTTGAACAGCACGATCCGGTGCAGTTTGGCGAGGTCGCGCAGGACCTCGTCGTCGAGTCGGCTGGAGGCCAGTACGAACCCGTCCACGCCGGTGGCCAAGCCGCGAATCTGGTTCTCCTCGATGCGCCGGGATTCCTCGGCGTTGACGATCACCAGCGTGACATCGGATGCCTTCGCGCGCTGCTCCGCGCCGCGGATGAGCTCGAAGAAGTGGGGATTGGTGATGTCGGAGAGCACCATGGCGACGGTGCGGTGGCGGACACCGGCGAGAGCGCGGTTCTGTGGTCTGTGCTGGTAGCCGAGCTGCGCGGCGGTGGCGATGATCCGCTGTCGCGTCGCTTCGTTGACCCGGCCGGGTTTGTTGAACGCCCGGGTCACCGTCGACGCGGCCACGCCGGCGGCTCGCGCGACGTCAAAGATCGTGGGCTCCACGAACGCATCTAGTCACGCGATGGAAATTCTGGCAACACCTTGCAGAAATTGTCGTCTGGTACCTACGTTCCGATCATGCCGGCCACGTCAGGCCGTGTCGGGCGAAAGGAGCGAGGGATGTCGCAGCCCGGACAGAGACTGCCGCGCATCGCGGGTCGGGCCAGGCGATGGTCCGTGGCTGTGACGATCGGCGCCCTGCTGGCCGCGTCGCTGACGTGGGTGGGGGTGACGCCGGCGCAGGCGTCATCGACCGGCTTCACCATCTTCGACGGGCGTACGACCGCTCCGATCCTGATCGACCCGTCCTATGGCGGCGATCACGCCGATCGGGACTACACGCAGATCCGCCGCGCGGTCCAGGACCTGCGTCAGGATGTCGCCATGGTGACCGGGGCGATCGATCCCGGCGAGGTGCAGAGCCTGTTCGTCGACGACACGCCCGCCAGGCAAGCGCGGCTGGCGAAGGCCGACCAGCGCAAGCTGCCGGCCCTGCGGACCAAAGCCGCGGGCCAGAAGACCGCGATCATCGTCGGCCAGCTCGGTCAGAGCCGGCTGATCGACGCGATCGTCGCGGCCGGCAAGTTCGACGAGGCCGCCGGGATCAAGGGCAAGTGGGAGGCGTACGCGACCAAGACCATCAAGAACCCGGTTCCCGGGGTCGGCGACGCACTGGTGATCGCGGGCAGCGACGCCCGCGGGACGATCTACGGGATCTACTCGATCTCCGAGGAGATCGGCGTCTCGCCGTGGTACTGGTACAGCGACATGCCGGTCAAGCGGCGCGATGACATCGAGGTCGAAGGCAAGGCCAGGGTCGACGACGGGCCGGACGTCAAGTACCGCGGCATCTTCATCAACGACGAAGAACGCACCATGGTGTGGGCGAAGAAGAAGTTCCCCACCGGCAACGGCACGCCTGATGTCAACTACTACCGGCACGTCTATGAGCTGATGCTGCGGCTCAAGCTGAACACGTTATGGCCGGCGATGCACCTGGCCTCGAGGGCGTTCAACGCGGTCACCGACACCGGGACGTACGACAACGGAACCCCGGTCAATGCTCGCGAGGCGTCGGCGTTCGGCGTGGTCGCCTCCTCCTCTCACGCGGAGCTGATGCTGCGCAACAACGAGGGGGAGTGGCGGCAGTGGTACGACCGCAACAAGGACGCGCTCGACATCAAGGGCGCGGACGCCGTGGCGGCCTACGACTATTCGATCAACAAGCCCGCGATCCTGGAGTACTGGCGCCAGCGGGTGGTCGCCAACTCCGGCTTCGAGAACATCCTCGCCCTGGGTATTCGCGGGGTGCACGACAGCGATCCGGTGTTCACACCCGGCAACCCGTACGGGTTCAAGGACAAGATCGAGATGCTGGCCGACGTCATCAGCGAGCAGCGCAAGCTGATCGCGGCGGTCTACGGCAGCGCCGACGCCGTGCCGCAGGTGTTCATCCCCTACAAGGAGATGAACGATCTCTACAACGCCGGGCTGAAGAACTACATCCCCGGTGACGTGACCCTGATGTGGGCCGAGGACAACCAGGGCTACCTGCGCCAGGTGCCCACCCGTACCGAAGCCGCCCGGTCCGGCGGGAACGGCGTCTACTACCACATCTCCTACTGGGGCGAGCCGAAGAGCTACCTGTGGCTGAACTCCACGCCGATGTCCTTGATGGTGCAGCAGCTGCACCGGGCGTGGAACTCCGGCGCGGGGCGCTACTGGATCCTCAACGTCGGGGACATCAAGCCCGGCGAGATCAAGCTCGACCTGTTCGCCAAGCTCGCGTGGGACGTCAAGGGCTATGACGACACGAACATCGGGAGCAGGTTCCTCACCGAGCAGGTGCGGCGAGACTTCCGGCTGAAGGGCGACGACGCCGCCGTGGTCACCGACGCGCTGGAAAGGTTCGACGCGCTCGAGAGCACCAAGCGCGCCGAGTTCTGGGGGGAGATCAACTCCTCCAACGCGAGCTCGGGAAGGATCCACAACGGTCAGGTCTTCCCGTTCAGCGCCACCTCGGACGGGGATGAGCTCCAGCGCTACATCAACGAGTCCAACAAACTGGTGGCGATTCTCGAGGGTGTTTCCGCGAAGCTCGACCCGCGCTATCGCCCGGCGTTCTATCAGCAGGTGCTCCACCGGGTCCGGTCCTACCGCAACATGGCCGAGCAGATCGGCTACTACTGGAAGAACCAGCTCGCCGCCGCCCAAGGCCGCTACGCCGGCGCGGGAAGCTACGAGCTGCTCTCGAAGCAGGCCCGTGAGCGCGTTCTCACCGACGAGGACTACTGGAACACGATCAGCGGCGGCAAGTGGGACCACGCCATCGGCCACAGCCATCCCGAAGGCTTCCCGAACGAGGGCACCGTCATGCTGACCAACGACCGGTACGCCCGGGTGGCCACACTGGCCGACGCGGTGGGCGCCGCCGCCGAGGGGAGCAAGGAGCCTGGCCGTGGCACGCTGGCGTTCAACTCGGCCGCGCCCGACGACAAGCGGTTCTTCGACGTGTTCTCCCGGGACGACGCGGCCAGAGCGCAGGAGTGGGTCGCCGAGGCGGACGCTCGGTGGATCACCCTTTCCCAGCGCTCGGGCACGACCGCGACAGAGCAACGGGTCACGGTGACCGTCGCCAAGAACCACCCGGCCGCGACGGGGACGATCCGGGTCTTCAACGCCGTCAACAGAGCCAAGGTCGGCGACCCGGTCGCGACGTTCACGGTCGAGGCGGCGCGGGCGGCCGTGGACCTGCGCTATGCCGAGCGCGGGCACCTGGAGGCCAACGGATACGTGGCCCTTGAGGCCGAGCACTTCGCCGAGAACGTGCCCGGAACCGACGGGAGCCGGTGGGCCCCCCTTGAGGGCGTGGGTCAGCGCGGGGCGTCGATGGGCGGCTTCCCGGAGATCGCGCCCCGGGTCGACTCCGGCTTCGAGACGACCGCCCGCCTGAGATACCGCGTCTACTTCACCTCCACCGGGAAGTTCACCGGGACCTTCTACCGCATTCCAACCCTGAACGAAGGCACAGAGGACAACGGCACGCCGCGAACCGCGCGTACGGCGATCGGGCTCGACGCCCAGGCGCCCGGCCTGCTGCGCGGCAACTCTGTCGCCGGTACGAGCACCAGCCCCTGGGGCTTCAACATCATGCGTCAAATCGAACCCCTGAACTTCACCATCGACGTGACCACACCGGGCTGGCACGACCTCGTGGTCTACCGCTCGGACGCGGCGATCCTCTTCGACCGCATCATCATCGAGACCCGCGCCGGCGCGGCCGGTGACGGCCTGGTCGGCCCGCCCGAGAGCCCGAACAACATCGCCCCACCCCAGAAGGCCACCGTGGCGCCTGTTCCTGACGAGATGCCGAGGCTCCGGCGGCTGCCCGCGATCCAGACGTCGGTGGGCGAGACGAGCACGATCACGGGTGTACGGGATGTGGCGGCCGCGGAGTCCGACAACGAGACCGCAGTGTCGGTCGCAGTGAAGGACGGTCAGGTACAGGTCACCGGACACCGGGCCGGGAAGGCCGAGCTGTCCATCACCGCCGCCGGCGGTGAGGCCTGGGTGGCGCCTGTCACGGTGGGCAGAGCCACTGGGGCACCGGTCGGCGCCTATCTGGAGCGGAACGGTTCGGTCGTCTTCGACGCGGCCGACGCGCTGGAGAAGAGCGCTGCCGCCAACGCGGCCGACAGCAACAACGGCACGCACGGCTGGGCGCTGGCCCGCAACGGTCTCCAGGTCGTCCCGCCGGCCGACGCCAGTGCGAAGGCGCAGTGGCTGGCGACCTCGGCTGCCCAGGCCGAGGCGTTGTTCAAGGCCGGCCCGACACAGAAGGTCAACGGGAGCTCCGCGGCGGGAGCACCACCGCGGCTCGACTTCACCGTCGACATCCAGACCGGTGGCACGTACTACCTGTTCGTCAACACCAGCAACCCGAACGCCGACGCCGACTCCTACCACGTGGTCGTCGACGGGCAGTGGAGATACCAGTCGAACAAGTCCGGGCCGGAGACCGGGTTCGAGACCTGGTACGGCAGCACGAGCGTCGCCGCGGCCGCGCTGGCGCTCGGGCCGGGCGAGCACACGATCTCGCTAGCGCCTCGCGAGGCCGGGCTGGTGCTCAACCAGATCGTCCTGACCACGGACGACACACCCGGCCTGACCGGCTTCCAGACCCCCAGCGGCCGGAAAGCGAGCGCTTCATGACGCTCTGACGTGGCCGGAGTCACCCGATGACCTTGCCGGCCTTCCGGCGGCGGCCGTCGACGGTGACGGTGCCCGAGGCGATCGCGATCACCGAGTTCGACGTCGGCACCACCGACGCGGCGCCACGATGACCTACCACCTCACGGCGTACTCCCCCTAGGAGGGGTACCGGGTGATGTTCAACGGCACCCGGGGGCGGCTGGAATTGGAGGTCGAGGAGACGCAATGGGCCGATCCGGGCACGGGCGTCACCGCCGGGTCGGGGGCGCTGCACGGCGACGTCGCCCCGCCCAACTCCGGCGGGGCGCGGATCCGCGTGCGTCCTCTGTGGGCGCCCCCGCGCGAGGTCCCGGTGACGGTGGTCCACGAGGGGCACGGCGGCGCCGACGAGCGCATGCCGGCCGCGATGTTCGACGGCGCGGCCTCCCCGGTGGCGCTCGCGGACGAGCGGGACGGCGCCCGCGCCCTGGTGATCGGACCGGCCGCCAACGAGTCGTTCGCCACCGGGGAGCCGGTCAGCTGCGGCACAATTACCCGGTGATCTTCACCTCTCCGCCGGAAACCGCGGCCTGGCGGCACCACACCGCCCGCACGGGCTTCGAGGTCGTCTACTTCCAACCCACGCGGGGCGGCCATCTCATCGAGGGCCGCACCACGGCCGTCGAGGAGGGCCAGACCTGGGCCGTCGGCTACACCATCGAGGTGGACGCCGGCTGGAGGACCCGGCGGGCACAGCTCACCAGCCGTTCCATGGCAGGTGTGAGGGAAACGGTCCTGGAGTCCGGCGACCCGGGGAGCTGGCGCGTCGACGGTGTGCCGGCGCCCCACCTCGACGGCTGCCTGGACGTGGATCTGGAGTCATCGGCCATGACGAACGCGTTCCCCGTGCACCGGCTGCTCCTGGCCGTGGGCGCCGGCCAGGACGCCCCGGCCGCCTATGTACGGGCCGTGGACCTGACCGTCGAACGCCTCGACCAGCACTACACCCGGATCCCCGATGAGGGCCGTCGTCAGCGCTATGACTACGCCGCACCGGTGTTCGACGTCGCCTGCCGCCTGATCTACGACGAGTCCGGATTCGTCCTCGACTATCCCGGCCTGGCCTCGCGAGTGGACCTCCGAACTCGCTGACCGTGGCGGGCGCGGCCGTACCGCCGAGAGAGTAGTGGCGCCAGGCGGCGCGCAGGCGGGGCAGGTTCCGGGTCAGGCCCGGCCGAGGACGCAGAACTCGTTGCCTTCCGGGTCGGCCAGGACCTTCCATGGGACGTCGCCCTGGCCGACATCGGCGGGCGTCGCGCCGAGGGTCCGCAGCCGGGCCACCTCCGCCGCCTGCTCGTCGATGGGGTCGGGCAGCAGGTCGATATGGATGCGGCTCCACACGGTCGGCACGCCGGACCTGCGGAGGAACTCAAGATACGGGCCGACGCCCTTGGCGGAGCGCAGCGTCGCGTGATCGTCGGTCACCTCGTGCACGCTCCAGTCCGTGGCCTCGCCCCAGAACCGGGCCATGGCCCGCGGATCGTCGCAGTCGACCACCATCGCGGCGATCGGCCCGGTGTCCCGGTAGATCTCCCGAGGCTCCAGCACGCAGAACACGTTGCCCTCCGGGTCGGCCAGAACCGTCCACGGGACGTCGCCCTGGCCCACGTCGGCGGGTGTCGCGCCGAGCTCCTTCAGGCGCGCGACCAGCTCCGCCTGATGGGCGGCGGAGGTGGTGGCGAGGTCGAGGTGCACGCGATACTTCACCGTTTCGGGGTCCGGCACGGCGACGAGATCGATGTAGAAGGCGTCGGGGTCCGGCCAGGAGAAGCCCTCGGGTTCGAGGTTGGTCACGCCGGGTCCCTCGCTGGAAAGACCCCAACCGAGCGCCTCCGCCCAGAACCGGCCGAGCGCCGAGTCATCCCGAGCCTTGAAATTCACCTGAACAAGTCGCAGCGCCATGCCGCCGATCCTATGCCCAACCCATTAACCAGGATTAACCACGCACCTTCGGCTCAACCGGCGGTAACGGGCAGGCCGGGGACTTCGCCGAGCGGCCGATGGCTTTGGGCGGGTGCGGAGGCGGTGGCGGTGGCGGTGGCGGATGTAGCGGCACACTGCGGGCGCGCTTTGGTCAGGAACTGGGCAGCGAATGGCCTGGGAAGTGATCAGGCGAAGAGCCGACACTCGGCGGGCTGGTTCTACGACGGCGCACACCGTGCTGTCGCCGTGCCGCTGAGGAAAGGCTGAGTGATCTTGACCGAACGCGTACGCGTGGCTGTGCTGGCGGGTGGGCCGTCCGCCGAGCACGAGGTGTCGCTGCAGTCGGCGCAGGCCGTGCTCGATGCCCTGCCGAGGGACCTGTACGAGCCCGTCGCCGTCATCATCGACCGGCAGGGCAGATGGCCGGTGGAGCTGCGAGGCGATCTGGCGGACGTGGTCTTCCCCGTGCTGCACGGGCCGTTCGGCGAGGACGGCGTCGTCCAGGGTCACCTGGAGACCCTGGGCATCCCGTACGTGGGCTGCGGCGTCATGGCCTCCGCCGTGGCCATGAACAAGGTCGCGATGCGGCGCGTGTTCCTGGCGGAGGACATCCCGGTCACCCCGCACGTGTGGTTCACCGCGCACGAATGGCGCACCACCACCGACTACTGGGGTCTGGTGAAGTCGCTCGACTGGCCGATGTACGTCAAACCGGCCAGCATGGGCTCCTCCATCGGCATCTCACGTGTCACCTCCATGGAGGAACTGCGCGCGGGCGTGGAGCTGGCGCTGGCCTACGACCGGGTGGTCATCGTCGAGCAGGGCGTGAGCGCGCGCGAGGTCATCTGCGGCGTGCTCGGCGACTATGACACGCCGGACGCTTCGGTGTGCGGCGAGCTCATCGTGCCCGGCGACTGGCTCGACTATGAGGCCAAATACCTCAGCCAGGCCGAGATCGCCACCATCCCCGCCGTGCTGCCGGAACGGGTGGCCGAGGAGGCACGCGAGCTGTCCCTGCGCGCCTTCCGGGCGATCGGTGGCTACGGCCTGTCCCGGGTCGACTTCCTCTATGAGGAGGACACGGGACGCCTGTACGTACTGGAGATCAACACCATGCCCGGCTTCACCTCCCGTTCCGTCTACGCCAGGTCCTGGGCCGCGAGCGGTGTCCCGTACCCGGACCTGCTGCGCCGCCTGATCGACCTCGCGTTCGCCAGGAGCGGCTCATGATCCCCATGACGCTGAACGAGATCGCGCGGGTCGTCGGCGCGAGCCTGCATGACGTGCCCGACCCGCGGGCGCTGGTGACGGCGCCCGCGGCGGTCGACTCCCGCGAGGTGGTGCCCGGCGGCCTGTTCGCCGCGACGGCCGGCGCCCGCGTCGACGGTCACGACTACGCGGCCGGTGCCATCGCGGACGGCGCCGTCGTCGTGCTGGCCGCGCGGCCCGTCGGCGTGCCCGCCCTGGTGGTCGAGGACGTCCAGCTCGCGATCGGCCTGCTGGCCAGGCACCTGCTCGAACGCGTCAGCCCGATCGTGATCGGCCTGACCGGCTCGGTGGGCAAGACCACGACCAAGGACCTGCTGGCCCAGGTGCTCGAACGGCGCGCCGCGACGGTCGCCACCAACAGGTCGTTCAACAACGAGCTCGGGCTGCCGCTCACCGTGCTGCGTGCCGACGCCACCACCCGATACCTGGTGCTGGAGATGGGCGCGAGCCGGAAGGGCGACCTGACGTACCTGACCGGGCTCGCGCCTCCCCAGGTCGGGCTGGTGCTCAATGTCGGCACCGCGCATCTGGAGCGTATGGGAGCCGGGCCGGCCGACGTGGCCGAGGCCAAGGGCGAGCTGGTCGAGGCGCTTCCGGAGGACGGGTTCGCGCTGCTCAACGCCGACGACCCGTACGTCATGGGCATGGCCGGCCGCACCAAGGCCCAGATCCTGTTGTACGGCAGGTCGGCGCGGGCGCGGGTGCGAGCCGAAGGCGTACGGATGGCCGACCGGGCGCGAACCGCGTTCGAATTGGTGACGCCCGCCGGCCGTGCCCCGGTCGAGCTCGACCTCATAGGCGAGCACCAGGTGAGCAACGCCCTGGGCGCCGCCGCCGTCGCCACCGCACTCGGCCTGGGCGTTGCCGAGATCGCCGAAGGGCTGACCGCCGCGCGGCGGCGCTCCGGGGGCCGGCTGGAGATCGTCGAACGACCTGACGGCATCACCATCGTCAACGACGCCTACAACGCCAACCCCGAGTCCATGCGGGCCGGGCTGCGGGCGGTCAAGGCCCTGGCCGGCACTCGTCGTACCGTCGCCATACTCGGCGCGATGGGCCAGCAGGCCGACGCCTCCCGCGCCCGGCACGCGGAGATGGGCCGGCTCGTCGCCGACCTCCGCTTCGACGTGCTGATCACGGTCGGCGCCGGGGATCCGCTCGCGATGGCGTGGGCGGCGGAGACCGCGAACCAGGGCGTGGCCGTCCACATCGTCGAGGACGTGGCCGAGGCCATCAAGCTGGCCACCGCGCTCCTCGAACCGGGAGACGTGGTGCTCGTCAAGGCCTCCAGCGAGATCGGGCTCAGCGCCTGCGCCCGTGCGCTGACCCAGTGACTGTCCAAAAGGAAATGGAGTTCCATGCGCACTATCGGGCTTATCGGCGGGTTGAGCTGGGAATCGACGGTGATCTACTACCAGATCATCAACCAGCGGGTACGCGAGCGACTCGGCGGCAGCCATTCCGCCGACAGCCTCATCTGGTCGGTCGACTACACGCGGGTCGAGGACCTCATCTTCGCCGACCGCTGGGACGAGGTGAGTACGCTGCTGACCGGGGCGGGCGGGAAACTGGCGGATCTGGGTGCCGAGGTCCTGCTCATCTGCAGCAACACCTTCAGCCGGGTGAGCGACGACGTGCAGCGGGCAGTGAGCGTGCCCGTACTGCACATCGCCGACACCGTGGGCACCGAGATCCGCGCCAGGGGCATGCGCAAGGTCGGCCTGCTGGGCACCCGATTCACCATGGAGGAGCCCTTCTACCGGGATCGGCTGGCCGCCCACGGCTTCGACGTGGTCGTGCCGCGGCGTGAGCAGCGGGAACTGGTCCATCACGTGATATTCGACGAACTGGTGCGCGGGGTGCTCCGGGAATCGTCCAGGGACGCCTACGCCCGGATCATCGATGATCTCGCGGCCGACGGCGCTGAAGGCGTCGTCCTCGGTTGCACGGAGATCGAATTGCTGATCAGTGAGAAGGACAGCGCCATCCCGGTGCTGCCGAGCGCCCGGCTGCACGCGGAGGCGGCGGCCGGCTTCGCTCTTGCCGACTCTTAGGTGGATCGCTACGCCGGTGCGCCGTACAGCTCCCGGTGCCACAGGTCGGCGCGGAGACGTTCGATGCCGGCCGCCAGATGGCGGCGGTAGGTGCTGAACGGCAGGCCGAGCCGTTCCGCGGCCAGCTCCTGGGTGGGCGTGCCGCACAGGAACGTGACCGACAGCGCCTGATGGAACTTGACCGAGCGCGGATCCGCACGCAGGTCGTCGATCACCTGGCGCAGCAGGTCCCCCAGCGCCGCGGCCGGATCCCGCCCGGCCCGCTCGGCGATCAGCCTGGTGCGCGTCAGCGGGGAAGTGGCCAGCGCGTCCGGCCGCGACAACTGGCGCAACGCCTCGCGGACCGCCTCGGCGAACTCCGCCCGCGACAGCACCGCCAGCTCCGCCGTCGCGGCACCCGGGCCGCCGGCGGGCAGCCGGTTCATCCGCTCCAGCCACGCCCGCGCCGGCACCGCGCGCCAGTCATGGACGAACAGGGTGTACGCGTCATCCCCCAACCGCGGCTGCTCGGAGATGTCACGCATCCCGTAATGCCGTAAAAGCTCCGCCCACACATGGTTCGGATGCCGTGCCGCGATATATGACCAGGCCATCCGCTCGGCCCGCAGACAATCGCCGATCACTCGCCACTGGATCACCTCCATCAGAGGCGAGTTTCCGCGATACGTCGGCAGCGTCCATACCCGGCTGACCGCCATATGTTCACCGGTGCGCAACGGCGTGGTGGCACGGGCGTGCGCCCACGCCATGGCCACGATGGGATCGGCCGTCAGCTCCTCCTCATCGAATCGCGCCAACCGCAACCACGCGGCGAAGGCCACGGGCTCGCCGGTTTCGCTGCGCCGATACAGCCGGAACGCCTCCGGCTGACGTTCCGCCCAGAAGGCGGCGCCGCGCGCGGACGCCGCGCCCTCCGCCGCCGTCGCCACCCGGAGCAACGTGTCGACGTCCTCCTGGCGCAGCACCTCTTCCTGGAACTCGCCCTCGTCGTGGCGGCCGTGGAAATCGGCCGACGCCCCGTTGCGCGGGTAGAGCAGTGCCGCCATGGCGCCGGGCACGTCCGCGTCGCTCGCCGTACGCACCTTGTCCGCCAGATGGGCGTGAACGCGCTCGCGCATCACCGCGTACCCCTCCGGATCCCGCCATCGCAGGTCAGCCTCCACCACCTCCCGCACCACGTCATGCGGAAACAACCCGAGACCGCTCGACTCCACGAACGGCAACCGCCGCAACCACCGGAACAACGTCCCGGCGTCCTGCGGCAGCACCGCACGCAGCAGGTCCTCCGTGGTCGTGTACGCGTGCGCGCAGATCTCCAGAGCATGCCGATGGGCCGCCGAAGGCACCTCGCCCACCAACTGATCCAGCAACGTGGCCACCACGTCCTGACGCGGCGTCCACCGCCGGCCGCCCCCGCCGTCCTTCACCGCCACGGCCGCTCCCAGCAGCAGTGCCAGCGGATGACCACCGGCGAAGGCTGACAGCGGCCCACGCGACTCGGGCGGCACCCCGCAGGAGTCCATCAGGGCCTGCGCGTCCGCGGCCCGCAGGTCGCGCAGCGGCAGCACCTCCAGCGCCCCAGCCCATCCCGGGTCCGCCCGCCAGCGCAGATCCGGCGGGTAGCGCCCCGCGATCACCACCAGCGCCCCCACGGGCATCCGCGGCAGGAACCGCTCACGCAGCCATCCCTCCAAGCCCTGAACGCATTCGAAGGAGTCGATCAGCAGCACCGCCCCCGCATCACGAAAGACCGGTTCCGCCTCAGCCTCGAACGCCCCCGGTGAGGGCTCCGACATGCGCCCGTCCACCATGGACACCGGCCGCCCCATCACCGCGGCCTCGTGAGCGAACCGCCGCAACAAGGCCGACTTCCCGATGCCACCGGGGCCGTGCACGAACAGCACGCTGCAGCCGCCGCCGTACAACGCCGCCTGGAAAACCGCGAGCTCTTCCTCCCGCCCGGCGAACGCCCTCTCACGCGCCGCTCGCAGGTGCCATCCCAGCAATCCAGATCCGTCGTTCATGACGAACTACGATCGGTGCCGAATGTGCGCGCGCCGTCCGCCGCATGTCACCGTTTCTCGACGGCGGCGACCGCGCGGGCTACGGCAGCATGCCCACCAGCGCGGCCAGCTCGGGGTCGCCTTCGTACCGTCGCCGGTGCTTCGGCGACGAGCCGGTCCCGGACCTGGTGTCATCGAGGGGGAACGGGCTCCGCGTCGCCAGCAGCACCTTGGCGTCCTCGTCACTCAGGCCGCCGACGGCCAGCTTCGGCAGCTCGCCGAACCCCTCCGCCGCGTCCGTCGGCCGCACCGCGAAGATCATCGCTACCGGGTCGGCGGCGATCCGGCGGGCGAGGAAGACCATCGCCCTGGGCCAGCCCGCAGAGCGTCGCGATGCCGGTCCGGCAGCCCGTCGAGCTGCTTCAGCATCGGCACGCACAGCTGGTGCAGCGCGGAGTACGGCAGTTCCTGCTCGAACTCCGACCGGACGTCCGGACCACCCGGAACCCGGGCGCCGCGTTGCGGGCGTACTCCAGCAGCGCACTCTTGCCGATGCCCGCCTCGCCTTCCAGCACCAGCGCGCCGCCCTGTTCCGTACGCGCGGCGCCGGTCAGCTCGTCGACGCGTCGCTTCAAGCCGTGCCGGCCGACGAGCGGATCGGTGGTGAGCGCAGGAGTCCGCATAACGGGAATCCGCATAACGGGAATCCGCATAACGGGAAATGGTAGGGGATCGCGGACCTGGCCGGGTCAGGTTTCGTAGGCGCTCGTCAGGCGTGACCGCGACGCCTCCAGGTGGGCGGTCATGGCGCTCGCCGCCGCCTCCGGATCGTTGCGGCAGATGGCGTCGAGCACCGCGCGGTGCTCATCGGCGGCGTGACTGGCGATCCCATGGCGGAAGTAGAGACGGTAACCATGGGTGTGCGCGCGGAATCTGCGCAGCGTGTCGGCGATGAGCGGGCTGCGACTGGCCTCGGCGATCGCGTTGTGGAACAGGGCGTCCAGTTCCGCGAAGCCGCGATACGCCTCGTAGGTGTCGCCGACCAGCGGTGACATCATCTGCTCCAGCGACCCTCGCATGGCGCTCACCTCGGCGGTCGTGGCGTACCGTGCGGCACGCGCGGCGGCGGACGGTTCGAGGAGCAGGCGGACGTCGTACAAGTCGTCAAGGGCGGCCCGGTCGAGCAGGGGAGCCACCAGATAGCCCGTGTTCGGCCGGCGGACGACCAGCCCCTCCGACTCGCAACGCGCGAGCGCTTCGCGGACCGGCGTCTGCGACACGTCGAGTGCGCGGGCGAGCCCGTCGATCGACAGCTTCGCCCCAGGCTCCAGGTCGTGATCCATGAGCCGGGCCTTCAGCGCCTGGAAGACCGATTCGCGGACGCTGACCTTGGCCGGCTCGTCCGAACCCGAGCCGCCGGACGCGCCCGCCACCGGCGTCGAGTCACTCATCTCCCCTCCAAATGAACTTCCGTATTCGTGGTTGACAGATGCCCGAAACGCCCTGCATCCTCATGCAAATCGTATCGTATCCGATCTGGGCAAGTCTGCCCAACGCAGAAGGATGAGCTCGTGACCATTCCCGACTGGTTCGGCGAGGCGGGTTTCGGCCTGTTCGTGCACTGGGACCATGCGAGTCAGCAAGGCGTGGAGATCGGCTGGCCCCTGGTCGGCCACTCGATCCTGCCGGACCGGACAGAACCCGAAGCCGACATGACCATCGCGCAATATCAGTCGAGCGCGGCTACGTTCGACCCGCGGCGCTGGGATCCGCGCGGCGTCGCGCGGCTCGCCCGCGACGCGGGTGCCCGCTACGTGGTCTTCACCGTCCGCCATCACGCCGGGTACTCGATGTACCACACGAGGCAGTCGGAGTACTCCATCGCGGCCTCGCCGTACGGGCGTGACATCACCCGGGAGTTCTTCGACGCGTTGCGCGCCGAGGGCCTGCGTGTCGGCGTCTACTACTCGCTGCTCGACTGGAACCATCCCGACTACCCGGCGTTCACCGACGCCGATCGTCCCTACCCGCACGAGCGTTACCGGCGGCCCGCGCCGGAGCAGTGGGCGCGATACCTCGGCTACGTCAAGGGCCAGCTCACCGAACTGCTCACCGAGTACGGGCCGATCGACCTGCTCTGGTTCGACGGGGAGTGGGAACGCACCGGGGAGGAGTGGCACGCCGCCGAGCTTCGCGAGTTGATCAAATCCCTGCAGCCGGACGTGATCATCAATGACCGGCTGCCGGGCCAGGGCGACTACGCGACACCCGAGCAGGGCATGCCGCGCCGGCCACCGGGCGGCCCGTGGGAGCTGTGCCTCACCATGAGCGAGAGCTGGGCCTACCGGCCCGGCGACCTCGACTACAAGAGCCCCCGGCTGCTCGCCTCCTACCTGAGCGAGGTCGTCTCCCGGGGCGGCAACCTCCTGCTCAACATCGGGCCGCGGGGTGACGGGTCGCTGGTGCCGACCGAGGTCGCCACGCTCAAGCAACTCGGCGGCTGGCTCGCCGGCCACGGCGAGAGCATCGTCGGGGCCGCGCCCGCGCCGCAACGCCTCGACTTCCACGGTCCGGCGACGCAGCGCGACAACACCATCTACCTCCACCTGCTGCTGATACCGCAGGACGTGCTCGTCGTCAGGAACGTTCCCATCGGCTCGGTCGTCGGCGTCCGCCTGCTCGGCACCGAGCAACCGCTCGAGTACAGCCTCAACGAGGAAGTGCACAAGGCGAACGGCGCGGACGACGAGCCGCTCGGCGAACTGTTCATCACCGTGCCGCCACCGACCGGCGCACTCATCGACGTCATCGCCATTGAGCTGTCAGCTCCCTGGAAGGACGGCTCCCATGCCACTGTCTAGAACTCTCAAGGTAGTCAGGCCCGTCCTCGCGGGCGTCCTGCTCGCGGCCGTCGGCGTCGCGTGCGGCACCGGCACCGGACCGGGCGGCGGCGACGGCAAGTCGCTCCGGATCCAGATCCCCACCGGACCGCTGGCCAGCGCCATGCAGCAGGTCGGCAAGGACTTCGAGAAGGCCAACCCGGGCACGGTGGTCACCTTCGAGGGCGTCGACTCCGGCAGCTCCCGCGGCCCCAACGTGGCACTGCTCAGCTCGACCGGCACCCCGGACATCGGCTACCTCCAGCGCAGCACGGGCGTCTGGTCCGCGCTGTTGAAGAACAAGCAGCTGACCCCGCTGGACGACGTGTGGAAGGCCGCGGGCCTGGCGGACAAGTACTCCAAGAGCCAGGCCGACTACTACACGACCGACGGGCACCACTACGGCGTCCTCTACGAGCAACTGCTGATCAACCCCGTCTACTACAACAAGGCGGCCTTCGCGAAGGCCGGCCTCCCCGACCCGGCCGACCACCAGGTCGCCTCCGTCGCCGACTTCGAATCCATGGTGGGCAAGGTCAAGGCCGCCGGGTACGAGGGGTTCGGGGTGGGCGGTTCGAGCCCGTACGACCTGGGGCACACGCTGGACGCGCTGCTGCCCACCGCGGTGCCGGCCGAGGACTACGACGCCATGCTCACCAACTTCAAGCCCGGATCACCCACGGACGTCAAGTACACCGACCCCGGCTTCGTGAAGGTGCTCCAGACGATCCAGGACTGGCAGAAGAAGGGCATCTACCAGAACGGGATGCTCGGCATGGACACCGACCAGGCCCAGGGGCTGTTCACCAGCGGAAAACTCGCGATGCTGCAGGGCGGCAACTACACCTACTCCAGCCTGAAGGAGGCCAAGCCGTCGTTCGAAATGGGCTGGTTCCTGCTGCCCCCGCTCACGCCGGGCCGCAAGACGCCGTTCGACGCCTTCAACGGTGACACCCTGGTGGTCCCGGCCAAGGCGGCGAACCCGGATCTGGCCAAGAAGTTCCTTCAGTTCTTCATGACCGACAAGTACCAGGTCAGCGTCATCGCCGCCACCGGCTCGCTCCCGGTGTTCAGCTCGATCCCCGCGTCGAGCCTGTCGAACCTCGGCGACCTGGTGCAGCAGCAGTTCGAGCTGTCGCGGTCCGTCGGATTGGTCAACATCTGGGACTCCACCGTGCCCTCCACCCTCGGGCAGGCGTTCTCCGTGCCGGTGCTGCAGAAGCTCGTGGCCGGCAAGCTGACCCCGCAGCAGGCGGCCCAGCAGTACCAGTCGGCGCTGGAGGACCTGCAGTCCGGCAAGGTGTCGGGAGCGTCGGACTGATGATCGCCGACAAAGTCGTCCTGGCGACGACCGCCACGGCGCGGCCGCCGCGCCGGAGGGCACGGATCTTCCCGATCGCGGCGATGGTCCCGGCCTTGGTGCTGCTGCTCGTGCTCGTCGCCTACCCGATCACCGGATCCGTGCGCATCAGCCTCGGTTCCTGGGACGGCATCGGCTCGGTCGCCTACCACGGCCTGGACAACTACCGGCGCCTGCTGCGCGATTCGCTGGTCTGGCAGTCCATCGGGACCAGCCTGCAGTTCTTCGTCGGGACCGTGGTGTTCACGGTGACCCTCGGCACTCTCCTGGCCAACGCGATCAGCCGGAAGGTCCCCGGCGCCCGGATCTTCAAGGTCGTCTGGTTCCTGCCGGTGATCATCCCGGTCAGCATCGCGGGCATCTTCTGGTCGAACGCCTTCCAGCCCACGACCGGCGTGGTGAACTCACTGCTCGGCCTGATCGGGCTCGGAGACGATCACGCCTGGCTGGCGTCGTCCTCGACGGCACTGTACGCGGCGATCTTCGTCGCGGTGTGGACGCAAACGGGGTACGCGATGCTGATCCTGCTGGGCGCGATGGAGGCCATCCCCGAGGAGGTGCACGAGGCGGCGACGCTCGACGGCGTCGGAGCGGCCGGCCGGCTGTTCCGGATCACCTTGCCGAACATCGTGCCGATGCTGGGCACGATCACGACGCTGACCTCGGTGTTCTCCTTCAACGCCTTCGGCGTCATCTACGCGATGACCCGAGGCGGTCCGGGTAACTCCACGAGCATCCTGCCGGTGCTGGTCTACAAGCAGTCCTTCGTCGACCAGGACTACGGCTACGGCTCGGCCACCGCGGTCCTCACCACGCTGATCGTCGCCGTCATCGGGATCACGGTCATGCGGATCTTCCGCCAGCAGACCCTGGACGCGCGATGACGGCGCCGCGGACTCCAAGCCGGAGGCGATCGGCCTGGCGGCACGGCCCGCTGTGGTACGTCGGCTACACGCTCCTGCTGGTCTGGACGGCGATCACGGTGGTGCCGTTCGTGTCGATGCTGCTGCTGTCGCTGCACCCGACCAGCGACATCTACGCCCACCCGCTGGGGCTGGGCGGCCAGTGGGTGCTGTCGAACTACGCCGACGCCTGGCGGGGCGTGGTCGGTGGCGCGCCGCTGTCGACGTACATCATCAACAGCGTGCTGGTGGCACTGTGCAGCCTGGCCATCGGCGTGACCTGCGGCAGCCTGGCCGGCTACGGCCTGGCCCGCGCGACCAGGGGCCTGTCGAACGCGGTCAGCCGCGTCATGGTCCTCGCCCTGAGCGTCCCGCTGGTCGTCGCGCTGATCCCGACGTTCGAGCTGCTGGGCAGGTATCAGCTGCTCAACAGCGTGGCGGGCATCTCGCTGGTGTACGCGGCGTTCATGACGCCCACCATCGCCCTCATCATGCGGTCGGTGTTCGCCGCCGTGCCGCGGGAACTGCTCGAAGCGGCCAAGATCGACGGTTACGGGGAGCTGGCCGCGCTGCTCCGCGTGGTCCTGCCCATCAGCAAGGGCGGCTTCGTCTCGGTCACGCTGCTCGGGCTCATCTTCGTGTGGAGCGAGGTCCAGTTCGGCGTCGTCCTGCTGACCCGCCCGCAGGACCGCACACTGTCAGTCGGCCTGCTCTCCTTCCAGGGCCAGTTCGTCAGCGACCAGGGGGCCTTCTTCGCCGGCCTCGTCATCGCGACCTTCCCGATCGTCATCCTCTTCCTGATCTTCCAGCGCTACGTCACGAGCGGCATCACCCTGGGTGCGCTCAAGTGAAGAAAGCACATGACATGCCCCGAATCGAACGAATCGACGTCCAGCTGGTCGACCTGCAACCGGCGGCCGTCCGCGTCGACGCGATGCAGTCCTTCGTCAAGCAGGAGACGGTGCTGGTCACCGTGCACACCTCCGACGGGCTGTCCGGCACCGGGTACTCCTACACGATCGGGACCGGCGGGCGGGCCGTCACGTCACTCATCACCGAGCACCTGGTCCCGGCGCTTCTGGGCCGGGACGCCCGGCCGGTCGAGGCGCTGTGGCGGCACATGCTCGACCAGACCCGCGCGACCACCGTCGGGGCCATCACCTCACTGGCGTTCGCCGCCGTCGACACCGCGCTCTGGGACCTGCGCGGCCGCCGTACCGGTGAGTCGCTGTGGCGGATGGCGGGCGGCGCGCACGAGCGGCTACCCGTCTACGACACCGAGGGCGGCTGGCTGCACCTGCCCGTGGAGGAACTGGTGGACGGCGCGAAGCGGGCCGCCACAGCCGGGCTGCGCGGGGTGAAGGTCAAGGTGGGCAGGCCGTCGCTCGCCGAAGACGCCGAACGGCTCGCGGCCGTCCGCGAGGCGGTGGGACCGGGTTTCGAGGTCATGGTCGACGCCAACCAGGCGTTCACCTCCGCGGAGGCGATCCGGCGCGCCCGGACCTACGAGCCGCTCGGCATCGCCTGGTTCGAGGAGCCGCTGCCGGCCGACGACCTGCACGGACACCGGAGACTGGCGGCCTCCACCTCGGTGCCGGTGGCGGTCGGCGAATCCCTCTACTCCGTTCAGCGGTTCGGCGACTACCTGGCCGCGGGCGCGGTCGGCATCGTGCAGGTCGATGTGGCCCGCATCGGCGGGATCACCCCGTGGCTGAAGGTCGCCCACGCCGCCGAGGCGTTCAACGTCGCGGTGAGCCCGCACTTCCTCATGGAACTGCACGTCAGCCTGGCCGCCGCGGTGCCGAACGGGATGTACGTCGAGTACATCCCGCAGTTGCGGGCGATCACCCGCGGCTCTCCGGTGATCGAGGACGGCGAGATGACACCGCCCGACGTCCCCGGCATCGGGATCGACTGGGATCCCGATGCCCTCGACGACCATCGCGTCGCCTGAGCCGCCGTTAGCCGGCAGAGTGTCGGTATTAAGGTCGCTACCTTAAATGGGCGAGTCGCATATCCTATTTATGGCGGGAGTATCGCAGTTGTAGCAGAAACTTGCAATATGCGTGATAAAAAATGACATTCGTGCTTTTAGGCAACAATAGGCATTTCTCGGAGGCAGGGGCCCAGTAATGATGAGCCGTGATGGCCCCCCACATCGATTCGACAGGAGCGCCGATGAGAAGACTGCTGACCGCCATCGTCGTCGCGGCGGCCGCCGTCATGTGCCTTTCTCCCTCCCCGGCAGAAGGATCGACGCGGATGCTCGGCCCCAGCTCGAACGTCTGCGCGAACGCCCCCATCCCCACCGGCTCGATGCCGACGGCCTACTTCGACTGGTACCAGTGTGGCCAGCCCGGCACCATCTACTACAACGCGAAAACCGTCCAGGTCATCAGCGACACCGCCGCGGGCGGCACGGTGACCACCTGTATCACGCCTCCGCCCCCGGCCGGGTTCTATGCCACGGCGCTGTCCTACTCCTTCAACTGTGAAATCAGCAAGACCCCCAACGGCGTCCTCAATAACCAGCAGACCCTCACCAATATCAACGGTCTGCCCTCCGGCCGCACACTCATCATCTGCGGCGTCCAATCGGCGCCGCCCGGCTGGACCGTCGTCGCCGTCGTACAGACCTACCTGTGCGTATATCCCCGGGGCGGCGGGATCGGCGACAACGCCGTATCGATCCGCAAGCTCTGAGACTCACGCGCTCACCGAGCCTGACACCCCAGCCGAGGAGGTGTCAGGCTCGGATCATCCAGCAGTTGAATGCCGGCGCCTACCTCTACTCCTGGCACTATGCGTGCTGCTCGAGAGATGCGCCAGGCTCCCTACAGCAGTCTCAACGCGCTGCGGACATCGCTGAGGAGGGTGGTCATCGCCCGCTCGGCGGCGTCCGGGTCTCCGGCGCAGATGGCTTCCATGACGGCCTCGTGATAGCCGATGGTCTCGGGGACGGGGTAGTCGGAGCGGCCGTGCGTCGGTGACTCCCTGAGGACTTCCGCGATCGGATCGGCGAGGGCGGTGTACATCCCGTTGCCGGAGGCACCGAGGATGATCCGGTGGAACTCGATGTCCGCGGCGAGGTAGCGCATCGGGCGGTGCGTCGTGCCGTAGCGGCGCATGTCCTGCGCCGCGGCACGGAGTGCGGCGCGCTCGTCGGCGGAGGCCCGCAGGGTGGCCAGGTGCGCCGCGATCGGCTCGATGCCAAGGCGCAGCTCGGTGAGAGAGCGAAGCTGGGCGGCGCGGTGCTTGCTGTCCAGGCGCCAGCGGATCACCCGGGTGTCGTAGACGTTCCACTGCTGCTCAGGCGAGATGCAGATGCCGGTGCGGCGCTGTGAGGTGACCATGCGCAGCGATTCCAGGATGCGCATGCACTCGCGCGCCACCCCTCGCGAGACGGAGTAGCGCTGTTGCAGGCTCTCCAGGGTGAGGACGGATCCGGCGGGCAGTTCTCCGCTGACGATGTCCGAACCCAGTGCGTCGAGAACCGCCGAATGGAGAGTCGCAGCCGACATACGATCACCCTACTCGTCACCGGGACGGCCATTCGCCGTCCCGCCTTGGGGCCGGGCCGTTCGGACGACGTCGCGCCAGGGACGCGTGCCGGGCGGAGCGGGTACGGTCACTGGTCAGTTCTCCGCTTCGAGAGTCCTGCGGCGCTGACGGACCAAGGGCAGCGCCGTACTGACGAGGACAAGTATCGTCAGGGCGAGCAGCACGACGGCCGTCGGCGAGGAGGCGAAGATGCCGAAGCCGCCGTCGGAGAGCACCAGCGACCGGCGGAAGTTGGTCTCGAAGATCGGGCCCAGGATGAAGGCCAGCACGATCGGCGCGGGCGGGACGCCGATGCTCCGCAGGAGATAACCGGCCAGACCGGCGGCCACCATGACGGCGACGTCGAAGGTGTTGCCGTTGATGGTGTACGCGCCGACGATGAGGATCGCCACGGTGAGCGTGGACATCACGGCGGGCGGGATCTTCGCGATCCGTACGAAGACCGGCAGCAGCGGGATGTTCATGACGAGCAGGATCAGGTTGCCGACCACCATGGAACCCACCACGCCCCAGAAGATGTCCGGGTGGTCGGAGATCAAGGTCGGCCCCGGGGTGACGCCCTGGATCAGCAGTGCGCCGAAGATGACGGCGAGCACGCCGTTCGGCGGGAAGCCGAGCGTGAGCAGCGGGATGAAGCTGGAGATGCTGGCGGCGTTGTTGGCGGTCTCCGGGCCGGACACCGCCTGTGGGACGCCGTGGCCGAACCGCTCCGGCGTACGGGAGATCTTGCGCTCCACGCCGTAGGAGACCAGCGACGCCAGCACCCCGCCGCCACCGGGCACCAGCCCGAGCCCGGTGCCGATCAGCGAGCCCCGGCCGATGGCCCCGGTGTTGTCCTTGAGGTCGCGGCCCGTGGGCAGCACCCGGCCGACGGCGTTGGTCGGGGACACGCCGCGCCGGTTCTCGACGATGTTGACGAGGATCTCGGTCAGCCCGAACAGGCCCATGATCACGGCCACGATGTCGATGCCGCCCATGAGGTCGGGCACGCCGAACGCCCACCGGCTCGCGCCGGACATCGGGTCCTGCCCGATGGAGGCCAGCAGCAGGCCGATGCCCACCGCCACCAGCGACTTGACCATGGTTCCCGCGGAGGTGTAGGCGACCAGGATCAGGCCCAGGAGCGCCAGGACCGTGTATTCGGGCGAGCCGAAGTTCAGCGCGAAGTCGGCCAGGGCCGGGGCGAACAGCACCAGGCAGCAGGTGGCGACCAGCCCGCCGACGAAGGAGCCGATGGCCGCGAGCCCCAGCGCGCGACCCGCGTGGCCCTGCCGGGCCATTTCGTGCCCGTCGACGGTGCTGACGACCGAGGCCGCCTCGCCGGGGATGCGCAGCAGCACCGAGGTGATGGTGCCGCCGTACATGGCGCCGTAGTAGACGCCGGCCAGCATGATCACCGCGGTGGACGGCTCCAGGCCGAACGTGATCGGGAGCAGCAGCGCGACGGTCGGCGCGGGGCCCAGGCCGGGCAGGACCCCGACCATCATGCCGACGTACACGCCGAGCAGGACGAACAGCAGGTTCTGCGGGGCGAGGGCCACCTGCAGCCCGTCGGCCAGATTCTGGAGGATGTCCATGACTACCGGATCCCGGTCAGGGTGCCCAGCGGGGTGGGCACGTGGAGCAGTTCGATGAAGACGACGACGATCCCCGTCGTGATCGCGGCCGCTCCGATCAGGCTGCGGACAGGGGCGGTCCTGGTGATCACGATGAACCAGTAGAGGCAGGTCAGCGCCGTGGTGACGGTGAGCCCGAGCAGGGTGAGCATCGGCGGCGTCAGCGCCAGCAGGGGAAGGGCCGCCGCGACGGCGAGCCCGTCGGCGCGCGTGATACGGCTGACCCCGTCGATGACGACGCCCGGGTTCAGCAGCGCTGCCAGGGTGAACGCGAGGGTGGCGGCCGAGATACAGCCGATCCAGAACCCGGGACCGGGTTCGGCGGGGCTGCCGAAGTCGAGTGTGGTGAACGCGCCGGTCGTGGCGACGGCGGCCAGGAGCGTCAGGAGCGCGAAGCCGATCCGGCCGGACCGGAGGTCGGAAGAAGCGGCCATGTCAGCCGCGCTTCTTGGCATAGTCCGAGGCCGCCTGCCGCAGCAGCGTGGTGACCTGGGCGCCGTCCATGAAGGAGGCGGGCGCCACGCCCTTGCCCAGACCGGTGACGACCTTCTCGGAGGTCATGCAGGTCTTCATCGCGCCCTCCAACCGGCCGACGACGTCGTCCGGGGTCTTGGGCTGGGCGGCGAGGAACCAGAAGGAGTCGGCGTACGGGAGATCGGCGTACCCCAGGGACTTCAGCGTCGGCACGTCCGGCATGGTGATGATCGGCTCGGTGGCGGCGGTGGCGAGCACGCGGACCTCGCCTGATCGCACGCGGGGGAGTACGACCGCGGCGTCGGCCGACAGGTAACCGGCCTGCACCTCGCCGGAGAGCACGGCCGTCATGGTGCCGCCGTTGCCGTCGAACGGCACCGGCGTGAGCTGCAGCCCGGTGGAGCCGATCAGCGCGGTGGCAGAGATGCCCGGGACGCTTGTCTTGCCCGGGATCCCGAGCTTGACGGCGCCGGTCTTGGCGGCTGCGAAAAGGTCCTTCGCCGTCGTGAAGGGGGAGGCCTTCGGCACCACGAGGACGACCGGCGCCGTGCCGATCATCCCGACCGGCCGGAAGCTGTCGACGGTGTAGCCGACGTCGCCTTCCAGGATGGGCGGCAGGACGGCGTTGGCGGCGGTGGTCGACACGAGCGTGTAGCCGTCGGCCTTCGCGCGGGCGAACACGCCGTTGCCGACGGCGCCGGACCCGCCCTCGCGGTTCTCGACCACGATGGTGGCCTTGAGCTGCTGTTCCAGGCAGGGTGCCAGCACGCGCGTGGACAGATCGGTGGACGACCCCGCCGGGACGGGGACGATGATGGAGATCGATTGCGAGGGATAGCCGGAGGAGGACGGGGCCTCGGTCAGGGAACAGCTCGTGACGAGCAGCAGTCCGGCCGACGCCGCGGCCGGGATGGTACGCAACCTCATGGTGCGGATCTTTCTCGAGGTCGCCCGCGCCGGGGAGGGCGCGGGCTCGGTCATTTTGATACGCCGGGTGGGAACACGTGGGTGTCGTGGTCCGGGATGCGCGGCAGCCATTCGGCGCTCCAGCGCTGTTCGATGCCGTCGCGCCAGCTCGTGGCCGCCGCGGTCAGCTCGGCCACGAGGCCCGGGTGCTCGGCGGCGCGGTTCACCGTCTCGCCGGGGTCGTCGGCGAGATCGGCGAGGAACACCGGCTCGGCCGGGGGCAGGCCCTCTTCGAGCTGGCCGTCCAGGACGAGCTTCCATCGGCCGCGCCGGGTCGCCGTCTGCACGCCCTGCTCCCAGAACAGGTGCTCGTGCGGTGATCGGGCGCCGCCGGTGAGCACGGACAGCATGTCGTGGCCGTCGCACTCGTACCTCTCCGGCTCCCCGCCCGCCGCGGCGAGCACGGTGGGGAACACGTCCATGGCGGCCAGCGGCTCCTCCACCACCTGCCCCGCGGGGATCACGCCTGGCCAGCTCACGATGCCCGGAACGCGAATGCCGCCCTCGAAGAGGCTGAACTTGTGGCCCTTCAGCCCGCCGGAGCTGCTGGCGCGGTACGGGGTCTGGCTGCCGTCCATCCAGTTGCGGATCTCGCGGGACGGCCCGTTGTCGGACATGTAGAGCACGACCGTGTTGTCCAGCACGCCTTGGCGATCCAGCTCGTCCATGACCGCGCCGACGGCGTCGTCCAGCGCGCTGATCATCGCCGCCATGATCATCTGATCCCATGGCAGGTGCGCGAAGCGTTCCTTGTACTTCGCCGGGGCGTGCAGGGGGTAGTGGGGCGCGTTGAACGGGACGTACAGGAAGAACGGCGACCGCGCCGCGGCGGCCTCGCGCACAGCGCGCGTCGCGCGGTCGGCCACCAGATCGGTGAGGTACTCGCCGTCGAGGTAGACCTCGCTCCCGTTCTCCCAGAGGTCGTGCAGCGGCGTGCCGAAATAGGTCTCGCCGTTCATGCTCACCCGGCGGTTGTTCGGGCTGTAGTGGATGTGCGAGTAGTAGTCCACAGCTCCGGCCAGGTGCCCGAACGTCCGGTCGAACCCGTGGGCCTCCGGCCGTGATTCCGGGGTCAGGCCCAGGTGCCACTTCCCGACCAGTTCGGTGTGGTAGCCGACCTCCCGCAGTGCGCTCGCGAGCGTCGGCACGTCCTGGCTCAGGCCCGGCGTCGTCCGATACCCCTGCAGAATCGACCGTACGCCCGCGTTCCCCGGATATCGGCCGCTGAGCAGGGCCGCCCGTGAGGGTGAGCAGACCGGCGAGTTCGAGTACCAGTTGGTCAGCAAGGCACCCGAGGCCGCCAGCGCGTCCAATCGCGGCGTTCGCACCGTGGGTGATCCCATGCACGACAGGTCGCCATAGCCGTGGTCGTCTCCGACGAAGATCACCACGTTTGGCCGGTCAGGTCCCGGGCTCACAGCCATCGATCCGTACTCCCCATTCCTTGCGATTGCCGGGAAAGGTAGCATCTTCGGCTGAAAGGTACAATCTTTTGGCGCGAACGTGGCCATGCCGCGAGCGCGGATGGGTGAGCGACTCAGTTCCGATGCGCAGGCGGTTCTGGGCGTTCGTCGGTCCAGCCGATCGCCTGGTACGAGGTGGAGACACGGACCCCCGGACAACCAGGCTCGTCGCGAGCTAGGTAATCGCACCAGGGTCGTTCAGGATGTCCCGCGATTCGGCCTCGGCCCAGCTGAAGATGCCGATCGACATGGTGCTGCGCTCCTGGGCGGCGCGGAGCGCGTAGACCTCGGCGCGGGCGGTGTGGACGGCCTTGTCCTCCGGGGCTGCGTCGCCGGCGAGCTGGGCGAGGTGGCAGGCCAGCCGGTGCTCGCCGGCGCGGGACAGCTCCAGTGCGCGGTCGGCGAGGACCTGGGCGCCGCCGGCGAGCGCGGCGAGTTCGGTGGCGAGGGCGGCGTCAGTGGCGGGCTTGAGGTGGGCGGGGTTGCCGTCGTACCAGCCGGCGAACTGGCGCCATACGTTGCGGACGATGAATTCCGGCTCGTCGTAGAGCGGCTGCAGGTAATGCAGCGCGGCCAGATCGTCCGGCACCCGCACCCGGTGCAGGGTCTCGACCAGCGTCGCGCCGTCGTTGAGGCAAGCGAGCGTCTGGTCGACGAGGGTCTCCAGGTAGCGGGCGGTGTTCTCCAGGGCCTCGCGTACGTGATCGGCGCCGACGACGGGGATGCCGTGGCTGCCGAGCATCAACTCGGCGTCGAGCGAGGCCATCCAGCGCAGGGCGGCGGCCCAGTCGACGGGATAGCGCTGCACCTTCTGCGGGTTGCCGGCGTTCGGGGAGACGCCGAGGAACAGGTCGCCGGGGAAGAGGATCCGCCGCTGGGGGAGCCAGCCGACCACGTGGTCGTCGGTCTCGCCCCGGTGGTGGGTGAGTTCGAGGCGCAGGCCACCGGTCTCGACCACATGGGTGTCGGAGAAGGTGACGTCCGGTTCCCGGTATTCGGCCGGCCAGACGAGGTCGGGGATGCGGAACTGGCGGCGGTTGATGATCGTGTTGTAGCCCTGCGTGTCGGCGTAGCGCCGGAAGCGCGCGAGTACGTTCTCGTGCGCGATCACCTGCGGGCGAGGCACACCGTGAGCATCGGCGGCGGCGTCGAAGGGGCCGAGTCCGCCGACGTGGTCGACGTGACCGTGGGAGTAGACGGCGTGGGTGACCGGCCCGGAATCCCACGCGGTCACCCGCTCGTGCAGCTTGTCGGCGAGCAGCTTGACGCCGGTGTCGAAGAGTACGACTCCGTGCTCGTGCCGGAGGGCGAAGGCGTGCCCGAAACCGGGCACCATCAGCACCCCGTCGGCGACCTCCTCGGCGTCAGCCATGACGGGTTCCGCTATGGAGGCCGGCTCGCGCCGACCGGCCCACATCTCATCGGCCAGCTTGAGAATCGAGGAGGTCATGACGGGTCCTTTCTACAGCGGCTTTCGGGCGTGACAGTCGCCACTTGATGATCGCGGTGCGGCGGCAGTGGCGTACAGGCCCCGCCGCGCGGCCCGGCGTACGACCACGACGGTGAAGGCGGCCATCGCCGGCAGCGACGGCTTGCTGAACAGTGCGCTGACCAGCGTGAGTCCGACGAGTGAGTTCGCCGCGTAGAGGTAGCCGAGCGGCACGAGGTGACTCACCCACAGCACGGCCCAGCCCGCGGTCAGGCGGACGTGGCGGCGCCGGGCGGCCGGATCGCCGGCCGTCCGGGACGGCTCTGTCCCGGCCTTGCGGCAGACCGCTTCGGTGAGCGGCCGCCCGATCAGCAGCGAGACGGCGCACGCCACCAGGCCGGCGGCGTTGAGGACGAGTTCGGACCCGCCCCGCGGCCGGGCTGCGGCTCGTCGACGGGGGCCACCGCGAGCTGGCCACTTTCTCCCGCGAGCGGAGGACGGCCGCGGGGCTTCCGCGGGCCAACATGTTCGACCAGCGGCGCACCCTCCGCAGCGTACGAGGCGCGCTCCTCCCGCTCGTCCGCCTGCCGGGCCCGGACGGCGAATCCGTGCTGGTCGACCGGGTGCTCGGCGAGCGCACAGCGGTCGTCGCGCTCCCCGGCACCGACCTCGCGGCCGTCCCCGACGCCCTGCCCTCGGCCTGGCTGACCGTCGATCCGGAGGGCGGCGAAGGCGAACGGTTCCTCGCACGCTGGCTGCGGAACGCCGGCGTCGCCTGGGTCGGCGTCAACCCCGACCGCTTGATCAAGGCCGCGGGACCGTCCGGGCTACCGCGGTGAGTAACGGGCTCGCCCCGGCTACGATTTCGACCATGCCGGCACAGCAGTCGTCGCGTGGAGAGAGGCGCAAGCTGCGCACCCGAAGGGCGCTGATCGAGGCCGCGCAGGAGATCTACGCCGAGCGCGGTGACTTCGAGGTCAGCATCCAGCAGATCACAGATGCCGCCGACGTCGGCTTCGGTACGTTCTACAACCACTTCTCGTCCAAGGCGGAACTACTCGACGCGGCGATCGCCGAGGCTCTCGAGACCCACGCCGCCTGGCTGGAGAGGCTGCTCGCCGACGTCGACGACCAGACCGTGCTCAACGTCCTGCGGATGTTCGGCATGGCAGAGTCGGAGGCCCGCCGCATCGTGGCACTGCCGCTCCCGGCCGACGAGCCTCCGCCCGGGTCGATCTGAGAGTCGCTGGAAAAGGATTGGACGGGATGATGCTCGGGCTTGTAGCTTGCAGTCGACCGTGACACCGCCCCAGGAGGTGAGACCCATGAACGCTGTATCGATGTGGGTGCTCCCCCTTCCGGTCACGGCCGGCGATTGACGTAGGTGTCGCCGGGAGCGCCTCGCCAACAAGGCACTCCCGAAAGGCAACACCTATGCACTCTCCGCAGTTCCCCGCCGAGCCGACGTCGGACATCTCCGGGCTCCGGTCGCCGGCCTCCGATCGCGCGCCCATGTTCGACGTGATCATTGCCGGGTGCGGCCCGACCGGCGCGATGCTGGCCGCCGAACTTCGGCTGCACGATGTGCGGGTACTCGTTCTGGAGAAGGAGACCGAGCCCAAGTCGTTCGTCCGCATAGTCGGTCTGCATATTCGCAGTCTTGAGCTGATGGCGATGCGCGGACTGCTGGATCGCATGCTCGAACACGGAAGACAGCGTCCGGCCGGCGGATTCTTCGCCGCCATCCCCAAACCCGCGCCCAAGGGCCTGGATTCCGCGCACGCCTACCTGCTGGGCATCCCGCAGCCGGTCATCGAACGCCT
Source organism: Nonomuraea sp. NPDC049750 (assembly GCF_040659625.1). Taxonomy (NCBI): domain Bacteria; kingdom Bacillati; phylum Actinomycetota; class Actinomycetes; order Streptosporangiales; family Streptosporangiaceae; genus Nonomuraea; species Nonomuraea sp. NPDC049750. The sequence goes on from NZ_JBFANB010000009.1 coordinate 334,809, forward strand.
GCTTGAAGAACACGCGATCGACCTGGGCGCGCAGGTCCGGCGCGGTCGCGCGGTGGCCGATCTCGAGCAGGACGACGAGGGCGTGACCGTCGAGCTGGCCGACGGCGAACGGCTGCGTGCGCGCTATCTCATCGGCTGTGACGGCGGGCGCAGTACGGTGCGCAAACTGCTCGGCGTCGGCTTCCCCGGCGAGCCCTCGCGGACCGAGACGCTGATGGGCGAGATGGAAGTGGGCGTGCCGCAGGAGGAGATCGCCGCCAAGGTGGCCCAACTCCAAGACACCCATAAGCAATTCTGGCTCAGGCCCTTCGGCCAAGGCGTCTACAGCGTCCTCGTCCCCGCCGCTCAAGTAGCCGACCGCGCGGAACCGCCCACGCTCGACGATTTCCAGCAACAACTGCGCATCATCGCCGGAACCGATTTCGGCGTGCACTCCCCGCGCTGGATGTCCCGCTTCGGAGACGCCACCCGGCTGGCCGAACGCTATCGGGCCGGGCGGGTGTTCCTGGCCGGCGACGCGGCACATATTCATCCACCCATCGGCGGACAGGGCCTCAACCTGGGCGTCCAGGACGCGTTCAACCTCGGCTGGAAACTGGCCGCCCAGATCCGCGGCTGGGCACCGGAGACACTCCTGGACACCTACCAGGCCGAACGTCATCCCGTCGCCAAGGACGTACTGGACAACACCCGCGCCCAGATGGAACTGCTTTCCACCGAACCGGGCCCGCAGGCCGTGCGCAGGCTGCTCACCGAACTCATGGACTTCGACGAGGTGAACCGCCACCTGATCGAGAAGATCACCGCGATCGGCGTCCGCTACGACTTTGGTGCGGGCCCCGACCTGCTTGGCCGCCGCCTGCGCGACATCGACCTGAAACAGGGCCACCTGTACGATCTGCTGCACCGCGGCCGCGGCCTGCTGCTGGACCGCACCGAACGCCTGGCCGTCGGCGGCTGGTCAGACCGGGTCGACTACCTCGCGGATCCCACCGCGGCACTGGATGTCCCGTGCGTCCTGCTACGCCCCGACGGCTACGTCGCCTGGATCGGCGACGATCAGCAGGACCTGGACGACCACCTCTCCCGCTGGTTCGGCAAGCCCGCCAACTGATCCCTCCTGGTGTCGGCTCCGGGTCGGCGGTGTCGTACGTCCCGGTGCCCGATGATCGTCGCGGTGGCGGCGGCCCTCGCGCTGCCCGCCACCGCGCTTCCTGCCTGTCTCGCCCATGGCCCCGCGTCCGGCCGAGGCCATTGGCGTGCGAGTAGCGCGAGGGGGTTCCAGGAGTTCATCAGCGGGACCAGCTCTTTCGCGTTGTTCGGAATCCGTAGTAGCCGGAGAGGCAGACATTCCGTAGACATTCTGTAGACGCCGAATATACGGGCCTGCCACCATTCATGTGGCCCCTGAGGTGGTAAAACGGCACAGTTGCGGCGAGTATGGATTTTTACGCAGAACAGCGGCAGGAAACCTCCTACGTTCATGTCCGTCCGGAACGACCACTGGGCATCACGACTAATCAGGAGGACGGAATGCGAAAGATTCGCAGCATTCTCGCCGGGGGCGCCGTCGTCGGCTCCCTGGCAGCGGGACTGGCCCTCGCGCCGGCCGCGAACGCCGCGACGACCGGGGTGGCGGCGACCACGGCGACCGCGACAGCTGCCAGTTCGAACGGCTTCCGGTGGTACTCGGGCTTCGGCCGGGGCGAGGACCGGGGCGACCGCAGCTACATCAAGGGGGAGTGGCACCGCGATCGGTCCGGTGACGTCGTCTTCGTCTTCGCCATTGTGATCGTGGACGGGGACGACGACTACAACTGGGTCCGCTTCAAGTGGCAGGACGATGACGGCGACGTGCACTACCGCTGGGTCAAGGCCTTCGAGGGGCGCCGTTACTCCTACCGGTTCGACCGGGACGACTACCGCAATCTCCGCATCGGGCTCTACGGGAGCGAGAGCCGGGGCGGCGACTTCGGAGGCTGGCACAAGTTCTAGCCACCGCTGAACCCGAGGCCGTCCGTCTCCCTCACCGGGGAACGGACGGCCTTTCCCTTTCGGCGTCGGGGCGAGCTCCGACGATGCGGTTGGCGAGCCGGCTGATTCGGCTCAGCGACCCGGCGGGCTCAGTGGAAGACATACTCACCCTGGTCCGCGCTCAATGACGCCAAGGTCGTCCCGTCCTACTTGCTCGCCCCCGTCATCGCCGACAAGTCCGACTGTGAGCAGACCACCACACGGCGGACCAGCTGAACTGACCTCCGAGAGGCTTGAGCGGTGACGCACCCTACTCGGTCAGGTCGTGGTGGTGGCCGTTGAGGAGGGCGGTGCCCAGATGGGTGGCGGAGTGGAGCACCCTCTGACCGTGACGCTGGCTCGTCACCAGCCCGGCTTCGCGCAGGGTCGTGACCTGGCGGCTGGCGGTGGAGGGCGGGACGCGCAGCTGCCGCGCCAGCTCGGACGTCGTGCACGCGCCGAGAGCGACGACCTCCAGCACCCGGGCACGGGTGAGTCCGAGCAGGTCGGCCAAGGTTCGCGGGGGATCAGCGCCCCCGCCGTGCGCCCACGCCGGGTCATGCTCGATGGGATAGACCAGAACCGGCGGGAGCTCCGGATCGCGCAAGGTGACGGGGGCCTGGCGGCAGAAGAAGGACGGCTGCAGGATCAGCCCGCGTCCCTCCAAATGGATGTCGTGCTCGGCCGGGTAGGCCAACTCCAGCACCGGGTACGACCAGCGCGCCGACGGGTGCAACGTGGCGAACACCGCCTCCCAGCCGCCCTCCGACAGCAGACGGGAGCGGCGCGTCCGGTCCTTGCCGACCTCCACCCGGATCTGGGACCAGTACGGCGACAGGCACGCTTGGAAGTAGGCGCCGGCCGCCGTCGCGATGGCTTCCACCTCCTGCGTACCCCCGGCCGCCAGGCCGTGGGTCCAGGAGGGCAGCCGGGTGGTGGAGTGCCTGTGCGACAGCTCCGCCAGGTCGGCGCGCAACCGGTGACGGGGCGTGCGGCGCAGGGCCTCCATACCGGCCTCCAGCGAGCCGGACTCCGTTCGCGGAGTGAGGAAGTCGACGGTGTAGCCGCGGGGCGGCGCGAGGGTGGTCAGCCGCCCGGTGGGCGACGGCACGCGGCGGAGGGCGCGTCGCTTCCACTCGCCGTAGACCACGCTGTGCTCGCGGCGACGCAGCCGGTTCAGGCTGAGCATCAGCTCCCACATCGTGTCGGGTTCCCGGGCGATCCGGGTCCGCGCCAGATCGGCGCCGGTGAAGTGGATGCGCAGCACGCTCGTCAATCCTTCCGGGAGAGACCAAGTACGCCTGAATGAGCTGGTCGGTGGTCAGGCCTGAAACCGGGTCCGAGGTCCAGGGTGTGGCGTCGGGGACGGAATCTCCAGGAGATTCAGGCTGGCCTGAATAATGACGTCTGGGAAGAATCACCTCAGGGGATGTCAAATACGGGGGCGTCGATGGTTTATCGCGTTCACTTCACCAGTCAGGATCTTGCTCGTACGAGAGTGGCCGAGGCGCCAATGCCCTTGGCGGAGCTGCAGCTGGCGATACGGATGTTGCAAGACCGTGAAGCGGCGTGGTTGGACGGCTGGCGCCGACGGGTCATGCCCCGGCTGCCGAAGCACGCGCGCATGGTCTTATCCCTGGTTCCCGCGGTCGGGTGGGCACCGACCTTTCTCGGCCCGGCTAAGGCCGGCACCCTCCCAGAGCTGGTCGAGCAAGTGAGAGCGACCCCGTCCGACGTGATGAACAACGAACTCGCCGCGATGGCGGAGCTGCAGAGCGTCCCAACATGGGCTCGCCATCTCGGCGACGACGAAACGCTGCGTGGGCATCTGTGGGAGGCGCTCGAGCAGTTGTACGAGCAGCTACTGGGCCCCTACTGGCAGCGGCTCACCGGCTGTTTCGCGGCTGATCGCGCTGTCCGGACCCAGCATCTGCTCACCGGAGGCGTCGAGCGGCTGCTCACTCTGGCCAACCCGCGCTGGATGCGTTGGAACCCACCGGTGCTGGAAGTGCGGATGGCCAATGGCCTCGACCACGATCTGTATCTTCAGGGGCAGGGCATCGTGCTGGTGCCGTCGGCCTTCGCATCGCGCTCCATCGTCGACGACGACGAGAGCCAACCGCAGGTCACCTATCCCCTCCCCGGCGATCTGCCTCTCGACCGGTTGACCGCCCTGGTCCCTGAGCAGGTGGCCCCGGGCTCCACAGCCGCCTTGGCCGCGCTGCTCGGGAACACCCGCGCCGCCGTACTGAGCGTCATCGCCGAACATCCCGGCTGCACCACCACGGAACTGGCCGGGTTGAGCGGCACCACGCCTCCAGGTGCGAGCCAGCATGCCACCGTTTTGCGGGAGGCAGGGCTCATCCATACGACCCGCTACCGCAACACCGCGCACCACACCGCCACCACCCTGGGCATCGCCCTGTTGAACGGTCCGGACGGCACACGGCAGAACTGACCCGCCGACCACCTCCTCCAAGAAATCTACTTTGTAAAGGCGCTCGGGCGAAACGAAAACCCAAACACATAATCGAATAAATACCCTCATTTGACAGCAAGGATCACGGAGGGTCACGGGTAGAGCTGGTCGCCGGCCTCGCGGCCGCGGGTGGTCACCCATGGCGCTGTCGACATCCCCATTGCGTCGACGGGGGACATCCCGGTCACCCCGAGCGACTCCACGGGCCGAATGCGACCAGGCATGGCAGCAGATCGCCCCCGCTGCCCCCCGTTCGCCTCCTATCTGTGGACGCGCTGACGCCCGAAGCCCAGGCTGCCTGGCACCGCCGGCGCACGCCGCCGCCTGCGTGCCACCAGATGTACGGCTCAGGCTGACTCGGGAGCCCAGGTGGGGTCACTCGGCGGCCATCAGGCCGCTGGCTCGTGGCGGCCGACCGGCGGGCGACCGCCACGCAGCGTGTGTGCGCCGACCCCGGTGCCCGGTGTCAGCAGGGCCTCGCCGTACGCGGGCAGAGGCCGCGGTGCGTGGCCTGCGACCACATCGCCCTCCTGGTCGCCAACAGATCAGGCTCCGCGAACGTCGCGCGGTGCTGACCACCTGGGCGCGCGGCCTCCTGGACGACCACGCCACGGCGGTTGTCTGGGCCCGGGTGCGGCCCCTCGACACTGCGGCCGCCGCCGGGCGAAGATCGGAAGAGTTCGGTTTGCCGTTCTACGGGAGGAAGAAGTGAGCGAGTACCCCCAGGATCGCCTGTACGCCGGTGAGCTGCACATGTGGGGCAACGGTGAGTGGTTCAGGCGCAACAGGAAGCTGGACACGCCTGGCGACCGGGTGAGGGTCGGCTTCACCGCCTTCTTCATAGGTCAGATCCCCGACAGAGAGCTGCGGGTGCGGTTGCCTGAGGTAGGTAGCTACGTCGAGCTGGGTGACTCCTTCGGTCAGGTCAGCTGGACTCAGGAGGGGGATGCTGATTCCGACGAGGAGTGGGAGGACGGGGATGCCGCTCCTGGCGAGAGCTGGAGCGATTTCTGCGCACCAGTCGAGGCGAAAGTCGTCGCCGTCAACACCGCGCTCGCCAACACTCCGGAGCTACTCATCAGGGACCCCTACGGCGAGGGCTGGCTGTTTGAGATGGAGATCCATGACCGCGAACCCAAGTCCGATTTCAATTGGGATGCGGACGGTTATGCCGAGTTCATCGCCCAGGATGCCGACTAGACCGGCAATATTCAGGGGCAACCCACATATATGAGCCTCTAGGGGGTGGCGCCTGCCCCATGATCGCCCTCGCTGCGATACCGCGCCGTCGCCCCCGGCCTGCGTGAGCGCGTCGGCGTCGGCTCGTCCACCAGCCAGCGCATCATCGCCATCACCGGGGGAGGCTCGGGCTCGACTACTGCGAGGCCGGCCCCTCTCTCCCACCCTGCCCTGCTATCGGCTGTTGATCATTACAGGGCCCGGGACTTCTCAGAGCCGAGGCCGCTCGGGAGAATTGTCATCAGGCTCTGGGGGTTTCGGTGACGTTATCGACGTGAGACCGTGCCGAGTGCCTATGGGCGCGACGGAAACAACCGGGACTGCCCATCGCCGGGCCTTAGACCCACCGTGCCATCTCACGCGAACGAAGGAGATAAACATGTCAACATGGGAGAGCGTGTCGAAGCTGTCGGTGACGCTCGAGAGCGGCGGCGAGAATTGCGACATCTACGCGAATGGACAGAACAGGATCGGCGTGACGATCAACGTCGAGCCGACTGACAAAAACGGGGATCCCGTTCGGGTCGACCCCCAGCACCTAGCCGCTAATTTGTGGCTCATCGACTACGTCGATGGGTCGACACTCAACCGGGACGGCATCTCGGGCTGGGCCTATTCGGACGCCGCGAACGAGTTCACTGCAATCCCGGACGGGTCCAGCGAGGGCGCCGAAGCCACGATCGAAGGTGGCGGGACCGGGCACGTCTCGTTCTATGTGTACTGCTCACCCGAGGTGAGCCGGAAGTCGATCGGTGTCCGGGTCAGGACCGACTCCGGTGTTACCGTCAACAGTTCACAAACTGGGACATGCCACAGCAAAGTCACGCTCAATCCACGGCCGGCCAGAACGTACATGTTGAATGACATCGACTGGGATTGCTCGCGTACGTCAACTCAGGACGGGGAAAACACAAAGTATGTGACGACATATGCCTGGAACTACTATCTGTCCTTGAAGGGTGCAGCTAACTACTTCGTCACGTTCCAGGTGCGGGGCCACTTCACGGATTCTGGTTACGCCGGGTTATTCGCGTACAACATCACTCCGGAGAACCACAAAAATTTCTACGGCGGCTATGTCTGGCATGATGAGCCGCATGACTCCAGCACGGGGGAAATCGTCAATTTCCCCGAAGGGAACAACTGGTGGGATTTCGCGGAGATCTACGACAGGACATATCCCGAACGCTACCTGTGCTTCACTTGGGTGCACTCCACCACCGGTGGCAACGGATGGCACATCCCCAACGGGCCGCTAGAGCAATGGGAAGGGCATTTCAATCCGGAGATCATCGCGTTCGACAGGTACGGCAACACGGGCACGTTCTGGGTGGATGGGTCGGACATCACTGAGGCGCTCAACATCTACGACCGCCAAGGCCCCCCGTTCGGGTCACCGTCACCAGGCGCAAAATAGCGAGTCGGCTCAGGTCAGAGCCTTGATCGAAGGGGGCCTGATTATCTGGGGTGCCGAGAAGGCGTCAGGCATGTTCGGTAAGTAAGGTTGGCGCGTACTCCACGACCTCGGACGGCACCCGTTACGGCCTGCAGCCTGGTTCGCGCCCCGGGCCATCCCGGAGCCGGCCTCACCGGCGAGGAACAGGGGGTGCAGGGGGCAGCGGCCTCCGCATCGGCCGTCAGCAGGCGTAGTGCTGCCAGTACCTCGTTCAGAGTCCGGCCGGCCGACGGGCCGCCGTCCGGGCCCTGAGTTGCTTGGCGCGCCGTGAGGCCATCAGGCTGTCTAGTGGCGGGCATAGTGCCAGGCTCGCCGTCAGACCACTCAACTATGCTGTAGGCGATGTGGTCGCTGTCGTGGCCGCGTCGATGCCGGCGGGAATCGAGGAGAGCTTGGCGTCGCGGTCGCGCTCGGCGTCGGTGTAGCAGCCGAACCGCACTCGGCAGCTCCCTGGTCCTGGACCACCTCGCACAAGTCATCTTCGTCCACATGCCGCGCGCCCACGCCGACCAAACCGACCGCCCCACCGGCTGGCTGGGAGCACTCAACAACGACGGCATCGGCGCCGCACTCCGCGCCATGCACGCACACGTCGCACACCGCTGGACGCTCAAGGAGCTCGCCGACATCAGCCGCATGTCACGCTCGGCATTCGCGGCGACCCTCAAAACCCAGGTCGGAACCCCTCCACTGGAATACCTCATCCAATGGCGCATGAGCCTCGCCCGCGACGCCCTGCGCCGCGGCACCCGATCCATCACCGAACTGGCTGATGCGGGCCCGCAGGTAGGGCGCTGTGGCCGAGCCGATCGGCGGTGATCTGCCGGGCCTTGGGCGACCAGCTGCCGCACGATGGCCTCAGCTTCGCCACGATCCCCCTCGTCGCTCTCGGCGAGGCGAGCCCTGAGGAAGCCGGCCGCGCGTCGTCGGGGTGGAGAGATCTGCTCTGGTCCGCAGGGCATCGGGTGCTCACGCGTACGGGGAGGCCGGTATGCCGGGCTGGAAGCGGCTGTTGGCGCGCCTCAGCCAGAACGGGGCGTCCGGCCATCGGGTCTCGATGCCGTAGTAGCCGTTGCGGTCCAGCAGGTAGGAGGTGTAGCGGGAGCGGGTGCGGCGCTGGAGGGCGGCGAGTGTGCCGTAATCGCCGCGATGTCGGCCACCGGCAGCGGCCGGTAGACGAACGCCGGCCCGGCGGTCGGCCCCAGCTCGGGATCGGCGGCCGGGCTCAGCGGGGTACGCATCAGCAGCGTCGCCAGGGCGGGCAGGGCCGCCCGCATGACGGGAAAGGCCGTCTGGAAGAACGGGCGCGGCGCGGTCGTCGTGCCGAACGCCTCGCCGAGCGCGGCCAGCACCAGCGTGTAGCAGTTGTCGAACAGATGGGACAGGCGGCGGAAGTCGCCGTCGAGGTCGGTGTCGGACGGGTTCGCCTGCATCGGGTAGATCGGCGGCAGGCTCACCTCGCCCTCGGCGATCCGCTGAAACCTGCGGTAGTGGGACAGCTCCCAGGGGGTTCCGATGATCGGGCCGTAGGTGCCGTCGGACCGCTCGCCGTAGTGGTCGTAGCCGCCGTACGGTTCCTCGTATGGTACGGGCGGCTGCTGGATCAGCGCCCCCTCGCCCTGCTGGACGATCTCCATGATGGCGGCCGTCACCGTGTCCAGATCGTGCACGATGTGCAGCTGGCCGCCACCCGGCCCGATGTAGGTGTCGTCCCGCTGGAACCCGGTGTCCTGCCCGAACACCCCCTTCTCGCCGAGTGTGTCGACGCAGGTGACGAAGCCCAGTTCGATCGCCTTGTAGAACTGTCCGATGGTGTCGTACGGCTCGTCCTCGGCGGGCGCGTCCGGGCTCGGCTCCGGCTTCTCGATCCGCATGAACACCGTGCGCGCGAGCGCCGGGGAGAGCGGCTGGAGCTGGACGAACGGCCCGCCGGCCGCGTGGCCCAGCAGGTTCGATGGGTAGCTGGGCACATACTTGCCTTCCAGCGAGGGGATGCGGCCGATCGCGTTCATGAGGTTGGCGACCTGCATCATGTGCAGCATCTCCTCGATCACCACCCCGCGGATGAGGCGGGAGGCCTCCGACGCCGGGTCGCTGATGGAGTAGAGGGCGCACAGGTACGGCGGGATCGTGGACAGCTCGATGCCCAGCGCCAGCTGGAGGTGGTCGCCGAGCTCCTGGAGGGATTGGATCGGCCGGTGGATCAGCGGCACGGGCGCGGTCATGACATGTCCTGCGAGGTCTCGGGGGTGAGGAGCACGACGGCGGTTCCGCCGAGGGCGGGGGTGCGGGGGTCGGCGGGATCACCAGGACGGCCTGCGGTGTCTCGATCCGCTCGGGCGCGGCGTAGAGGCCCTTCTGGTCGATCGCGCCCACCTGCGGCAGGATCCTCCACTTGGCCTCGGCCGGGTCGCCGCCGAGCGTCGCGGCGAAGGACAGCGTGCCGCCCGGTCCGAGCGGCGCGGGGGCGTACGGCGTGACCTGCATGGCGGCGGGCATGGACGGCAGGACGACGATCTGCGCCCGGCCGCTACGGTCGCCGATCCGCGCGCTGATCGTCACGGCGGTGGGCTTGTCGATCTTTTTGGGCGGGGTGTAGACGCCATTGGCGTCCACCGAGCCGAGGGCGGGGGAGAGCGACCAGACGGCGTTGCCGGCGGCCCCGGGCAGGACCGCGGTGAAGGTCTGCGGCTGGGAGCGGGCCGGCAGGACGGAGATGACCGGTGCGATCCGCACGTCCGCCGGGCTCACCACGACTGCCGCGTACGCCTGCTCCTTGTCCTTGCCGTCTGTGGTGGCGGTGACCACGACCACCTTGGATCCCGTCACCGCGGTAGGGGGCGTGTAGAGGCCGGTCGCGTCGATCTTCCCGCCGCCGCGCGGCACCGACCAGGAGACTGGCCGGTCGGCCGACAGCCGCAGCGTCTCCCCGGTCGACACGGCGGCCACCGGTGGCGTCACGGTCAGGTCGGAGGTCCGCAGCGTTCCGAACGCGACCAGGTCGCCGGGCACGTGCGCGCTCTCCAGCCGGGACGTCTGCCGGCCGGGGAACAGGAGGTTGGTCACGGCGAAGGCCCCGACGTGCGGGATGTCGAAGCCGAGCAGCAGGTCGCCGAGCTTGTGGCAGACCTGGGCGGAGATCCATTCGGAGACCACTTGCTGTGCCTCCTTCTTGTCGAACAGGTCGAACCCCACGTCCGGCGCGGTGTAGCTCACCTTGACCCCGCCGTCGGGCTGAAAGGAGATCACCGCGGTGACCGGGTCGACCGACGGCAGGTAGGAAATGTCCAGCTCGACCGTCATCGTGACCTGGCCGTCCTGGCAGTACGTGAACGGGGTGGAGACCTCCACACTCCACGGCTGCGGCCAGTCGTGCCGCCACTTGCCGGTGAGCCGGCCGGACTGGGCGGAGCCGGTGATGTCTTTCAGGGTCACCATCACCGGCTCCGGACCGCCGCACCATCCGGGCTGGACGGATCCGTTGGGCAGCGGCAATCGCGCCTGCATGTAGGCGCGCCCGCCGGTGGTCGACACCGACCACGCCTCGTCCCGGTCGCCGGCCGCCGCGACGGTGACGCCTTCACCGCCCCGCGCCAGGGCGTCGTGCAGGGCGATCGGCATGATCTCGCCGAAGAACACCCGGCTCGACACCAGCAGCGCCGCGTCCATCCCCGCGGGAACCGGGTTGGCCAGCGGGAGCGTCGTCTGGCTGTCGCCCTGCTGGTGGTACTTCGTGGGGACGAACAGCAGCACCCGTCCGGCGTCGTCCGGGTCGCTCTGGTCGCGCTGCGTGGCCAGCTCGAAGTCGCCGGCGGGGGTGAGGTCGGTGCTGTTGGGGGTGTAGTCGAGCGTGCCCAGGGCGTACCGGTAGCCGGTGGCGTGGTCGCGCAGGAAGCGGAGGAAATACGTGCCGAGCAGGGTGCCTGCCGCGTCCGGCATGCCGAGCCCGGCGAAGAAGTCCTTGCCGTCCTCGATCCGCAGGACGACGTGGGTCTGCTCGCCGACTTCCCCCTTCACCTTGGCGAGGGGCACCGTACCGGTGATCGTGTAGCCGTGTCCCTCGGTGATCCACTGGGTGGAGACGACGTTGGCCGTGGCGGCGTCGGCGACGACGACGCGGATGATCCCGGCGAGGACCGGAATCGTGAGCAGCGCCGCCTGCGGGTCCTGTTCGGGGTCGAAGGCGATCAGCGGGTGGCCGAGTACGACGTCGTCGAACTCGACCGCGTAGTCCCCGATGACCGGGACGCTGCCCGTCACCGGGGGCAGGTGGCTCCCGGTGCTCAGGTCCAGCACGAACTGGCGCTGGAACAGCTCGTTCACCTTGTGCGCGGACAGGGCGTACACCACGTCCCAGCCTTGCGTCACTCCCTTGCCTCGCAGCCGGGAGAGGATCTCGTCGCGGCTCGGTCCCGTGCTCATGATGTCGCCAACCTGTCGTAGTCGAAGTCGCCGATCGGGTCCCAGAGGCATATCTGCACGAACGAGGAGAGCCCCTCGGTCTCTTCGACCGCCTCTGGAAGCAGGAGGATCTGGCCCAGCCACGGCAGCGGCTGCGCGATGGCCTCGAAGACGTCCAGGCCGGACACTCCGGGGTCGTGGTCCGAGAGCTGGTAGGCGGCCCCGGCCACACCCGTGCCGGTGAGGGTGACGGCGAGGACGTAATCGATGGTCGCGTTCAGCTGGAAGTTCAGGGCCTTCAGCGCCGCGGGCACCTGCTTGCCCGCCAGGGTCAGGCTGCCCGTGATGATGTCCACCAGGACGAACGCCCCGTCGGAGAGGATGGGTGCCCAGAGGCCGATCCACGTCGCGTTGGTGATCCGCGCGCCTCTGGTCATGGACGACCAGTCCCACTTCCAGGCGAACTCGGGGCTGAAAAGGACCTGGACGACCCCGTTCGCCACCACGTCCAGCGCGTTGAAGAACACCGATTTCAGGCTGACGCCATCGCTTCCGGGGTTCGCCATGGCCGCGGCGGCGTCCTCCATGTTGATCGTGTCGGCGATCATGTCGATGATGATCAGCAGGCCGGAGGTGTAGAACTTCGCGTCGTCCAGCGCCGAGACGCCACTCATCGCCTTCGCATCCGCCGTCAGGGAGGCGTCGTACGGCCCGCGGCCGGTCTCCATCAGGCAGGTGAGGGTGACGGGGGCGGCGAGCACGAGGCACAGGATCCGGCCCAGCGTCATCGGGTCGTCGCTCTCGTCCGGCCGCACCACGTGCTCCCAGAGCCAGCTGAGCACCGGCACGTCGGTCATCGGCGTGGTGAGCACGTCGAGCAGCCCGCGGATGATCGCCGCCGCGAACTCCAGCAGCACCACGGCGAGGATGTCGGCGCAGTCCACGGCCAGGTCGATCAGGTCGCGGAAGGCCGCCAGCAGATCCGCGACACGGATGTCGCCCGCCCGGGACGGGTCTCGGAACAGCGTCTCGCACAGCGCCGTCAGGTCCCGCACCGTCTGCTCGCCATCCTGAACGGCGCCCATGTCGTCGATCGCCTTGGCGATCTTCTCCGCGAAGCCGTCGGGAAGCCCCGGGATCACCGGGGAGGGCTGGTCGGGCAGGTTCGACAGCATCTTCGACAGCACGTAGTTGTGCTGCGCGGGGCTGCCCGACAGCGCCGCCGTCAAGGCGGGCGAGCGTTTGGTCCCAGGTGCGGGCAGCAGGCGCAGCCGGCCGTGTGTGATCTCGCCGATCGTGGTGTCGCCCAGCAGGGCCGCGACCGTGTCGAGCCCGGTGTTCAGCTCCGACTTCAGATCCCTGAAGAAGCGTCCGGCCGCCACCGGGGCGGCCTCCCGAGCCAGCCGGCGACCGAGGAGAGCCCGTCGGTGACATACCCGTAGAAGGCGTCCATGGTGCGCCAGATCGAACGCCAGTGGAAGGCGTCCTGCATCCAGTCCATGAAGGTGTCGAAGGCGGCCCCGATCGTGTTGAGCACGCCCTGTATGAACGAGGCGGCCTCGGCCGCGCCCGCCAGGGCCAGGCCCTTCACCTGAGTCCAGATCCCCTCGGCGGACTCCACCAGCGCCGAGGCGGTCTGGCCGCTTGGATCGACGATGAAGTTGAGCAGCTTGACAGCGCCCGACTTGATCGAGGGTTGTTCTCTTGCGCAGGCGGCGTGCTGGCGCTGGGAGCCTGGCTGTGGTGGATCCGCCGACGCTACCTGGTGGCCACCGTTGACGGGCCGAGCATGGAACCCACCCTGCGCTCCGGGGACATGCTGCTCGTCCGCAGGACGAGGCGGGTCCACGCGGGTCAGATCGTGGTCGTCCGGATCGACGATCCACCGCCCATCGACGGGCTGCCACCGGGTCTCGAACCGGGTGGCGAGGAGGCGTTGCCGGAGAAACCGGATCATCCCGGTTGGCGGTTGCTCGTGAAACGGGCGGTCGCGGTTGCCGGAGATCCCGTACCGAGACAGGGCTTTCCGGCCTTTCGCGACGTGCCCGAGACCGTCGTGCCGCGGCATGCCCTGGTCGTGCGGGGCGACAATTCGGACACCAGCTGGGACTCCCGGGACTTCGGCTTCGTGCGAGGCGAGGAGTTCGTCGGTGTGATGGTGCGCCGCCTGGCACCGCCTCGGAGCACCGGCGCGAACCCGAGGCCAACGCGATCAACTCCGCGCTCGGCGGCGCCGCCAAGTTCGTGATCGACACCAGCCGCAACGGCAGGGGATCGGCCGCGTGTCCATGGCGACTCAGCCAAGCGATCGATCTTCAGCCGGTTCCATGAGGGTCAGCGCGCCCGCCGGCTTGAGCAGTCCGCCGAACTCCGGGTCGCCGTGCCGTACCTGGAGACGGTAGTCGCGCGCCAGCAGCGACGTCAGCGCCATGAGCTGGATCTTGGCAAGCGGGGAGCCTGGACAGCCGCGCGGGCCCGCGCCGAACGGGAGGTAGCGGCCGCGTTTGGGCGTCTGGTGCCAGCGTTGCGGTGAGAACGCCTCCGGGTCGTCCCACCAGCGGGGGTCGCGGTGGATGAGGTAGGTGCAGACCATCACCTGCTGGCCGGTGTCCAGGGCGTACGGCCCGAGCCGAGTGGGTCGCAACGCCGTACGGCTGAGCATCCACTGGGGCGGATGCAGGCGCAGCACCTCGCGCAGGAAGCCGTCGGCGAGCGGGAGGGCGCGCGCGCCGACGGCCTGGCCGATCGAGAGGGGCCCGGCCGCCTCGTCGGCGATCTGCGCTGCGAGTTCCGGGTGCTCGGCCAGCCGGAGGGTGAGCCAGGAGGAGGCGGCGCCGGGGACACCGGGCGCGGTGAAGACCACCAGGCGCACCGCCGCCGCGACGTCGGCGTCGTTGTCGCTGATGCGGAGCAGCTCGTCGAGCAGGTCGCGCGAGTGGGGCGGCGGGGTGGCGGCGCGGCGGCCGGCGATCTCCTCCTTGATCAGGGCGCGCAGGGCCTCGTTGGCCCGGATGGCCTTCTTGGCGGCCGGGCGCGGGAGCCAGCGGACGCGGACCTCGCCGATCTCCAGGATCTTCAGGATTCCGTAGAAGGCCGCGAGGGAGGCCTCCGCGATCTCGGTGACGCGGGAGTCTCGGGTGCCGCCGCCGAAGCAGAACCAGGCCGTGGCCGTGCCGCAGATCGCGGTGGTGGTGGTGAACAGGTCGGTGGAGCGGCCCGCGTGGGCGCGGAGCTGGTCGCTCAGCTCGGCCACCTGGCGGTCGATGCGCTCCGGAGTGAGATGGTTGACCATCGCGCGGCTGGCCAGTCGGCGGCGGCGCATCAAGACAGGTAGGCGGGCCTCCTGCGCGGCTCGCGCCCGGCGGCTGACCACGATCGCGTTGTCGAGCATGTACGTGTCGTTGGTCTGGGTGAAGATCTGCTGGGCGGCATCAGGGTCGAGGACGACGACGGCGTGGGGTGCCAGGCGGATGATGTCGCCGTAGTCCGCCTGGTTGGTCCGCAGCCAGGACATGCGGTCGCGCTCGTAGGCGGGGAGTTGGCCGACCAGCCACCGTCCGCGAGGGCCTGGGATTCCGGTCTCGGTCATACCAACCTCGGGGGGAGCGTGGGTGGGGCGGCGCGCGGCCGCCCCTGGGGACGTCAGTCGTTACTGCACTCCACGTGGGCATAGACGCCGTTGGCCCGAGCACGACCCAGCCGTCCCACCAAGATCCGGAAATAGCGTCGCATGATGCACCTCCTTCACTTTTGGATCACGTTTTGACCTTAAGTCATCTTTTTTGGCTACAAAAGGTCCAGACGGGAAAGATCACTCGTCAGCGGATCCCGAGTAGGTGCTAGACGTGGGCGATGATCTCCAGCACGAACGGCGCGGCGACGACGAGCACGGCGATGACGATCAGCAGCGCGATCACGTTGCCGACGAAGCCCGACCGGCCGGAGCGGCGCGCCAGCCGCGCCGAGTCCTGAGTGGATTGGCGCGCCCACTGGGCCGCCCTGGCCGCGTTCTGGTTGGCGTTCTGCTGGCTCTGCCACGATGAGAAGTTCGGGTTGGTCATGACGATCTTTCCTTTCGTATCGTATGGATCAGGCCGGGCCGTCCCGCGACCTCCGTGCCGGGATGCGTGTCCGGATCGCGCCGGCGAGCAGAGCGGCGCCGAGGGGCCCGGCACCCAGGAGGTAGGGGGCTCCCGGATCGCCGGTGAGCGGGCCGAGCAGAGCGGCGAACGCGATGGCCGCTCCAGCCGCCGGCCGGACCAGTGCGGCGCGGGCGAGCCCGTACGCCAGCAACGCGATGCCGGCGGCGGCGGCATAGGCCAAGGCGAGCCGCGGGACCGGCTGCGCCGCGACCCACCGCCCGCCGGCGACCCGCAGCGTCGCCTCGACCATCCAGGCCGAGGCGACCACCCCGAGCAGGGCCAGGGCGACGGCGGCCCGCCCCCGTCCGGCGTGCCGCGCGACGTCGCGGTACACCGTCGCGGTCGCCGCCACCCCGGCCCATGCGCCGGCCCCCCACATCACCTCGGCGGGTGCGGTCAGGGTCGCGGCGAGGCAGAGCATCGCCGAGGCCAGCAGCCCCAGCCCGCCGAGCGCCCGTGCTCTCATGTTCGTCGTCAGGGCGGGCGGTGCGGGCTCAGCAGTGCTTGCTCAGCGACATGTGCTTGATGAGCGGGAACAGGCCGGGGTCGAACTCCGCCTCGGTGTCCTTGATCTGCCACCGGTACGGCTCGGTGTGGCTGGGCATGTTCATGACGAACTTCGTCAGGTTCGTGGGGTTGGAGCGGGTGTGTCGCAGCCAGCCGAGCACGGCGCCGTTCTCGTCCTTGATCTTCGCCCACATCAGCCAGGCGTCGTCGTCATCACTGCTGGTGACCGTGCCGTCGAAGGAGGCCTTGCCGGTGGAGGTCAAGGTCCATCGGGCGCCCGAGAACATCGTGCAGTCGCCCGCCCGCATCGTTCCGAAGTAGAAGGTCTTGGTGGCCAGGGCGGTGGTGCCCTGCGCGTGGGCGGTTGCGGAGGTGGCGAAGGTCAGCCCCGCGATCAGGGCCGCGGTGGTCGATATGGCGCCCAGCATCCTTTGGCTCCCGCGCATGGGATCGTCCTTTCCTTGAAGGTGGCTCGTCGATCAGTCACCCTCAGGGTGGGCGGCGCCGCGTCCCGTCGTCATGGGTCCCGGGTCCCGGTCGATCCGGGAGGTTTTCCCGGGCGAAAGGGGCTTTCAGTGGGATTCGGGCGCTCCGCCGAGTCCCGCCTCGCGGGCCCGCACGATCGCCGCGGGCCGGTCGGCCAGCTGCAACTTGGTCAGCACGTTCGAGACGTGGTTGCGCACGGTCTTGCCGCTCACGCCGAGGCGCCGCGCGATCGCCATGTTGTCCAGGCCCCGCGCGACCAGCCCGAGCACCTCGTGTTCCCGCTCGGTGAGCTGCGGGAACGGGGAGGCCACGACGGCCTTGGAGAAGTGCGCGAGCAGCCGCGTCGCCACGCCGGCGCCGAAGACCGCCTCGCCGCGGGCGACCGCGCGGACCGTGGCCGTGATCTCCTCGGGGCCGGCGCCCTTGAGCGCGTAGCCGTGGGCGCCAGCCCGCAGGGCGGCAAGGACGTTCTCGTCGTCGTCGTACATCGTCAGGATCAGCGCACGCGTGGGCAGAGCGGCGGCCCGCATCCGGGAGGTGACCGTGAGCCCGTCGCCGCCGGGCATGTTGACGTCGAGCACCGCGACGTCGGGCCGGTGCTCGATCGCCGAGCGCAGTGCTTGCTCGCCGGTCGCGGCGACCGCGAGCACCGTCATGTCCTCCTCGGAGTCGAGCAGGGCCCGCAGGCCCGACGCGAACACGGGGTGGTCGTCGGCAAGGATCAGCCGGATCATCGTGCCCTCCCAGACTCGCCCAGATCCGCCGGCAGGAAGGCGCGCACACAGGTGCCCCCCTCGGGCAGGGAGCATATCGACCATTGCCCGCCGACCTCGGCGGCCCGCTCCCGCATGGAACGCAGCCCCACCCCGGGCGCCCGCGCAGGATCGAGCCCGCAGCCGTCGTCGCGTACCGTCACCTCGACGCCGCCGGCCGCCAGCGCGATCTCGGCGGTGCAGCCGGTCGCGCCGCTGTGCCGGACCGCGTTGGTGATCGCCTCGACGGCGATCCGGTAGGCCGCCGTCTCGACCGCGGCGGGCAGCGGCGGCAGGCCCTCCTCGCCGATGACCTCGATCGGCATCGCCCCCGCCAGGCTCGCCGCTCGGGAGCGTACCGCCGCGACGATGCCCAGCTCGTCCAGCGCGGGCGGGCGCAGCGCCTCGACCAGGCGCCGGATGTCGGTCAGCGACGCGCTCGCCTCCGCGGATATCTCGCCGAGCAGGGAACGCGCCGCCGAGTCACCCGGTACGGCGCGGGCCGCCAGCGCGGCCTTGAGCCCGATCGCGGCCAGCGTCGGTCCCAGCCCGTCGTGCAGGTCGCGGCGCAGCCGGCGGCGTTCGTCCTCCCGCGAGGCCACCACCTCGGCGCGGGAGCGGGCCAGGTCGTCGTGCAGCCGTACCGCCTGCACCGCGCTTCCCACCTGCTGGGCCAGCGAGGCGATCAGGCTGAGGTCGATGGGATCGAGCGGGTCGTCCGAGCCGCGCGCCGAGACGAGCAGGAGCCCGACGAGCGTCCCGTGGTAGCGCAGCGGCTCGGCGTGCACCTGGCCCGCCGCGACGCCGTGCCGGGCCGCCGGGTGGCGTTCGCCCGCGCCGTCCACCAGGTCGATCGCCACGTACGGCACGCGTAACGACCGGGCCACGGTCTCCACGATCGCCGGTAGCATCTCGGCGGGCAGCAGCACCGCCTGCAGCCGTGTCCCGAGGCGGGTCAGCGCCCCCTCCGGGTCGTGGCGGTCGCCGTACATCACCCGGTTGACGGTGCTCTGCGCAGCGTTGCGCAGCGGCGCCAGCGCGAGCGCCGCACTGGCCGCGGCGAGCGCGGCGGCCACGGTGCCCGACAGCCGCAGCACGCTGACCAGGATCGCGACCACGGCCGCGTACCCGGCGACCAGGATCGCGACCACGGTGGCGTAGACCAGCGAGCGGTTGGCCAGCCTCTCGACGTTGAACAGGCGGTGGCGGCGCAGCGCGACCCCGATCCCGGCCACGAACGGCAGTCCGGACAGGCCGAGCGCGCCCCACGGCAGCGGCTGCGTTCCGGTGATCAGTTCCGGCAGGTGCCAGCCCGCGATGCCGAGTACGGCCGTGGTCGCGCCGCCGCCCAGCATCCAGCGCGTCCGCCCGCGCATCAGCGGATCCGGGTTGCCGCGATAGCTGATCGCGCCCCAGACCGTCCCGGCCACCAGCGCCAGCGCCACCACCGCCGTCTGACCGCTGTGCAGCAGGCCGAGCCACCGCAGCGTGTCAGGCGCCATCAGCGCCGCGACCCCGCTCCACACGGCCATCGCGGCCAGGGGCGCGGCGTACGCGACGGCGATCGTCTTCCGGGTGCGGGGCGACAGAGGCTGGCGAGCCGTGAACGCGAGCACGAAGGCCAGGAACGCTCCCCAGCCGATGGAGTACGACACGATCGCGTTGATGTGGAACAGCCAGAGCTGAGGGCCGCCGGTGGCCAGCGCGAGTACGGGCAGTCCGACGGCGACGGTGAGCGTGCTGCCCAGCAGCCCGGCCGCAAGCACGAGCAGCGGGGCCGTCGCGGGCGCCTCGGGCCGCCGCAGGTACAGCGCGGCCGCCAGCCCCGCCAGCGCCAGGACGAACACGAGATTGCCCCAGCCCTGCACGAGCAGCGGGTACGGATAGGGCCGATCGACGCGCACCGCCACGACCGCGTCCTCACCGGCCACGCCGTACGGGACGCTCGCGCCCGGGCCAGGACGAGCGACGGCGCCGAGCCCGTCGGCCAGGCGCCGGCCCGCGACGGCGATCACCAGGTCCCCGGTCCGCAGCCCAGGCCCCGAGGGCGCGGCCGGCACGTCCACCACGACGCCGTCGAGCCGCCACGTCGACCAGCCCAGCCGCACGATGCTGCCGTCGGACGGGGCGTCCAGCGAGACGGCGGTCGCGACGACGCCCAGCACCACCAGGACGATCGCGACCCCGGCCGGAACCCTGCGCGAGCGTCGCACCGAAGCCCACCAGGACAGCCACGCGGACACACCCCCATCCTCACCGACAACCGGCCGCGAAACCACCGGCCCGCCGGACAGGACCGTCCTGAGCCAATGGCGGCCGGCCGACCGGTGGGTCAAAAGTCGAGTCGGGCGCTGGAAGAAGTACCGGCCCCGCCCTCAGATACCCGCCGCCACCGCGGCGCCCAGCCCCAGCAGGACGACGCCGGTGGTCACGCTGAGTCCCCGCAGGACGGTCGGCTGCGATACCAGGGCGCGCCCTCGGCTGACGGCCCAGGTGAGCAACGTGTACCAGGAGGCGCTGACGAGCGCCCACAGGGCTCCCAGGGCGACGGTCGACAGGAACACCGGGCCATTCGGGGTCACGAACTGGGGCAGCACCGAGACGGCGAACACGCCCGCCTTGGGGTTGCCGAGGTTGGTGATCAGGCCGGTGAGATATCCGCCCGCGAAGCCGGTGCGGCGCCCGCCCTCGAAGACCGGGGGAGTGGAGACGGTGGTGAGCGCGGTCCGTAGCGTGTTCACCCCGAGGATCATCAGCACGATGCCGCCCGCGATCCGGAGCACCGCGTACGCGGTGGGGCTGGCCAGCAGGACGGCGGACAGCCCGGCCGCGGCGGCCGTGGACCACAGCAGGAAGCCGGTGGCGTTGCCCGCGAGCGTGCCTCGGACCGTACGTTGCCCGCCTTCCAGAACCTGCCGGATCATCAGGGCTTGACTCGCGCCTGGCAGCATCGCCAGCAGCAAGGTGGTGGCGATGAAAACGGGCACATGCGTGGGCATGGGAAAGAACCCCTTCCGGGGATTGCGGCCGATGGGTGTCCCACGAGTCTTCCTCTCCCATACTCGTAAGAGAAGTTAAAAGAGAAGGGTGCAGCGTTAGGATTAGTGAATGCTGGTGGATCCGGGACAGCTGCGGCTTCTCGCGTTGATCGAGCGGCACGGCTCCTTGACGGCGGCGGCTCACGCGCTCCAACTCACACCCGCGGCGGTCACCCAGCAGGTGGCCAAGGCCGAGCGCGACTGGCAGGTGCCCCTGGTCATCCGTGGTCCTCGCGGAGCAACGCTCACCGCGGCCGGTGCGCTGCTCGCCTCCCACGGTCGAACCGTGCAGGAGGCATCGGACAAGGCCGAGGCGCAACTGGCCGCACTGCTCGGCCACCTCTCGCTCCGTCTGCGGATCGGCACGTTCCAGGCGGCTGCCCTGCACCTGCTGCCACCCGCCCTGACGGCCCTGCGGCACCGCCATCCGGACGCCGACGTCTCGGTCGTGGACGTGGTGTCCGGACGCGGAGCGGAGGAGATCAGCGCGGGGCGCCTGGACCTCGCCATCGTCGCGTCCTGGGGCACACCGCTCACGCCGCCCCCACACCTACGGGCCCACTCGCTGCTGTTGGACCCGATGGTCGTGGTTCTCCCCGATGACCACCCACTGGCCACCGGGCAGCCCGCGGACACCGAACTTCGCCTGGAACAACTGCGCGACGAATCGTGGGTTTCCATCCTGGCCGGCCATGCCGCCCGCGAACAGTTCCACGACGCCGCCCGCGAGGCCGGTTTCACTCCCACCGTGCGGTTCGAGACCGAGTCCTACGACGTCGCCCAGGCCCTCGTCGGCACAGGCATCGCCGTGGCCCTGGTCTCGCGCCTGGCCCTGACCCATGCGCCTGGCACCACCCATCGCGAACTGGCCCACCCCAGTCCCTACCGCCAGCTCTACGCCGTGACCAGAACCGACGCCGGCCTCACACCACTCGCGGACATGCTCATCGACCTCCTCCGTGATGTCGCCCGCGACATCACCGCCACCTGGGAGGCTCCCCTGCCATCGAACTCACCGCACGGAGCCTGAAAGCCCCCGGGTTCTGAATCGACACAGCCTGGTCCGGAGCGGCCGGTCCCGCTCCGACCGACCATCGACGCCGCCAGCTGGCTCGGCGTCGGCGTTTCACCCTGCCCGTAGCTACGCGAGCGCAGGGCCTATCGCCGCGGGAGGCGGGAGAGAGCCAGGGCGCTGTACCTGGAAAGCCTGAAAGAGATAGGCCGGCAACCGCCGGGAGGCAGCGAGGGCGGCTTCTCTCGGTTGTCCGGCAAGACCGCTGTTCGCCAGGAGTAGGAGGGTGATATCGGCGGGGTCGAAGTCGTCGCGCAGCTGTCCGGTCTCGCGGGCACGCTGGACCAGCCGCGCCAGAGCCTCTTCGGCACAGTCGCGTTCGTGATCGTGATCAAGGGCGTCGGGGAACTGATCCCAGAAGACGAAGGCGAAGCCGCGGTCGGTCACCTGCGTGGTGCACACCTTCTCCAGGAGTGTGTACAGGCCGTGCCCGGGATCAGGGTCGGCGAGGGCCTCGTCGAAGGCTGCCGCGCACACGGCGAGCTGCCCGGCGAAGGCGGCCGTGGCAAGCACAGTGCGGGTGGGGAAGCGGCGGCAGAGGGTGGCCACGCCGACGCCGGCGCGGCGGGCGACGGCGCTCATAGGGGCGTCAACACCCTGGGCCGCGAACACCTCGCGGGCGGCTTGGAGGATGCGTTCCCGGTTGCGCCGGGCATCGGCGCGCAGGCCCACCGGGTCCGCACCGCCGGGCACATCGCCGACGTGGCCGGACGGCTTGTGAGATGGCTGAGCAGGCAATGTCTCTCACTTCAAGCTAAATGGACGATGTCATCCACTTACGGGTTTAGCGTGAGCGTACCAGCGGGCACACCCAGCGCCTCCGCGGCTTCGAAGCGACACAGGACAAGATCATGAGCGACATGCGCGCAGCCCTCTTCGACCGATTCGGCCCCCCGGAGGTCCTCTATGTGGGCAAGCGGCCGACGCCGACCCCCGCGCCCGAGGAGGTGCTGGTGCGGGTGCACGCCGCCAGCGTCAACGGCGGCGAGCTGCTCGACCGGGCCGGGAGAACGCGCCTGGTAACCGGCCGCACCTTCCCCAAGACGAGCGGAATCGACTTCGCCGGGGAGGTCACCGAAGTCGGTTCGTCGGTCACCGGAGTACGTGAAGGGGATCGGGTGTGGGGGCTACTGGGGCGCAAGACGGGCAGCATGGCCGAGCACGTCGCCGTGCGCCCCCGCCAGATCGCCCCCGCTCCGCAGAACCTCACCCCGGTGCAGGCCATCTCACTGCTCGCCGGCGGGGCCACGGCGGTCACCGCCCTGCGCGACAAGGCCGCCATCAAACCCGGTGAGCGACTACTGGTACGCGGGGGCAGCGGAGGCGTGGGCAGCGTCGTGGTGCAGATCGGCAAGCTCTTCGGCGCCCACGTCGTCGCTCTCGCGGGCGCCAAGAACCTCGACTTCGTCCGCGGCCTGGGCGCCGACGAAGCACTCGACTACCGCACGACCCGCCTGTCTGAGCTGGGCCGCTTCGACGTCATCGTCGACACCGCCGGCACGCAGCAGTCCCGCTTGCGCCGCCTGCTGGCGCCCGGCGGGCGCATGGTCGCCATCACCCTCGACTTCAACAGGCCTCTGGCCGGCCTCGCCTCCATCCTCGCCTCCACCATCCACGGGAGCGGACGCATCCGCGTCTTCAGCGGCAACCCCGACACCGAGCTGCTGGCCCAGATCACCCGTTACGCCGAGCACGGCGACATCGTCCCTGTCGTGGACACCGTCCACCCTCTGGACCGGCTCGCCGATGCCCACCGGGCCCTGGAAGCCGGTGGAGTCCGCGGCAAGCACGTCATCCAGATCAGGTGAGGGGGCGAACACTCACGCAGGATACGTTGTCCATGACCTCCACGCGGCCGCGCAAGCTCCGGAAGGATGCGGCGGAGAACACTGAGCGGCTGATCGCCGGAGTCGGGATCGCTCACACGCTGATCATCCGAGGTCGAGGGAGTACCAGCCGTAGTGTGCGATGTGGCCGTTGTGCAGCAGCGCGGGATGGCCGTGAGGCAGGGGTTCCCCGGGAAGTGGCGGGATGGTGATCACCGACCAGTCCAAAGATCCATCAGCCGCCCGGACCAGTGGTTCCAGGCTCGCGTGGCTCAGCCGCTCACCCGAGGCGTACACCGACAGATGGTAGGCGCCGAGACCGGCGATCTCGGCGAACCAGTGATCGCATGCCCACCGCAGTTCTTCGGCGTCACTGACGACGAGCTGTTCACGGCATCCGGCCGTGCCGCTCCAGTACTCCCCTTGGACCAAGTAGTGGCTGAAGGGAGCCACCGGAAAGGGCACGCCCTCGAAAGCGGCCAACCCGCTGCGAGCGCCCGGATGCGCGGGGTCCGCTCGCAACACCTGCGCGTAGAGCCGCTGCGCCTCTTTTCGCATCCGTTCGCAGTTCCTCCTGGCCAGGTTGCCCTCCTCGTCCTCACCCTCCTCGTCGCAATCCTCCTCGTCGTCGAGCCCATAGGCGTAGGCGAGGGCATCGGCGTCACCGGTAAGGCGGGCGGCCAGCAAGACGGCAGCCTCGTGATCCTCAGGGCGCCCTTCCAGCGCGACACGAAACCACCACACGCACGGCCACTCATCATCGGACTCCTCCATCTCGGCCGGGAGAAGACTCAGGAGTCTGCCGTATTCGCGCGCGGCCTCGTAGTCGCCCGCCTGGGCGGCGCCTCGGACACTTTCCAGGTGATGTTCAACAAGGGTCATGCCCCAGGACCTTAGGAGTTTTTGCCCGGATAAGGGGACTTATCCGGGCGCGGCACTCGGACCCAGTCGTTCAGCGGTCCCGGGTCACGAACCGGTAGTGCAGTCCGGTCGACGATTCCTGCCACGGCCCGACGGAGTCCGGCGAGCGCCCCGTGTCCGGCGCGTACGTGTCTCCTGCGAAGAACTCGCGAATCTCGGTGACCACGATCCGGTCCGCGAACGGCAGCGCCGCCCGGTACACGGCCGCGCCGCCGATCACCCACACGTCCCCGGCCGCCGTGGCGAGCGCCTGCTGCAGGTCGGGGAAGGTCTCCACGCCTTCCTGTGGCGTGCGTGACAGCACAAGATTGCGTCTGTTCGGCAGCGGCCGGAAGCGCGGCGGCAGCGACTCCCAGGTACGGCGGCCCATGAGCACGGTCGCGCCCGCGGTCAGGGAGCGGAAGTGCTTCAGGTCTTCCGGCAGGTGCCAGGGCAGCGTGCCGTCGCGGCCGATCACGCCGTTGGCCGACTGCGCCCAGATGAGCCCGATCACACCGCCACCGGCGCCTTGATGCCAGGGTGCGGATCATAGCCGTTCAGCGTGAAGTGCTCGTAGGTGTAGTCGAACAGGCTGTCGGCCGGCTTCAGGCTCAAGGTCGGGAACGGCCGCGCGTGGCGTGCGAGTTGGGTGTGGACCTGGTCCTGGTGGTTGTCGTAGATGTGGCAGTCGCCTCCGGTCCAGATGAAATCACCGACGCCGAGGCCCACCTGCTCGGCGATCATGTGCGTCAGCAGTGCGTAGCTGGCGATGTTGAACGGCACGCCGAGGAACAGGTCCGCGCTGCGCTGGTACAGCTGGCAGGACAGTTCGCCGTCGGAGACGTAGAACTGGAAGAAGGCGTGGCATGGCGGCAGCGCCATCCGCTGGATGTCGGCGACGTTCCACGCGGACACGATGATCCGCCGAGAGTCGGGGTTCTCGCGGAGCGTGCGCAGCACTTCGCTGATCTGGTCGATGTGCCCCCCGTCCGGGGTCGGCCATGACCGCCACTGCACACCGTAGACCGGGCCGAGATCACCGTCCGGCGCCGCCCACTCGTCCCAGATCGTGACGCCGTTCTCCCGCAGCCAGGCGACGTTCGCGTCGCCGCGCAGGAACCACAGCAATTCGTACGCGATCGAGCGGAAATGGACCTTCTTTGTGGTGATCAGTGGGAAGCCGTCCGACAGCCGGTAGCGCAACTGGTGACCGAAGATCGACCGCGTGCCCGTCCCGGTACGGTCCTCCTTGCGGGCGCCCGTGTCGAGCACGAGGCGGAGCAGGTCTTCATACTGCGTATCCGACATGCGGCAAGTCTAGAAGCACGGTTCCTGCGGGCCGGCCAGCAGCGCCCGGTGGCGATGCCGCGACCCCGGGGCCCGCGAGCACAACGCGAATGAAAAGTACGCCGCGAAACGCGGACGGATCGGGTTGGCGTGACTGGTCGTCCCAGAGGTACCGGTCGGGTGTTTCATATGCGAGGGCCTATGAAACAGAGACGACGCCGGCTTGCTGTGTTGGGCGACCCGGGGCGCTTGTGCCAGGGCTGACCGGTCAGGACGTGGGGTCGGACCGCGCCGCGGAACCATGGATGATCTGTTCCAGACAGTCGCGGAACAGATCATCGACGCTGTGGCCAGCCTGGAAATACTCTGTCACGCCGGCCATCACGGTGGGGTACGCCGTGGCGTACGCGGCCATGTCGAAGCCGTCCAGGGCGTCCGCGTCGGGGCGGCCGGCCTGTTCCTCCAGGACGTAGCCGACGGTGAAGCGCAACACCGTCAATACGATCAGGCGAGCCTGCCGCAGGGGAATGCCCCGCCCGACCAGTGCGCTCATTGCCAGTTCGGAGATGGCGGCCATCTTGAGGGACAGCTGGGAGGCCGCGATGATCCGGGCTCCGTCCTGGTGGGCCAGCAGCGCGCGGCGCAGCCGCTCGGCCAGGCCGATCAGCCAGTCCGCCCAGCGCTCCTCCGGCGCGGGCGACGCCGGCTCGGGGAACTGCTGCTCGAGAATCGCCTCGGCGATCGCGGTGACCAGCGCCGCCTTGTTCGGGATGTGCCAGTAAAGGGTCGGCGACTGTACGCCGAGCCGGGCGGCCAGTTTGCGCGTGGTCACGCCGTCGAGACCCTCTGCGTCCAGTAGCGCGACGGCCTCGGTGACGATCCGCTGCTTGTCCAAAGCCAATTCCGGCACCTCCCTTCCGGAGTCTATCAGTGATAGAGTGCCCTATCAGTGATAGAGACTCGCGCGCCAGAGGAGGCGACGATGAGACACCAGCACTCGCTCCGCGACCTGCTGCACCGGGCGACCCATCGCATTCCGGGGATTCCCGCGCACACCGAGCGGCCGGCCGGGCACCAGGGCCAGGCCCGCCACGGCCATGGGTGGCGGCACTCGCTCACGCACCACCGTTCGCACGACCACGGGTTCAACCACTTCTCGGCCCGGCCGCCTCGTGTCCTGGTGGCGTGGCAGATGCGGATCGCTCGCTTGTTCGGGCAGGAGCTGGGATGAAGGCAGCGGTGCTCCACGAGGTCGGCGGCATCCCGCGCTATGAGGACTTCCCCGATCCGGTGGCCGACGACGGCGAGGTGATCATCGATGTCAAGGCGGTCGCCGTCGAGAACGTCGACAAGGCGATCGCGGCCGGTACGCACTACGCCGGCGAGAAGTACATCGGCCGGCTTCCGATGATCCCTGCCTTCGACGGCATCGGCGCTCTCCCGGACGGCACGCTCGTCGGGTTCGGCAACATCCGCCCGCCCTACGGCGCGCTCGCCGAGAAGGCCGTGGTGCCCCAGGGCTCCTACATGCCGATCCCCGACGGCATCGACCCGGCCGTGGTGGCGGTGATGGCCTCGGCCGTCACCGCCATGTCGATGAAGACGGCCGCGGGGTTCGTTCCCGGGGAGACGGTGCTGGTGCAGGGCGCCACCGGGGTCGCCGGGCGGCTCGCGGTCAAGGTGGCCCGGCTGCTGGGCGCCGGCCGCATCGTGGCCACCGGCCGCGACGACGACCAGTTGCGCGAGGTACAGGCCATCGGGGCCGACACGGTGATCAACACCGCGGTCTCCGACGAGGCGCTGGCGCAGGCGTACCTCGACGCCAGGGGGGACGGCTACGACGTCGTCATGGACTACCTGTGGGGCAGGCCCAGCGAGATCCTGCTGCGCGCGCTGGTGCCGCGGTCGTTCGCGTTCGCCAAGCCGACCCGGGTGGTCCAGATCGGCGAGTCGGTCGACACCGAGCTCGCCCTCGCCGGGTCGAGCCTGCGCACCTCCGGCGTGGAGATCTACGGCGCGGCCAAGGGACTCGACCCGCGGACCATGGACGAGGTGTACCAGCAGGTCGTGACGTGGACGCGGTCCGGCGAGCTCACCTTCGACGTGGAGAAGGTCCCGCTGAGCGACATCGCGACCGCTTGGCAGCGAACCGACCTCAAAGGCAGGCGACTCGTCGTGATGCCATGACCGGCCCGCGCCCACGACACTAGGGGTGGTTCACGAATTGGGCAGAAACGGGCTGCGGGCAGCGCGGTAGTTGCTGGTCAGCGTCGTTGGCGTGAGCGGGGCGGTGACAGGACCAAGTGGCCCTGGCCGTGGTTCTGGAGTAGGACGCCAAGCCGCCCAGCTAGCTCGGCCGTCGCGCCAGGGTGCAGGACCAGCGGCCGTCGTGCCAGCCGCAGGTCTGCTCGTAGCCGGAGCGGAACGACCCGAGCCAGGGGATGTCGTCCTCGTAGCGCGTGGGCGGCGGTGTCGGTGCGAAGTTGGCCGCGTCGTCAATGCTGCCGCTCCCGTCGTAGCGTGCGACGGCCGGATAGGGGTAGACCGGCCGGGTCCGTACGACGGTGTCGTCCTGGCGCTTCGTGGCGACGAGCCGGTCAGGTGCGACGCCGTTCTCGACCCAGGCGAGGGCGGGGGTGAGCGCGTCGAACGCGTCCGGTCCCTGACCGTCACCGCAGTGGGCGACGCCCGGCAGCATGAACAGGCGGGCGAACCGCTGCGTGGCGTCCGTCCCGCCCATGCGCTCGGTGAGGGCGTGGTAGTAGGCGATCGTCCCGTACGGCGAGATCGCCTGGTCTGCCCAGCCGTGCCAGAGGAGGAGCTTCCCGCCCGCGGCGCGGAAGGCCGTCAGGTCGGGATCGCTCGCGTCGTAGACGCCGGCCTGCTGGTTGATTTCGCGGAACGTCGCCGAGTCGTAGCGCAGGTCGCGCAGTGTCGCCGACGGCCGGGCAGAGGGGTAGGCGAGGTACTTCAGCGCGTTCGTCGCGTTGCCCTCGGCCACGGCCGGGGCGCCGGTGGCGGTCGGGGTGACCCAGCGGGCCCAGTTCGCTTCCGAGCCCACGGGCTCGCCCCCCGGGTACATCCGCCGGCCCCGCTCGTCGCGTGGCCCGTCGTACAGCTTGCGTACGGCATCGATCTGCGCGTCGGTGAGGCAGTCCGCGCTGTCGGTTCCTGTCGCGCAGCGCAGGCTCCGCGGATCGAAGGCGCAGGCACGCGGGTCGTCGATCTGGCCGTCGGCCAGGCCGTCCCGTGCGTCGCACTCGCGCATGACGGCGGCGTGCAGCGCGGGAAGCTTGGCGGCGGTCATGATGGGCCGGCCCCGCGCGTCGGTGTTGGCCGTGGCGTGCCAGCCCGCGGACCACACGATGAGCGACGTGAGCAACGACGCCGGGGCGCCGGCGATGATGCCGTCGAAGTCACGCGGGTAGCGCTGCGCCTCGGTCATCCCCTCGTGGCCGCCCTGCGAGCAGCCGTCGAAGTAGGAGTAGCGCGGGCCTTGCCCGTAGTAGAGCGCGATGAGCCGCTTGGCGACGAGCGCGACGACGTGGTCGGAGCGGTAGCCGAAGTCGACCCGGAGCTGCGGATCGGCACCGAACGTGCCGTCGAAGCCGGAGACGCCGACGTGCCCCCCGTTGCCGGTGGCTATGACGAAGTCGCCGCGGGTCAGCGGCACGCACCCGTCCGTCGCGTCGGCGTAGATGTCGACGCTCCCGCAGAACGCCCCGCACCCGGTCTGCAGATACCGCTGCCGCCACGTCTCGGTGGGAAGGAGCACGTCGAACTGGATCTGCGGCGCCGCGGTTCCCTTGACTTCGCAGGCCGCCCAGCCGACCGGCGAGGTCGTCGCGGTCGCGGACCCGATGACCGCCGGAGCGCCGGGCGTGCCCGACAGGTCCTGCCCGGCGAGGGCCGCGCAGTCGATCTTCGGCAGCACCACGGGAGGGCCGGAGGACGAACCGGGCGCCTCGGCGGCCACCCCGGCCACGGCCGTACGGGCCGCGGCCTGGCCACCGCCGGCCATCACGAGGACGGCGAGGACGGCGAGCACAACCGGTAGCGCCCGGACTCCAACGGTGCGGCCGGCGCGGCCCGGCGTCCGACCCCGTACACAAGCGAGCGGTTCTCGTGTCATCGCCATACTTGATCGTGACGGAAGGCGGGGATCGGCGGCAATGGCTATTGGGCCCGCTCCAGGTCGAGGTCGGTCGATCCGCATCCTCCGCGAGCCTTTGATCATGCCGGAGAGATAGCCAAGTCAGCGACAGTCACCGCTCGGAAACGATCAAGAACCGCAATCGTGATCTCGGCCTTCGAGGAGGCTGAGTGCCGAAATTAGCGGTAGCGACCTGCGGATTCTTCGCCTGTTAGCGATCCGTGACGCCCCGGAACTCCTACAGCTCCGGCCAGCCGCCACTGTGTTGATCAGTGGGTACGGCGGGGGTGCCAGGACCACGGTGACCCTTGGCGGTAGGCGCCTAGCTTTCAGCGTTGGCGTCGCCGGGCCGCGGGGTCGTGCTCGGCGGTGACGCGGGCCGAGGTTTCCTCGCCGAGGCGGACGTAGCGGCCGAGGCTGGCCCTCGGAGATCGAGAAGAATCACCGCAGGAAGCACAGCCACCTGGCAGAGACCTCATGCCCCCTCGCCGCTCCGGGCCAAGCAAATGCCACATGTGACCGACGAAGGAGAGGCATGCGCCTACCACCCATCGCCCTGAGCGTCACCCTTGTCAGCGGCATCGCCGCGACCCTGCTGACCGTCCCCGCCGCCCAGGCCGCCCCGGCCACAGCCCAGCACGCGAGCCTGAACGCCGCCGGCCCGGCCGCGACGGCTCAGCACCAGTCCCGCGCCTCACTGAAGTGGACCGCGCTCGGCGACTCCTACAGCGCCGGCGCCCTCATACTCCGATGGGATCCCAGCGATGGCTGCGGCCGGTCCAATCACAGCTGGGAACAACAGCTGGCGCGGCGGCTGAACGCCGAGACCTCCAACTCGCTCCGCCTCACCGACGTCACCTGCGGTGCCGCCGAGGTAGGCAAGGGCCCCTGCACCCGCAGATATGCTCCTGGGCCCGCCGTTCAACCGTGGCACCTGCGCACGGCCGGCCAAGCCCGCGCAGATCGACGCGCTCAACGGCGACGAGGACATCGTCACCGTCGGGATCGGCGGCAACACCCTCGGATTCGCCACCATCCTGGCCAAATGCCGGGAAATGGGGGTGGAGCCGGGAGATCCGCCGAGCCCGGGCCCGGGGTGCAGTGGCTACTACGAGAACGGGGAAGGCAGGCAATGGCTGGCGGACAAGTTCGCCACCCTGACCCGTGCTCGCCGTCGGCGCACACCGCGCCGACGGCACCGTTCTGCCTGCGCATCGGCCGCGCTCCAGCGCGCCGACACGGGACTTTACCCTTTGTTACAAATGCTAGGCAGATTTTGACAGGAAGTTTTACGCAATATAACGAAGACGCATCCCCGGCAGTCGATCACCATAGGGGAGGCAGCATGAACCCTCTTCTTCCTCTGGAGGCGCAGAAATGTCCACACGTCTTCGCACACTCGTTTTGTCCGTCGCCCTCGCGTTATCAGTCGTTCTTATGGGCAACCCGGCCTCCGCCGCTCCGGAAAGGCCGTCCGTTCCCCTCAAAAGCGGCGCCACCCAGTCGTTCACGATGACCCTCACGAGAAAGGCTGACACCCCGAAGGGCGGCAACGCGGCGGCGGACGTCATTTACTGCGGCGGTTATCTCAGCCTCCCGTACGTCAACAGCCTGTACAACGACGTACGCACCGAGATCGAGGTGCAGTGCACCGCCGTCGTCGACTCGATCGACCTGTACCTCAACCTCTACAAGGACGGGTCCACCACCACGACCACCAAGCGCTACAACCCGGCCAACTACGGGATCCATTACTCCAGCGCGCCGTGCCAGGGCACCACGAACACGTACTTCGCCGGCGGCACCGCCGTGTTCACCAAGGCCGGCTACGCCGGGTCCCCACTGACCATGAACGGCACAACCCCCGAAGTCACCCTCGCCTGCTGAAAGGATCACGATGCGACGCGCCGTCATCGGAATGCTCCTGGCATTCTGCACCCTCGCCCTGTTCTCCCTCCCGGCGAAAGCGGAGCCGGAGCCGTCTTACCTCCAAAAGTCCAAGGTTTCCACCACATTACAGAAGCCGACCATCTCCGGAATCATGGAGGACGGCGTCTGCAATTGGTACGACCTGTGCGTCTGGGAAAATCAGAACCTGACCGGCCGCATGGCGGACTTCACGTACATGGATACGACCGGACACCCAGACTGGTCCGCCAGCACGGCAAACGGATTCATCGCCAACAATGACGAGTCCGCCATCAACGCGCACCTGTTCCTGAACGCTTACATCTGCACCAACACATACCAGTCCGGCCAGTGCGGGCAGCTCGTACCGGGCGGTTACGGGAACACCGCGCCCACGTTCGCGAACAATTCCGAATCGCACTACTGGACACCCGGGGCTTACGAGCCGCCGGACTCCGCCTGCCGCCGGGCCCACCGATAGTCGGCCTTGCCCGCCGGTGACCGGACCATCTCGTCTAC